>NZ_KB889962.1 GCF_000372805.1 Marinobacter gelidimuriae | reverse complement strand
GTAATTTTCTTGAATGGTGGTGGTTACAGCACCACGCGCAATGTAACGCGTGAAAAGCCTGTGTTGGAAAAGCAGCCAGAAGATAAATTCGAAACCGTTTTGTTTTTATCCCAAGGAGAGGGGCGACAAGGCGAGGGAGGGTTCCGCACGCAGGGTTACTTTAAAGCCAGTCTAGAAGGCAAACCACTTATCACGATCGTTACAGTCGTGTACAACGGTGAATGAAAAGCGGGGTCAGGTCTTTCGTCATAACATTCTGTTTTTACTAACAGCTAAAGACTATACATACTTTGCTCATATTGCTGAACCGTTATCATTTTTTAGAGCGCATGAGGGTTCGATTAGCGTTTCTTCCGCAAGTGGTAAGTTGCCGCTTCACTATGCTCTAGCGAGAGCCTATTTTGTTGAGAATTATTTTCCTAAAGACGCTAATTGCCTAGCGGCAAAAATCCAATTAATGCTATGGCGATTTAAAGATGCTCGCCAGTACGGCATGAATGGAGTGAATGATTTTTTTATAAATCTTGTGGAAATTAGTAAAGTTTGTCTCATTAGTCAGTTTGCGCGTAAAATTGCGAGCTTACCTATTCGAGTGTTACGGAGATTAACGAAATAACCAGGTATCGTGGCCTTTGATTGCAATTTACCGATGTCAAAGTTCGTGACTTAAACTATGAAGCGGGGGCTAAAAGACCCGTCACAAAAAATAAAATAGTATCGATAGAATGAGACCTCAGCTTATAGCTCTCAGAAAACGCGGGATAGCTTAAGGGATTTAGGTATTGACGATCAAGTACAAAGAAAAGGCTATCGAAATAACCCGCTCTCTGAGTTGGATAAAGTCCGTAATGCTGAAATGGCTGTCACGCGTGGTGGTGGTGAACGCCCTTTTGCTACTTACAAGCAACATTACAATTTGGCACGCACAAGACTCATGGGGCTTGCAAAAAACACGGCCTTTTTCGGTTTAGCAGCGATGGCCGCCAACATTAGGAAAGGAGCAGCCTTTTTATCGCTGTATGGATTACCAGAGAATAAAGGAGGATAGCTCCGTCTAAAGATAGGTAATTAGGTGTAAAGTTAGCTAAAAGTTGTTAAAAGTATCGATAACGACGTATTTTAAGCTCTTTATTTTGACATTTTTGAAAAACAAACTCGCTAAGTAAAAAACTGATGCTTATGCTGAGGTCTCTTAGTATTAAAAAATATAAAAAGTGTGGCTAAATGAAAATTAAATCTAATTTAATCTGGATCGGTATGAATCTTTCAGATAATGAGAAATGTATATTTAAACTAAATAATATCGGTCTTTTATCTGCCTATACTTCTCAAACCATGTTGTTTAATAAAATTTCAAAATATTTTGGTAACGTTTTGTCTATCAATTCATATCGTATAAGTAATTATCCAAAGTCTTCTATATTATTTTACCGGGGTGATTCATGGAAAGACGCTTATGGTGAACATACAAGTGCTTCGTATTTGAATTTACCTTTTATTTCATTTATAACAAAATTTTTTTCACTTTTTTTAAAGGTAAGAAAAATTGCAAGTAAACTAGATTCGAATACAAACATTGTTTTTGTTTACTCAATGAATAGCGTATTTATGTTGTTGGCACTTTTTTTTAAGATGTTAAAGCCAAATGTCAAGTTGGTTTTGATTATTCCCGATCATCCCATGCACATGAGATCAAATATGTCTTTTTTTATAAAAATATTTAAACAATTAGATATCTTTTTACAAAAGAAAATGTTGGGTAACTTTAATTCATTTATTGTTTTCTCAAAATATATAATTGATGATTTAGGTTTACAGAATGATCGTATTATTTTGCATGAAGGTGCGATAGATAAAAGTACAGCTATTTCAATAGCTGAGAAGCAACTAAATAATTATCTTAACGATAAAGTTATATTTATGTATTCTGGTGTCCTTTCTTCTTCATACAAAATTGATGTTTTAGTAGAAGCATTTGAAAATTTAGGTGAGCATTATGAGCTCTGGTTTACTGGTCAGGGTGAACTGGAAAAGTTTATAGCAGTTAAAGCTTCTAAAAATTCAAATATTAAACACTTTGGTGTAGTTGATTATAATAAATTACTTGATTTACAATCTAGAGCTTCAGTTTTTTTAAATATGCGTGATCCATTAAGTCTTGCTTCTAAATTTTCATTTCCTTCTAAGTTATTTGAGTATCTTTGCACTGGAAAGCCAATAATATCAGTAAAAATGGATGGTATTCCTTCGGAATATAACCCATATTTAGATTTTCTTTATGATGTTGAAGTTCAGAGTATTCAGAATAAACTTCAGTCTTATAGTTTAGAATCATACGAACATAAAAAAAAGATCAGGCCAGATTCTTTACGCTTTATACTTGATAATAAGACTATTGATTCTCGAGTAAATAAAATTTTGGAGGTTATTTGACCTCGCCTATGTTTAAAGATAAGGTTTTAATTATTACTGGCGGTACAGCCCCCTCTGTCAGCCTAGTTGTCCAGTTGGCGATTTAGCCTAAATTCATGTCAGATCGGGCGGTGTGAGAGCAGTCATGCCACGTTATTCCGAGGAACGTAAAGCGGCCGTGTTGAAGAAGTTGTTACCTCCGCAAAACCGCAGGAAAGCACGGGAAAGCAGGAAAGCAGGAAAGCAGGAAAGCAGGAAAGCAGGAAGAAAGCACGGGGTCGGAAGAAAGCACGGGGTCGAAGAAAGAAGAAAGCACGGGGTCGAAGAAAGAAGAAAGCACGGGGTCAGGTCTTGCATTCCAACATTCCATATGCTCACCTACCAACATGGCACGTCCCCTTAGAATTGAATTAGCCGGTGGGCTTTATCATGTAACCTCGCGTGGCGACAGGCGCGAGGATATTTTCCTTGATGATGCCGATCGCTTGGCGTGGCTGGAGTTGTTTGGTCAGGTATGTCAGCGCTTTAA
>NZ_KB889961.1 GCF_000372805.1 Marinobacter gelidimuriae | reverse complement strand
GCGACGCGCTATGACAAATTGAAACGCAACTATGAGAGCGTCGTCGCCATGGCTTGTGGGTTTTTATGGTTGCCGATGTAATGAAACGTCAACAGCCCCTAGTTTAACCGCGACAACCACCGTGGATTCCGCCGGTGGTAACGATGCGTTCACCGATATGTCGCGCTGGTGCCTGGTAACAGCCATTGCTGCGCTGGGTATTAAAACCTCGTTTCAGAAGTTGGCCGTTGTAGGCTGGAAACCGGTTATTCTGATGGTGGCAGAGACCCTATTCCTGCTGTTGTTGGTTATGGCGTGTATTCACTTTGGACTCGCGGGGCTGTAATGGAAATCCTGCTAAGCGGCAGCACGTCGGTGTTGGTTGTCCAACAGCGGCAGCCAAGCCACTTCGAGCCGCCGTTGATTCGAAACGTGAAGAACCCGATATTCTGAACTCTGGGTCAGGCCGTGAATTAAAATTTGTTATCGACGGGCGATTACATCTATCTCGACCAGTGCGTCCACCGCAAGTGCCGTAACACCGATACAGGTCCGGGAAGGTAATTTCTCTTTCGGAAAATACGATGTGTAAACATCGTTCATAGGATAAAAAGCGCGTTTAAATTCGGTCAGAAAAATCCGCACTGAAGCCACGTTCTGGAGGCCCAGACTCATGCCCTCAAGCACCAGTATAAGGTTATCCATGACGCGGCGTGTCTGCGCCTCGATGCCGTCAGAAAGCGCTGCACCTGCATCCTTAGGGTCGGTTGGCATCTGCCCGGTCAAAAACACCCCTCCGTCTACTTCGGTGGCGTGACAAAACGGTCCGACGGGCGTTGGTGCCTTCTCAATCATATGAAATATGGGTGCAGTCATTTTATTTTTATCTCGCAATAGTGGGTTTATGTCCCCAGCCAGAAACGAAAAAGGGCCCACCCGAAGATGTGCCCTAAGTCGTTGAATTCTGGTCGGCGTGGCAGGATTCGAACCTGCGACCACTTCGTCCCGGATGAATTATTGTAGTGTTTCATTTCGGTTCATTCAAGGTGGTTTCGTGTCCGTTTTAGTCTATTACATATATGTTTTTAAAAGTTTTTTATAGAATATTTGTGTGTTGAGTGAGTTCCGGTTGTTGCAACGCGCTTTATGGGTACCCAACACGTACCGGGGCCATCATCTGTCCCCGATTAGTACCTGAGATTCGTGTAAAATAGCTATAACGGAGCTAAAAAATAGCAGACGGCTGCCAGATCTTCTTAAGACCGGTTTTCGATCCATTCAAAACTTACCTGGTTGTTGATGAGAGGACGGCACTGGCCGCATCAGAATAAAGGACACAACACCCATGTCTTTTGACACCACTGAACATAACCGCCGGAGCTCCTGCTTTGATGGGTTAGAGTCGGTGTGGCTGTTTGGTTATGGCTCGCTTATCTACAAAGTCGATTTTCCCTTTCTGGAGCAGCGCCCGGCGACTATTGAAGGCTGGGCTCGCCGATTCTGGCAGGGGTCCCATGATCACCGTGGTACACCTGATGCGCCTGGCCGCGTGGTCACCCTGATCGAAGCGCCCAACGTTTGCTGCAAAGGTATGGCTTACCGGGTCTCGCCTGACGTCTTTGCGCACCTGGATGTGCGGGAGAAGAATGGCTATCTGCGATTTGTCACTCCGGTGATTTTTGCTGATGGCACTCGCGAAGATGGCCTTGTGTATATCGCCACTGAAGATAACGCCGCTTTCCTAGGCCCTGCTGATGATGCGGACATCGCCAGGCAGATCGCTGCGTCTGAAGGCCCCAGCGGTCGTAATCGCGATTATCTCCTGAATCTGGCCACCGCGTTGCGAGCACTGGGTGACGATGACCCCCATGTGTTCGCGCTTGAGAGCTATCTGCGCTGAATCGCTCCCCGTTCCCACCAGCCATAGAATTTCGGGTTGATCCAGCGGTGTAAGTCATCGCCCTATAGGAGTAATGATGAATAGCACGCCCATACCCCGTTTCGGTCTCATTCTCATTGGTGACGAGCTGTTGAACGGCCGCAAGCAGGACGCCCATCTGGCCGCCATGATTACGCGGTTTGAAGAGCGCGGGCTGGAGTTGTCGTGGGTGCGCACGATTGCGGACGAGGGTGAGTTGATCACCCAGACGCTGACGCAAACCTTTGCCAGCCCGGACGTGGTGTTCAGCTTCGGCGGCATTGGTGCGACTCCGGACGATTTGACCCGCCAGTGCGCGGCCGCGGCCCTGGGGCTAGACCTTGCCCTGCATCGCGAAGCCGAGGCGGAAATCCGGTCACGGCTGGGTTCACGATTGAATCCGCTGCACCTGCGCATGGGGGAGTTTCCGGTTGGCAGCCGAATCATTCCTAATCCGATCAACGGCATTCCCGGTTTCGCCATTCATCGCCATCATTTTGTGCCCGGCTTTCCCAGAATGGCCTGGCCGATGGTGGAGTGGGTGCTGGATCATGATTACGTCGATTACCAGGCGGCCAATCGCACCGTGAGCCAGACCCTGGTGCTGACCGATACGTCGGAAGGGCCGTTGATTCCATTGATGGAATTGCTGCTGGCGGAGTATCCGGATTTGCGCCTGGCCTGCCTGCCCCATGCGGACGGTCGGCGTGAGGTGGAGCTGAGCCTGAAGGGCGACCCTGCACAAGTAATCGCCGGGATGAGCCGTCTGCGAGTGTTATTGCAGGAGCTGGCGGGCTGATACCGCTGCCGGAGGGGCGAGACCAGGAAGCCAGAAACGAAAAAGGGCTCACCCGAAGATGTGCCCTAAGTCGTTGAATTCTGGTCGGCTTATTTGACATTGAGATACCTCAATCAATCGAACGAACGGCTTTAGCTCAACAAGAATAAGGATTTGCGTTCGTACGCTAGGGTATGTTGACGTTTTCGCATAAGGCATTGAATAAAAAAGGCAAACTCGTAATATTAAGGTTCCGACACCACCCATAAAACGAGTTTGCCATGCCCCGATTCATGCTCAGTGATGAGCACTGGTCGAAGCTAAAAGG
>NZ_KB889960.1 GCF_000372805.1 Marinobacter gelidimuriae | reverse complement strand
CGTGTTATTCCCTAGTCGAAACCGCTAAAGCGAACAAACTGGAACCGTCGGTTTATATCCAGCATGTTCTGGAGCGCATTGCCGACGCTGACACGCTGGAAAAGCTGGAGGCACTGTTGCCATGGAACGTGGACCTAGAGCGAACTTCAAAAAAAGTGTCGCAGATCGACTGAGGGCAAGTGTGTCGATTTAAGGGCGCTTACGATTCAGATACATGAAGTGGGCGTACAACGTGTATTCAGAGTGGACTTGCATACCCAGTTCTGGAAGCTTTTCTGCGGAGGTTATCTCGTCAGGACTTTCAATATCATCACGCTGTTCTGCCGCCAGATACGCTGACTCAATTGCGCCCGTAAGACTTTTCTTGCTCTTGGCGGCTTTGGATATTTTTACCGAATTCTCATAGTCCGCTTGCGTCCACAGCCTCGCATAACGCCTGTAGGGAGTTGGAAGCGACTGGTCGCATCGCTGTATTGCATCCACCTCCACACTCATTGCATCCACGAGTGAATCGAAGTTGAGATGCATGGCGAAAATGTACTGGGTAGTGTTTTCAGCGGACGCTACTGCGGTTACAACCGTGTTGCGCTTATCCTCTCGCCTAATCCAGTTAATCACGTAGTCCTGATGATCAACGCTTATATAAGCGCTTGAAGCCCGTTTTGGAAAGCTGCGACTCGCGGTTCTGCGCAAACGCCATGCACTGGCGATGAATGAAGTCGATTTTGGCATAAACAGTTTTGACGTCCATATCAGCAAGTTCAGCCATACGCCGGATGGGGGCCTTGTTAACGATCAACGTGAATATTGTTTTGTTTTTATGGGATAGGCGCTGCCGAGTCTGTGGCCTGGAGCTGACAGAGAAGGTTTTCTTGCATGCCTTACATTTGTAACGCTGGCTACCAGAGCTGGTAATCCCGAAAGAGGAGTAAAAGTCTTTTCCCTGAGAAACCTCGACTCCATGGTTCTGGCAGGACGTGTTAGGGCAGGATGGTGGTGTCGCAGCAGGTTCCAGGGCCTTCATCATCCGTGAAAGCTCTTCGTGGATACCCTGATTGCTTTTTAGCGGGACGTGTTCACCGCAGGCATTGCAGTAGCCCTGAGGCATGCCTTTGCCTGAGGCCACAATCTTGTAGGCATTTGTCCCGTAGGCAGACTTCTTGTTGATGGGCACGCCAAAGTGGGTGCAGTGCGGGTTTTTACAGTCATTGACCTGAATGCCTTCGAATTCATCCGGCGTGCGGCGCTTGTGGCGACGAGGATGCTCAGGGTGAAGGTCGTTTGCGCTGCCCTTGGGAGGGGCAGAAGGGCCTTCTGGCTCGTTGCCGTCACCCGCAGAAGATTTTTTCTGCATGACCATCTCCTGAAGAAACCAAGCGCATAGCCTCATTCAAGACCATGCGCTTCATTTTTTCAACAGATTACCCCAACGGCTTGCGGCGAACGCCGGGGGGAATTCGCACACTCAGCGCGCAAGCCCGTGTTTAGAAAAAGCCCAACGGGTTTACGTCGTAGCTGGTCAACATGCACTTGGTTTGCTGGTAATGATCCAACGCCAATTTATGGGTTTCACGTCCAATGCCGGACTTCTTATATCCACCAAAGGCGGCGTGGGCAGGGTACGCGTGGTAGCAGTTCATCCAGACCCGACCGGCCTGAATGTTGCGACCCATGCGGTAAGCCACGTTGGTGTCACGTGACCAGACACCTGCGCCCAAGCCAAACTCGGTATCGTTGGCGATGGCCAGCGCTTCTTCCTCGGTTTTGAAGGTGGTTACCCCCACAACCGGGCCAAAGATCTCTTCCTGGAACACCCGCATCTTGTTGTCGCCCTTAAACACAGTGGGCTGGATGTAGAAGCCGTTAGCAAATTCGCCTTCCAGGTGCTCGCGACCGCCACCGGTGAGTACTTCAGCGCCTTCTTGCTTGCCAATCTCAAGGTACGACAGAATCTTGTCGAATTGTTCTTTGCTGGCCTGAGCGCCTACCTGAACATCGGTATCCAGCGGATTACCGCGCTTGATTGCCTTGGTGCGGGCGACCACTTGTTCCATGAACTCGTCGTACATGTCTTCCTGCACCAGGGCGCGGGACGGACTGGTACACACTTCACCCTGGTTGAAGAACGCCAGAACCAGACCTTCCACGCACTTATCGATGAATTCCGGCTCGGCTTTCATCACATCTGCAAAGTAGATGTTTGGCGATTTGCCACCCAGCTCCACGGTGGACGGAATAAGGCTCTCAGCGGCACACTTCAGAATATGGGAACCCACCGGTGTAGAGCCGGTAAAGGCAATTTTAGCAATACGCTTGCTGGTCGCCAGAGCCTGGCCGGCTTCAATACCGTAACCGTTGACCACGTTGAGCACGCCCGGCGGCAGCAGGTCACCAATCAGCTCCATCAGCACCAGTATGCTCGCAGGCGTCTGCTCGGCCGGCTTCAAGATGGTGCAGTTACCGGCCGCCAGGCAGGGGCCCAGCTTCCAGGCCGCCATTAGAATCGGAAAGTTCCAGGGGATAATTTGCCCAACCACACCCAGCGGCTCGTGGAAGTGATAAGCCACGGTATTATGGTCGATTTCACCCATATGGCCTTCCTGGGCGCGGATACAACCGGCAAAATAACGGAAGTGGTCAGCGGCCAGTGGAATGTCAGCGTTCAGGGTTTCACGAACGGCTTTGCCGTTGTCCCAGGTTTCTGCAACCGCTAGCAGTTCCAGGTTTTCTTCTATGCGGTCCGCTATTTTCAACAAAATACGAGAACGTTCCTGAACCGACGTTCGGCCCCACGCCGGCGCCGCCTTGTGCGCAGCGTCCAGTGCCAGCTCGATGTCTTCGGCTGTGGAACGGGGAATCTCACAAATCACATTACCGGTAATCGGCGTGATATTGTCAAAATACTGTCCTTTTACCGGGGCAACCCACTCGCCGCCAATGTAGTTTCCATAACGCGCTTTGAAAGAAACGACCGAGCCTTCCTTTCCTGGTTGTGCATAGATCATGGTTTCGACCTCATTTTGTGTTTGTTGCTCACCAACGTGGGCTTTCGTATTCACCCACCCAATGTAGATACTAAACCTTTATCGTTGAATGATGCGATAGGGGTGAAAAACTCATCCCTTAGTACTAGTACACTGTATAGTTTAAAACTTCGGATATAAACGCTTTAACTTGCGTCTTGCATCATTTGTACCGAATTGCCAGTCCACATTGGTTTGTCG
>NZ_KB889959.1 GCF_000372805.1 Marinobacter gelidimuriae | reverse complement strand
TGTGGCAAGGGCAAGAAGGATCGCTTCGTGCCTTTACCGCTGATGACACTCAAGGCCTTGCGGCGCTATTGGGCCACTCACCGTCATCCGGACCTCCTGTTCCCCGGGGGACATCCGCCGTATGCATCGGTGGCCGCCGCCGGCAAGCCCCGAGTGATGGATCGGGGCGGGGTGCAGAAGGCCATCAAGCAGGTCGCCCTGGATTGCGGTATCCGCAAGCATGTTCACATTCACTCCCTACGTCACAGCTTTGCCACTCATCTGCTGGAG
This sequence comes from Marinobacter gelidimuriae, assembly GCF_000372805.1. Lineage (GTDB taxonomy): Bacteria > Pseudomonadota > Gammaproteobacteria > Pseudomonadales > Oleiphilaceae > Marinobacter > Marinobacter gelidimuriae. The sequence continues at coordinate 3,120 of NZ_KB889959.1, read as the reverse complement.
AATGGCGTTAATCTACGGTCGATCCAGACCCTGCTCGGCCATGCCAGCCCGGTGACCACCGCCCGCTACACCCGAATGACCCATGAGGCCCAGCAGAACAGTGCCCTGATGATCAATGCCCTGGTAGAGCGCCTGCAGGTTGACTGGGTGACCCCATGATCACTCTGGCGCAGATTCTGCGCGATCATGAGGCCGGCCTGCAGCAGCACTTCGGGGCGCGACTGCGACCGGAGCATCACGCCGCCCTGCAGTCGATTCTGGCCTGTCACACTCCAGAGTGTGGCGAAGTCCGCTATCACTGTCGCTCCTGCCAGCAGGTGCAGCAGGCGTACCCGTCCTGCGGCCATCGCAGTTGCCCGGCCTGTCAGCACGGCACCAACAGCCAATGGCTGGGCCGGCAGCGGCAGAAGCTGTTGCCGGTGGATTATTTCCTGGTGACCTTCACCCTACCGGCCCAGTTGCGGGGCTTTGCCTGGCACCACCTCCGATGGACCTGTCACGCTCTGTTCCAGGCCGCCCGGGAGACGCTGTGCCAGTTCGCCCGTAACGATAAACGCCTGGGCAACCAGCTCGGGCTGGTCGGGGTGTTGCACACCCACTCCCGCCGCTTGGCTTTCCACCCCCATGTCCACATCGTGGTCCCCGGGGGCGGGCTGACGGGCCATCACTGGCACGCCCGGGCCGGGCGATACCTGTTCAACGGTCGGGCCCTGGCCACCGTGTTTCGCGCCAAATTCCTCACCCGGATGCGCGAGCAAGGCTTTGCCTTGCCGGAATCGATTCCGGGACACTGGGTCGCCCAGTGCGAGCAGGTCGGCCGTGGCGACCAGGCGCTGACCTATCTGGCCCGTTACCTCTATCGCGGGGTACTCCGGGAGCAGAACATCGTGGATTACGACGGTGAGCAGGTCACCTTCCGCTACCAGGACAGCCAGACCCGGCGCTGGCAGACCCTGACCGAACCGGCGAACCGGTTCCTCTGGCGGGTTCTGCAGCACGTCCTGCCCAAGGGGCTGCGACGGGTGCGGGAATACGGGTTCCTGCACGGCGGTGCCCGCAAAACCTTACACCGGCTGCAGTTGCGCTTGCAGGTGGCGCTACCCGGGATCGTCACCCAACCCCGGAAACAACGCGTTTGCCCCTGTTGTGGCGAGCCCATGGGCATCACGCTTTGGCGGCGACCTTGCCGGTGGCCCGTGCCGATAATCCGGCGACGATGTCTGGCATAGGCCCACATCCGTCCGACATGCACCTCACAGGGAGGGATCAGAGCACCCTATGACACCACCAGGGCAGATCGGCTATCGGTTCCACCGAGGGTCACGGGAACCTCTGGCCTGACGAAAATGACCGCCCAATGCCAGGGCCAAAGCACCTCTCAGTTCGCCGATGATATTTCCTTAATAGAGAAGCACCGGGCTCGTCCAACACCGGATCAGGTCGCGGCTGCGCGCGACCTATCCTTATTTGTTAGGCGGCATATCCGTCCGTGGCAGGCAGGCGCAATTTGCCAGAAACAGTCATCGAACAGGCCGATTCGACCCAAGCGCTACTCAGCAAGTGGTTTTGTCGTAAGAGACTCATCGAGCGCTCGAATATACGCTCAGCGCTGTAACTGTGACCAAAATCAGTCCCATGCCCAAGATCTGTATACCGACCAGGCTTTCATTTAACACCAAGACGCCGAATAGCGACGCGGTGACCGGCTCGACCATTGCCACTACTGAGGCCACGGCCGGTGCGGTATGGTTCAGGCCGACGATATAGAGAATGAATGACAATCCCGCGCCCAGCACCCCCAGTACTACGAACAGTGGCCAACTCGGCGTGCTTAGCACTGCAACGGTCTGGTCGGCATCGGCCAGCCCGATAAGTATGGTGACGAGTGCCGCGAATGCTATTACAAGAATCGCCTGTGGACTGCCGTGCGGTGCGGCATACTTGAAGCCGAAAATGAATACTGCATAGGACAGCCCGGAAAGCAGTCCGGCGCCGACACCGATCGGCGTGACACCGCCTGATCCAACCTCGTAAATACGTGTAAGCAGCACGATGCCAAGCGTTACCATCGCGATCGCGGTCCACTTAAGCGGAGTGGGTCTTTCGAGCTTGAGTGCGAAGGACACGAGGTAGACGAACACCGGCGCGCAGTACATCAGCGCCGCCGCAACCGCGACACTGCCCTCCGCGATGCTCACGAAATAGAAAGTGAAGTTGCCAGCTACGCCGAGACCGGCAATCGCCGACCAGAACCATAATCGGCGATTCGCCAATCCGCTGCCACGCGGGCGAAAAGCTAACCAGAGGAGAACAAACAATAGCCCGATCGCGCCCCGGTAGAATGACACCACGAGCGCGTCCCAGCCGTCGGCCATGAGAATCCCGCCGATCCCCCCTGATAGCCCCCAGCATAGCGCCGCCATTGCCACGAACGCCTTGCTCAGCCCCGCCATTTTGTTTGACGGAATCAACTTCATCTGGGGTGACGAGCGCGTTACCATTCTGCAAATCCTCTACCATCGGTTTCAATCAAGTGCCAAACCGCAGATCCTTCTGGTAGGCAACATCTGCTTTGAGTTGCCAACTCAACCGTCAACGATACATATGCCGCCTAACGCTGAATTAAGCGGCGGCCCGACAGGGACGTCCGGTGGACGGCCTTCAGGCCGGGAACGAACTTGAATGACTGGTTAAATGCCATAAGCCCGCTCAACCTTTGCAACCCGGACTTTGAATTCAGAGTACCAGGCTTTATGACCAAGGCGCTGGGCTTCAAGATGCTCTGCGTTTTGCTTCCAACTTTTGATGGATTCCTCGCTGGCCCAGTATGAGACAGTAATACCGACATCCTCACGGGCTGACTCTATACCAAGAAACCCTTCTTGTTGTGCTGCCAACTCCAGCATTCTATCGGCCATTGCACCGTAGCCATGATCACCTTCGGTGCGAGTTGAGCTGAAAATCACTGCGTAATATGGAGGGCCTGGAGTTTTGGCGATCCCTGACATAACTTCCCCTTGGCATTTAACGCTGCCAACACGCGTGGCTTTGGAGTGGAGGCGAAGCCGCAACGGAAAAGCCATCGCCGTGATTGGCCTGGTTAGGCATTGTTGCACGAAG
>NZ_KB889958.1 GCF_000372805.1 Marinobacter gelidimuriae | reverse complement strand
TGATTTTCGGGTTCAGGCCTTCACCGTGTCCCAACCATTACGATGGGCGTTTGGCTACTATGCCGTCTGCTGACTTCTGCTCAATCACCGGCGGGGTTACCCCCATCGGCGCTATCGGTGTCCACCTCGTTCGCTCGCAACCGCCGATGGCAACGGCTGCGCGCAGGCTTGATCGACCAGTGGCCTGACTGGTAATTGACCGATCGCTCGTTCAGCAGATCCCGATGCGTCGGACCGCCCCAGATAAGAGCATGAACTTTCACTGCACAACTGCATCATTTACGGTGGCCGTCAGATCACGTGGCTTCGTCGTCTGGTGCCAACTCGCCTCCTATGATGTTCTTGTTCATCAGCTCGCAGTTTTGCTAGCGGCTTACTTCCGGCCGGCGTTCCGGAGACCGCTCCTCGCGGATTGGCCCTTGCCATTCGCTAGTGGTTAGCGTTCAATCGGCTGAACGGTGACCTTCCCACAGGGGACTTTCACCCCATTAGTTCATGCCCATGCTGGGCGTACACAAGCTAATAAACAAGGACAAAAAACAGTTTGCTGTTTCGTTCCTCAACATTTTAGCAAACTATTTTTTGCCTGTTATTAGGGCGTTAGAAACTGAAGGTACGACTATGAAAAATCGTTTTCTGGGTTTGATTATCGTAGTGATTATTCTTTCGGGCTGCGCTTCTGTAGGGCCAAACGGGAGTGGCAAGCCAACAATAATGACGAACCCTCCTTCATATCTACAAAGTTTTCCCCTGAATTCAATAACTCAAGATCAGCTTATTCAGGATCTGGGGGTGCCCGACAAAAGTATCGAAATTGGCGACCAGCTATACCTCTCGTATCAGCTCGGAGAAGGATGGGGTGAGCGTGAATATATCTATGCTCTTGAAGATAATTTGGTCACCGATGTGAGATACAACGACCAAGGTCCTTACAACGGGAGTAGTGCGAGACAGATCCAAAATGCTCCCCCGGAATGACCGTGACTTTTCTAACAAGTGGTTCAAATCGTTCGCTTCGCTCTCTGGGACTGCGTGCCGCAGCCCCTAAACCAAACGTTGGGCGCTCCCGTTCGCAACCTCTGTGAACAGTCGCTGGGTATAGCGCGCATGAGGGCAGACCTACTTTTTGACAGATTATTGTGGCCAATAATGGAGACTTAAAAATAATGAGATTAACCTTGGGCATCTGCCTTATGCTTGTTAGTGCACAGGTTTTTTCCGCAGGAGAAGACTCTTCGAAACATGTGATCTATGCCGGAGTTGGGAATGCTGAACGTGGCAACCCAAACAAAAGCGACGACACTCCTTGGTCGCTAGGGTATCTATATCGAGCGAAGAACAGCAAGGCTTTTTACGGTATAGATTTCGCTCGCGAAGGAACCTCGCTAGATAACACCTCTGGACAAAACGATGCAATCGAGCAAGGATTTTCTCTCAATCTCGTTGTGGGACGAGACCTGAACTTCAACAATGGCTGGGGGGCGGGAATTGGAGTTTTACTAGGTGCCCGTGAAGCCGGTGAATCTTGCCCCGATTCCTACTTAGGATACCAATGTTATGCGGACGAAGACCCAGACACAGAATACGATTTCAATTATGGAGCAGTGCTTCATCTGACATTCAAAAAAGCTTTGATTGGGGCAAGGATTTCGGGGGAGAGTTCGCAACTGATGTTCGGGGTAGCCTTTTGATAACAGGGGTGTTGCACGGCACAAATGGTAATGGCGGTTTGCTTTCGAGTAAGCCGCTGGCGTTGGAGCACAGTCTGGAAAAGGCCGATAAAGTCCTGTTGCAAACCTTTGATGAAGCCCTCCGAGTTGGTGACACACTGACCGCAAAAGACGTGAGGGCAAGGTTCGACGCTGAAGCACAAAAGGCAAGCAGAGCACGGCAGGAAGCCATGGATTCGTGGGGCTGAGGCCAGTGGGCCATCGAGCTATCCGGCAAAGACGGCTCACCCATCCAAACCATGACGCCACAAGAAGCCGCAGACGCCTATGCCAACCCTTGAGAACGGTTAAGATTCGCTCACGCGTGCGTAGTGCGCAAAAATCCGAAAGCCCAGAAATCACCTGCCATTATCAAGCTGGCCCTTGCCATTCGCTGGATAGTTAACAATGGTTCAGCGCTCTATAGACGTGTTTAAACGCGTCAATGCCTGTATGCTGTTGATATCCTGGCCTTCCTGAGGAAGGCTCGGGGATATACGTCACGGTGACGTGTTTAAACAACGTCGCGGCGACGTTGAATACGCTGTTAGGTGAGCAATATGATAAATCGAGAAAGCCTGCTAGAACAGGATGTTAAGTCAGCTCTAAATTGGGCTAAGACATTCAAGTATTTTCGCTTTGTTTTGGCGGTTATATTAACCATTGCATATTTTATGGGCTTTTCCTTCTTCTCTGAACTCTTGGTTTTTTCAGTAGTATTACTGTTATTTTTACCAATGGGATTTACAGATACATTCTTTGAAAAGCACCTCGAATATAATACTATTCTTCTTGAAAATCGCCAGAAATTAAATGCTGAGGAAACAAATAAGCATTTAACTAAAGCATTTGAAGAGATTGAAATGCTAAAAGATCGCTTAGATATTCCTGAGCATGATGAGGAGTATTAATCACTTAACAAGGCATTGCACCGGACTCCGCATGCTGTCGCGCTTTTTGCAAAAACAAGCAAAAGGCACGCCAACATGCTCCGCCGGTGAATGCGGCGTTATGTTTTTAATGCTGCAGATGTATTTAACTAAAAAACATGATTTATGTTATATTTTCCATTATTAATTAGAAAGGACAATCAATGCTAAATCTAGGAAAACTCTCCACACTATGGATAATTTTTCTATTGAATGGATGTGTGATGATGTCGAGTAGTGATGTCACAGTTAAAGAATTATCCAAAGTGGATAAAGGTGAAATGCAAGTAACCTTTCTTAACAATACCCCTTACATTGCAGATATGAGTATAGCCCTCTCCGAATATGGTTTTGCAGTCACACCAATACCAACACAAGAGCAAATTATTGAATTACGAAGTGATACTCGAATAAGTAAGTATAATGCAGCTTCTACGCGCTGGGGTATTACAGTTTCAACAAAGGGTAGTGGAATGACTTGTGCTTTTACTGATTATAATATTCATCACTTTACTCTTATGTTGACAGATATCACAAATAATAGAGTTGTTACTGTATTAAAACAGAAAGGCTCTGACGGACCGTGCACTACTGTAAAACCTGTGTTTGATACATTGGCTGAGAAGCTCGCCGAAACGTGGTAGAAAAAAAATAATCGGATAGCCGTGGGTATCTAACCCCCAGCCCAATGTCATCAACTTAAGACATTTCCCTAAAAATATCATATAATTAGAGCTCATCCATCAACAAGGAAATGCCCTATGGAGCACAATAAAAAAACCAACGGTTGACAACCCAACCGAGATCCTGGCTGAAAAT
>NZ_KB889957.1 GCF_000372805.1 Marinobacter gelidimuriae | reverse complement strand
TAGGGACCTTAATATTACGAGTTTGCCTACTTTATTCAATGCCTTATGCGAAAACGTCAACAGCCCCTAGTACTAGCACCACTTGGCGCAAACCCTCAGCCACACATAAGGCGAGTAGCTTGGCCTGAGCAGGGTTTTTTGTTATTTACCGGAGGGTAACCCGGTTGGTGCTGGTGTGAATGGAACTTTTTCGCTCTCTGTGGTCATAATCCTACCTTACGTAATCAACAAGTCGGAGACAGTGAATGATTAAGACCGTGATAAAGGCCGCCGTACTGGCGGGAGCTATGGCCATTGCATTACCCGCTATGGCGGCGGATTGGCAGCAGGGCACCCACTACAAAGTGCTGGATAACCCGGTGCGAACCGATCAGGCCGATAAAATAGAGGTCGCTGAGGTGTTCTGGTACGGCTGCCCGCACTGTTATTCATTCAAGCCGTTATCCGAAGAGTACGAAAAAAACGCGCCAGACTACGTTGATTATGTTCGCTTGCCGGCCGCGTTGGGTAAGTCTTGGGAGCCCCACGCTTACGCGTTTTATGCGCTGCAGGCCATGGGTGAACTGGATAAGGTTCACAATGCCCTGTTCGAGGCTTTGGTGGTCGAGCGTCGACAGCTGAACACGCCTGAAGCCCTGGCGGACTTTGTCGCCGAGCACGGTGTGGATGCGGATGAATTTCTGAAGAATTATAAAAGCTTTGGCGTGAATGCCCGGATGCAGCAGGCGCAGGCCAAAATACGCGGCGCGCGAGTGACCGGAACACCGACTATGCTGGTAAATGGCAAGTACATTGTTACCGCTTCTACGGCCGGTAGCCCGCAAGCGGCGATTGAGGTGGTTGAATACCTGGTTGCCCAGGAGCACGGCGACGGCGAATAAGAGTGAGAAGCCGTTGAGCGGGCAACGCGTGAATTCCTAAGATACAGGTGGCTATGTATAAGCGTTTGCGCAATCAGTGGAATGATATGCGGCGTTCCGCGGGTGATGCTCGCGGCAGCTCATCGGGTGTGGACCACGTTCCGGATTTTGCGGAAGGTGGTCACATCCGGCTGCTGACGTTCAATATTCAGGTGGGCATCAGCACTTCGTCATACCGGCACTACCTGACCCGCAGTTGGCAACACGTGTTGCCTCATCGTAGCCGTTTTGAAAATCTGGACCGGATTGCCACGCTGCTCAGTAATTACGATGTTATTGCGCTACAGGAATGTGACGGTGGCAGTTTGCGCAGTGGCCATATCAACCAGGTTCAGTACCTGGCCGAGGCCGCCGGTATACCCTATTGGTATCAGCAGCTTAACCGAAATCTTGGGCAGTTTGCCCAGCACAGTAATGGCTTGCTGAGCCGGTTTCGGCCGCTCGAGGTAAAAGAGCACCGTTTGCCGGGGTTGATTCCCGGCCGTGGTGTGATAGTCGCCAAGTACGGCAATCCGGAAGACCCGCTGTTGCTGGTTATGACGCACCTGTCGCTGAGTAAATCGGCCCAGCAGCGCCAGCTGGGCTTTGTTAGCGACTTAATCAACGACTATCGTCACGTGGTGCTGATGGGCGACATGAACGCTCATGCGGAGCAGCTGTTGACCAATACGCCGCTGAAGCAGACCGACTTGATTCCGTTGCCGGCAAACGCTCACAGTTTTCCCAGCTGGCGCCCTGAAAAAGCGCTGGATCATATTCTGGTGAGCCCCAGCCTACAGGTCCATAGCTCCGGCGTGGTCGGTTACCCGATGTCTGATCATCTGCCCATTGCTTTGGACATTACTCTACCAAAACCGGATGCTGCATTGCCAAAAGCAGATGTAACGTCGCCGAAATCGCCCTAAAGTGCTTTTTAACCATAAAAAACCCGACTCGCCGGTCAAGCCACTCGCCTTATGTGTGGCTTGCATTAAGTCCGGTTTTTTGTTGCCTGCACATCAGCGGGAGCCCATTGCTAGCCCCGCGACAGTAACTCCCGCATGTCACTGATCGCCGCGTTGGCCCGCGACAAATAGGCCGCCATGGTCAGCGAATGGTTGGCCATTATGCCAAAGCCACTGCCGTTGAGAATCACCGGGCTCCACATGTCGCCCTGCGCACCCTCAAGCTCAATGATGACCTGCTTAACGCTGGCTGTAGCGTTCTTGTCCTGCAATACCTTGCGGAAATCCACTTCAATGGCACGGAATATATGCAGTAGCGCCCAAGAACTGCCGCGGGCCTCGTAAAACACATCGTCTATCTTGGTCCAATCGGTTTTTACAGCAACGCCTTCGGCTCGCTCTTCCAGCGGGTCCTGGCCTTCAAAATCCGCTACCGTGTCGGAAATAGAGGCTTTACCCACACTCTCACCCAGGGTGCGGGACAAGCTGCCCAAACGGGTTTCCAGGTCGGCCAGCCAACTGTTCAAGCTATCGGCACGGGCATAGAACTGCGCATCGGCCTGATCAGGGCTAGACAGCCGATTCAAATAGCGCTTCAAAGCGGTGATCCCGCGACGATATTCGGATTCGGTTGAGGGAATCGCCCAGCTATCGCTATCAAAGTGCAACTGGGGCTCGGCAATGATCAGGTCCGCGTCTTCCGAGGACTGGCTCTGGGCGCGACTGATGTCTTGACGCATGGCTCGGGCCAGATCACGCACTTGCACCAGCACACCGAATTCCCAGTTGGGCACGTTGTCCAGCCAAAGGCCCGGAGGGAAAATGTCGTTGGTAATGTAACCGCCGGGCTTGTCCAGCAGAGTTTCCGCGATTCGGATCATGGTGGCGGTGGTGGCAAAACCAGTCACCGGTTCACGCTGCATGGCGTTGGCGGTAGCACGGGTGTGTTCACGCACAGAGAAACTGTCGGGCTCGCTGCTCCAGTACATACCCATGATCATGGCAATCAGCAGGTAGAACACCACAATGATAAGCAGCAACTTACCCACCATTCCACCACCGGAGGAATCCCGGGCATCGCCTTTTTTGTCCTTGAAATACTGCCTGATTTTGCCTGGCATAAGCGTATTATTCCCCTGTCAATTGGTGGTTGTCTGCGGTAAACGGACGCCCCAGATGGTAGCCCATTGCACCATCAATGCCCATATCACACAGTACCTTGAATTCCTCGACGGTTTCCACGCCACTGGCAAACACTTTCACACCGCGACTGTGGGCAATATCAACAACCGACTTCAAAAAGAAGCGGTTATCGCCATGTTCGTCAATGCCATGGGTGAAGCTGTTGTCAATACGCAGAGCTTCCCATAACCCAGAGCAACGCAATCAGTTGAGATCCTGTCTTTCTGGGGTTGGCGGGCCGTTACAGGGCGTAATCAAAGTACCCAGNCGCTGACCCAGAGCCTGAGCGTACGCAAAGCGGCGATACAGTGTGGTGTCAGCAAGAACACCGCTTTTCTGTGGCGACACCGCTTCCTCAGCCAGATTGCTGATCATCAGGCCCAGCATGTATCTGGCATTGTCGAAGCAGATGAAACCTTCTTCCTAGAGTCCTTCAAAGGTCAGCGAAATCTGCCCCGTCCACTTCGCCAAGAAGGAAGGCATTACGCATCGACCGATTAACCCGAGTCAAAAGCGCCGGGTTGATGGTGCTTTCCACAT
>NZ_KB889956.1 GCF_000372805.1 Marinobacter gelidimuriae | reverse complement strand
ATTTCCCGTTCGGCCAGCGTCAGGCCCGAGGGCTGAGCGGATAGCGCGTCGCATCGCTCTGCACGGAAGTTGCGTACCGTGTCGTGAATCAGGTCGGTTAGATCCGCTATGTGGATGCCGAATTTGTTCAGTTCCTGGAGGTCATCCACAGACACGGGAATTTGTTCTTGCTCGGGTAACATAGTTACACACCCTTCNTTTGTAGGTCTGCGTTAATTATAGACCCCCGAAGGCCTGGTAACAACTGAATGGCTTTCAGAAAAGCACCCTGGCCAATACACGAATAGCCAAGTCAGGACACTCCAGAGACGAATTAGCGAATGGAGATTACGCGATCAGAGCTATCAGACTAAAATGACTCAGCTAATGAGCGGTTAACCACTCAACAATCCTGGTGAGTCAATCTGGCGGCGAGTTTGGTTTTTTACTGAGGCAATACGTATACACGACTGTATGACAAAGAAATCTCTGAGAACACTGACGCTGATGGCATCGATGTGCGTGGAACGCTTGCGATGATGGGTTTGAATGACACCCCGGTTGATACTGAGGCCTACGGGAGCACGAAGCGTCAACAGATGCTAACGCGGGCCGCCGAGTATTACGTTCTTCACCGTTATGGGTATCCAGTTGCATCCTTGTGGCTGTCAAAGTTTCTCAACCCATCTGTGTTTTGCAAGTGCGAAAACCCTGATTGTGCAGGCCGTCATTTCGGCTTCATCGATGCTGAAGCCAGCTATTCCCTGGTGCTAAAGAACATCGACTACATCAATGGTTTCGTGAAGGAAGTTGATTCAGTCCCCGTTGCTCCGGATGTCAGCATGGACGAGATCGCCGGAGATAATAACCCGCTCGCACTCTGATGGCGCCTACATGGCACGGCGCGGAGCTTACTCAACAGAAACGGCCGGCAAGATAGCCCGCAATATCCTGCATTACCCACACAACTGCGCTTCCCAGAGCCAGTACAAGGTAGCCGCAAGAGAAATGGGACTGCCGGTACACGGTGCCCCCTACCCGCTGGCACTGGCTGAGTTCCTGATCGGCTGATGACGCGGGAGGGTGACCTGGTAGTAGATCCGTTCGCCGACAGCCTGACCACGGCCGTTGCCTCTGAGAAGCTTGGCCGATCATGGCTGGTGACAGAGTGCATGTGGAAATATGTGATGGGCGGCTCAACGCGGTTCGCAGAAGATTCCCGTGCTGGATTGCGGCTCAGTCCGGATTTCTTGAGAGCGGTGGCATAGACGATCTTAAAGCCTGAAGTGAAATGAATAATACGAAGTTTCTTTTCGCAGTTTGGATGGTTCTATCGATTGGATTGGTTATTAAGCTGTCCAGCAGCCCCTCTTTGGATCTATTTAATCGCCCCTGGCCCGGATATGTCGGCGGCCTGATTTTCGTTGCATGGTTTTGTGCTTCTGCCTGGCTCCTGCTTGGCATCACACCTGAGCGCCTCATGCGACATCTTCGAAATCGATGCTGACCGGAGCCCGATCGTGCATGCAAATCACGAAGAATGTGAAGCCGGCGGGTTTTGATAAAGCATTACGTCTTAAAGGGGGCATTTATGGGCACGAATTCGATGTCCGAGCTATCGCAGAAGCTCGAAACGAAGCAGGCGCAGGCCCGGGAGCGGATCGAGAAGCACACGCTCAGCGAGCTGAAAAGGCACGCTCGAAGCTTGCGGGATGGATTGAACGACGAGCTGGCCACCACCAAAAGCGATATCAGCGACCGACTGAACCAAATCACGGAATTGATCGAGAACCTGGAGCGCAGCGCGAAGCAGGGCAGCGCCTCGATGAAGAAATCTTTATCAGCCGATCTGAACGCGATCAGGCAATCGTCGAACGAGAACCGGCAAGCCGCGATGAACACACTCAAATGGGGCTGGCTGAAATACAGCCTGCCGGCGCTGGCAGTCTTGGCGATCATCTTAGGCGCGAACTGGGGCCTGATGCAGTGGCAATCGAGCCGCTTGATAGCGATGCAGGAGCAGATCGACCAGGCACAACGGACGCTGAACCAGCTCCCGCAGGGCGTGAGATTCGCCCAGGACGGGCAAGGCAAATCCTTTCTGATTTACGAGAACGAGCCACAAATTTTTCAGACGCAATCGGGCGGTTGGGCGACGGAATTAAAAACACGCTGAGGTCAGGCTATGACAGAGTTAGAGACGAAATTGGTGGCCTTGTTGAAGGCGTCAGAAGCCGAGTCGAAGCAGCGCGAGCAGCGTTTGCTGGAGAGCGTGGAGAGCTTGCGGCAGCAGGTGGACGCCTCAGCGGAGCAGGTGCAGACCTTGAGCGAGCAAGTCACCACCTTAACGAGCGCGTACGAGCGCCTAGCCGATCTGTGGAACGAGGAATGGAAAAGCTGATGGAGAACAGAAACGACGAGCTGGACCAATTCAAAACCCGGATAAATTTGGCCGAATACGCGGCCAGCCAGGGCTACCAACTGGACCGGCGCGAATCGTCCCGAAACAGCGCGGTGATGCGGCGTGAGAGCGACAACGATAAAATAATTATCGCCACCGATACCGATGGCCACGGCGTTTATTTTTCTGTGCGCGATGAGCAGGACAACGGCTCAATCGTCGATTTTGTTCAGCGCCGGAAAGGGTGGAACCTGGGCCAGACCCGTAAAGAGTTGCGGCCCTGGTTGGGCGTCGAGCCGATGCCGGTACCGGAGCGAATCAAAAAGCCCGAACCGAGTAGCAAAGATCGGCAGGCCGCTATGGGGGCGTTTGCCCAGATGCAGCCGCAGCCAGCGGGCGGGCACCCGTATTTATTGAGCAGGGGCATTAATAGCGAAACCCTGGCCGATCCCCGGTTTGTCGGGATGATCCGTGCGGACCAGCGCGGCAACGCGGTGTTTCCCCATTACGATAGCCATGGACTTTCCGGCTACGAACTGAAAAACAAGGGCTTCACTGGGTTCAGTCGAGGCGGCGAGAAACGAATTTGGCACAGCGCGAACATTGGGAATGCCGAGAGGGTTGTTGTTGTCGAGAGCGCCATTGATGCCCTGAGCCATGCCCAAGAAACCGGTGACCATGAAGCGGCTTATATCAGCATTGGTGGGCAGCCGAGCCCCGAACAATGGGCGGTTTTAGAAACAGCACTGTTAAACAAACAGGCGCAGGGCGCGGCCTTGGTTGCGGGCACTGATGCCGATGTGGCTGGCGACGTTCTGGCAGAACGGATTGCCGAGCTGGTGCCAGGTATTGAGCGCCAACGGCCTACGGCGGGCGACTGGAACGAGCAGTTGCAGCGGCGGGACGACTACGAGCCAGCCGCGCCGAGCGGCCCGCGCATGGGCTGACCCAAGCCACGGAATTGGAACCGGCCTCGCGCCGGTTTTTTTATACAAAAAAACTGTAATGGTATGCTTGCGCAGATGTATCATATCGCGTATCGTATCTGTATTAATATGAAATACGCGATACGATACGTGGTATGATATGAGACAGGGTGTTACAGCAGAACAAATCAAAGCCGCCGCAGACGCAATTGCAGCCGAGGGCCAGAGCCCGACCATCCGAGCAGTACGGGAACGGTTGGGAACGGGCAGCCCGAACACCATACAGCGCCACCTTTCGCAGTGGCGTGAGAGCCGCCCCCAGGTGACGCAGGCCGCTTACGAATTGCCGGCTGAGCTGGCCAACTCGTTTGGCCGGGAGTTGCGCCGGGGCGCAGAGGCGGCAACCGCCGAGCTACGGGCTGAGCTGGCGCAGGCTCATGCAGAAGCTACCGACCTGGCGGAAACCAGCGAAGGGCTGGAAACCCAGATCGAGGAACTGGCGGAGCAGGTGGAGGCGCTGACGCACGAGCGGAACACAGCAGCGGCTGAGGCCGCCGCCAGGGCCGATGAAATAAAACGGCTGGCCGATCAAGTGCGCCGTGAGCAGGATGCCGCAGAGGCCGCGAGAACCGAGGTAGCGACCTCCCGTGTAAAAATCGAAACCCAGGCCGACCAGCTGGCCGAAATCAAAAGCCAGTGGGGCGAGCAGGTGGCCAGCCTGAAAGATGAACTTGCCAGCTATCACGAACGGCTTGAAACCGCCCGCGACAGCGCTCAGCAGGCACAGCAGGCCGCCGCTGTGGCGGAATCCAGGACGCAGGCGCAGGCCGACAAGGCCGACGACCTGAGAAGCCAGGTTTCCGATCTGAAAACCGAGCTTTCCGAGTCACGAAAAGAGGCAAAAGCCGCACACCAGGCAACGGCTGGCGAGGCTGAAAAATGGCGCGAAACGGTGGCTCTGGAGCACAAGCGAAACGCGGAATTACAGAGCGAACGCGACAATCTAGCCGAGCGGCTGGCCGCGCTGGAAGCACCAAAGGAGGAGCGCAAAAATGGCTAATCTTGTGTTTTTGGACACCGAAACAACGGGCCTCGACGACACCGCCGAAGTCATAGAAATCGCGATTGTAGACGCTGCCGGAGCCGTGATTTTTGAGAGCTATTGCAGGCCGACCGTGCCGGTTGATCCCGGCGCCCAGGCCGTTCATGGCATCGGGCCGGAGAAGCTGGCAACGGCACCGGCATGGCCGGAGATTGCGGAGCGGGTGCGGGCGGCGCTGGAAGGCAAAACCGTGGTGATCTTCAATAGCGATTTCGACACCAGAATACTGGTGCAAACCGCCACGGCTCACACGGACGGCCAGGGCCAGGCCGCTTACGATGCCGCCGTGGGCTGGATTTTGGGCTTGGACACCGAATGTGCGATGTATCGGGCGGCCGATGCGTTTGGCGCAACAAATCAATATGGAACAATTAGCCTAATAAACGCGGCTGCCGCTGCTGGCGTTGAGTTCCAAGGAAAGGCGCATAGTGCCGCAGGTGACGCGGCCACAACGGCAGAGCTTTGGCGCTGCATGATGACGAGTAGACAGTAGGCTGCCACGCAAAAATGAAGGCTATGTCTAAGTTAGCTGTTGCGCGGACCTGTAGCCCAGTGACTCACCCAGACAAATCAATGGATTGAGCTGCGTTTTGTAGCGTTCAAGCAGGCGGCGCCAGCCCAGATAGTTCGCCAGGTATTTCGTGGCCACACCATG
>NZ_KB889955.1 GCF_000372805.1 Marinobacter gelidimuriae | reverse complement strand
TTGTCTGACGTCCGCCAGCGCAGCGTCGACATCAATGTTAGTGATCTTCATGGATCTGAGTACCGTTGAGTGTGGCCTAAATTCATGAAATTGGGGCCAAAACCAACGTGCCCGATTGGCTTGCGCAAATGAAAAGCGAGGCGGGTTTCGCCAGGGTGGCTGGTGTGGAACTGACCCTCCTGGATTGTGCCCGTTACTTTCACAAGGCCGCCGGTATCAATGGCGTGGCCCAGATTGTTCAGGACCTTGGTGCAAAGGCCAATCCACGCAAGCTGGCGAAAGCAGCCATGGCCTACGAGAATTCCGCTGTACGCCGGCTTGGGTATCTGCTGGATCGCGCAGGTCATGCCCGCCAAGCCAAGGTCCTGGAACCGTTCGCAAGGAAAGCCAAATCCATGAATGAACTGGATGAAGAAAAGGCGCACGTTATCGCAGGCGAAGTCGGGCAGGCAGTGGTAACGTGGCGTGAAGAGGCTACACAACTCAGTCTTACGCACGAGCTGAAATTGATCGTATGGCATCAGCCTTTGAGCATAAGGATCTGAGTGCGGCGCTTTCTATCCCTTAACGCAAGACAAGGAACGGATGAAAAAACATCATGAAAAACAAGGAAAATAGACAATATTTACTGAACCTCAATCGCTCACTGCAGACCCTGCGCAGGGTCAATCAGGCTCTGGTTCACAGTACCGACGAAAATGCGCTCAACCAGGAAGTCTGCCGCATTTTGACCGAATCGGGTGGCTATCGTTTTGCCTGGATTGGCTATGCTGAGCAGAACAGCGAGAAACGTGTTCGTCCTGTTGCCTCGTCCGATGATGATACGGGTTATCTGGATGAGATCACGATTAGCTGGGATGATGATGAATATGGCCGTGGACCGGCGGGAACGGCGATCCGGACCAGTTCGCCGGTAGTGATGAATGATATCGCTGTGCATCCTGATTTTATGCCCTGGCGCGAACAGTCGGGTAAGTATCATTATCGCTCATCCATGGCCTTGCCACTGATTAACAACGAGGGATGTTTCGGGGCGCTGAACATTTATTCATTTGAAATGGATGCATTTGGCGCAGAGGCACAGAGTCTGCTTATCGAAATGGCTGGCGACCTGGCCTTTGGTATTGGGGCCCTGCGTTATCAGAAAAAGGCCGTAGCCCGTAAAAACCAGATGCACGCACTCATTGAGCACAACCCGGATGCCATTCTCATCCTTGATATTGATGGCAGTGTTCTGTTTGCCAATCCGGCCGCCGAAATCTTGCTGGGGCGGCCAGCTAGTCAACTAAAAGGCATGCCACTCGGTTTGCCAATGTCGGTGGGAGAAACCACCGAGATTGAAATACTCTCGCATCGCGACGATGGGACTATTGTTCCCCGTCTCGCAGAGTTTCGCCAAGTGGATATCGCTTTTGGGGAGAAATCGTCCACGCTCGCCTTCCTGCACGATATCACCGAAAAGAAAAAGTCGGAGCAGCTCGCGACGCGCATGGGTCGTATTCTGGGACACTCATGGAACGAGATATACGCATTTAGTACAGACACGCTGAAGTTTGTCGATGTGAGTGCGGGGGCGCAGCAGCAACTGGGTTACACGCTGGAGGAGTTACAGCAGATGACGCCCTTGGATCTCGTGCCCGAGTTTAGCCTCGAACAGTTTGAAGCTCTGCTTGCGCCGCTGCGTGAGGGGAAGCAACAGGAAATCCAGTTTGAGGCCGATCGACATCGCAAAGATGGAACCACTTACCCTGTGGAAGTGCGTTCGCAATTGTCGCACGAGGAGCGTCCGCCGGTATTCCTCTCGATTGTGCAGGATATCAGTGAACGCAAAAAATATATCGCTGAGCTGGAACACAAGGCTCTGTACGATTCGCTGACTGATCTGCCTAACCGCATATTGTTACAGGATCGGCTCGAGCATGCGCTGAGAGTAGCAAAGCGTGAAGCAGTTCCACTGGCCTTGATTGTTATGTCAATACGCCGTTTGAGCGCGATCAACGACCTTATCGGCCATCAAACCGGCGACCGTGTTTTACAGATGGCAGCAGCCCGGTTGCTTAAGGCCTGTCGAGATTCGGATATTGTGGCACATCTGGGTGATGTTGAGTTCGTCGTTGTGTTGCCGGGAGCAACGCTTGAATTTGCGCAGGCCATCGCTGAAAAAATTCAGCAACAGCTTGAGTTGCCTATTAACATCGAGGAGTTCCCGCTGGAAATAGAAGCAGCTTACGGTATCGCACTCTATCCCGACCATGGTGACAAAGCTAGTGTGTTGTTGCAGCACGGCGACATTGCCATGCGAATAGCAAAACAGGATGGTGTGAGCATTTCGGTCTACAATCAGGAAAGCGATCCGTTTGGCCTGAAGCATCTCAGGCTCCATGGGGAACTGCGCCAGGCGATTGCTGATAAGGCCTTGGCCATTTATTACCAGCCAAAGGTGGATGTCAAAACGGCGCGCATCATCGGGGTAGAGGCATTGGCGCGTTGGCCCCATCCGAAAGATGGCATGATTCCTCCTGACGATTTCATCCCCATGGTCGAGCAGTCCGGCTTGATGCGGCCGTTTACCCTCTGGGTGCTTGAGACTGCGATTGCGCAACTGCGCGACTGGAAGAAAGAAGGTATCGAGCTCAGTATCGCGGTCAATCTATCTACCCGTAACCTGCTGGATCCTGAGTTGCCGAAAACGATTAAAAAACTGCTGGAGACGCACCAGGTCAGTGCTCACAACCTGTGCCTTGAGATCACGGAGTCAGCCATCATGTCCCGACCGGAGCAGGCTCTAAAGGTCTTGAACGAACTACATGACATTGGTACTACATTATCGATTGATGATTTTGGTACGGGTTATTCGTCGCTAGCCTACCTGAAAAAACTGCCCGTCGATGAAATCAAGATCGATCAATCTTTCATTTTTGGCTTAATTGAAAACGACAATGATGCGGTGATTGTACGTAGCACGATTGACCTTGCCCATAACATGGGAATGAGAACCGTTGCTGAGGGGGTCGAGAATAAAGAGATTATGGACATGCTGGAAGTGTCGGGGTGTGATATTGTTCAGGGGTATTTTATGAGTCGGCCAATACCATTAGAAGAATTGGAACAATGGTTGCGTACTAGCCAGTGGGGAATTGTGTCGTAGATCTCATGCGATCTGCAGTTTACATTTGTTTAATATCGCCCATATAGTATTTGTGGTTATATATATTACAATCTATAAATACACTGAGACCTTTGCGCGAAACCATCAAGAAACGAAGTTGATTATTTGAGATAACGTCGCACCCAACAAGACAGCAATAAGCGGATACAAAAGGGCTTGGAAGAACCTCACACAGCGCAGCTTGGCAGATGCCATGCCGAATCAGTACAGGAAGGCGGCACTCAATCAGTTCGTCATCATGTGCGGCAACAGGGTAGCTGCATGAATTTCGGGAATACAGTTACATTGACCCCCTCAGTCGAGCGAGAGCTTACTTGCGGAGGTGCATTATTAAGTGGCAGTCCCATCCAAATGACGATAAATCATTCCGGCGAATTTCTCGCATGGCATCAGCCGTTGCCACTTGTGACTGGCGCACTGGTTTTTTATAGAATCGATGCCTCTAACGTTTGCAGGGCTACAGAGACAGCCTCTGAGCGGTTTGCCGCTACCCCCCCCGAAAAACCAGTCAGATGGCCTCTGATGAGGTTTATGACAATAATGCGGTAGGTGCCGCCTTAACGGTTTGGGAGTTTGTTAATGCCGATGTCCTTCGGCGAGGTCTGGCCTTCCTTGCGCAACGCCGCCGCGCTGTATTGCTTCTCCAGCGACTTAGGCGTGTGCCAATCGAGCTTCGACGCGCTGGCCTCATCGTTGGATCCGACCGAAAGCCTGAAAACTTGTACATATCCCACAACTGGCGTTTGCGTTTGAGAGCAGGCACCGCAGATTCCTGTTGCACATCAAATGTGTTTTCTACCCACGCGATTATACCAAGACCCAGTGTTAATGAAGGGAATCATCAGCTATCAAATCGTTTAACAGTAAATTGTATCGGTTTACTTAGCTGTGACGTTATAGACCGGGTTGTACAGCAAAATTCAATGCAGGAGAACGTCAACCATGTCGAACAATAAATACCTGCTCAAACTGTTTATCACCGGCTATACGCCCCAGGCAGATCGAGCGATCAAGAACATCAATTCGATTTGCAAGAATGAGCTTGCCGGGGGATATCACCTCGAGATCATCAATATTCTCGAGAATCCACAACTCGCAGAGGGCGAGCGCATCATCGCCACGCCAACCTTGATCAAGGTATTGCCTAAGCCGTCACGCCGGGTCATTGGTGATTTGTCCAATACTAAAAAAGTATTGCTGGGACTCGACCTGGTAGCGGTGAATGATTCAGAGGGTGAGGAGCTTGGTCATGAATAAAATTGCAGAGACAGTAAAAAAGATCGAAACGGGGGGTTCCCGGCATGGATCACATTGCCATGGGTGGCTTGCCGAAGGGCCGCCCATTGTGACTTGCCTGGGTTTATATAGATTGTTTCAATAAGTCCTTCAACAATTTGTAGAGCGGCAATGAGCTCTCCTTGGTTTGGTTCATGGGAGCGATGTAATAATGTCCCGACCGGAGCAGGCTTAGAACGCCGAGCTAAATCGGCAGAGTGTCAGGGTGAAAGTCCCTACGAGGTAAGGCTGGCGGGCCGCTTCGTCCCCGAGTCATGCGCGACGGTCCGCAAGGGCCGCCGTGAAGTGTTGACAGGGGTGTCTGCAGGCGAAGTATCGAGCTGCGAAATCATTAGTTGGAGAGGCAGATGCTGTTAAGCGAAGCAGAATGCAACATGACCCGTACCGTCAAACCGCAAGGTATGGGCCACTCTTCCGCAGTCGTAGACCTTAAGCATGCAGATAAGCACTCTGTACGGAACTCGGGAGATCCCGGACAACCCTCCACACTCAGCCTGTGGAGGCCGCATGGTGAAGGTCAATAGCCTCACGACCCTGCGAGAGTCCGGGAAGTCGGATGAACTCATAGTACCGCAGAAGCAACCGAACAAGGGGCTGCAAGGCCCTGCGGAGGCTGTGGAGGGAAGGGGTTCAATCAAGAGGAACGCGAAACAGGACGCCGGCACCCCGGCTCAGAACGGGACCAGTGCTACGTCACGCTTGCTTCGCGTACGCCAAGTCGCGGCAAAAGATCGCCGAACACAGTTCACTTCACTGTTTCATCACCTCACAAGGACGCTGCTGACAGACAGCTTTTACAAGCTGAAGCGACGTTCAACTCCCGGCGTTGATGG
>NZ_KB889954.1 GCF_000372805.1 Marinobacter gelidimuriae | reverse complement strand
TGGTACCTGAAAACTGACCCTCTCGCCACTCTGTTGCCACTCTCACACCGCCCGATCTGACATGAATTTAGGCAAAATCGCCAACTGGACAACTAGGCTGACAGAGGGGGAACTCATCAACTAGCAACTTGAACGAATCACATTCATATTTGTATCTATGATCGAGTTTCACGCATACGGTTGGATCAAGCTTCACTATCCTAAGTGAAACGCCCTGTGCGGACCCGCATGCAGGGTGTTGTGGGGGCTGAGGGTTAGATACCCTCGGCTACCCGATTACAACTTGCCTCAATTGTGGCATATTGCTACAATACTGGCCGTGCCCAGTTCAGAGGAATATACCATGGCGACAACTAGCATACGGTTAGACCGAGACCTTATTGATAAAGCTACCATAATAGCTAAAGCGCTGAACCGCACACCACCCAAACAAATTGAGCATTGGGCAAAAATTGGCGAGATTATGGAAGATAACCCCGATTTGCCCTACGAGTTTGTGAGGCAGGTGGTTGTGGCAGAAGCCGAAAGAGAAGCTGGGAAACTGGAGAGCTACGACTTTGGTTGAGGTAATCCGTGTTTTACAAACGCCGACTTTCAAAAAAGCAGTCAAAAAGTTAAAAGCAAGCCAGAAAAAAGAGCTCGATATTGCGGTTAAGGCTCTGATGGCTCAGCCACATTTAGGCGAGCAAAAAAGAGGCGACCTAGTTTTTTTGCGAGTATACAAATTTAAAATGAACAATCAGCTAACGTTGCTAGGATATGGATTTGACGATAACACGTTGATTCTTGAACTAATGGCGCTCGGATCACATGAAAATTTCTATCGCGATATCAAGCGGCACGCGTAGAGTTGTAACGTCGCAAATCACCGGCGGTAAAAAGCAGAGCGAGGAACGAGCGGCGCTTTTTGCCGTCCGTGTGCATTTGCCTTGTTATGCTTCTTACTCAATTCCATTGCGTTGGTAATGTAATATGGCATTACTATCTTCTTTCACAAACTTCATTTCTGAAAATTCTGCTATTTTAGATGAGGCTTCATTTCCTTTTTTCACCTCGGCTCGTATAGGCTCTTTGATTCTGTTTGCAAGTAAACTGACCATCCATTTTCCTACTCCCTTTCCTCTGGCTTTTGTAGAAACAGTCCATGATAGTTCATAGATTCCATTATCATAATCGGCTCTAACAGTGCCTACAGGAACCCCGTTTTCTTCTGCTACATACAAGTTTCTATTTTTATTCAGCAAAGTTGATTTCAACCATTCTATGTGATCTTCTAATTTTACTTCGCCAGTCGTATGACTTGCCATTCGTGTAGCTTTATCATTACGCCATTTGAGTAACATTTCGGCATCTTCTAACGAAGCAGGCCGTAAAGATAGGTTCTGTTCTGTTCTGTTCTGTTCTGTTCTGTTCTGTTCTGTTCTGTTGGCATGGCTTGTCTCCTTTTCAGATTGTCAAGTGCGATTTTGTTTTTTTGAAGGCTAACGTTGCAATTCACTGGCGCGCAGCGAAGCGTAGCGTCCAAGTGGAATTGCCTTGTTAGATTAATTTCGATATTTCCTGTGCTAACTCAAAATCTCTCTTCGATATACCACCGGCCTCATGTGTTGTTAAGTTTATAACCACGCTATTATATACATTGGACCATTCAGGATGATGATTCGCCTTCTCTGCAAGTATTGCTACTTTGGTCATGAAACCAAAAGCTAAAACAAAATCAGGAAACTTAAACTCTCTGTATAACTTGCCTTCCTTGATACACCACAAACTCCCAGAGTCTTTATTGAGATTTTTCAGTGAAGCATCTATAACACTTTGACTGCAACTTTCTATCATCTAAACCTCCAAATAACTACAAAATTAAAATCTATATGAAATGTTTTTGGTGTCTTCCAAAAAATGTGCGTCTTATTATGTATTTTAAAATATAACGCCCGGCTCACGCGCCGGTTTGGAGCCGCTAAGCGGCGGAAAATCGGTCGCTGTGCAGCCGCTGGTTATGTTTCATCATCATCGACCTCGGACATCCGCAACAACTGGCTACTGCGACGCACAGTCAGAATATCAACCTGATCTTTGACGCTGTAAATAACCCGATAGGTTCCAAATATCAGTTCTCTGATGCGCGGCGACCCCACCTCGGGAACCATACGCCCACTTTTAGGAAAGTCGGCTAGCTGCTCTACCGTGGCGAATAAACCATCAACCCACCGTAGCGCAGCATCTGGGTTATCTTCTGCTATATAACGAGCAATATCATCGACACGCTCCAGCGAAAGCGGGGACCAAACAATCTTCATTGACCCAGCCTGCTCAAAACCCGAGCCTTCGCGTCTTCATGCGCAATACCATCCCCGGAGGTTATCTGTTCTTCGGCCTTATACACCTCTTCCAGCACTTCCAGACGCTCTTGCATCCTCTCGTACTCGTGGGCACCCACCAATACTGCAACGCCACGACCTCTCTGCGTCAATACCATAGGGCGGCGGGTTTCATGGAGCTGCTTGACAAATGTGGCTACCCCTGCTCGGAATTCAGACAGAGGACGGATATCTTCATCTACACGGACCCTAGACATGGCATTCACCTCAAGTACGTTTTAGCGTACATTAAAGAGTACGACATTGCCTACAGGCAGACAAGGTGTCCGAGGGAAGAAACATAACGCTTGCAGCATGCACGCCCTTGGAATGGAGCCGAAGACGCAATGGAAAGGGCGTCGCCATGCCTGCACTGGTTATGTTTTCTTGATATTAGCGACGCTTTCTCAGCCAACTCGAAGAATCGATATGGACAAAATAGCCAAAGTCGTCGGTTGGGCTTTCAGATTGCGCAGCAACAAGTTTTTCTCCGCAATATGGGCAGAATTTGATTTCGACGGCAGTCATCCAAATCATTTCGCCAACTTCTTCAAGGTAATGGTTTTCTTGCAAATCATCCTCTGTCGCCAGTCTTTCGACAAATAAGCACCAGCCGAGGTCGTCATCTTCGAAAAAGGCTGCGCCCGACCGAACCGCTACACCATTCTTTGGCATCTGATCGCAGTCATGCATGAGGTTTTCCAAGCTATCCATTAATTTCGTCCACAAACACCTGTCTTTTTATTGCATCCGCAATTGCGAAATCCAACCGTGCGAGCAATTCCTCGAACAATTCATTAGGTCGCCTGGATAACATTGCGAGGCACTGACCTTCATCAGACGCAGTAGCTGCACAGCGAATCGGACCAGCCCTTCCGATAGAAATTTCGCCTGAGTTATCAATCAACGTTTCAATATTTTCAAATTTCATATACGGGAATCAGACTCCTTAAAAACATAGCGCTGCCAACACTCGCAGCTTTGCAGTGGAGGCGAAGCCGCAACGAAAAAGCTGTCGCCGTGCTTGGCCTTGTTAGGGCTATTGCGATATAGTTGTACGGAGTTTCCGTACGTAATGGTGGAATTATGGATGTCATCAGTGTAAACAAATTCAGAGACAACCTGAAAAGCCTTGTAGAGCAGGTTGTTAGTAGACACGAGCCCCTCAAAGTGACGCGTCGTGCCGGAGAAGCGTTCGTGATCATGAGCGCTGAGGACTGGGAGAGAGAGCAAGAAACGCTGCACGTTCTTCAAAATCGAGACCTGATGCAACAGATTGTGGCTTCCCTCGATACTCACAGCCGTGGTCAGGGATACATACCTAATGATGAGCAGATGAATGAGATCACTGGTATTTGAGGGCAGCACCTGGGAAGCATATGAAAAGATGCGCGAAAAGGACAAGAAGCTGCACAAAGCTCTCTGCAAACTGCTGAAAGAAATACTCCGATCAGACCAGCCATCAACTGGCATCGGGAAGCCTGAGCCACTTAAACATAACTTATCAGGCTTGTGGTCAAGACGCATCTCCCAGAAGGATAGGCTCATATATCGGTTCGACGACAGATCCATTTATATTTTCGCCATTGGAGGACATTACGACCAGCCATAACGCCTCAAACACCGGCGTGGTGAAGGTGGCGGCTTTTGTGCGCTTTTTTGCACAAAAGGTAACAGCTTAGCCATGTCCGCGTGCTTTGACTTGTTATGAGCTTTATACCATAATTAGGTATATATTGGTACACGGGAGCAAAATCATGGCTAAAAATACAAGTATTACACTGGGTGACCACTTTGATGGCTTTATTTCTGACCAAATTCAAAGTGGGCGCTATGGCTCTGCAAGTGAAGTAGTACGTGCAGGCTTGAGGGTTCTTGAAGATAAAGACAGTAAACTTAATGTACTGCGCCAAATGCTGACAGATGGTGAGGAAAGCGGTATAGCAGACTATAGCTACGATAGTTTGATGGCTGAATTGGATACTGAAAATGATATATGAATACATTTACTTTAACTCGGCACGCTAAAGCAGACTTGAAGTCTATAGCTAAATTTACTGAAAAGCGTTGGGGGCGAGAGCAACGTAATATTTATATTAAACAGTTTGATGATACCTTTCATGTGCTTTCTGACACACCAGAAATAGGAAGTAATTGTAATTATATAAAAGAAAATTACCAAAAATTTCCTCAAGGTAGTCACATTATTTTTTATCGAATGACCGGCACAAACAGCATACAAATTATTCGTATTCTCTACAAAAACATGGATGTGCTATCAAAGTTTGGCAGCTCATAACGCTTAGATAACCGGCGCCGGAGCGCAGCGGAGGGAACCAAAAAAGCCTGCTTTTTTGGCGTCCGGTTGACCGCCTTGTTAGGGCCGTCGAATCGGGATAACATAATCGTATCGCTACTCGCGGAGGCACCATGACTACGAACACATTAAAAAACCACCTACGCTCCCAGATTTCGACTCTCTCCGAGTCGGAACGTGCAGCGCTGGCTCGCGAGCTAATAATGAGCCTGGACGGCCCCCGTGACGACTCTGTTGGACAGGCCTGGAATGATGAAATTATTCGCCGTGTGTCCAAGGTCAAAAGCGGTAAGGCCACACTTCTCAGCCGCGAAGAATTTCGAACAAAGATGCGAGCGAGGCTAAATCAATAAAAAATGCGAACGGTAAGGATACTGGAAGAAGCCTCGCAGGACGCGATAGAGGCCGCAGCATGGTACGAATATGAGCAACCTGGACTCGGAGCCGAGTTCTTCGCAGCTGTTGACGCTGCCATCGACGTTATTGAAGAAAACTTCATCCCCTTATCACCTCTCCCCGAAGACACAAGCCATACCGGTGCAAAACGACTGATTCTGGAACGCTTCCCGTACGACATTGTCGCGATTGAGTTGCCGGAGGAAAGCGTAGTGATCGCCGTTGCCCATCAGTCCCAAAAGCCTGGCTATTGGCGGACGCGCAGTAAGCCCTAACGCTTTTGTTCAGCGGCAGCCTTGACAGAGCGAAGCGGCGACAATGGCGCGGGGCCTGGATGGAAGTCTTGCAGCTGCGCCGGAAACATAGTCGCCACTAATCCAGAAGCCTTTCAGGTGCATCCATGTCCTCGTGCAGGACACGAACAATAAGCATCTCTGATTCAAGCACTCGGTAAAAAACAGCGTGATGCTCGACCTGCAATCTGCGATACCCAGGAAGAACATGGGCGTAGTTCGCGCCCAATGTCATCAACTTAAGCCCCAAAAGTCCATTATGATCCTCTGAGTCACCAAGATTACCAATCGTGAGACAGCCTATTATTGAATCGACAGGCGATTAAAATCAGAGTCTAACCCGAAATCAGCTCCAAAGACCGTCAATGGTGTATTTGCAGGTGTGTCAGAGCGATTTAAGCACTATTCAGGGCGAGCGTCATCCGACCGGTGGCCAGCACAGTCTGTCAGGAAATCTTGTTAA
>NZ_KB889953.1 GCF_000372805.1 Marinobacter gelidimuriae | reverse complement strand
GCGCTGCCACAACCCAGAGTTGTGCATCCTTGGCCAAACAAACGATTTGACGGTAGACACTCAAGATAGGAGCCGTATGCGTTCGTAGCGCACGTACGGATCTGTGCAGGGGGGTGCCGGGTGACCGGCATTCCTACTGCGACCATGACAACAGCAGCCTGTAGCAGGCGGCCCCCCTGAACGTTGTGGCTGCTGCCAAAGCCATCGGTAGCGACATCGACGTACTGGTCGCCGGCGAAAACTGCGCTGCTGTAGGCGAAGCGGCAGCGAAGGCCGAGGGCGTTAGCAAGGTACTGGTTGCCGACAACGCTGCTTACGGTCACTTTCTGGGCGAGAACCTGGGTGAGCCTCCTCTGCTTCACTTTGGCCTGTAAAGCTTGAAGTCGGCATTACGTGTTAATCAACGCTTAAACCCGGATTGAGTAATTGCGAATATCTTTTCTCTATTACTTTGTGTAAGTATAAAGACTATTAAGTACTAATTGGCCTTATTATTTAATAACAACTTGAGCCTACACAGTACTGTCTAAAATACATTAATTATAATAAAAGGAAACCCGTATGAGATTTCTGACCGCAGCAGTATCGGCACTGGCTCTGAGCATTGGCCCAGGGGCTGCAATGGCCGCCTGCGACGCTGGCGAGATCGTCGCAAAGTTCAGCCACGTCACCAACACTGACAAGCACCCGAAGGGTATCGCCGCCTCGTTGTTGCAGAAGCGTGTAAACGAGGAAATGGATGGCAAAATGTGCGTCGAAGTGTTCCCCAACTCCACTCTTTATAATGACGAAAAAGTGATCGAGGCGATGCTTCGGGGCGACGTTCAGCTTGCCGCACCGTCACTCTCGAAATTTGAGAGACTGACCAAGCAGTTCCGCCTTTTCGATCTGCCCTTCATCTTCTCAAATATCGAAGCAGTGGATCGATTTCAGGCCTCCGATAATGGGCAGGCCATGCTTGACAGCATGCAGCGCCGCGGCCTTCAGGGCTTGGCCTATTGGCATAACGGTATGAAACAGATGTCTGCCAATGTGCCCCTGCTCGAGCCTTCGGACGCCGAAGGGCTGAAATTCCGCGTGCAATCCTCCGACGTGTTGGTGGCGCAGATGGAGGCGATTGGAGGCAGCCCGCAGAAAATGGCCTTTTCCGAGGTTTACGGCGCGCTTCAGATGGGCGTTGTGGATGGTCAGGAAAACACCTGGTCCAACATTTACGGACAAAAGTTCTTTGAGGTTCAGGACGGCATCACCGAGACCAATCACGGTGTAATCGACTATCTGCTTGTGACCAGCGTCGACTGGCTTGACAGCCTTGACGCTGATGTACGCGACCAGTTCCTGCAAATCGTGGCGGAAGTGTCCGATGCCCGCAATAGCGAATCCAGCAAAGTTAATCAGGGCGCCAAGCAGGCGATCATCGACGCGGGCGGCGTGGTGCGTCAACTGACACCCGAGCAACGCGGCAAATGGATTGAGAAGATGAAGCCCGTCTGGGAGCAGTTCATGGGCGATATTGGGCAGGAGAATATCGACGCGGCTGTCACCTCGAACACCAGTTCGTAAATCCGCATGAACAGCACAACCCCCGCAGGGGGGGTTGTGCTGTTCCGATATCGTGCAGTCCATATTGGCCTGCCCAATTTTAACCACTCTCTCTATAACGTGCTGTCTGGCTAACTCCTAAATCTACTGAACTTCTGGGAATCTGGAAACCTTATCGCTGAGGTGTCCGGGTCCGTGTTGTCAGCTTTCACCAGAACCCTCAGTGCCAAGCAATAGGTTTACGAGTTAGTCAAACGGAACACTACCATCATGGAAACGGTACGATGCAGCACAAGACAGGACTAATCGACCAGTTCGAGGAAACTTTGATCGCCGTGCTTATTGGGCTCATGACGGTCATCACTTTTGCCAATGTTGTAGCACGCTACGTGTTTAACTCGAACATTCTTTGGGCACTTGAACTAACGGTTTTCATGTTTGGCTTTTTGGTCCTTTTGGGGGCTTCTTACGCGGTCAAGAAACATGCGCAGCTCGGCGTGGATGTGATTTTGAATCTGGCCTCACCTGCCATACGTCGAGTGCTTGCGCTTATCTCGGTCGCAGCATGTCTCGTCTTTTCGTTGCTCCTGCTAAAGGGCGGTTACGATTATTGGGCTGTTTTTGCCGACTTGCCCCCCACATCAGGCCGCTGGTTCCCGACAGGGTTCGATACAAGTTCGCGCAGTCAAAGCTTCTATGAGATGCAGGACGTACCGATGGTGGGCGCCTTCCGCTTTTTGGAAGATCTAATTAACTACGGCGATACATACGAAAAAATGCCCAAGGCCGTGCCCTATATCGTGCTGCCGATCTCCGCGTTTTTACTGGTGCTGCGATTTACCCAGGCCGCTATGGCCATTTGGCGGGGCGAGCTCGACCGTCTGATTGCCAGTCATGAAGTTGAAGACGAACTGAATGAAATCCGCGCGGGCCACGCGCATGACAGCCGCGGAGGATCCAATTAATGGATGTCGCCATTCTCTTTTTCGTAATCATTGCCTTGCTGCTTATTGGTGTACCGATTGCGTTCTCTCTCGGGCTCAGCTCCACACTCTTCTTGCTGATCTACTCAAATACTTCCCTGGCTTCCGTCGCGGGCAAACTGCTTGATGCGTTCGTTGGCCATTACACCTTGCTTGCGATTCCGTTCTTTATTCTTGCTTCGGCGTTTATGACGACAGGCGGCGTTGCGCAGCGTATCATCCGCTTTTCTATTGCCTGCGTGGGGCATCTGCACGGCGGCCTTGCCATCGCTGGGGTCTTAGCCTGCATGATGTTTGCGGCACTTTCGGGGTCATCCCCTGCGACGGTGGTAGCCATCGGCACGATCGTGATAGCGGGCATGCGTCAGGTGGGCTATACCAAAGAATTCGCCGCCGGTGTGATATGTAATGCGGGGACCCTAGGCATTCTTATTCCGCCATCCATCGTAATGGTAGTCTATGCGGCCTCGGTCAACGTGTCGGTCGGCCGCATGTTTCTCGCCGGCGTCATTCCCGGCCTTCTCGCGGGTTTCATGCTGATGACGACGATATATATCATCGCCCGCGTGCGCAACATGCCCAAGGGGGAATGGCAAGGCTGGTCTGAGATCTGGGCCTCTGGCCGCGAGGCGGGTTGGGGTCTCTTTCTGATCGTGATCATCTTGGGCGGCATTTATGGCGGTGTCTTCACGCCAACAGAGGCGGCGGCGGTAGCAGCGGTCTATTCCTTCTTGATCGCCTGTTTCATTTATCGCGATATCGGGCCGCTTGCAACAACCGGAGAGGGCGCGAATATCAGTCTCCTGCGAAAACCGCATGCGATCTTGACCGTCTTCGTGCATCCCGACACCAAGAAGACGCTCTTCGATGCAGGCAAACTTACCGTTACGCTGCTTTTCGTGATCGCCAATGCGCTTATTCTCAAGCACGTGTTGACCGAAGAGCAGATACCTCAGCAAATCGCCAATGCAATGCTAAGTGCGGGCTTCGGCCCGGTAATGTTTCTGGTTATGGTCAACATTATATTGCTAATCGGCGGACAATTCATGGAGCCTAGTGGCCTACTTGTTATCGTGGCACCGCTGATCTTTCCGCTCGCCATCGAACTGGGTATCGACCCAATCCATTTGGGCATCATAATGGTGGTCAATATGGAGATCGGGATGATAACGCCGCCGGTGGGACTAAACCTCTTCGTGACCTCTGGTGTTGCAGGCATGTCGATGATGTCGGTGGTGCGCGCCTCACTGCCCTTCCTGGCCGTCCTGTTGGTGTTCCTGATCATAATCACCTACATCCCGTGGATATCGACCTTCCTGCCCAATACCTTCATGGGGCCTGAAATCATTACCAACTAACGAAGCTCAATATTGCCTCATGCGCAACGAGTGCCAGAGCCATGCGTTGCGCATGAGGCCTTTTCAGTTTGCGATCAATGGATTGCAATGAGGAGATTTGATGGAAATTAACGCGCCAACAAAGTTAATAATAAAAAAAGAGCCAGAGCTCTTTCGTCAGATTTTACCGCTGAAAGGTGCTTGCATTGTGGAGTTGGGATGCGGCTCAGCGGCTCTCACCCGCTATATCGCTAACGAGTGCGAACCCGCTTCAATTCTGGCTTGCGAAGTGGACCTTGTTCAGCACACAAAAAACAGCGCACGAACGAACTTACCAAATGTGACCTTTGTTGTTGCCGGGGCCGAGAGCATTCCAGCTAGTGATTCTAATGCTGACATTGTTCTGATGTTTAAGTCCCTGCATCATGTGCCGAAAGATCGCCTGGCTGACGCCATGTCAGAGATTTACAGAGTGCTGCGACCGGGTGGCTTAGCGTATATCTCTGAGCCAATTTATGCGGGCGACTTTAATGAAATTTTACGGTTGTTTCACAGCGAAAAAACAATGCGGGAGAATGCATTTGAAGCTGTTTGTAATGCGGTTGAAGAGGGTGTCTTTGAGTTAGTCGGTCAGCACTTTTTTCACATGCCAAGAGTCTTTAACAGCTTCGAAGAATTTGAGCAGCGCATGGTCAACGTGACGCATACCGACCATCGTCTGACGCCTGAATTGCTAGCAGCGATAGAAGCAAGATACGCTGATTTTGCGATAGATGGCCGAGTTTGCTTGACGGCTCCCATGCGAGTCGATCTCTTGCGCCGGCCGATCGCCTAAGCTCAAAATTCGGGGTTCACGTTGAGAGGCGGTATGCCAGCAGCTAGTAGTTATGGTAGTCCCGAATGGACTGAATAAGTGCTTTGCAGGCTTCCGGCAATGAGGCGTATTCTCTCACAATCACTGCACGCTCTCGCGTTGCCCAAGCATCCTTTAAAAGCACAATGTCCAGTTTCATATTTTTCTGGTAACGCATAGCGCTAGATTCCGGCAAGATAGCCATACCAACACCGGCTTCGATCATACGGCAAGTTTGCTCAAAACCGTAAACCTGCATCCGCAGCGACAACTGTTCGCCGAGTTTCGCCACTTCTTTTTTGAGGAATTGCGTTAGAGTGCTGCCATCGTGTAAACCTAAATAAGGGAAGCCAAGGGTATCTTTGAAGTCAACAGGCTTGCTTCCAGCCAAAGGATGCTTGGATCCTACAACCGCGACTAGGCGATCTACGCTAAAAGGCAGAATTTCGACGCCTTTTATTTCAATTTTACCGGACGTTACGCCCAAATCGGTAGCCCCGTCGAGCACCCCGCGGAAAATGTCATTTGTAAGTCTTTCTTGCAAATCGATCGTTATTCCAGGCCTTTCCCCCAGGAAACTAGCGAGGACTTCTGGCATGAAATCCGTGACCGCGGTGGTGTTGGCAAAAATCCGAATATGCCCACTGTCGCCATCCTGATACTTGGAAAAGTCCGTTTTTACGTACTCAACCTGCCTCATTATCGAACGCGCATGTTGGAGCAGCTTTTCACCAGCAGGTGTCAGCTCTACTCCCTGGCTAGCGCGATAAAACAAACGACTACCCAGCTGACCTTCCAAGGACTTAATGCGAGTGCTCGCTGCGGCTGTTGAAAGGCTCGCGCGCTTTGCCCCCGCGGTCATACTGCCGGCTTCTGAGACGTGAATGAAAAGTCGTAAATCGGGTAAGTCAAAATGCATGATGCGTTGCTCGGTTGAGTCGAGAGTTCATCTTTTTACCAAGTAGAGAGTAACACTTTACGGAATGAGCTTTAGACGAATTTTTGCGGATTGGCTTTTATTCCGAATTCAACTCAGAACCTTAGCACTCCGGCAAATTGGCTAGAATACACAGTGCTGTTTGGAGCCTATCCGCATTAAACGCGCTGTTCAGGTGATCGAGCGCCATATAAACGCCACTCCTCGCACCATGGCAGCTAACCGCTATCCATCGATGGTGAGGCGCCTCCAACCTGGCTCGCTAGGGTCTGTTGACAATTGCTCGTAAGCCTTTGAAAGATAAGAGCAGGCTCGTATAATGAAGTTCCACAACAACAATCATACGAGCCCGCAATGCCCAGATACAGGCTCACAGAGGAGCAGTGGTCCAAGCTGAGAGAAATATTGCTTCAATTCAGTCTGTATAACAAGGCAGGTCTGCGCAAAACAGTCGAAGGCATTCTGTTCAGAATGCGGACCGGTGTGCC
>NZ_KB889952.1 GCF_000372805.1 Marinobacter gelidimuriae | reverse complement strand
GCTCAAGCTGGCCGCCGACGCCTGGCTGTATCATATCGACGATACCGGGAACCGGATACTGGATCAGAAGCCGGTCATGAAACGCAGTCGCCATGACGGCCGTGAGCGACTGCGCTCCGGCATTCATACCTCCGGCATGATTGCCGAGCAGCGCGACGGTCCGCCCCTGGTGCTGTACCAGACATCGCTCAGCCATGCCGGTGAATTACTGGACGATGTCCTGCGCCTGCGCAGTGACGGCAGCCCGCCGCCGCTGGTGATGAGTGATGCGCTCTCATCCAACCATGTCAGCCGCACCCCGCTGCGCATCGCCCTGTGCAATGCACACGGCCGGCGCAACTTTGCCGATCTGGTGGTGCACTTTCCTGAAGAGGCGGAGGCGGTACTGACGCGTTACCAGCTGATCTGGCAACACGACACTGAAGCGACTGAGCAACAGATGACGCCCGCGCAGCGGCTGGCCCATCACCGCGAGCACTCATTTCCGGTGATGGAAGACATCCGCCGCTATGGCGCAGACCGGCTGGCTGCGAACGCGGCTGAAGCCAACAGTAGCTTTGGCCAGGCGGTCAACTACTTCAACAAGCACTTCGACGGACTCAGCGCATTCTGCCGCCATGAGGGGGCACCGCTCGACAACAATCGCATGGAGCGTGGTCTCAAGCTGCCGATCCGTAATCGCAAGAACGCCATGTTCTTCAAGAGCGCCGCCGGTGCGGCCATCGCCGATGTGATCACCTCAGTGATTGCGACCTGCGCCTTTGCCGGAATCAATCCGCTGATTTACCTGCGCAGCGTCCAGCGCCATGCCAGCGAAGCCAGGCAAAGTCCGCAGAACTGGTTGCCGTGGACCTATCAAAGCCATAGCAGTCAAGACACCAAAGCCGCCTGAGCGCGCCCTCCAGACAGGTCTAGCACAAGCGTAGCGCGAAGTTGCGCTATGCTGCCGTAAGGTCACGCAGAGTATTCAGGGATGCCCGTTGAGCCTTCCTGACGCTTCACGATATCCAGCTCGACAGTAGCAATTGCGCCAGATTCGACTATATCTGAGAGGACTTTGCCGCAGCCGATGGGCGGTAACTGATTGGGGTCGCCTGTCAGAATGATGCGTACCGACGGATCGAGGTGTGTGACGATCCTATACATGGTCGGCAGGTCGATCATACTGCTTTCGTCGATAACCAAAAGATGCTTGGGCTGGACCAGTGAGGGTGAGATCGGCTCCTCCCGCAACAGGCGAGCAATCGTCTTGGTGAAAAACCCGATGCTTTCGTGCAGTCGCATGGCCGCCCGGCCAGACAACGCCACGGCATGAACTTCATAACCTAGACTGGCATAAGCTTTGAGCACGGTTCGCAGCACCGTGGTTTTGCCCGTTCCGGCACCGCCAGTTATACAGCTCACCGCGTTGGTAAGACTCGATTCGACCGCCTCTATTTGTTGCTCGGTCAGATCGTAAGGCAGCTCCAGAACGGCCTCTATTAGCGCCTTGAAGACGGATTCGTCTTCATCCTTGATAGTGGCCAGGGTCTGGAGTCGTTTGGCGACGACCGACTCCATCATTAGCTGGGCGGTGGGGTGATAGGTCCCAGTCTCCGGCCTGAGGATGAACTGGCCATTGCGGTGACCTTGAGAAAAGGCCTCCGATACCAGCTCTTTGTCGCCTAGAAGCTTTATGATCTCGGGGTTCAGAGCCTTATGCGTGGCGTAGGTGTGCCCTTTTTCGACCTGCTTGCGGATCGCGCTTTCTAGGGCCGCTGCGAGCCTCACCGGAGTCGATTTCTCTAAGCCCAACTGCTCGGAAATGGCATCGATGTCGGCAAACGACATCCCGAAGCCTAAGAGAGCGTAAGGATTACCCTTGAGTACATCGACGGTGCGTTCATCGTGGTATTTCAGAATGCGTTGTTGGATACGCAAAGGGATTCCGAGCGAGGCCAGCCAATTAGCATGTGCGAGGTTTCGGTATTTGGCGTAGCCGTTATATATGGCGTCTACAGATACATCACTCAGAATACCCCTCAGAAGCTCCCTGTGATCCGCTGTGTCGTATCGCAGCATCTGGTGTAGTTTGCTGCCGAAGGCGTCCCAGAGCGCCCGTGCTTTCACCTCACCAATGCCGGTGAAATCCCTGTCTGACGCGATAAAGCGGATCAGTGCTTCACCGGATTCTGGTAACGTGCATTCCATTTCAACCGGCGCGTTATAGACATGCTGCTGTAATTCATAGTCGCCTGCCTCAACCACCTCCAATACCCGCTCACCACGCACGCGCCATTGCTGGCCCACGGATGGTTTGATGGGCAGTGATTGGTTTTCGCACCGGATGGAGATGATGTATTTCCCGCTGTTGATGCAGTAGCTGTTGGCTTTCAGCGGGACACCAGAAAAGATCGTGTATTTCGCGCCTTCATGCTGGCAACTGGTTACACGGAAATAGTCTTCATTCACGGGGCGACACCAAATTCCGTCAGCACCTCGGATAACTCGCCATAGCGCTTGAGTTTGGCTTCAAGCGTTGCTACACGGGCTTTCAGCTCAATGTTTTCCTGCTCCAGCACTGAGAGTCGTTTTGACTCCAGGGACCGCTGATTGGCGCTGGCATCGTAGGGCTTTGGCGCAGACCGTTGTTGCTGTGCGGTTTCAGTCAGTGGCAGTAATACGCCTCTTTCACGGAGGTCCGTTTCCAGATGATCCAAGGCCGATTTTATCGCTGGATTCTGGCGCAAGGCGCTCTTTCCGATACCGATAGCGTTGGCGACTTCGCCACGGTTTAACTGGCAGCGAAAGACGATCTGTTTGAAATCGTCATCGGTTTGCGTAGCGGCCCAACGCTGAAAGGCAACAAGGTTTTCGCGAGCTTTTTCTTGTCCATTAGCCATTCTCGATACTCAACACTTTGTCAAGGGCATCCACAAAACCGTTTCTAAGGACAACCTTGCCGTTTTGATCCTTGATGCTGCCGCGTTCTGTTTTAGTCCAGCCCTTTAATTTAAGGGATTCCTCAGAGATGGCGTCTTTCAATGCATCAATCTCGTGGCTCAACAGGCTCGGTAACCTCGATTCAGATTTGTCTTCAGCACCCGCTCGGTAGTCAATTTCCAATTTCTTGATCGATGCAAACCTTTTATTTTCGGCCCTCAATTTACGGACCTTCGAAATCAGGTCGAGTATGAGGAAGCGATGAGTTTTATTGCTTACCTCATCAATCCAATCGTACTCGCCCGAGGGCGTGGTCTGTGCTTTGATCGCTTTCTTTTTCTGGTCTCCAAGCGCCTGCCAAGCCTCAATGACCGCTCTATAATGTTCTCCGGTTTTGTTTCGGATGGTCTGTTCGCTAGGAGCGCCACGACTGGCTCCTAGCTTCGCAATCGTTGAGATTCTGAAATCAACCGCGCCTGACTCGTGATGCTCCTTGCAAGCGGCGTGAAGGGCCTCCAGGGACTTCCTGGAACGAGAATTTTTCATTTGGCCCAGTACAGCCTCGTAGACTTCGTTCGGTTCACTCATTGCAGCTCTCGATTCCTAGCGGGAATTTCAAAGACCCGTTCATGGCTGACTCGATCTCTTGGCGCACATCACCTAGCTGTAGTGATTCGGCGAGATCTTCCAAGGTGATTTGCCCATTGATCAACTGGTCAGCGACGTGCCAGTTATTCTGTGTCACTTGCATAATCAGCCGGACGACCTGATTGGCAGCTTTGAGCTGCTGATCCTCGGTCAACCGAAATATCGCGGGTGCAATCCCATTGGTGTCCGCCAATTTGTCGAGCATCTGACTGAGCAGGGGGCGTGCCCTAGAGGCACTGGCGCTCTCGTAAATTTCAGCGTTGGCACAGACCTCAGCGAGCAACCGAAACTCGCTGCTTTGCTCCTCTAAATGCATCTCCATTTCCACGTAATTGCCGCTGACGATCAGTTGGTGCTGGCCTGTCTCGGAGGTCTTCAGCAGTTCGGTAGATTGAGAAATCAGGCGGTATAAGTGCTGGAGATCCGTGAGAAGCATGTCGAGCTTTTTGGCTTTTTCCTCATACGCCGAGGTGATCTTTTTCAGCGTTCGCTCTTTACCAAAAACCTGTCCCGAAGACTCGGCATCGTACCGCTCGTCATCGAGCGTCTGCCTTTTTTCTTCGAGTTCGTGGTATTCATTGCGGGTGACATTGATTTCCAGAATGATTTCGTTGGCAATAGCCGACAAACCGCCCAGAAACGCCGGGCCGGTAATGAAGAAACGGCACTGAGGACAATTTCGAGTCCCAAGGTAGCCATTGGGCACCGGCGCGTACTGTGCTTCAACCTTCCGCTCAACCAGCGCCATGCCACCTTCGTCACACTTGTTGCCGCTCATGGGGCAGATTCCGAAACTCATAAGTTGGAAGGCTCCAGAGGGCCAACTAGGTATCAGACACTGATCCATGATGCTTCGGTCTGTGGCGATTAATTCCGGACGCGCCTCTTCGATTTTCTTCTGGAGGATGAGGTCTTCGTAACGATAGTGACTCTGCTCAAGTGCCCGTTTTTCAGCCGCCGCCATCTCCAGCCGCATTTTGCTGGCTCCTACCTTTGTGTAGTAAATCGTCATCACCAGCGAGGAATGACCAACCAGCTTTGAAATCACGGCTATGGGCGCTCTGCCGTCGACAATGTAGGCAGTGATAAGGCTGACGCGGAGAGCGTGAGGGGTAAATTGGCTCTTGTAATCCACGCTGTTCTTATTTTCGGTTTTCTCAGCGAAGTCCGCACCGGGCCTCTGACTATGAAACAACAGAGCAGGCAGAGTTCGTGTAAACGCGGTTGTCGTAAATATGGGCGACACCTTCTCATCACAGGTAATCGACGCCTGATCGCGAAGAAGGAACGCTTGTTTACCACGCCGTTTGAGGATGTCTTTGTTGGTCTTTTGCTTCAGCTTGATTTGCGTCCACGGTGTGAGTTCCTCGATAGGATTGTATTTGGACTGCCACTCCCGAAGCTGGATAACCCAATACGCTAGGTCTTCCGGCATGAAAGGAACTTCGTAGCCGCCCAGCTTCTTTCCGGTTTTGTTCGTCGTGATGTAGGCACTCAACTCACCGTCATCGTTCCCTTTCCGAATAAAGCCTTGGTTTCGCTTTCGGGTTGCAATCGGGTTTAAATTCTTGATCCAGTGGACCTGCCCATCACGCCATACCGGAAGGAATTCATCCCCCTCTCCGCTATCGAGCCAAAGGATCTGTTGACTGCGCAATGGAATGGACAGCAACGTGTAGAGAGCAACAATTTTCACGGGCGACCATAACTCGTACACCTCTTCAGAATAGCGCTTGCGACCTCGCTTCCGTTCTTTTGTCACTACTCGACAAACGCAGTTTGGGTCGTTCTCATCGATTAACTGAGGATCAACCTCGAACCAGCAGCCTTCGAGGAAGGGATGCAATTGATAGAGATCGCGAAACGACGTCGCCTCTAGCGGAACAAGATGCTGCTTGGCTCGTAAAATGGCATCCATGGGTAATGCGGGCTTGTTTGATTCACTGCGCCTGTAGCTGGGCAACTGGCCTAACAAGCCCTTGAGAACGGTTCTCAGCGGATTACGGTAGCCGGGCAGAACTATCAACTCACCGTTATCGTCCTCGTCAGAGCAATAGGTCTCCAAAACCCACTCGAAAAAAGCGGAACAAGCGTTATGCCGTGATTTTTTTACAGTATCTGCGGTGGCATTTATGAAGTTTTCGTACGCTCGCTCATTAAACGGGATATCCCTTGACAGCATGGCTCCCGGATCGTCAACCAAGCCCAACTTGTCCACGTGAAATCTAAGGAATGCTCTCAAATGTGAGTATTTGTTGGATTGGCCTGTACCAGCATTTACATAACACTGAATGGCTTTCCAAAACTCGGGGTATTTGCTGGTCAGTTCTCGATTAATGGCGTTTTCGTTGCCTAGGAAGTGAGGCCAACTTATCCAATCTCCGGCATAAAATTGGTTTGGGGTCGATACCAGCTTCGGGTCTTTTTCGTAGCCCCTGAAGTATTCCGCCCCTGATTTAAACCCCAAGCGTTGAGCGGCTTCGGACGCCTCGGCGACAGTGGCGTACCTCTTCACGGGGCGCTCAATGCCAAGGTAGCTGTACCAATCATCCCAATCTTCGGCATAGAAGTCGTTGGGAGATACTGTCAGCTTCGGGTCTTTTTTGTAGCTCTTCTGGTATTCCTTAATTGATTTGAATCCCAGGCGCTGAGCGGCTTCGGACGCCTCGGCGAGCGTCGCGTACTTTTCTCTGGGGCGCTCATTGCCAAGAAAACTGTACCAATCAGCCCAATGTTTGCGATAGATTTCGTCGGGATGGGATGGCAGCTTCGGGTCTTGTTTGTAGCCCTCTTTGTATTCTACGGACGTTTTGATTCCTAAGCGCTGAGCGGCTTCGGACGCCTCGGCGAGCGTCGCGTACTTCCCATCGGGGCGTTCAGTGCCAAGGAAGCTGTACCAACTACTCCAATCTTCGGCATAAAATTGGTCTGGGGTCGATACCAGCTTCGGGTCTTTTTGGTAGTCCTCATAGTATTCCGCCTGTGTTTTTAACCCCAAGCGTTGAGCGGCTTCGGACGCCTCGGCGACAGTGGCGTACTTCTCACTGGGGCGTTCAGTGCCAAGGAAGCTATACCAATCATCCCAATCTTCGGCATAGAAAACAGCGGGTTGTGATGGCAGCTTCGGGTCTTTTTGGTAGTCCTCATAGTATTCCGTCTGTGTTTTGAACCCCAGGCGCTGAGCGGCTTCGGACGCCTTGGCAAGCGCCGAGTACCTCTCGGGGCTCTCAACGCCAAGGAAGCTATACCAATAATCCCACTCTCCGGCATAACTTCGTTGGGGATTCGATGGCAGCTTCGGGTCTTTTTGGTAGCCCTCCAGGTATTCGGTGCGTGTTTTGAAGCCCAATCGCTGAGCGGCTTCGGACGCCTCGGCGAGCGTCACGTATTTTTCTCTGGGGTGCTCATTGCGAAGGAAGTTGGGCCAATCAGCCCAATCTTCGGCATAGTGTTTGTCGGGAGCTGCTGGCAGCTTCGGGTCTTTTTTGTAGCCCTTGTTGTACTCATCTCTTATTTCAAATCCCAAACGTTGAGCGGCCTCGGACGCCTCGGCGACAGTGGCGTACTTAGTTGTCATGAGTGAGTCCTTTCTTGATTGGAGAAATTAAGCCGTGCTCGGGCGACAATCTGCTCAAATGTGCTCGCATCTGCTTATCAGTGAGTTCGGTGTAGACCTGCTGACTTTCTATCGATTTATGGTGTAGGGCGTTTTTAATGATCAGAGAATCAGCGTTTGCATTAGCCAGAGCTTGCCCATACGAGTGTCGGTGGGCGTGTGCTGTCGTTCCCGCTTCTTTTGAAAACGGTAAACCAATTCTTTCAACGGCTCTTTTAAGCGATTGGTTATAGCCTTTGATTGAGTGCGGAGCGCCTGATTGCGTCGTGAATGCAAACGGATGTTTACCGCCATCGGGGTATCGCTGGTAGGTCAGGTAAAGCCGCCAAAGGTCGTTAAAGGTTTCACCAGCACTCCTTGGAAACCACCAAACCTGAAGAAAGTGGCGACTTTCATTGTCCTCTTTGGGTGCTTTCCAACCTGCATGCAGCGTATGGGATTTCGAATATTCAAATCGCGGTTGCATCCCATACTTATTGAGCAACTCTTCGCGCCTGCTGGGGCCGTTTGGACGGGGCCGCCCTTTATCGGGATGAAAAATTTTGACCAGTGCAGTTCCGTCCTCCCACGGAACGACATCTTCTACCCAAAAGTGAAAGCACTCGCTGAGCCTGAGTCCGCCGTAATGCATCAGCATTGTAATGAGCACATTCTTCAGGTCCAGGCGCTCATGAACTACGTCGCTCGTTCCAAAGCCATATCGCGTAAAGCCATTCCACAAGAGGTCGTCAATTCGTCCAGAAGGAAAGCTTTTCTTACTCTCATTGCCGTTAGAACGCGACACCTTCCTGGGCATGACCTTCCGGAAATAAGAAGGGTCTGGTTTGTTAGCCCAAAGGTGCGAAAAAAAAGCCCGCCGTTTCTTCTGGTAATAGGCTGCGAGGCCCATCCACTCCTCGTAACGAGTAGGTTTCACCGTTGGGTTTATCTGAAGCTTTTTCTCTTCGTACTGCTCAGAGAGCCAGTCTGTATATTGTGTTATGAGGCTGATTAGAAAGTTCGCGTCCTTATCCTCGCGTGGTTTCCACCGCAGCCAACTTGGATCGCTACCATCCTCGCCAATCGTTCCGGTGTAGAGGCTGTTTGAAAACTCTTGAAACAATTGGTGAGGAGTTTCAAAGCAGTCTTTATTCTGATTCGTGTAATCGATGAGGAGTCGAACCGCAAACGCGCTCCTGTCTTTCCAGCTCCGAGATTTGTATCGATGAACGATCAAATAATCCAAATAACTTTTCAGCAAACCATCTTGGGTGACGATCACCGGAAGACTTATCTTCGTCCCCGTGTTGTCTACTTTGATATTTGCTTCTATGCAGACGCTGTTCAGCACGCAATTTCCAATCGGTAAAATGGTATGTTTTTAATTCCACTATAAAAGCATGTATGCTCAAAAAAAACCAGATTTCGATTTCTGGCATAGGTTTTTGATGCTTTTTAGGATATTTTTTCTATTCCACTAATGTCATCGTTTAACTTGAAATAGTCCAGAAAATCGCCGCTCAGAAACAATGATGGCTTGATCAGGTGATCAATAACCACGCCGTTCACCTCCATGTTGTGCTCTGGCAGCATTTTCATCTGCACTTTACGGCCGGCCCGGTGATCTGCGCTAAGCTCGGACATACCCGATCGCAGCTCCCGGTTGGCGTCTTCCAGTTCTTGACGGTATAGCTGATTCAAGCGATTGATCCGCGCTCGCTCAAGGAGCTTTGCAATCACATCGTCCAGAGCGTTACGGTCTGAACTGCAAGGTTTTAGCAGGAAATCTGAGGCACCGGCTCGCATGAGCGCTACAACGTCAGCACCTGTGGCCTGTTCTGCGCAAGCCACAATCGGTATAAAATGTTCGCTGTCTTCAAGGCGGTTTGCCACTTTCTGAATGGCGTCTGGCGGTAAATCTGCAAATATGATGTCTGGTGCTGGCCCCTCGTGAAGCGCGCTGGCCGCTGACGGATTTGAATAACCCAGCGCGTAAAAGCCGCGAACTTCCAGGTAACGGGACAGTTCAGCGCGCGCATTTGCGTCGGAATCAATGATCAGAATGCGCTGAGTACGCGAAACCATGGCAGCTGCCCTAAACGACTGACGAGAAGCGGAAAACAGAGGGTACAAGGCTTATTCTGGCATTCCTCTGTGATATAACAAGCGGTATAGAAACCGGTACAACACCATTACGAAATCATTACGAAACCAAGAGTATCATCAATTTTAGGGAAAGCCGATTATGAGGCGCGCCGTAAACGACTTGCTCGGAGCCTACGACAAACTGATTATGGACCCGGTTCACGGGGCCATCCCCCTGTACCGCCATGAAATACAGGTGATAGACCACCCGCTGTTCCAGCGCCTGCGCAATATCTGCCAGAACGACATTCTCAGCCTGGTGTTTCCCGGCGCCACCCACTCGCGATTCTTACACAGCATTGGCGTGATGCACGTGGGCACACGCATGTTCCGTGCGATGATCGACGCCTATCTGCGCGAGCGCCAACTCAGTGAACAAACCGACCTGACCCTGAGCCAACTTGACGCTATCGACTACCTGGCCAAGACCATTCGCTTGGGCTGCCTGCTTCACGACAGCGGCCACTCCAGCTTTTCTCACCAGTTCACCCAGGCCCGGCACATTCGCGAACTGATGTCGCGGCCCGGAAGATTTGAGGATTTGTGGGCCAATGTGGACTTTCGCCAGTACCACCCGCAGCCACCGGAGGAACTGGAGCACGAGCATTATTCTGTGCGCGTGGCGCACGATGTTCTGAGCGCTATAGATCTGGCCGACGCCGGGCTGAACGCGGTCGACGTTATCGGCATTATGGAAACCACAGAGGTAAAGCCAAGCCCCACTTTCTGCAAGCACGCAGTGACTTTCTGGGAATTTATCGCCGGGGCCGATGCTCACGGAGGCGCCATTGTGGAAGACGATATTCCGGGGATGGTCATGAACCTGCTTTCGTCTATCGTATCCGGCGAAATCGACGCTGACCGGGCCGATTACATGCTGCGCGACGGCTTTCACTCGTCTGTCACCATTGGCGGCTTCAATCTGGACCATCTGTTGAGCAACCTGCGCTTTGGCTGGAACCCTCACGAGCCCTGGCTGGGACTGGCCATCACCCAGAAAGGCCTGGGCGCGCTGGAGGATTTCGTTTACAGCCGTTATCAGATGTACCGCAAGGTGTATGCCCACAAAACAGCGCTGGGTTTTGACTGGCTGCTGCGCGAGGCCATCAACGAAGTATTGGATGACGAAGAAAGTTTCCACTGGATTGATACGTGCCTGAGCAATATGCAGTGGTTTGCGGAGCTAACGGACAACTTCTTTTGGGAAGCGTTTCGTAAAGTGGCGCGGCGCCAGCCGGAAAGCTTTTCATTCTGCATCGTGAACCGGGTAAAGCTGCAACACCTGGATACCCGGGAAGATCTGAACCCAGACGCCATCGCCCAACACAGCCACTGGCTGGCCGGGCAGCTGGCGCTAAACCCGGCCAATGTGGTGACCTGTTCGATGTATGCACGTTTTTCCAATATTCAGGATAATTTCAACGGCATAAAGGTGCTTATGCGCAACCCCGTCAACCGACGCCGGTCACTGCAGAAAATCACCGACGTCAGCGCCTTTTTCAGTAAGTTTGGCGACGGCATCATCACCCATTTTTACACACGGCCGTTTACGCCTGTCCCGATCCACCAATAGCGTCCACAAGGCCTACGGCGCTGTTATAAGCGCCTTCTATACGCCCCCCTGCCAGCCAGTCACCGGCCAACCCCAAT
The DNA here is from genome assembly GCF_000372805.1 of Marinobacter gelidimuriae. Lineage (GTDB taxonomy): Bacteria > Pseudomonadota > Gammaproteobacteria > Pseudomonadales > Oleiphilaceae > Marinobacter > Marinobacter gelidimuriae. The sequence goes on along the minus strand of NZ_KB889952.1, from coordinate 81,682 downwards.
TGCTCGCTGGCGAACCAGGGGTGGCCAGGCTGAGGTTCGCCACCGGCATCCGAACGGGCATACAGCCAGCGGTGGGTTAAGGTTTCCAGTGCTGGCTCGGCGCTGCCGCTGAGCTCGGCGAAGGCCGCCATTAAACCATTCACCACTTGCTGGGAGTCGTCGTCGACGTGGGCATTTGTCCACTCGGGCGTTGCGTGCAGCACCCACCAATGGCCCGTAGCAGATTCATCAGATGCGTTCTCGCGACCCGGCTTGCTGGTGTTATCCGCTTGAATTGGCGACTCGGGCACCCTGGAAGCGCGGCCAGGGGTTAGTACTGAACTTCACCGCTACCGCCCAACACGGCAAAATCTGTGACACCGCCGTGTTCAGTTCGCTTCCAAGCAGCTTCGCTATGACCGCGGCAGCCAGCCTAGCCTGCTGCGTCCCAACGTGGAGTTCGTTCAACCCCGATTCAACGAGCGCCTAACGGTCGGTTATGATTCAGGGAGCGTTGCCATCGAATGGCAATCACCCGCCCAAGAACTTGAACAGTTTCGCTTGGACAGCAATAACAGCCTGGTGGTGGATTCTGGCTTTGACAATCTGGTCCGGCAAAACTGGCAGACCGTGGTTGAGGGCGGCTCTGTAAACTTCGAGTTTCTGGCGCCAACCCGCGGCAGTTACTACAGTTTTGTGATGGAGCCTGTCGATGACAAGAGCGGCAGCGACCGCATTCGCGCCGATCACCTGATTCAGATTCGCCCGACCAGCCTGTTTCTACGATTAATAGTGGAACCCATTTTGCTTGGCTATAACCAGCAAGGTGCCCTGACCCACTATTCCGGCCTGACCAATATCCGTCGCAACCAGCAAGAAAATATTCAAGCGGATATCGTCTATAGCGTAATGGAATACCCCCCCTGTCCGCTGCTGGCACCCTAGTATCCCTAAAGCGAAAACCAAGCGCCATTCCCTCGCGGTTTCAATGTGTTAAACTCCCATTAAACTTGTGCCGGAGAACCGTCCCCCATGATGTTTGTGTCATTCAACGTCAACAGCATTCGTACACGCCTGCATCAGCTTGCCGCGGTTATTGAGCAGCTGAACCCGGATTTTATCGGCTTGCAGGAAACAAAAGTCAGCGATGAAGATTTTCCGCTGGCAGACATAGAAGCGCTGGGTTACCACGTGCATTTTCACGGCCAAAAGACCCACTACGGCGTGGCGCTTATGTCAAAAATGGCGCCCGACAAGGTATACAAAGGCTTTCCTGACGACCTGGACAACGCCCAGCGCCGACTGATTACCGCAGACTTCACCGTGAATGGTGAAACCCTGACCGTTATCAACGGCTACTTTCCCCAGGGCGAAAGTCGCGATCACCCGGTGAAGTTTCCAGCAAAGCAGAAGTTCTATGCGGATCTGATGAGCTACCTGGATGAGTTGAAGCTGCGCAATACCAAAGTGGTGGTGATGGGCGATGTGAACATCTCCCCGACTGACAAAGATATCGGCATTGGCGCCGACAACGCCAAGCGCTGGCTGCGTAGCGGTAAGTGCAGTTTTCTGCCCGAGGAGCGCCAATGGCTGGGTGAGGTTGAAAGCCGTGGCTATACCGATGTGTTCCGCCACCTTCACCCCCACGAAGCGGATACGTTCAGCTGGTTTGATTACCGCAGCAAAGGTTTCGATCGCGAGCCAAAACGCGGGCTGCGCATTGACTTGATCATGGCCAGTGACAACTTGCTGCCCCAGGCGAAAAGCGCCGGCGTCAGCTATGATGTTCGGGCTATGGATCGCCCTTCTGATCATGCTCCGGTATGGGCCAGATTCACGCTCTGATTCTTTCTTCGTCAACCAGGGAGGTGGTCGCGGGTTATGGCAAAGATCAAAACTCGCGATCGCATTCTCGATACCAGCCTGGCGTTGTTCAACGCCCTGGGTGAGCCGAATGTAACCACGCTGCTAATCTCCGATGAACTGGACATCAGCCCGGGCAACCTCTACTACCACTTCAACAACAAAAGCGACATTGTCAGTGAACTGTTTGAAAGCTTCGAGCTTCAGATGCACGACCTGCTGGCCGTGCCCGCAGACGCTAGCATAAGCCTGGACCAACAAAATTTCTTTTTGCATCTATTATTCGAAGCGGTGGCCCACTACCGTTTTCTGTATCAGGATCTGGTGAATGTGCTGTCGCGCCATCCCCGGCTACAGCCAAAATTTCGCAAAATATTGAAGCTGAAAAACACCGCGTTCCACACCATCTGCACCAGCTTCAGCGCCCAGGGGTTTATGACCATCGGCACCGAAGAGTTAGCCACTTTATGTGACCAGTTAACGCTAACCACTTGTTACTGGAGCAGTTTTGATACGCTTTCACATCTTGATGATCGTAATGCGGTGGACCCCGGTCGCGGCGTATACCAGACCATGTGCCTGATGTTGCCTTACCTGGCAGCAGAGGAAAAAGAGCAGGCTTTGCTGATCAGCCGAAGCTATCTCTGACGCGGAAAGGATGTTGATTGTGGCGATGGCGCATAACGCGGGCCGTTACTCTTCTTCATTGTAGCCGGGTATTTTTTGTTTCATAAGCTCAAGTTCGGCTTCCAGGCGCTCTACCCGCTTTTCCAACGTCATGACATCTTCCTGCCGATACATTCCCAGCCTGCGCAGAGCGCCAGATACCCGCTGATCGAACAAATGCTCGAGTTTGTCCCAGGTGCCTGTGGCGCGCTCGCGTACGCCCTCTACCCGGTCTTCCACCGACTTCAGCTGTTTCTCGACCACACCGCGGGTGCGGTTTTCCATCTGCTCGCCTTCCTGCACCAGGCGCTCGAAAAACCGACCGGTGTCTTCTTCGGCCTTATTGAAGGCGCCTAGCCCTGCCAACCAGATCTGTCGTGCCGAATCCTTTATTCTGCCCGGCAGTTGGGCATCCGCATCCGTATTTTTGTCGTGTTCATCGGTCATGGCAAAACCTCCAGGCAGGCGCCGAAGCGCGAGTTACAGCAAGGCTCCCATTGTATTACAGCCGGCGCCCGATTGCAGTCTAGTGTCCCGTCTGGCTAATTCGTAAGCCTACTGCTTGGCGCTGAGGCTTTCTTTTGCATGTTCGCCGCGGTATGCGATTATACCCGTCTATTTTCAAACTCGATTTCGGGAGATAAAGCCATGGACCTCAGAAAAATTAATGACCGTATTTCGGTAACACCGCAGATTCAGATAGCCGACCTGCCCGCCATAGCTGGCCTGGGTTTCAAAACCCTGGTCGCCAATCGCCCGGATGGCGAAGAACCTGGCCAGCCGCTTATGGCGGATATCGAAAAAGCCGCGAGTGAACATGGCCTGCAGTGGGTATACATGCCGGTAGCCTCTGGCAACATCAGCGATGATGACGTGGAACGCTTCGGCGCAATGATCCGCACAGCCGACGCCCCCGTACTGGCTTTCTGCCGTTCCGGAACTCGCTGTACTGTTCTTTGGGCGCTCAGCTCGGCTGGTGAGACCCCGGCAAAGGAAATATTCGAAAAAGCCCAAAGCGCCGGTTACGACATCAGCGGAATTGCGCCGCGGCTGGCTCAGCAGGCTCAGAAAAAGAGCTAATAAGCCGACGCCCCCACTCGCACAGGCAATCAGTCAGGATTCATTCATGCAATTTAAAGGTTCCGAAAACTTCCGCCACAACCAGCCGGAACGCCTGGGCGTGCTGGTTACCAATTTGGGGACACCCGATGCCCCAACCCCCTCGGCACTGCGGCGCTATCTGGGGGAATTTCTGTGGGACCCTCGCGTAGTAGAAGTGCCCCGCCCTTTATGGTGGCTGATTTTGCACGGCGTCATCCTGCGCATTCGCCCGTCACGCAGTGCCAAAGCCTACGCCGGCGTGTGGCAGCCAGAAGGCTCGCCGTTAATGACCCACACGGCTGACCAGGCCAGCGCCATTAGCGAAGAGCTCAAAGCCCGTTACGGCGACAATGTGGTGGTGGGATTTGCCATGCGCTACGGCAACCCATCCGTGGCCAGCGCGCTGGACGAAATGCAACGGCAAGGCGTGCGCAAACTGCTGGTATTGCCGCTGTACCCGCAATACTCCGCGTCTACCTCAGCCTCCACCTTTGATGCCATCGCCCAGGATTTTGCCAAGCGCCGCTGGTTGCCAGATTTTCGCTTTATCTCTCATTACCACGATTTTCCACCTTACATCGAGGCCATGGCTGAGCTTATCGAAGCCCATTGGGTAGAGCACGGGCGCAAACAGAAACTGATGCTGTCTTACCACGGCGTGCCGAAGAAATACCTGACCAAAGGCGACCCTTACCACTGCGAATGCCACAAAACATCGCGCCTGCTGGCTGAGCGCCTGGGTCTGGCAAAAGATGAATACATGACCACCTTCCAGTCAAGATTTGGCCGTGAAGAATGGTTGAAGCCTTATACCGACGAAACCCTGAAGTCGCTTCCCGGCCAGGGTGTCAAATCCGTGGATGTATTCTGCCCGGGTTTTTCTTCAGATTGTCTGGAAACGGTAGAAGAAATCGACGAAGAAAACCGCGAGTACTTTATGGAATCCGGCGGTGAGGCGTTTAATTACGTGACCGCACTGAACGCAACGCAGGGACACATTGATGCGTTGGTCGCTCTGATCGAGCAGAATATTGAAGGCTGGCAAATACCGCAGAATAATCCGGAACACTTAGCTGAGCGCCAGGTCCTGGCCGATGCGCAGCAGGCAGCGGTGTATCCACACGAAACGGCAAAACTGTAGAAGCTTGTATCCGCTGGGCTCCTGTTGTACCCGGGGACAGATTTCAAATCTGTCCCCTTATTCCTATTAATCTATCCCCGTCATTTTACCTGTGTCAGAATCTTCAGCATATGCTAAGAGACCAACACCATGGTATCCGTCAAATCGCTACACGGCTCGGCCCAACTGCTTCTGGATGTGGCTGGTGGCGTTACCCGCATAGCCGAACGGACACACCGCACGATTGTCCGCGAGATAAACCCGTTAAACCGGCTGCGTGACGTTGCAGGCGTGCCCTCTAAGGAACGGGAGGGCCACACATATCAATTTATTCAGTCAACCATGTTTTCATTGCAACAAGGCTTGCATCGATCCCTTGACGGGTTCTCAGCGGATGACGAACCCCCACACTCGGCACAAAGCGAGAAAGTCGCAGCTGCGTTGAATGGTGTCTGCGGTGATCATCTGGAAGCCAGTAACAATCCCCTGGCGATTACCATGCATTTCAGAGATAGCCAGGGCGCAAAACTAAGACCTGACTCAGACAGCGTGGGCGCCATGTTTCCCGACGCCAGTCCGCGCATCGTGTTACTGGTACACGGCCTGTGCCTGTCACACGAGTACTGGAAAGGCCACGACAAAGCGGATTTGGGTATCGAACTGCAGCGAGCCCATGGCTTCACACCGCTGTACCTCAACTACAACACGGGCCGGCATATTTCCAGTAACGGCAGGGAGTTAAGCGAACAACTTCAGGTATTAATAGACGCTTGGCCGGTCGAAGTTGAAGAGCTGGTTCTGATTGGCCACAGCATGGGCGGGCTGGTTATCCGCAGCGCCTGCTGGTATGGCAGCGAGCCGACATTACCTTGGACCCACTTGGTCAAAAAAGCGCTTTACCTGGGCTCACCCCATCACGGCGCCGCACTGGCCAAAGCCGGGCATTTACTCACCTTCGTCATGCAAAAGTTCCGCTACGCCAGCCCCTTTGCGCTTGCGCAACATACCAGCGCCGGTATCAAAGATCTGCAATATGGAAATTTGCTTGACGATGACTGGGAAGGTATCGATCAGGATGAGTTTCACCCCGACATCCGCAAGCCAGTTCCGCTTCTAGAAGGCGCCCGGCACTATTTCCTGGCCGCCACCATTGGCGATCACCCCGGAGATTTTTCGAGCACCATGGTGGGGGATCTTCTGGTGCGGCTCGATAGCGCAAAGGGGCATCATTCTGATGATTTGAAAAAATTACACATACGCTCGGAAGACTGTCGGGTGTTTGAAAAATTGAATCATCTGGCACTGCTCGACAACAAAGTCGTGCATGACCAGATCTTGGAATGGCTGGCTTGATAAAGCAGTGGCAGACCGGCTTCACCTGGGGACAGATTTTAAATCTGTCCCCTTCGAACGCTCCCTACTCTTCGTAGATCATCTTGCGCACCATGCCGCCATCCACCACGATGTTTTGCCCAGTGATGAACCCGGCTTGAGGGGAAATCAGATAATGCACCATCGCCGCGATATCGTCGGGTTTACCGACTCTGCCTGCGGGATGCTGGGCGTGGTCCCGTGCGCTTAGGAGCGCGGACTCCTGGCCTGCCTCCGGCTCGCGGGTATCGATCCACCCCGGGCTGATGGAGTTAACTCGTACTTCCGGCCCCAGGCTGACAGCAAGAGCGTGGGTCAGGGCTACCAGTCCGCCCTTGGTGGCAGCGTAGGCTTCGGTATTGGCTTCAGACTGCACAGCCCGCGTAGAGGCAATATTGATGATAGCTCCCCGGGTAAGGCGCAGGTGCGGTACTGAGTGTTTCGCCATTAGAAAGGGACCGGTCAGGTTTACATCCAGTCGTTTCTGCCATTCCGCCAACGACAGATCTTCCACCGCGCCGGTCACCGGATCGGCCAAGCCGGCGTTGTTCACCAGCGCATCCAGCCGACTTCCCCAGCTTATAAGCTGACGCAACGCCAACTTGACGTCGCCCTCATCTGCCACATTGCAGCGCACGTAAAGCAGGTTGGCGGGATCCCCAAACGCTGTGGCAATCTCATTCGCGGCAGTGTCATCCAGATCGAAAAAAGCGACGCGCCAATTCTGCTTCAGCAGGTACGCCACTATGCCCCGGCCAATGCCATGAGCTCCACCGGTCACCAGGGCCACTTTGCGATCATCAGACATAGGCCAGACTCCTTGGTAAACCTAAACGGAATACACTGGCAGGGGCTAATAGATCTGTCCAGTTCACGTCCAGTCTATTATTGCATCGCTGTAAAACAGCCGGAGAACTCAGAAAACCAGGGAAGAAATTCAAACGTATTTACAGAAGTGGTCGCGATTATGGACCAAAGGGATCTTTTTTTCGGGGAATATTGACTTGAGAAGAAAGTGGCGGTGGGTCAGGGATTCGAACCCCGGGAAGGCTATTAACCTTCGGCGGTTTTCAAGACCGCTGCATTAAGCCACTCTGCCAACCCACCCTATTCTTCCGCTGCCGCCTAGCGACAGCCGGGGGAATGATACCGGAATTCTTATCTCTGTCAACGCCCTGCACAAAATTTAGCGCTAGAAACTGAAAAAATCAGCTCCAAAGTTAAGCCAGAGCTACGACAGAGTTAAACAAGCGTTACGTCAACTTAATGAAATTTTTCAAGCTTGCGATTGTCACAGTAGTTAACGAAAACCCGGACGAAATTACCCGTTTAATGATTGAAAGTTGTGAAATCGACATTATTATAGACTACAGTATATGACCTTTTGAGATAGCATCTGACCATTTTGAATAGCACACAGTTGGTTTAGAAAGCACCCAGTCGCTTTAAACGGAGATAACAATGGAAAACAGACAGTACAACGTTCAGCAGAGTGCTAGCGACAAGATTGCCCGCGGGTCCGCGACCGCACCTATCAGTGCTTCAGCGACCAAGGTTCTGCGCAACACGTACACCCTGCTTGCAATGACGCTGGCATTCAGTGCAATTATGGCGGCTGTTGCAATGTCGGTCGGCCTGGGCCGGGGCACAAGCCTGATGTGTAGCCTGGGCGCTATTGCCCTGGTTTGGTTTGTATTGCCACGTACCGCCAACAGCTCTGCCGGTATTGCAGTGGTGTTCGCATTCACCGGCCTGCTGGGTCTTTCACTAGGCCCGATTCTGCTGTACTACCTCCAGTTCTCCAACGGCGGGCAGATTGTTACCCAAGCTCTTGGCGGAACCGCGCTGGTGTTCTTCGCTCTTTCTGGCTACGTTCTGACCACCAAAAAAGATTTCAGCTTCATGCGTGGCATGTTGGTTGCGGGCTTGGTTGTGGTACTTATCGCCATGGTAGGTGGCATAGTGGCCAGTATGTTTGGTGTTGAGATAACGGCCTTCAGCCTCGCTCTCAGCGCTGCTATCGTGCTGCTGATGTCAGGCTTCATTCTGTATGACACAAGCCGTATCGTTAACGGTGGCGAAACCAACTACATCATGGCAACCACCGGGTTGTACCTGAACATCTACAACCTGTTTTTGGCCTTGCTGCACCTGCTGGGCGCGTTCGGTGGTAACGACTGATTTAATCTGGTTTTAAAGTAATCCGAAGCCCCGGCACTTGCCGGGGTTTTTGTTATCAGACAAGATTCCAAACCATGGCTGACATTTCTCTGCAAACCTACACAGTGGTAATAACCGGAGCCCCCTACTCATCCCAGGCTCCTCAAACCGCGCTGGACTTTGCCCGTGCGGCCGTTGCCGCAGGCCACCAGATTGACCGTGTCTTTCTCTACGGCGATGGCGTTCATATTGCCTCGGCCCTGATATGCCCGCCCTCTGACGAGCCCCACTGGCCTCGGCTATGGTCTGAGTTCCTGGCGGAGCACCAGATCCCAGCCGTAGCGTGCGTCGCCTCAGCGCTGCGCCGTGGCCTCATCGACAGCGGCGAGCAACAACGTTACGAGTTATCCGCACACAACATAAGGGCGCCGTTTGAAATCGCCGGACTGGGCGAGTGGGTGGAAGCTGGCACTTGCAGTAAAATTATCTACTTTCACAGCGGAGCCTGAACATGACGACGTTAATTGTTATTGACCAGGCACCCTATGGCAGCTGGAGCGGGCGCGAAGGTCTGGATATGGCGTTCTCACTTGCGGCCTTTGACCAAAGCTGCGCTCTGCTGTTCAACGGTGCCGGTGTAAACTGGCTTCGCACCGGACAGCAACCCGACGGCCTTGGCCAAAAGTCCGTGGCACAAAATCTGGGCGCGGCGGCCATTTTTGGCGTTGAAGCTCTGTATGCCGATGCCCAGGCTTGCCAACGCTATGGCCTGGCGAATGACGCTATAATTGCTGGCGTAACCCTGATAGCACCTGACCAGACGTTCATGACGGGCTTCGAAAAAGTGACGTTCGCCGGCTGACTAACGGCGACCAACACCCACCCCGTTCGCGAATTGATAAACCGCCTGTTAGGGCGAAAACCATTGGACCACCTTATGAACCAGTCTGTTGCAGACTTACCCGCCCACATTCACACCCTGCACATACTGAACAAAACGGTGGAGCATCCCAGGGCTGCACAGTGCCTTGCAACGCTGGCCACCGCAGACACAGTGCTGCTGATTGAAAACGCGGTGTTAAGCGCGCCTGAAGTTGCTGCTGCGGCGCCCTGCCCGGTGTTCATGCTGGCCGCCGACGCCCGTGCCCGCGGCCTGATTGCCAAATCCGGGGCGGGCACCGAAGCGACGGGAGCTACACCACAGATAGGCTACGAGCACATGGTGCAATTGAGCGCTTTGGCCACACGCATCATCAGCTGGTGAAATCATGATCAACACGCCAACACGTAACAATGAAGGTTTTCTGGAAGATGCCCACAGCTGGACACCGCAGATCGCTGAACAAATAGCCGCCGATAACGGTCTGGAACTGTCGCCGGCCCATTGGGAAATTGTGCAGTTTTTACGGGATTTTTATCAGCAGCACGCCATGTCACCGCCCTCAAACCGGCTATTTGTAAAAGCCGTGAAGGAAGCTCTGGGTGAAGACAAGGGCAACAGTATTTACTTAATGCAGTTGTTTTCCGGTACTCCGGCCAAAAGCGCCTGCCGCGTTGCGGGTTTGCCACGGCCTACTAATTGTTTGTGATGCTAGGACCGGGGACAGATTTGAAATCTGTCCCCTTCGGTTTCCCTTGTGTTGGGCGAACGCTGTTATTGATAGTACGCGTTTTCAGTCACGGTGTGATCGGTCACGTCGCGCACGGCGGTTACTTCTGGAACTCGCTCTTTCAGGGTGGTTTCAACGCCCTGTTTCAGGGTTAGGCTGACGGCGGAGCAGCCCTGGCAGCCGCCGCCGAAGCGCAGCACTACGATGGAGCCGTCGACAATTTCAACCAGCGACACTTCGCCGCCGTGAGACGCTAGGCCCGGATTGATTTCCGACGCAAGAATGTAATTCACCCGATCTGGCAGGGGCGCGTTTTCATCAACATTGGCCACCTTGGCGTTCGGCGCCTTGATTGTCAGCTGACCGCCCATTTGATCCTTGGAATAATCCACGTAGGCTTCTTCCAAAAATGGCACCGAAGCATGGTCCAGATACAAAGTGAACTTTTCCAGATCGAACTGCTCGTCCGTCGGCACAATTTCGTTGGGCGGACAGTAAGCAAGACAGGTTTCGGCGTTTTTGGTGCCGGGCTGGGTGACGAAAATGCGCACACCCATACCTTTAACGTCCTGTTTTGAAATCAGTTCCGCAAGATAATCCCGCGCGGGGTCGGTCACAGTTACCACGGACATATTCTTAACTCGCTTTAGAATTTGAACTCATTTTACGGCAGATGGCGGCAACATGAAAGACCAACCAATTTGGTTGGTCTTTATGCGGTATAATGACTTTCCGCTATTACTCCAGTGTGGATTATCCAGCGTGTCAACTACGCCAGAGGCGCCGAATTTGCTATTATTTGCCGCCGAATATTAACGGCAACGCCCTAGCGCCATTTTTACAGCGCTCGGTAGCCAGCAACGCCCGTGCCTGTTTTAAAACAATCGACGAAAGAGAAGCCCATGACTGATCGCACCACCCGCCTGAAACAACTGCACCAAGCCCTTAAAGAACGCATTGTGATTCTAGACGGCGGCATGGGCACCATGATCCAGCAACTGAAGTTGGACGAAGCGGCATTTCGGGGTGAACGATTTGCCAACTACGCGAGCGATCTGCAGGGCAACAACGACCTGCTGAACCTGACCCAGCCCGCGCTTATGCGCAATATTCACGCGGATTACATGGATGCGGGCGCAGACATCATTGAAACCAACACATTCAACTCTTCACGTCTGTCGCAAGCGGATTATGGCCTGGAAGACATCGCCAAAGAGCTGAACGTGGCTGGCGCCCGGATGGCGCGAGAAATCGCCGACGAGTTTACCGCCAAAAACCCCGCAAAACCGCGTTTTGTGGCTGGCGCCGTTGGTCCCACGTCGCGCACCGCCTCGCTTTCACCGCAGGTGAACAACCCGGGCTATCGCAACGTGGACTTCCAGGGCCTGGTGGACAACTACTACGAAGCGGTAGAAGGGTTGGTTGAAGGCGGCTGCGACCTGATTCTGATCGAAACGATTTTCGACACCCTGAACGCTAAAGCTGCCATTTACGCCACCCAGCAATATTTTGAAGACAGCGGTATTGAACTGCCAATCATGATTTCCGGCACCATTACCGATGCCTCCGGGCGCACTCTTTCCGGCCAGACCACCGAGGCTTTCTGGAATTCCATTGCCCATGCCAAGCCCATCTCGGTCGGCCTGAACTGTGCCCTGGGCGCCGACGCCCTGCGGCCATATATAGAAGAGCTGTCCGCTAAAGCGGATACCTATGTCAGCGCCCACCCCAACGCCGGTCTGCCCAACGAATTTGGTGAGTACGATCAAACTCCGGAAGAAATGGCAGGCATCATCGAAGGTTTTGCCCGCGACGGTTTTCTTAACATTATCGGCGGTTGCTGCGGTTCGCGCCCGGACCATATTGAAGCCATCGCTAACGCGGTCGCTAAATATCCGCCGCGAAAAATCGCACAACCCAAACCCGCACTACGCCTGTCGGGCCTTGAGCCGTTTACCGGTGATGAACACACCTTGTTCATCAATGTGGGCGAACGTACCAACGTCACCGGTTCCAAACGTTTTTTACGCCTGATCAAAGAAGAGCGCTACGAAGAAGCTCTAAGCGTGGCCCGGGACCAGGTTGAGAATGGCGCGCAAATCATTGATATCAACATGGACGAAGGCATGTTGGAATCCAAAGAGGTGATGGTCACCTTTTTGAACCTGGTGGCTTCAGAGCCAGACATCTGCCGCGTACCCATCATGATTGACTCCTCCAAGTGGGACGTCATCGAAGCCGGTTTACGCTGCATTCAGGGCAAGGCGGTGGTGAACTCCATCAGCCTGAAAGAAGGTGAAGAAGAGTTTTTCAAGCGCGCGCGGGACTGCATGCGTTACGGCGCCGCCGTGGTGGTTATGGCGTTTGACGAACAAGGCCAGGCCGATACTTTCAAGCGCAAAACCGACATTTGCAAACGCTCTTACGATGCATTGATCAGCATTGGTTTTAACCCGGGTGATATCATTTTTGACCCGAACATTTTTGCCATTGCCACCGGCATTGAAGAACACAACAACTACGCGGTGGACCTCATCAACGCGTGCCGCTGGATTCGCGCCAATCTGCCCTATGCCTCAATATCCGGCGGTGTCAGTAACGTGTCTTTCTCGTTCCGTGGCAACGACGTGGTGCGCGAAACCATTCACTCGGTGTTCTTGTACCACGCTATTAAAGCCGGCCTGAATATGGGCATCGTCAACCCCGGCCAGCTGGTGATTTATGACGACATTGAAGCGGAACTGAAAGAAGCCGTAGAAGACGTGGTGCTGAATCGCCGCGAAGACTCTACCGACCGCCTGCTGGAACTTGCCGAGCGCTTCAAAGGCCAGGGCGTAAAAACCCCGGAAGAAGATCTGGCCTGGCGTGATCTGCCGGTCAAAAAACGCCTTGAACACGCCCTGGTGAAAGGCATTACCAGCCACATCATTGAAGACACCGAAGCCTGCCGACAAGAAGCGGATCGCCCCATCCACGTGATTGAAGGCCCGCTGATGGACGGCATGAACGTGGTCGGCGACCTGTTCAGCGACGGTAAAATGTTCCTGCCTCAGGTGGTCAAAAGCGCCCGCGTTATGAAGCAGGCAGTGGCCCACCTGCTTCCGTTTATTGAGGCGGAGAAATCCGAAGACCAACAGGCCAAAGGCAAAATCCTGATGGCCACGGTGAAGGGCGACGTGCACGACATCGGCAAGAACATCGTGGGCGTGGTGCTGCAGTGTAACAACTATGAAGTCATCGACATGGGCGTTATGGTGCCCTGCGACAAGATTCTGGCGGCGGCAAAAGAACACAACGTGGACATTATTGGCCTTAGCGGGCTGATCACGCCGTCACTGGACGAAATGGTGCACGTAGCCCGTGAAATGCAGCGTCTGGATTTTCACCTGCCACTGATGATTGGCGGCGCTACGACCTCCAAAGCCCACACCGCAGTAAAAATTGAGCCGCACTATAAAAACGACATCGCCCTTTACGTGTCAGACGCCTCGCGCTGCGTTAACGTGGCCTCAAAACTGCTGAATAAAACCGCTAAACCTGACCTGGTAAAAGCGGCCCGAGCGGAGTATGACGAAATCCGCGAGCGCCGCAAAAGCCGTAGCGAGCGCACTAAACTGGTGTCGTTGAAGGAAGCTCGCGACCGCGCGCCGGAGATCAACTTTGACAACTACGTGCCCCCCAAGCCGGCCTTTTTGGGCGCCCGCTTGTTCGAAGAATACGATCTGAACGAACTGGTGCCTTACATTGACTGGACACCGTTCTTTATTTCCTGGGACATGTCGGGCAAATACCCGCAGATTTTTGACGACCCAAAGCGCGGTGCGGTCGCCAAAACCCTGTTCGATGAAGCCCAGGTTATTCTTCGCAAAATGATTGATGAAAAGCGTGTAACCGCCTGTGGCATAGCTGGTTTTTGGCCGGCAAACCGCCGTGGCGATGACGTGGTGGTGTACACCGACGAAAGCCGCACGGAAGAGCTCGCCGTGCTGCACCACCTGCGTCAGCAAGATGAAAAAGCACCCGGAAAGCCGATGATGGCGCTGTCAGACTTCGTGGCGCCTAAAGGCTATGAACACCCTGATTACGTAGGTGGCTTCGCAGTCACCACCGGCATCGGCGCTGAAGAAATGTCTAACGAGTACAGAGACGCCAACGACGACTACAACGCCATTATGGTGAAATCTCTGGCAGACCGCCTGGCCGAAGCCTTCGCCGAGCGCCTGCATGAGCGCGTGCGCAAAGAGTTCTGGGGCTACGCCGATAATGAGAGTATGGACGCCGCCGAGCTGATCAAAGAACGCTATCAAGGCATTCGCCCGGCACCCGGTTACCCCGCTTGCCCTGACCACATTGAAAAAGGCACGCTGTTTACCCTGCTGGACGCCACCGCTAAAACCGGCATCACCCTGACCGAGCACTTCGCCATGTTCCCGGCCGCGGCGGTCTCTGGCTGGTACTTTTCGCACCCGCAGTCCAAATACTTTGCCGTCGGCCGCATTGGCGTAGACCAAGTTGAAGACTATGCTGATCGTACCGGCCAAACCAAAGCCGAAGCCGAACGCTGGTTACAACCCAGCTTGGCGTACGATCCAGCGGAATAACGCTCTGATGTAAACAGCGGAGACCGGCTATGGACACAAAAGGCAATAATGAAACCACTCAGCCCGGCAGCAAAGCGCTGCCACGGCTGAGCTTATTGAAAGTGATGCAGAGTATTTTGGCGGGCGCCCTGGGTGTTCAATCCAGCAAGCACCACCAAGAAGATTTTGCCAACCCCAGCCCGTGGGCCTACGTTGTTGGCGGGCTATTGTTTACCGCCTTATTGATTGGTGGCTTGGTGCTTCTGGTGAATGTGGTGCTGGCCAGCGCCTGATCGCTTAAATTCAGTAACCAAGCTACTGGCCAGAAACCCAAATCACCGCCAAAACGACCGCAAGTGTTATCAACACAACGGCCGCAATGGCATCTACCTGGCTATCACTGCGTACAGATTTACTCATACCCGCTTCCTCGTGCTTAATTGAAAACAATTGCGCTCAGTTAAGCACGAATTGCGTAATCTGCCAATTTTAGGGTTAATTATCCGTGTTCCAGCACAATTTTGCCGCTGGACTTGCCCGCCAGAAATGCTTCCAGGGCGTTGGCAAGGCCACTGCGCCCGATGACCTTGGCCGACTTTTCCGTTTGTGGACAGCCCCAAGGGCCGACCAGCTTGTTCCAAATGGCTTGTTTGTCCGCCAGCGGAATTTCTACCGAGTCGACACCCAACAGGTTCACGCCGCGCAATATGAACGGCAGCACGGTGGTAGGCAACTCAATGCCCGCCACCAGGCCGCAACAGCTGACAGATCCGCCGGGCTGTACCTGCTTCAGCAGTTCTGCCAGCGGCGCGCCACCTACGGTGTCCACCGCATTGGCAAACGCCGGTTTTAACATCGGCTTTTTTTGCGCCTCCAGTGCGTCACGGCCCAAAATTTCAGCCGCGCCCAGGGTGCGTAACGTGTCTTCCTGCTCGGCTTTGCCGCTGATAGCCACCACGTCAAAACCCAGAACCGATAGAATTTCCACCGCTACGCTGCCTACTGCACCGCTGGCGCCCGAAACAGCGACTTTGCCCTGTCCTGGCGCAGCGCCCATGATGAGCAGCTTGTGCACGCACAGGCCAGCCGTAAGGCCGGCGGTGCCATAGGTCATGGCGGTTTTCGCCGTCCACCCCTCTGGCATGGCAATACACCAGGCTGCGGGCACGCGAATGTATTCGCCAAATCCGCCAGCGCTGTTCATGCCCAAATCGTAACCGGTCACCAGCACCTGGCTGCCTACACCCAATACGCCAGCAGGCGCGTCAACCGTCAACTCAACCACTTCGCCCGCAGCATCAATACCGGGCGTATGGGGAAAATGCCGGGTAACGCCTTTATTGCCCGAAGCAGACAACGCGTCTTTATAGTTAAGTGACGAGTGGCTGACCCGGATCAGCACGTCGCCAGCCGGCAGGTCGGCGGTGTTTAGGGTGATTTCGCGGCCGCGATACTGGCCATCCTGCTCACTGACCTGCCAGGTCTGGTAAGTCTGTCCGTTTTGCTGCGGGTTGCTCTGAGATTCACTCATCGACGACTCCTTGTTTTGGGCACTGCAGGGTATTAACGACAGAGCCTTTTTAATGCAAGTTCTGATTGCGAAACACACTCAGCAAGCGCCAAACCGTATTCTCAACGGCAGCACTGGCTGCCAGCCCGAGTTTTTCCGGTAATGTGCGTTTGCGTTGATACGACACCGACACCACCTCTGCGCGTTCTGCCGCTTCCAGCAAATACTCGTCGGAGGTTTGTATAGCGTCAATCAGCTTTACGTCTAACGCACGGCGGCCAAACCAGATATCACCGTTGGCAACCGCCGCCATGTCTAACTGGGGCCGGCGCTCGCCTACATAATCTTTAAAAAGCTGGTGGATGTCTTCAAGGTCTGCCAAAAATTTCTGACGGCCTTTGTCGGTGTTCTCACCAAACATGGTCAGGGTGCGCTTATGCTCGCCTGCGGTCAGTACCTCAAAGTCCACGTTATTCTTTTTCAGCAACCGGTGCACGTTGGGCAGTTGCGCCACCACGCCGATGGAACCCAGAATCGCAAACGGCGACGCCACAATGCGGTCTGCTACGCAGGCCATCATATAGCCACCGCTGGCGGCTATTTTGTCTACACACACGGTCAAATTCAGGCCTTTGGCGCGGATGCGGTCCAGCTGTGCTGCCGCCAGGCCGTAGGAGTGCACCATGCCGCCGCCACTTTCCAGACGCACCACCACTTCGTCATGTTCCGGCTTAGCCACACTGAGGACGGCGGTAATGGCACGGCGCAGGCCCTCGGTATCGCTGGCCTTTATGTCACCATCAAAATCCAGCACAAACACGCGTGTTTTGACTGCGTCGTCCGCGATCTCGGCGGTGTCACTTTTTGCGCTTTTAGCTTTGGCTTTTACCTTTTCGGCTTTGCGCTCGGCTTTGTCTTCTTTTTTGCGCAACTTGGCGAAGGCTTTGCGATCGACGTCCGTCATCAATCGCGCTTCGATGCTCTCACGCAATTTACGGTAGCTATCGTTGAGTTTGCGAATGCGCAGTTCACCGTCTTCGTGTTCACTGCTTTTCTCCCGTTGAGCGGCGGAGATAATCAGGGTAATAATCACCACCACAGCCAGCACCAAGGTAACGGCTTTAGCAAGGAAAAGACCATAGTCTGCAAGGAATTCCAAAGGGTTTCTCCCGTAGGTTCAGATAAGCAGGCAAGTGTAACCCAGAGCTCATCGGGTGATAACCCGGGCATAAATTAAAACAATCGTTTGAATGCACTTGACGGCTGCCGCTACCGACCATAAAGTCAGGAACTGAGTCGGGCTGTGTCGCCGTCATCACAACCATTTAAAGGGTCAATTTATGTCCGTAGAACAAATCTTTGAAAAGCTGGAACAGAGTTTTAACGCCGAAGCCGCGCAAGGTCTGGACCTGGTTTTTCAGTTTGATATCGAAAACGACAAAACCTACCACCTGGTGATTAACGACGGCACCTGCAAGCTACACGAAGGCGCCCACGGCGACCCTTCCGTTACCTTGATTATGAACTCCGAAACCCTGGAAGACGTCGTTTCTGGTGAAACTGACGGCATGCAGGCATTCATGGCTGGCCAACTGCGCGCCGAAGGCGACATGATGCTGGCTACCAAACTCGGCGACCTGTTTAACTTGACATCCTCCCCTCCCTTCGCTGATAGCTCAGGAAGAGGATTCCCAAAAAAGGGTTCTACCTGATTGCCCGGGTAGCCGGTTCCTGCTTCATCGAGCGGCTAACGCCGACTCTCCACAGGCTAGAACACGATGCCCTCGCGCTTTGATATTGAGCGCACCCACCAGATCGGCGTTCTCCGAAAACCCGCATTCGACGCATTCAAAACGAGCCTGCGTCTTGCGGTTTTCGGCGCTGACAGTCTGACAAGCTGGGCACGTTTGACTGGTGTAGTGCGCCGGCACCGCCAGCACTTCGCCACCCCGAAACGCCTGCTTGTACGTCAGTTGTCGCCGGAACTCGTGCCAGCCCTGATCCAGTATCGACCGGTTTAGGCCAGATTTGGCAGCGACATGGGTGCCCGGATTTTCCGTTGTGCCCTTGGCCGAAAACGTTACTTTTCGGCCAAGGCGCGTTGCGCCCTGGCCAGCTTGTCCTGGTGTTTTTTGAACGAGCTCACCGGCTCAACAAAGGTGCCATCGGACAGGGTTATAAAGCGGGCGATACCCAGATCCGCGCCGATCATGGAGCTGGACGGATGCTTGGGTGGCTCGATCTCGCGCTCAGTCTGGAAGCTGATAAACCAGTGGCCACCGTCAAATCCGACGGTGCAGTTTTTCACGGTGCCGGGGATTTCGCGAGACTTGCGAAACTTGATCCAACCCAGCCCCGCAGGGAGCTTTACCCGGCTGCTTTCGATTTTGCAGTATTTGTGAAAATTCACGAAGCGGATGCTGTCTCTGGATCGCCCTTTCTTCTTAAATCGCGGGCGCTGTGCGTCACCCACTTTCTGAAAACATCGCTGCCAGGCGGTATCCAGGTCTTTGAGTTTCTGTTGCAGGTTGTCGGTGTACGCCTCTTTTAGCCACTCGGTTTCCAAGTCTTTTTTCCAGCTTGTCACCCACTTGGCCATCGACTCGTAGCGAGGNACGTACTCGCCTTCGGTATCGCACGCGGTATTACACACGGCCAATGCCTGATTCCAAACTAATCAACTCACTTAAATCGGTGACCTCTCGCCGGTTGCGGCAACAGTTTGCAGATTTAACCGGGGCGTACAATAAGCCAGTGCTTTGGAGCCGCGCCTACTTCGTTTCTTCTTGTGGCGGCGCTCCCCTTGAAATCATCAAAGATTACATCAAGAACCAGCAGGGCTAACGCCCTGCACCGCATTCACCCCACACCTAGCTCGGAGTGGGTACCCTGCGGCAAGCAGGATGGGCTGAGTCTGTCTGCGTTTGCCAGGTCGGCGGTTTTAAAGACGAACGTCGTCCAAAGACGTTTTCGCCAGGCGCAACAGGTCGGCGTTTCCTGGCTCGTGCTTGCCAATGTTACCAATGTAGTACTCGAGGGATGTCAAAGCATCCGCCATGGCTTCCAGCACCTGTTCAGATGGCGGCTCGCTGTTGTCCAAAAGCTGGTGCTGGATAGCATCGCCAATACACTGCAGAACTTCCGCGGCATCCGGGTCGTTAATCATCACCAGTCCACCCCAAATGGTGTGCAGGGTGGTGGGCACGTTAGCCAGGTGCAGTTTGTCGTAATCCGATTCAATGAACGCGGTAATCGCTCGTTTGGCCAGAGTCAGCGCGTTACGGGCTTCGTCCGCCACCACCCACACGGCTTCGCGCAGACACAGTGACTCTTCACGGCTATCAGATGGGTTAACGCTTGCCAGATCTGCATCGTTGGTAATGCCACGATTGGCAATCTGCAACACAACGTCTTCGATACCAAGCACAGAGTCCGCCAGACTGTGCAGTTCGGTTTCGTCTGGCAGACGCGATTCGTGCTCCAGCTGGCGCAACTTAATGGCTCCCTTGTTAGCGGTTGCAGCCAAACGCTTCAAATCCAACATCACCAGCGTGTTAGCCAACTTTTCCAAAATTTCGGCAATCAATCCCAGTTCAGCCAAGTCCGGTTCGATACCACGCTCAATGATGTCCAGCTTGTCTTTCAGTTGGTTCAGCTCATCCTGCATTGCTTCTGACAAGGACTTGAGCACATCACTGCCCGGGCCGTAAAGTTTGCGGGAATGAGCCTCCAGAATGGCGTCCGAAAATTCTGCAGGCGCCAGGCGAAAGGCCTGAAGCACCTGCGCGACTTCGGGATTGGCCGAGCCACTGCAATGCAGCAGGTACACCAGATCGGTAAGCAAGTCGTCAGGTATTGGTTTATTGGCAGAATCAGCACCCACGTAAACCAGTTGGCGGGCGTATTTTTCAATCGCCATGAACAGGCGTTTACGAGCCTTGGAAAACAGCATTGCACGGTCAAGCATGGTATCGGCAACAATTTCCACCAGGCACCACAGTTGCCCCTGGGGTTTTCCGTTGCACAGCCGCGCAAAACCACGAGCGGCACGGCTGATGAGCTTCTTTGTTACTGCGTCGTTGCGTTCGTGCAAAATGCCCAGCAGCGCCACTTGATAGGTCAAGCGCATGCGCCGGGCCATAATGTCGACATCGCTGGTGTCGTCGTCGGCGACAGGCCGCAGTTTCATGCCTTTGCAAAAGTCCGGGCGTTGCGCAAGGTCGAGCTTGAAATGCCAGGATTCCGGGTAAACAGCTTCGTTGCGCGCTTCGCGCAGTTCGTTGATCACCGGTAACAGCAGATTGGGGTGGTCCTGGCGCTGATGGTGGTGGTATTCCACGTATCGGCGCAGTACGAATAAAGCTTTGTTGAGCGTGGTTAACAGAATATTCTTGTCGGTGGTTGCACCAACTGGAACGTTATTGCAGGTACTTACCGCCTCCTCGCACAGCAAGGTTCCGCCACGCAGCTCCACCAGTGTGAAGGTGCCCCGCAGCTGATTCAGACAGTCCAGGCAGTTTTGCAGATCTTCGTCACTCTCCCGGTTTTCCTGAAAGCGCGCAAGGCCGTTTTCAGCCTGCCGGATGGTTTGCTCGATTTCACTTTTAACGAGATCGAATGACTGCGATTTCGTTGCCAGAGACGATTGCACCATAACTTACGCTTCCCTGTTGACCCTGCGGTGGCACCGCACGCTGTTTTAACCGGTTACATCAAAAAATGTAGTAACTCCCATCAGTTATAACACAATTTTCACGCCACTCAACCAAGGCGTCAGGGCCAGGTAATGTCTTTCTACCCAGCTTGCTACGCAGTTCCTGACGCAGTTCCCGACCCAGTTCTCATTCTGCACCCAGAACCTGGCTCCACACAGTCGAGCCGGCTTTTTTTTCCATCATCGCCATAAACTCGCGATGGGCCAGATCTTCATCTGCACTGGCACGAATCACCTGCAGTGCCTCGCGGGCGGCCTGCACCCGGCGGATGCCATCGCCGTGGGCACCCTCACCCGAGCCGGCATCCAGCAACAGCGCGGTTTGGCCGCCCGTTAACAGCAAGTACACATCGGCTAGAATTTCCGCATCCAGCAGAGCGCCGTGCAATTCGCGATTGCTGTTGTCTACCCCGTAGCGTTTGCACAGGGCGTTCAGGTTGTTTTTTTGACCGGGGTGGCGCTTGCGGGCAATGGCCAGAGTATCAACAATTCCACAGTGTTCGGCGGTTTTACGGCCGCCGTCAAGACGGCCAAATTCGGCGTCCATAAAGCCGACGTCAAATGCCGCGTTGTGGATTACCAGCTCCGCGCCGCGGATAAACTCGAAAAATTCGTCAGCAACAACCGCAAACAGTGGCTTGTCGGCCAGAAACTCGTTGGTGATGCCGTGTATGGCAATGGCTTCGGCTTCTACTTCGCGGCCAGGATTTACGTAAACATGATAGTTGCGCCCGGTTAACGCCCGCTCAACCAGCTCTACGCAGCCAATTTCGATAACCCGGTGGCCTTCGTTGGGGTCAATACCGGTAGTTTCGGTATCCAGTACAATTTGTCGCATGCAGTTACCCTTTATCCTTTTATGCTGAGCCGGTTAACCGGTCAGCTCTTCAACGCCTTGGTTGGCCAGCTGGTCGGCCAGTTCGTTATCTGGCACGCCGGCGTGCCCTTTCACCCAGTGCCAGTTTACCCGGTGGCGCTCGCTTTGTTCATCCAGGGCTTTCCACAGATCGTCATTTTTAACCGGCTTTTTAGCCGCCGTTTTCCAACCGTTGCGTTTCCAGCCGGCCAGCCACTCGGTGATGCCTTTACGCACGTACTGGGAGTCGGTATATAGCTCTACGTCACAATCACGCTTTAGCGCTTTCAGCCCTTCAATCGCGGCCATCAGCTCCATGCGGTTATTGGTGGTGTGCTGCTCGCCACCGTGCAAGGTTTTGCAAACCTCGCCCCAGCGCAGCACCACTCCCCAACCGCCGCGCCCAGGGTTGCCCTTGCAGGCGCCGTCGGTGTACATAATCACGTTACCGCTCATTCACTCTCCTGATGATTCTGATGGCGAGTACGCGCCACTCCCACCGGGCGGCTACCCGCCAGGCTTATAACCTTGCTTTTACTCCAGGCACGTCGGCCAGGCGTGCGGGCCAGTTCGCGTTTGCGCGCAAGGATACAGTAATAAGCGCCGCCCGGCATGAACCCGCTAGGCTGCCGCTTTACCGGATTGCGTGCACAGCGCTGTAACGGTAAACCGTAAAAGCGGGTCACCGAATGTTCTATTTGAAAGCCCAATAACCGCAACCAGTCTTCCATTCGCCCCGCTGGCATAAAACGCCCGCTCCAGGGACCGCCCGACGGCCTGCCAAAGCGCCCGGACAAAAGTCGGCGCAGCCCCCAAACACTGAACGGATTAAAACCGGTAATAGCGATGCAGCCCTCCCCCCTTAACACCCTCGCCGACTCCCGCAGAACCTGATGGGGGTAACGGGAAAAATCCGCCGTGTGGGGCAAAATAATCAGATCCATCGAATCACCGGGAAATGGCAGCTCATCCGCGTCGCAAACCGCAACCCCGTCAGGAATATCCGGATGCCATTGAGGCACGGCAATAATTCGTTGCAAAAAGTCGGTGCCGGTTGCCAGCGGCAGGCGATGGCTGACGCCGACCTGCAACTGACGGGCGCCGGTGTGGTTGGCCAGTTTATGGTCAAGGTACTGGCGCTGGTCCGCCAGCAGAGCCCGGCCAAGCGGAGTCTGAAACCAGTGCTCGAAGCTGTCATGGCGTGCCTGGTAATCAATAGCTTCTTCGAGTTTCACTATACTTCTGCTCCTGTTAGCCCTGCTTTTTAACCCCGCTTTTCAACTCTAAAGCTAAACCGGCGCACGCCACCCGGGCCTGCAAGTTTTGGGGTAAATCGATGAATGCTTTATCATAGCAGCCACATTGGCTAAGCACATGGGTGGGTTATGTTGACGATTTCTGCAATACCGGCGTTCAATGACAACTATATATGGTGCATCGCTGACCCGCATCGGCACAACGCCCTGATTGTGGACCCGGGCCAGGCGCAACCGGTTCTGGACCACCTGGCGCAACAGGGCCTGGCGCTCACCGCCATTCTAATCACCCATCACCACCCTGATCACGTTGGCGGCGTAAAAGCGCTGCGCGAAGCGTATCCCGACTGCCGGGTAATTGGCCCGGCCGACAGCCCGTTCAAAGGCAGCACAAACCCCATCCATCCTGGCGACACCGCGCTGTGGGAGGGCATTACGTTCACCAGCATGGCGGTCCCGGGCCACACCCTGGACCATATCGCCTTTTTTACCGACGACACAGCCATAACCGGGCGACCGCTGCTGTTCGCCGGCGACACTCTGTTCGTTTCAGGTTGTGGCCGGCTCTTTGAAGGCACACCGGCGCAGATGCGCCAATCCCTGGAAAGCCTGCGTCAGTTGCCTGACAACACGGCCGTCTATTGCGCTCACGAGTACACTCTGGCGAATCTCAGGTTTGCCCGCAGCTGGTTGCCACAATCAAGTGCGCTGGCCGATTTTGAACGGCAATGCGAGCAGGCACGGGCGAATAACAAGGCAACAGTGCCGTCCACCCTGGCTGAGGAAAAACGTCTGAACCTGTTTCTGCGCTGGAACGATCCCGAGGTAATTGATGTTGCTAAAAGTTATGCTAATGAGCACACACTGCCGATGGAAAGCGCAGACGACGTCTTTGCCGCGATTCGTCACAGCAAGGATCACTTTCGCGGTTAACAGATCAAGATAGGGACAGATTTAAAATCTGTCCCTGATTTGTGCGATCCTCTCGCAGCGGTAACAATCAGTTTCTTGACCACTGGTAAACCACACCCATAGAATCCTCCTACCTTTTTATTTGCAGCCAAAGTCGCCGGGCACAATTTGCCACTGGTTTGGCCAACTATTATCCCGGAACGCTGTTTATGTCGCCCAACCGATTACTAACCTGCCTGTTTAGCGCCGCTCTTATTGCCGGATGCGCCATTGAACGTCCACTCAGTGGCGGTGATAGCCCTCTCGATTCCACCCATGTAGCCGTCGCCAGCGGTGATGGCAACCTTAAAGAGGCGGTCCTCAAAGGCCAAGCCGATGCCAGCCAAGATGACCCGCTAGACGACGCCATTGCCCCGGAGCTAAAAGCCCAGGCCAGAACCGCCCGAAGTAAGCTAAACGCCGCCAATATTAAACAGCCCGCAACGCTAGCCGATAACGCTCTTGAAAACGGGATCAAGACCGAAAACACCGATTTGTGGCAACGCCTGCGGGACGGCTTTGCGCTGGATCATGAGGTAGACCAACCGCGCCTGGAACAGCAGCTGGCCTGGTTTGCCAGTCACCCTCGCTACATTGAGCGGGTGATGGAGCGCGGTAGCCGCTACTTTCACTACATCATCAGCGAGACCGAACGCCGTGGCCTGCCCACAGAACTGGCCCTACTGCCCATTGTAGAAAGTGCCTTTGACCCGTTCGCCTACTCCCACGGCCGCGCCGCCGGGCTCTGGCAGTTTGTACCAGCCACCGGAAAATACTTCGGCTTAACCCAAAGCTGGTGGCACGATGACCGCCGCGATGTCATTGCTGCTACCGACGCTGCTTTGACCTACCTCGAACGCCTGAGCAAGCGCTTTGACGGCGACTACACACTTGCGCTGGCTGCGTATAACAGCGGCGGCGGCACGGTTTCCAGCGCCATACGCCGCAATACAAACGCTGACAAACCAACGGATTTCTGGTCGCTGGAGCTGCCGAAAGAAACCCGCCACTACGTACCAAAGCTACTAGCCTTGGCGAAAATCTTCGCCGATCCGCAAGCTTATGGTATCGATCTGCCAGCGTTGGCCAACGAACCTTACTTCGCCGTGGTTGAAACCGGCTCGCAGCTAGACCTGGCCAAAGCCGCCGAACTGGCCGCGACCGATATAGACGAAATGTACCTGCTAAACCCGTCTTTTAACCGCTGGGCCACCAACCCCGATGGCCCGCACCGGCTGTTGGTGCCCGTGGCCAGCGCGGAACGCTTTCGCAAGGCCCTGAAAACCTACCCGGTCAATCAACGTGTGTCCTGGCGCAACTACAGGGTGCGCTCCGGGGATAGCCTAAGCACCATAGCCCAGCGTTTTGAAACCACCACACCGGTCATCCGCAAGCTTAATAAACTCAACGGCGACACAATCCGTATCGGCCAGCGCCTGATGATCCCATCCGCAACCGGCGACAGCGAAACCTATGCCCTAAGCGCCGCCCAGCGTCTGGAAAAGAAACAGTCGCGGCCGCGTGATGGCGACAAAGTCAGCTACCACGTTCGGTCCGGGGACACCTTCTGGGATATCGCCCGAGAACACCGGGTGAAAGTGCGTGAACTGGCTGCCTGGAACAGCATGGCACCCGGCGACCCGCTGATTCCGGGCAAGAAGCTCGTGATCTGGTCGCAAAACGCCCAAACCACGGTGGCCAGTTCCGATTCCAGTGCCAGTGCCAGTGCCAGTGCGCGGATCAAAGCTCTGGTGCGCAAAGTCGGCTACAGTGTGCGCAAAGGTGATTCACTGGCGGCCATTGCCGGGCGCTTTTCGGTGAATATCAGCGATATCGCTGGCTGGAATGACCTAAATACCGAGCATTATCTGCAACCTGGACAAAGTCTGGTACTCTACGTGGACATCCGTAATAGCCCGTAATCGGGTAGCCATACAAAGTGGTTAAAATAAAAAGGTGCCCATGATAAAAA
Source organism: Marinobacter gelidimuriae (assembly GCF_000372805.1). GTDB lineage: Bacteria > Pseudomonadota > Gammaproteobacteria > Pseudomonadales > Oleiphilaceae > Marinobacter > Marinobacter gelidimuriae. The sequence continues at coordinate 55,973 of NZ_KB889952.1, read as the reverse complement.
AACGCTCGAATACGCCATTGGCCCGATCTTTTAACCACTTATTTTGCGCTGCTGCCATCGGCTTCGCCATGGTTACAGCGCCGCTAATGGCGCAAAACAGCGACGCACCTCCGGCATCAAACACCAACCCGCAGCATGGCATCGCCATGCACGGTAAACCGAAATACCCACCGAATTTTTCCCATTTCGACTACGTCAATCCGAGCGCACCGAAAGGCGACACTTTGCGCCTTGCGGTAGTCGCCAACGGTTTTGACACCTTCAACCCGTTTCATTTGCGCGGAGTGGCGGCGGCCGGCATCAGTGGTTATCTTTACGACACCCTGATGGAGTCATCCGCCGACGAGCCGTTTTCGGCCTATGGCCTGATTGCCGAATCCATTGAAACACCCGCCGACCGCAGCTACGTGGTGTTCAACTTGCGCCCCGAAGCCCGTTTTCAAGACGGCGAACCGATTACCGCCGAAGACGTCGCATTTTCCTTTAACACGCTGGTTACCGAAGGTCATCCGTTTTTTCGCAACTACTACGCCGATGTCAGCAACGTAACCGTGGAGAGCCCTCGGCGTATACGATTTGATTTCGACACCACCAAAAACCGCGAATTACCGATGATTCTGGGGCAACTGCCCATATTGCCGGCACACTACTGGGCCGATCGCGAATTCGGCGACAGCGGCTTGACGCCTCCACTGGGAAGCGGCCCCTATCGGATTGCCGAATTCGATGCCGGGCGGTCAGTGACCTATGAACGGGTGAATGACTACTGGGCGAAAGATTTGGGCGTGCGCAAAGGCCGCTACAACTTCAACCAGATCCGCTATGACTACTATAACGACGACACCGTCGCCCTGGAGGCGTTCAAAGCCGGTAATTTTGATTTCCGTCTGGAGTCCTCCGCCAAAAACTGGGCTACCTCCTACACCGGGCAACGCTTCGAAAGCGGTGAAATTATCACCGAAACCATTGGCCACCAGCGGCCAGCCGGCATGCAGGGCTTTGTGTTCAATACTCGCAAGGCCATTTTCAGTGATCCCAGAGTGCGCAAAGCGCTGACCTACGCATTCGATTTTGAATGGGCCAACCAAAACCTGTTTTATGACCAGTACACTCGTAGCGACAGCTATTTCGCCAACAGTGATTTGGCATCTTCAGGCTTGCCCGAGGGCCGCGAACTGGAAATTCTTGAGCCCTACCGCGATTCATTGCCGCCACGGGTGTTCAATCAAACCTATCAGCCTCCGGTGACCGACGGCCAGCAGGGTTTACGTGCCAACCTCAAGATTGCATTGGAAGAACTGCGTGCTGCCGGCTACAGCATCAAGAACGGCAAAATGGTACACAGCGAAACAGGTGAAACCCTGGCCTTTGAAGTGCTGTTGTTTCAGAAAACATTTGAGCGGGTGGTATTGCCGTTCAAAAACAACCTGGCACGCCTTGGGGTAGACGTCACAGTTCGTCTGGTAGACAGCAACCAGTACGTGCAGCGGGTGCGTTCGTTTGATTACGACATGACCACCCAGGTGTTTGGCCAGTCTGACTCCCCCGGCAACGAACAGCGCGACTACTGGCATTCGAGCAACGTGAATGTAAATGGCTCACGCAATTACGTTGGCGTGAACAATCCGGTGGTCGATGAACTGATTGAACAGGTGATTCAAGCGCCCGACCGCGAAGAACTGGTGTATCGCACCCGCGCCCTGGACCGGGTTTTGTTAAACGAGTATTACGTGGTGCCACACTGGTATCTTGCCAGTGATCGTGTGGCTTACTGGTCACATTTAAAGCACCCCGGACACACTGCCAAGAACGGCGTCGACATCAACAATTGGTGGGTAGAGCGCTAAATGGGCGTTTACATTCTGCGTCGGCTGGCGCTGATTATTCCCACCTTGATCGGCATTATGCTGCTCAACTTCGCGATTGTTCAGGCGGCCCCGGGCGGCCCGATTGAACAAATGATTTCTCAGATGCAGGGCCACGGTGGCAACTCCCTGGCCCGCGCCGGTGGCGGCGACAGCAGCGGCGAAGTGGTTACCAGCGTTGACAGCCGCGGCAGCCGCGGTATTCCGGACGAATTGCTGAAAGAAATCGAAGTCATGTACGGCTTCGACAAGCCCGCCCACGAGCGCTTTTTCAAAATGTTCAAAGACTACGCCACTCTCGATTTCGGCGACTCGTTTTTCCGTGACAAAAGCGTGCTGGAACTGATTCTGGACAAAATGCCGGTGTCCATTTCCCTCGGATTCTGGTCCACGCTTATTATCTATCTGATTTCTATTCCGCTGGGCATTCGCAAAGCGGTCAGTGACGGCTCACGCTTTGACGTATGGAGCAGTTCGGCAATTGTGATTGGCTATGCCATTCCCGGCTTCCTGTTTGCCATATTGCTGATCGTACTGTTTGCCGGCGGCAGCTACTATGACTGGTTCCCCCTGCGCGGGCTTACCTCCAGCAATTTCGACGAAATGACCTGGTATCAGCAGGTGGGCGACTATTTCTGGCACCTGGCGCTGCCGGTGACGGCCAATGTGATTGGCGGTTTTGCCACGCTCACCTTGCTGACCAAAAACTCGTTTATGGATGAAATCGGCAAGCACTACGTGGTCACTGCCCGCGCAAAAGGCCTGGAAGAAAAGCAGGTGCTTTACGGCCACGTCTTCCGCAACGCCATGCTGATTGTGATCGCCAGTCTGCCCGGGGTTCTGGTGTCGCTGTTTTTCACCGGAGCCTTGCTGATTGAGGTTATCTTCTCCCTCGACGGTCTTGGGCTACTGGGCTTTGAAGCGGCCCTGAACCGGGATTACCCGGTGATATTTGGCACCCTGTTCATATTCACTCTGATGGGCCTGTTGCTGAAGCTAATCAGCGACATCACCTACGTATTGGTAGACCCGCGCATCGATTTCGAAAGCCGGGAAGGTGCCTGACCCGTGGCAACCTTGACCGCATTATTCCCAAAGCTAACCCCCATACAGAAGCGCAGGCTCGCTAACTTCCGCGCCAATGGTCGCGGCTTTTGGTCGCTGTGGCTGTTTTTGCTGCTGTTCGGACTGGCCCTGATGGCAGAGGTCATTGCCAACGATTCGCCGCTGCTGGTGTCGTATCAGGGCCAGTTGTACGCCCCGGTTGTTCAGGATGTTCCGGAGGAAACCTTTGGCGGCTTTCTACCTACCACCGCAGATTACCGCGACCCGTTTATCGCTGATGAAATCAACGCTAACGGCTGGATGCTGTGGCCACCCATCCGCTTCAGTTACAACACCATCAATTACAATCTGGACGTGCCTTCGCCGGCGCCACCCAGCGCCGAAAACTGGCTAGGCACAGACGACCAGGGCCGCGATGTTGCCGCCAGGGTTATTTACGGCTTCCGCATTTCCGTGCTGTTCGGGCTAATTCTGACCCTGGCCAGCTGCGTAATGGGCGTTTCCGTAGGTGCACTGCAAGGTTTTTACGGCGGCAAAGTGGACCTGTTTGGCCAGCGTTTTATCGAAATCTGGTCCGGCCTGCCGGTGCTCTACTTGCTGATTATTCTGTCTGGCATTGTGCAGCCAAACTTCTGGTGGCTGCTGGGCATTATGCTGCTGTTCAGCTGGATGGGGCTGGTGGATGTGGTGCGTGCCGAATTTTTGCGCGCGCGTAATTTTGAATATGTGAAGGCGGCAAGGGCACTGGGGCTGGACAACCGGAAAATCATGTTCCGCCATATTCTGCCCAACGCCATGGTGGCCACTCTCACCTTTTTACCGTTTATATTAACCGGCGCCATTACCGGGCTGACCTCGCTGGATTTTCTGGGTTTTGGTCTGCCTTCCGGGTCGCCGTCATTGGGCGAACTGATTGCCCAAGGCAAAGCCAACCTTCATGCCCCCTGGCTGGGCATCTCGGCGTTCGTGTCCCTGTCGGTGATGCTGACGTTGCTGGTGTTTGTCGGCGAAGCGGTGCGCGATGCTTTTGACCCGAGGAAAAACTGATATGGCGGGTCAAAAAACACAGCCGTTATTATCCATTAATGACCTGTCCATCAGCTTTAACGGCCAGCCGCCCCTGGTGCGAGGCCTGGATATTCAGGTGCACGCCGGAGAAACCTTGGCCTTGGTCGGTGAAAGCGGTTCTGGCAAATCCATTTCAGCGCTGTCTGTGCTGCGCCTGTTGGACGCCCGCCACGTTAGTTACCCCAGCGGCCAGATTCTGTTCCACGATGAAGACCTGCTAAAAGCCCCGGAAAACCGCCTACGCCAGGTGCGCGGGCGCCAGATCAGCATGATTTTCCAGGAGCCGATGACCTCGCTGAACCCGCTGCACACCGTGGAAAAACAAATCAGCGAAACACTGGCCTTACACAAAGGCCTGCGCGGTGACCAGGCTCGGGCCCGCTGCCTGGAGCTGCTGCAATTGGTCGGTATAGACGATCCGAAAAGCCGCCTGGCCAGCTACCCGCATCAGTTGTCTGGCGGGCAGAAACAGCGGGTAATGATCGCTATGGCGCTGGCCAACGAGCCGGAACTGCTGATCGCTGACGAGCCCACCACCGCGCTGGACGTAACCGTGCAAAAGCAGGTCCTGGAACTGTTGCAGCAGTTGCAGGAAAAGCTGGGCATGGCCATTTTGCTGATCACCCACAATTTAACCATTGTGCGCCGCTACGCCGACCGGGTGGTGGTGATGGAACAAGGCCAGTTGGTGGAACAGGCCACGGTTGAAACTCTGTTTACAACGCCACAGCATCCGTATACCAAATGCCTGCTAGACGCCGAACCACCCGAATCACCGCCCGCCAGGCCCGACATTGAAAATGCAACGCTGCTGCTGCGGGTTCGTGATTTGAATGTGCGCTTTACCATGGCCAAAACCCTGCTAGGGCGCGTAAAATCGAGCTTCCATGCGGTACAAGACGTTAATTTTGAGCTGGAACGGGGCCAGACTCTGGGCATTGTAGGCGAAAGCGGCAGCGGCAAAACCACCATCGGCCACGCTCTGCTGAAGCTGACGGCGGCCAGCGGTCACATTGATCTGGATGGCCAGCCCTTAGCGAACCTGAACCAGAGACAGTTCCGCCCTTTTCGCAAACGTATTCAGATTGTGTTTCAGGATCCGTTTGGCAGCCTTAGCCCGCGCATGTCGATTGCCGAGATTGTTCAGGAAGGCCTTGAAATTCATACGCCAGACACCCCTGAAGCCCAAGACGCGCTGGTGGTGCAGGCGCTGACGGACGTGGGTTTAAACCCGCAGGACCGCCACCGCTACCCGCATGAATTTTCCGGCGGTCAGCGCCAACGTGTGGCCATTGCCCGGGCTCTGGTATTGCAACCGGATTTGATCATCCTGGACGAGCCAACCTCGGCTCTGGACCGAACCGTACAAAAGCAGGTGATTGAGCTGTTACAATCGCTGCAACGAAAATATGCGCTAAGCTACATTTTTATCAGTCACGACCTGGCGGTGGTTCGGGCGCTGAGCCACAAACTGTTGGTGTTGCAGCATGGCCGAATTGTGGAATACGGCAAAGCCGCCGAGATATTTGCCGCACCTGAACAGCCGTACACACGGGAGCTGCTGAATGCAGCCTTCTTTTACCAGAAAACTTTAGACGACTAAAATGAGCCTTACGCCCGGCAATCAAACCGGGATAATGCCCGCAAATCTTGAACACAGCGTCATTCGTTAATAAAGCGTAACGCGTTAATATAAGGAGAACACCCATGGGAATTCTCAGTGGCAAAAGAGCCCTGATCGTTGGCGTTGCCAGCAAATTGTCGATTGCCTACGGCATCGCTGAAGCCTTCGCTCGCGAAGGCGCCGAACTGGCCTTTACTTACCAGAACGAAAAACTGCAGCCGCGGGTCGAGAAATTCGCCGCACAATGGGGCAGCACGCTGACCTTTCCTTGCGATGTCGCCAGTGATGACGAAATCAACAACGTCTTCACCGAACTTGGCAAGCACTGGGACAACATCGACATTATCGTTCACGCCGTGGGTTTCGCCCCGGGCCACGAGCTTGACGGCAACTACGTCGACGTGACCACCCGTGAAGGTTTCCGCATTGCCCACGACATCAGCTCCTACAGCTTTGTGGCTCTGGCCAAAGGCGCTCGCGGCATGATGCACGAAGGCAGCTCGCTGCTGACCCTGAGCTACCTGGGCGCAGAGAAAGTGCTGCAGAACTACAACGTCATGGGTCTGGCAAAAGCCTCGCTGGAAGCTAACGTGCGCTACATGGCAGCCAGCCTGGGCCGCGACGGCATTCGCGTGAACGGTATTTCTGCCGGGCCGATCAGAACTCTGGCGGCATCTGGCATCAAGAGCTTCCGCAAAATGTTGGCCGAAAACGCCAGACGCGCCCCGCTGCGCCGCAACGTAACCACCGATGAAGTCGGTAACGCCGCCGCCTTCCTGGGCTCCGATCTGTCCAGCGGTATCACTGGCGAAATCATGTATGTCGATGCCGGTTTCAACATTACCGGTATGGGCGAACTGGAAGACGCAGAGATTTAAAACTGCAGGCACCTCCGGAGCTCTTAACCTCCGGAATTCTTACTCAAGAAATATCAGGGAACAATCATAACTATGTCAGGCACGAAATTAGAGAACCTGAACGTGGCGAGCCAGGAAACACTGATGCCGCCTGAAACACTTAAGCAAGATCTGCCGCTTACAGACAAAGCAGCCGCCACCGTGGCGAAAGGTCGCCAGGATATATACAACATTATCGATGGCACTGACCACCGGCTGTTTCTGGTGTTAGGCCCCTGCTCCATTCACGATGTTGATGCCGCCCTGGACTATGCCCGGCGCTTGAAAAAGTTGGCTGACGACGTAAGCGATACACTGTTGATTGTGATGCGGGTCTATTTTGAAAAACCGCGCACCACCGTGGGCTGGAAAGGCCTGATTAACGATCCCCGGCTGGACGACACCTTTGATATTCAGCAGGGCCTCCACATCGGCCGCAAACTGCTTATTGATATCAGCGAACTGGGCCTGCCCACGGCCACCGAGGCGCTAGACCCCATTTCCCCACAGTATCTGCAAGATGCGATTTCCTGGTCGGCCATTGGTGCCCGCACCACCGAATCGCAAACCCACCGGGAAATGAGCAGTGGCTTGTCTATGGCCATTGGCTTTAAAAACGGCACCGATGGCAATCTCGACGTTGCCGTAAACGCCATGAAATCCGTGTCTCACCCCCACAGCTTTCTGGGCATAAACCAGCAAGGCCAGGTTGCCATTATTCGTACCAGGGGTAACAACTACGGCCACGTGGTTCTGCGCGGTGGTGGTGGCAAACCCAATTATGATTCGGTCAACGTTGCCCTGTGCGAACAGGCTCTAGAGAAGTCTGGCCTGCGAAAATCCATCATGGTGGACTGTAGCCACGCCAACTCCAGCAAAGACCCGGCCATTCAACCCCTGGTGATGAATGACGTGTGTAACCAGATTCTGGACGGCAACACCTCCATCCAGAGCCTGATGATTGAAAGCAACATCAACTGGGGTAGCCAGTCGATCCCGCAGAATCTGGCAGACCTGAAGTATGGCGTATCGGTTACCGATGCCTGTATTGACTGGGAAACCACCGAAAAAGCGGTTCACGACATACGTAACAAGCTCAAAGATGTGCTGCCGAAGCGCGCCAAGGCTTAAGATAAGAGACAGGCGTAGCAAGCTAGGGGACAGATTTGAAATCTGTCCCCGGTGCGTGGTTCGGCAAGATAAGGGACAGATTTGAAATCTGTCCCCGCTGTGTCCCCGGTTTTGGTTTGAGTCAGCCGATCTTGTCCAGGCCACGCATATACGGCTTCAGAACGTCCGGCACTGTAATGCTGCCGTCTTCCTGCTGGTAGTTTTCCATCACCGCAATCAAAGCACGGCCAACGGCCAGGCCTGAGCCGTTGAGGGTGTGCACCGGCTCTGGTTTGCCGGTTTCCGGGTTGCGCCAGCGCGCCTGCATGCGGCGGGCTTGAAAATCCCGGGTGTTAGAGCAGGAAGAAATCTCGCGGAACTTCTGCTGCCCCGGCAGCCATACCTCCAGATCGTAAGTGCGAGCAGCGGAAAAGCCCATATCGCCGCCGCACAAGGCCATGGTGCGGTACGGCAGCTCCAGCAGCTGCAATACTTTTTCAGCGTGGCCGGTCAATGCATCCAGCGCAGCGTCGGAATCCTCGGGCCGCACGACCTGAACCAGCTCTACCTTGTCGAACTGGTGCTGGCGAATCATGCCGCGGGTATCACGGCCGTAAGAGCCAGCTTCACTGCGGAAGCAAGGCGTATGGCACACCAATTTCAGCGGCAATTCAGCCGCGTCCAGAATGCTGTTGGCGACCAGATTGGTTGCCGGCACTTCCGCTGTCGGAATCAGGTACAGCGGCTTTTCACTGTCTACACGGAACAGGTCTTCTTCAAATTTTGGCAGCTGGCCGGTGCCAAACAGTGCTTCGGCGTTCACCAGATAAGGCACGTAAGCTTCGGTGTAGCCGTGCTCTTCGGTGTGCAAATCCAGCATGAACTGCGCCAATGCGCGATGCAGGCGGGCCACCTGGCCGCGCATCACCACAAAACGCGAGTGCGCCAGATTCGTCGCCGTCTCAAAGTCCATTCCGTTCAGGGCTTCGCCCAGAGCAACGTGGTCTTGCGGCTCGAACGAAAACACGCGAGGCGTGCCCCAGGTGCGAAGCTCAACGTTATCATCGTCGTCTTTACCCGCAGGTACGCCTTCGTCTGGCACGTTCGGAATACCGGCAAAAAAGTGATTCAGTTCTTCCTGCAATTCGCGCAGCTGGTCTTCAGCTTCGGATTTACGCGCTTTCAGGTCGTCTACTTCGTCCAGCAACGGCTGTATGTCTTCACCCGACGCTTTGGCTTTACCGATGGACTTGGATTTTTTATTCTGCTCGCTTTGCAGGGTTTCGGTCCGTACCTGAAGGCCACGGCGGCGCTCTTCCAGCTGCTCGAAGGTGGCAGTATCAAAGATAAAGTTTTTGATAGCCAACCGGCGGGCAATGTCTTCGGTGTGGCTGCGGACGCGTTTTGGGTCGAGCATGATTATCCTGACTGGTCGGTTTAAGGGGTTTTATCAATGGCCGGCGCTGTAGCGTTGGCGTGGGCTGGCGGCGTTCAGCTGGTCCAGGCGCTGGCGTTTTTCAGCGAGTTTGATTTCCAGGCCGCGAGCCACCGGCTGATAATACCGGCGCTCGCTGATGGCTTCGGGCAAGTAAGCTTCACCGGCGGCAAAAGCGTCGGGCTCGTCATGAGCGTAACGATAGGATTCGCCGTGACCCATGGATTTTATCAATTGGGTCGGTGCGTTGCGCAGGTGTACCGGTACTTCGAAATCTTTATCTTGGCGGATGTCAGCCATGCACTGGTTGAACGCCTTATAAACAGCGTTGCTTTTTGGCGCCATGGCCAGGTAAATCACCGCTTGCGCCAGCGCCAGTTCACCTTCGGGTGAACCCAGGCGCTCCTGGGTATCCCAGGCTTCCAGAGTCAGCTGCAGCGCCCTGGGGTCGGCGTTGCCTATGTCTTCACTGGCAATGCGCACCAGCCGGCGAGCCACGTAGAGCGGGTCGCAGCCGCCGTCGAGCATACGGCACATCCAATAAAGCGAGCCGTCCGGGTCAGACCCCCTCACCGACTTGTGCAACGCCGAAATCTGGTCGTAGAACACATCGCCGCCTTTATCGAAACGGCGCAGACTGGTTTGCATCACCAGCTCAAGCTGATCGTCACTGACGCTATCGACACCATCAGCGTCTGGCTCCGCCAGATCGGCGGCCACTTCCAGAATGTTCAGTGCCCTGCGGGCATCGCCGCTGGCGGCGCTGGCCATCATCGCCAGTACGTCCTCGGCCACCCGCAGGCGACCACCAAAGCCTTCTTCGGCGCTTAGCGCGCGGATAAGCAGGCGCTGAATATCGTCGTCTTCCAGGTTCTTCAATACGTAAACGCGGGTGCGGGACAGCAGCGCGCTGTTTAACTCGAAAGACGGGTTTTCGGTGGTGGCACCCACAAAAATAAAGGTGCCGTCTTCAATGTGCGGTAAAAAGGCGTCTTGCTGGCTTTTATTGAAGCGGTGAACTTCATCCACAAACAGCAAGGTGTCCTGACCGCTGCCCTGCTTGCGTGCCCGCGCACGCTCAACGGCCGCGCGTATGTCTTTTACCCCGCTGAGTACCGCAGATACGCTTTCAAAGGTTAGGTCACTCACGTTAGCCAGCAATTGGGCGAAGGTGGTTTTGCCCACCCCAGGCGGGCCCCACAAAATCATTGAATGCAGCTGGCCCTGCTCCACCGCCCGCCGCAGCGGTTTGCCGGGCCCAACCAGGTGGGGCTGACCCACATAGTCTGCCAGTTGGGCTGGCCGCATGCGTGCGGCCAGCGGGCGAAATCCGCCGCTGCTGGCGAACAGGTTATCTTGCATCAGCTACCGTCACGGATAATATCCACACCGGCCGGGTAGTCCGGCTTGAATATCGACGCTGCTATATCCGCGTTCAGCACAATGTCATCAAAGCTCAGAATACTGATTTGCGACAGGGAATCTTCCATTCGCATTTCCTGCAGCTGCCCGTCAAAAAACGACATCCGCAACGCGACGAACAGTGAATCCGGGCTTTTAGGCGTTAGCGTAAATTCGCGGATGTTGTCGCCCACCCTGCGGGTAGAGACGTCATAGGTTTGCGCCAGGTTATCCACCTCACCGCTCAGCAGCAAAGCCGGCGTGGCCTGCACATCGCTGTTTAGCTTGTGCACGGTAACCTGCTCCAGGTCTGGATCGTACACCGACACCTCATCGCCGTTACTGACGATGTGCTGGGCCATAGGCGCTTTGCTTTCCCAGTAAAACAATCCCGGACGCTTGGCTTTCATAGAGCCGCGGCTTTCCTGAATGCGTTCACCGCCGTTGCCCACCACAATCTGGATAAAGTCAGCCTGGTATGTCTGGTAGCCCCTCAACAACGCAGCCAGTTGAGTCGCCGCGTCTTTCTGCAGTCCCTCTTTTTGTAAATCGTCACTGACAGCCGCCGTTGCGGCGCTGGTCAGAATCATTGCAAACAGCGCTGTGGCCAGCTGTTTCAAAACACCCGTTGTGCTTTTATTCGCCATACTGCCTGCTCCTGAGCGCTAGTTCCGTGGAGGCGGCGGAGCCAATACTTCCCGCGCGCCGTTGTGGCCTGCCGAACTGACAACCCCCGAAGCTTCCATTGCCTCGACCAGGTTGGCGGCACGGTTATAGCCAATCTTTAATTTACGTTGAACCGACGATATCGACACCCGGCGACCTTCTGTCACGAACGCCACGGCTTCATCAAACAAGGTATCCGTTTCGCTGTCATCATCGTTCAAGCTGGGTACGCCAGGCAGATTTTCGCCTTCGGCGCCATTAAGAACGTCGTCTATGTATACCGGCGCGCCTCGGGCTTTCCAGGCACTGACCACCCGGTGCACTTCATCGTCGTCGACAAAGGCGCCGTGTACCCGCACAGGCAAGCCAGATCCCGGTGGCAAGTACAGCATATCGCCGTGGCCCAACAGCTGCTCCGCACCGCCTTGGTCGAGCACGGTACGGGAGTCAATTTTTGACGACACCTGAAACGAGATACGGGTGGGAATGTTGGCCTTTATCAAACCGGTGATGACATCCACCGACGGCCGCTGGGTAGCCAGAATCAGGTGAATACCGGCGGCGCGAGCTTTCTGGGCAATTCGCGCGATAAGCTCTTCCACTTTTTTGCCAACAATCATGATCATGTCGGCAAATTCGTCAATCACCACCACAATAGAGGGCAATGGTTCCAGTTCCGGCCGTTGCTGCTCGTCGTTATCCAAGTATTCGTCGGGCTTCCAGAACGGGTCCCGCAGGGGCTCACCGGCCTCCGCCGCTTCTTTTACCTTACGGTTGTAACCGGCCAGGTTACGCACGCCCAAGGTGGCCAGCAGGCGATAACGCCGTTCCATTTCAGCCACACACCAGCGCAGTGCATTGGCGGCTTCTTTCATGTCTGTAACCACCGGCGCCAGCAGGTGGGGAATACCGTCGTAGATGCTCAGTTCCAGCATCTTCGGGTCTACCATGATAAAGCGCACGTCTTCCGGCCCGGCCTTCAGCAGCATGCTCAACAGCATGGCGTTCACCCCGACCGATTTACCGGAACCGGTGGTACCTGCCACCAGCAGGTGGGGCATTTTCGCAAGGTTGGCCACTATGGGGTTGCCGCCTATGTCGTTGCCCAACGCCATGGTCAGCGCGGAAGCAGATTCGGCAAATACCCGCGAACTCAATACTTCACTCAGCCGCACCATCTGGCGGTATTCGTTGGGAATTTCGATGCCCACCACGGATTTTCCGGGAATCACCTCAACCACCCGCACGCTCAGCACCGCCAGGGAACGCGCCAGGTCTTTCGCCAGGCTGGAAATTTTGCTGACCTTAACGCCCGCGGCCGGCTTGATCTCGAAACGGGTAATCACCGGGCCGGGATTCACCTCAACCACTTCTACGCTGACCCCAAAGTCGGCCAGCTTTTCTTCCAGCAGCCGCGACATATGTTGCAGGGATTCTTCGGTGTAGCCTTTTCCCTGCTGCTCCTCCGGCGGGTCTAACAGCGTGATCGGTGGAGTCGGGCTCTCGATATCTTCCAGCAACGAGGATTGCTTTCCGGCTCCATTACTGCCGCCGGGCTTGCCCTGATCGTCTTTTTTGAACGGCGCGATCTTGAATGAACGGCCAGTGCTCTGAGAAGCGCCTTGGGGCGTGCTGTCAGCGGAAGCCGCTGCGGATGTGCGCGCTGGCGGTCGCGATGCAGGTGCGGGCCTACTGCGTTCGAAATCGCTGTAATCGCCGCGGGCGCTCTCGTCATGGGCACTGAAACTTTCAATACGCGCCGGCTCGTCGTCTGAATCGGCGCTCAGGTCAAAGCAGTCCCCGGAGTCATCGCTGCGTTCCGTTTCAGATTGGCCACGGCGGCCAAACCCTGGAATACGCTGCCACCAACGCACTCGTTCAACCGCTCTGTCCGCGCGAATCTCGGTATCAAAGTGGCCTGAAGACTTGCCTTCAACCCTATGATTTAAAAGCGGTGTCTGATAATTTTCGACGGCTTCTTCGGCTTCTTCGGCTTCTTCGGCTTCTTCGGCTTCTTCGGCTTCTTCCCGGGCTGAACTGCGACCTTTGAACCAGTCTTGTATCCGGGTGCTTACTCTCAGAGCGATGCCGCCCAACTGGTCCATCAGCCAAAACCAGGAAAGCCCGGTGGTAACGGTTAGAGCAAACAAAAATATGGCAATCAATACCAAGGTGGTGGCCGGCAGGTTAAAAAACCGCACCATAGCATCTGCCACAGCTACGCCCATCACGCCGCCGGAAGATTCACCCAGACCAAAAAGAGAATAAAGCGACAACAGACTGGTGGCCGACAGCAGAATCAGAATAAACCCGCCAAAACGCACCATTAACAGGGGCCAGTGGACGTCTTGGGAGCGATTGCGAAGGCGAATCAGCAGCAGCGCGTAACCTGCCACCATGGCTGGAAACAGCCAGGTCACGTAACCGAAGAAATTGCGCAGCAAGCTGGCCAGCCAGGCACCGCTGCGGCCGGCGTAATTCAGCACCCGGGCGTCATGGCCCACACTGGCCCAACCGGGGTCATTGGCGTGAAAGCTGAACAGCGCCATGCACAAATAAATCGCCAGGGCAATTAGCGCAATAACAGCGCCCTCGCGGGCGCCTTGGGCCAGCAGCTTGCGAAAACGCAGCTGTTTATCAGTCAGCGGCTGGGCCGATGTGTCTTTTGCTTTTGCGCTTGCGGCCATGAATGCTCAGATGTTGCCATGACCGGGGTTCTGAAGGGCCTGAAAACCCCGGTCAAGATCGGCTTTCAGGTCGTCAATGGCTTCAATGCCTACCGACAGGCGAATCAGGTTTTCACTGATACCGGCCTGCTCTTTGTCTTCGGGCGACAATCGCCCGTGGGTCGTTGTTGCAGGGTGGGTGATGGTGGTCTTCACATCGCCGAGGTTGGCGGTAATAGACACCATCCGAGTGGCGTCAATAAAGCGCCAGGCCTCTTCCCTGCCCCCTTTTACCCGAAACGACAATACGCCGCCAAAGGCTTTTTGCTGGCGTTTGGCCAACTCATAATGCGGATGCTGCGGCAGGCCGGTGTAAAAAACCGTTTCCACCGCGCTCTGCTGCTGCAGCCATTGGGCCAACTCTAACGCATTGTCACAGTGGGCTCGCATACGAATTGGTAAGGTTTCCAGGCCCTTCATGAACACCCATGCGTTGAACGGGCTCATGGTTGGGCCTGTTGCCCGCAAAAACACGAATATTTCTTCCAGCAGCGCGTGGGGGCCTACAACGACGCCGCCTACGCAACGGCCCTGGCCGTCCAGATATTTGGTGGCGGAGTGGGTTACCAGGTCTGCGCCCAACGCCAGCGGCTGCTGCAGCACCGGGGTGCAAAAACAGTTGTCGACGACCAACAGCGCACCGTGGGCGTGGGCCAAATCGGCCATCTTGCGAATGTCTGCCACTTCGCACAGCGGGTTAGACGGCGTTTCCAGAAACAACATCCGGGTATTGGGCTGAATAGCCGCTTCCCAGCCGGCTTCGTCTGTCAGTTTTACAAAGGTGGTTTCAACACCAAATTTGCTCAGGTATTTCTGAAACAGCGAATTCACCGTGCCGAATACGTCCCGTGAACACACCACATGGTCACCGGCCTTCAGCAACGCCATACAGGTGCTGGTAATGGCAGCCATACCCGAAGCCATTGCCACTGCCCGCTCGCCGCCTTCCATCGCCGCAATGCGATTTTCGAAGGCGGTCACCGTGGGATTGGTAAAACGCGAATAAATATTACCGGGCTCTTCACCGGCAAAACGCGCGGCCGCTTGCGCCGCGCTGGCGTAAACAAAGCTGGACGTAGGAAATATAGCGTCGCTGTGTTCCAGCTGACCGGTACGAATCTGCCCCGCGCGCACCGCCAGGGTATCGCCAGACATGCCGTCCAGGTCTGATTCTGGTATCAAAACCGATTCTTCGCGGCAAAATGTCATCGTTTTCTCCTGGTCATGGTCTTCTGCTGGTCATAGTATTCTTGTGCGGTCTAAAGCATCAGTCTTCGTCGTTATGCATGTCTATACTGCCGTTTTCGGTATCGTTCTTCACGGTGCCGGAGCGCGTTGTATCGTTACGCTGGCCATCCAGGCGATCCAGATAGGCACGATCAATATCGCCGGTTACGTATTCACCGGTAAACACCGAACATTCCCAGCCATCGATGTCACTATTAACATCGCTAACAGAGGTAATCAGGTCTTCCAGGTTCTGATACAGCAACCAGTCGGCGCCGATCAATTCGCGGATTTCTTCCACCGTGCGATCGTGAGCAATCAGTTCTTTAGCAGACGGCATATCAATGCCGTACACGTTGGGATAACGCACCGGGGGCGCGGCCGAGGCGAAATACACTTTGCGGGCGCCGGCATCGCGGGCCATCTGCACGATTTCCTTGCAGGTGGTACCGCGCACAATGGAATCGTCAACCAGCATCACGTTCTTGCCGCGGAACTCAAGATCAATGGGGTTTAGCTTCTGGCGTACCGATTTCTTGCGCATGGTCTGGCCGGGCATGATAAATGTACGGCCAATGTAGCGGTTTTTGATAAAGCCTTCGCGGAATTTCACGCCCAGACGGTGGGCCATCTGCAAAGCCGAGGTGCGGCTGGTGTCTGGTATCGGCATAACCACGTCGATATCGTGATCGGCGAAATCCTTCAGCACTTTATCCGCCAGAGTTTCACCCATGCGCAAGCGCGCTTTATAAACCGAGACTTTATCCATGATGGAGTCCGGACGGGCGAAGTACACATGCTCGAAAATACACGGATAGAGCTTTGGCTGTTTGGCGCACTGCTCACTGTGAAAGGTGCCGTCGGTTTCAATATACACCGCTTCACCCGGCGCAATGTCGCGCACCAGGGTGAAACCGGAGGCGCCTAGGGCCACACTTTCAGACGCAATCATATATTCCTTGCGGCCGTCACTGGCTAAGCGCACGCCATAACAGATCGGGCGAATGCCATTGGGGTCGCGGAAACCAACAATGCCGTAGCCGGTAACCATCGCGATAACCGCGTAGGCACCGCGGCAGCGTTCGTGTACAGAACGCACGGCGGCAAAAATATCGTCTTTGGCGGGGTCTAGCTTGCCCAGTTTCTGGAGCTCGTGAGCGAACACGTTCAACAACACTTCCGAGTCTGAATTGGTGTTGATGTGGCGCAGGTCAGTGCGAAACAAGTCGGTACTGAGCTCGTCAGAGTTTGTCAGGTTGCCGTTGTGGGCCAAAGTGATGCCGTAAGGGCTGTTGACGTAAAACGGCTGGGCCTCGGCAGAGCTCGCACTGCCGGCGGTAGGGTAACGAACGTGACCAATACCGACGTTGCCCACTAACCGGTGCATATGGCGGGTATGGAATACATCGCGCACCAGGCCGTTGTCTTTACGCAGGTAAAAACGCTCGTCTTCGAAGGTAACAATACCTGCTGCGTCCTGGCCCCGATGCTGAAGAACGGTCAGCGCATCATAAAGCAGCTGATTCACGTGCGAAGTGCTGACGATACCGACGATGCCACACATGGAATAGAGATTCTCCGAGTGTTAAAACTGAATGAAAGCCACGCCAGGCAGATTGCCTGATACAGCGCCTGGCGTTTGAATAACCGGGTTTTACTAGATGCCTTGCTCCGCGCTTTGGGGAGTAAGAAATCCGGAAAGCTCATCACCAAAGGTACGACGGGACCAGTCCTCTAACACCGACAACCGGTCAATCATTAGCGATTCTTGCCACCAGGTGTCTTGAGACACCGGTGTGTAACGCAACAAAGCAATGCCCACCACCACCACCAACACCCCACGCAACAGGCCAAAGCCCATACCCAGCACCCTGTCGGTGCCGGATAAGCCTGTGGCCCGCACCAGCTGTCCGATAATGCCGTTAATGATGGCGCCCACAATAAGCGTACCAATAAACAGAATCGCGAACGCCGCAACCGACCTCACCATGGGCGTTTCCACGGTGCTGCCCAGTAGCGACTGCATCTGGGGGTGAAATGTGCGAGCAACAATGAAGGCCATTACCCACGTAACCAACGACAGGGCTTCGCGAACAAAGCCGCGCCTCAGGCTGATCAGCGTTGATATGGTAATAACCGCAATAATGACCCAGTCAATCCAGATCAACGCATTCATGAACCACCCGGGCGACGCAAATAGAGAGGGCGAATTCTATCAGGAAACCGCCCTCTGCCAAACCACCGTTGCGATAAAACCTGGCTGGGCGGCTTATTAATCAGGGCTGGTGACCAAACTATTGAGACTGAAAGCCTTGTCGAGGGCCGCTTTGGCCGCTTCGGCTTCGGATTTGCTGGCGAAAGGCCCACTGAATACCCGGGTCAGCCGGGTGTCGCCGCGGCTGACCTCTTGAAGGTGTGAACTGTAGCCCTTTTCGCGGGCGTTATCACGCAAACGCCGGGCGTTATCGGCATCGCCAAAGCTGCCCAACTGCACAACCCAGGCGCCTTCCAGAGAGCGACTGAACTCTTCCTCGGTTTGCGGATTGGGCTCCGGCCGAGCCGGTGCCGGCTTAACCTCTGCCATCGGTGGCGGCGTAACGGCGTTGCTGACCGCAGTCGGATTTGTCGGCTCAGGCGCCTCAGGCGTCACTTCTTCAATTAGCTGAAAGTCCCCAGACCCGCTGGCACGGTCTGCTGCGGCTGCTTCTGGCCCAGAGACGCTCTGATATTCTGGCATGACGGTCTGCGGTGGTGGCTCGGTGCTCACTTCTGGAAATGGCGGTTCTTCGGGAATGTTTATCGAGGTGGAGTTGCGCCCGGAATGGGGCTCGTCAAAGATCATCGGCACAAAAATAACCGCCAGTGAAATCAGCACCAGGGCGCCGATGATCCTCTGCTTTAATCCGTCCACAATCATGCTCCCGGGTTGGTAACGGCGGCGCTTGGATACAAAAGGTTGCGGGCCGCCGCCACAGTAAAGAACGAACCAAACACAATCACAATGTCATTAGCACGGGCTTGGCCACGGGCTTCAGCCAGGGCCTCCGGCACCGAGTCCCAGCAACCTTCAGGTGCAATGCCGCACTGCTCAAACTGCGCACCGAGAGCCTCGGCGCTATAGCCACGGGGAGCTTCCTTCAACAGTCCGGCCAGATACCAGCTGTGAATCACGCTGGCCATCGCTTTGGCAACGCCTTGCACGTCTTTATCCGCAAGCGCACCGTAGACCGCGTGAATGCGGGTTTCCGGGTGCTGTAACAGGCGCAACCGGCTCGCCAGCCAGCAGGCAGCGTGGGGGTTATGCCCCACATCCAGAATCACCAGCGGCGAAGTGGCTACCTGCTCAAAACGCCCGGGCACCGACACTCCAGCCACGGCTCGCTCGATTTGTTGAACACCCAGATTGGGCGCCAAGGTGCGGGACGCAACAACCGCTGCAGCCAGACTTTTCACCGGCAGGGCAAAATCTGGCAGGCGAAACTCTTCGTCTCCCAACTCCAGATTCACCATCGCCGGCTGCCTTGAACACTGCACCAATTGATAATCGCGGCCCAGCAACGCCAAGTCTACCTCTTGCGATAAAGCTTGCTGCAATACCGAACGCGGAGGATCAAAATCGGCGTAAACCGCAGGGATACCCGGTCGCAACACCCCGGCTTTTTCAAAGCCGATAGACTCACGATCGTTACCCAAAAAGCTCGCATGATCGATATCAATCGACGTAAGGATTACAAAATCCGCGTCTAGCACGTTCACAGCATCCAGACGACCACCCAGACCAACCTCCAGAATCCAGTCGTCTACATCGGCTTCGGACATGGCAACAAACGCCGCCAGAGTGCCGAATTCGAAATAGCTCAACGACACTTCTGCCCTGGCCTCCTGAACCCGCTCAAAAGCGTGGATCATTTGCGCGTCCGAAATCTGCTCGCCCAGCAGGCGTACCCGCTCATTATACACCTGAAGATGCGGCGACATGTAGGCCGCCGTGCGGCGCCCTGCTTCTTGCAACAGCGTTTCTAGAGCTGCAACCGTGCTGCCCTTGCCGTTGGTGCCGGCCACGGTAATAATGCGAGCCTCGGGCTTACCCGGAAAAAGTCTCTGCAAAACCACCATCACCCGGTCCAGTCCCAGCTCGATTTCAACCGGGTGAATGGCCTCAAGGTAGCTCAGCCATTGGCCCAGGCTGGCATCGGCGCCGGGGGCCGTTATGTTCGGCGCGTGCTGATCCGGCTTATGCGACTGAGGCATCTTCGTCCGGCTTTTCAGTCACTTCAATTTCAATGGGCGCCTCGGCGTCAGGTTTTTCCAAATTGCCGAATTTTGCCAGCAGGTGTGCAATGCGCTCACGCAACTGGTGACGGTGCAGAATCATATCGATAGCACCATGCTCCAACAAAAACTCGCTGCGTTGAAAGCCTTCGGGCAACTTTTCACGCACGGTCTGCTCAATTACCCGCGGCCCGGCAAAGCCGATCAGTGCGTTAGGTTCGGCGATATTCAGGTCACCCAACATCGCCAGGCTGGCCGATACGCCGCCAAATACCGGGTCGGTCATCACCGAAACATACGGCACGCCTTGCTGCTTCATATGCTCAAGAACAGCGGCGGTTTTAGACATCTGCATCAGCGAAAGAATGGCCTCCTGCATACGTGCACCGCCGCTGGAAGAAAAGCACACCAGAGGAATGCGTTCTTCCAGCGCCACATTGGCCGCCCGTACAAATTTTTCGCCAACCGTCTGGCCCATAGAGCCACCAAGGAATTTGAACTCAAAGGCGCAAGCCACCAGTGGGAGCCCTATGGTGGTGCCCTTCATGGCCAACAAGGCGTCTTTTTCGCCAGTCGCTTTCTGGGCCTGCGTCAGACGGTCTTTATAACGTTTGGTATCTTTGAACTTAAGGCGGTCCCAAGGTTCCAGGTCTGCGCCAATTTCTTCGCGGCCATCTGCATCCAGAAAAATATCAAGGCGGCGGCGGGCAGCCACTCGCAAGTGGTGATTACACTTCAGGCACACGTCCAGATTTTTTTCCAGCTCGGGCTTGTACAGGAAGGCGCCACATTTCGGGCACTTTTTCCACAGGCCTTCCGGAACACCGGTCCTCGTCTTGGATTCCGAGCGGATCTTGCTCGGCATTATTTTATCTAGCCAACTACTCATGATTTAATCCCGTCTGTAGAACCTGTTTTGATCGTTCTATTGTAAGCACCCGCTACCGGCCAACAATTACACCATCGGATAGCGTTTTGATTACCCCATTCTGGCAGCATGCCATGCTGTGTAAACGTCTCATTCAATGAAACATAGTACATATAACGCCGGGCTGGCCCAATTTTTCCAATCGCGTACCCTGCCCCCGCGCTCTATTTAACGGATCCGTAAGTCTACCAAGACCCAGCGCTTCTGGTCGCGGCCACGAAGTCTGCCATCTTTTTGGCGCATTTGATGCCTTTGCCGATTTCCACGCCGCCACTGACGTCCACCGCCCAAGGGCGTACCTGCTGCACGGCTGCGGCAACGTTAGCGGGTTGCAAGCCACCGGCCAGTATCAGTGGCAACGGCCGTTGTTCAGGAATCAGCGACCAGTTAAATCCGTGGCCGGTGCCCCCGTATTGCTCAGGGTGCCAGGCATCGACCAACAAACCGGCTGAATTCTGGTACTCCTCAAAGGCCTGTTCAATCTGCCCTTGCTGCCGTACCCGTATGGCCTTAATCCAGCGGCGCTGGAACTGCTCACAGAAAGCAGCGGGTTCATCACCGTGGAATTGCAGCAGGTCAAGAGCCATCTGCTGCAGCACCTGCCTTACAAAATCCGCCTGCGGATTCACAAACAATCCCGTTACGCTAACAAACGCCGGTATCCGCGCGGCCAGCTGCCGCGCCAGATCAATACTGACAACCCGCGGGCTTGGGTCATAAAACACCAGGCCAATTGCGTCAGCGCCAGCGGCCACTGCGGCGTCGATATCCTCTGGGCGGGTCAGGCCACAGATCTTTACACGGCTAGTCACAGTTGGGCGGCCTTTGTTTACGGTGGATATGGGTGGCCGCAACCGGCCGATTCTGCTCCGCGCTGAACCATGGCTCAGCAAACGCCGGGCCACAGCTGGGCTGGGGTATTTCGAATTCGGCGGGGTAACCCACGTCTACCAGGTACAAACCATCAGGCGGCGCCGTCACGCCAGCTTGCCTGCGATTCTTCGTCGCCAGAATCTGGCCAATCCAATCCGGCGCCTGCTCCTGGCAACCTACGGCCATCAAGGCCCCGGCAATATTGCGCACCATGTGGTGCAAAAAAGCATTGGCCTGAACGTCAATCACCAGATAATCGCCTTTGCGCGTTACGCTGATGCTCTGTAAAAATCGAATCGGGCTATGAGACTGACAGCCAGCGGCACGAAAAGCACTAAAATCGTGTTCGCCAACCAGCGCCTGGGCCGCCTGATGCATGTTTTCGGCATTCAGAGGCCGAAAGTTCCAGCTAACCTGACCGCGCTGAATACCGGGGCGCACCGGGTTGTTATAAATGATGTAGCGATAGCGCCGGTAAACCGCGGAGAACCGGGCATGAAAGTCGCCCTCGCACTGGCCAGCCCAGCGCACGGAAATATCGAAAGGCAAGGCTGTATTAATACCCATCACCCAGGAACGCATGGTACGCAGAGATGGCGTATCAAAGTGCACCAGCTGATAACTGGCGTGAACGCCGGCATCGGTTCGGCCGGCACACACCAGCTCTACCCCGTGGTCGGCAACTTTGCTGGCGGCTTTTGCCAGCTGTTGCTGCACCGCACGGATACCGGATTTTTGTTGCTGCCAGCCGTGGAATTCACGGCCATCGTATTCAAAGACCAACGCCACACGGCCGTTGCCAATGGGTGTATCCGCTGTAAGCGCCTGGGGTTCAAGAAACAAAAGTCAGCTCGATGTGTTGTCTGGTTGTTAAAAGACAAAGCCGGCGGTCAGAAGGCTCTGAGCACCGGCTTTGTTTAAAGGATTATAACCAATCAGGACAGATTTTTAAGCAGTTCCTTCGCTTCTGCCTTCTGTTCAGCGGTGCCTTCGAGTTCCACTTCCATCAAAATGTCGCGGGCGCCGTCGATATCGCCCATCTCGACGTAGGCCTGCGCCAAATCCAGCTTGGTTGCTGCCTCGTCAGTGCCAGCCAGGAAGTCGAAATCATCGTCGTCACCCAGATCGCTCTCGTCGATCGCTCGAGCCGCGCCAGGTGCCACAATGGGTAGGTCTTCTTCGGCTTGCGGATCGTCACCCAGCTCCAAAGCCAACAGTTCTGCGTCGGTCATTTCCGGCAGTTCTTCTGCTTCGGATTCGGTTTCATCGCCACCGGCGTGATTGGTGCTATCTGCGCTATCAGCAAATTCGCCCATCAGCGCCAGGTCGTCGTCCGAAATCTCCAGGTCCAATTTATCCAGATCAGGCTCCGGCTTGCCCAAATCCGATTCTTGCATGTCAAAAGGCTTGAGTTCGGCCTCGGGGTCGTCTTTATCAAGTTCGGCATCCAACTCGTCCAGGAAGGCTTCGTCTAGGCTTAGATCGTCATCGTCAGACGTCTTGCCGGCCGTGTTGGCGGGTTCGTCAGCCTTGGCCGTGTTGTCCGCCTTGGCCAAGGGTGCGGCGTCTTCATCGGCAAATTCCCTGGCGAAGTCGTCGGACAACACAAAATCTTCCGACGCTTCAGACTTTGCGGGCTCTCCCTTGTCGCCCAGGCCTTCAATAGTGGTCAGATCGTAGTCTATAGGATCGTCTGACGTTGGCTTGGTGCTGTCTTTGGCATCTTCTGATTCCTCATCGAAGCTCCCGAAAGAGCCGGAAAAGGAACCGGAGCGCAATTCAGATTCAAGATCATCGATGCTGGGTGCCGCTTCCGCGTGTTCAAGATCTGTCAGCAAACGATCAGCCTCTGCCATGGCCTCGTGATCATCCAAAGCACTGAGCTCGCCATACTGACGTTCAAAAGCCACTCTATTCTGAGCGTCCGCGTAGACCGCAAGCAACTTCAGACGCAGTTCGGTGCGGCTAGGCTCGCGGGAAATCGCAGACTCCAGAGTAGTTACCGCCTGTTCGTGCTGACCGTACGCCAAGTAGGAATCAACCTCTGCCAGAACGTCTGGTTCAGCTTCGGGTGCTGGCGGTTCCTGATCGTCCAGACCAAGATCCAGGTCAAACGAACCGGAACTGGGTACAGGTTCAACCAAGGGTGCTCGTTCAAAGCCGGTATCGGTACCGGTCTCGCCCCCAGTCTCGGTCTCGGTCTCGGTCTCGGCTGCATCCTGATTTTTAGACTTGCGGCGCGACACCAAAAGCAGCAGTAGTAGCAGCAAAAGCAAGCCGCCGCCCAGAACCATCTGGTACAGCGGGTTATTCATAATGCTGTCGACTAAACCACCTTGGGCTGCGCTTTCTTCAGCTGGACCAGGCTGTGCGATCTGGGGCTGAGCATCTTGTTCAGGTTGCGCTGCAACCGCACTGGCCGGTTCGGCTTCGGCCTGAGTTTCGGCGTCATCCGTTACCAGCTCCTCAGTAACGGCCGGATCATTGGTAGCATTCTCTGTCGCGGTATTGTCGGCAGAAGCAGAGTCGGCACCGGCAACGCCATCCACTGCGGGTTCGTCAGCTGCATTCTGGTCAATGCTGGCGACCGCGTTATCGCCGTTGATACCAGCCTGCTGCATGTCGGCCAACTGGCTGTTTTTCAGCTCCAGCAACCGCTGCAGGGTTTTTACCTGCTCCTGAAGTGAATCAACACGGCTATTCAACTCGCTGTTTTCACGGCGAGCACTGTCAAGTTCTTCGAGCGCCACCATGGTGCCGGCATCTGCGCCGTCGGCCTGGTTACCGTCAGTACCGGCAGATCCGCTCTGCTCAGTGTTATCAGCGGCTTGCGGTGCCTCAGTCTCGGCCACAATCAGTTTCAGTTCCGCATCGCCGCCGTCTATCGCCGCGGGCGCGGAAGGCGTAGCCGCTGGGCTTGCATCAATCGTTGCCCGGGTTATGTTGGTGTCCTGGTTTTGCGCTCGCACGACCTGATTAGCCTCGCCCTGGCCCAGGCGCTGGATTTGTGCCAGCGTGGGTGCACGCAGAACTTCACCGCGTTTCAAGCGGTTGATATTGCCGCCTATAAAGGCATCAGGATTAAGGTCTTGAATCGCCAGCATAACCTGCTGCACAGATACGCTGTTGTTTGGGCGCATCCTGGTGGCAATACTCCACAGGGTGTCAGACGAGGTTGTAGGGCCGTAAGCATTGCCCGATGCAAGAGACTGTGCGGAACCAGAGCTTGCGGGCGCCGGGCGGCTTACTGCACCGCTATTGGCGCTGGGCGATGAGTTGCTGCGGCCAGCAGACGATGCCGCTACAAGCGGTTCCCGGGTGCCGGCTTCTGCCGCATACACGGGTGGGTCTACCAACACCGCGTATTCACGCAGCAAGCGGCCGCTGGGCCAGGTTAGCTCCAGCAGAAAATTAAGGTACGGCTCCCGTAACGGTTCACGTGAAGACACGCTTACCGCCAGGCTGCCATCACTGCGGGTAACCACCTGAAATTTCAGCTTACTGGCAAACTGGCCGCGATTAAGACCCACCCGTTGATAGGCGGATTCAGAAGCCACATTGACGAAAACATCACCAGGGCTGACGCCACGACTCTGGCGCAGCACAATTTGCGCATCCAGGGGCTCATTCAAGTAGGACTGCAACTCCACCTCCCCCAATCCCAGGGCTTGTGCAACGCCAGAGCCAAGACCTCCAGCCAGTGCCAGAGCAACCGCAAGCTTGCGTACCTTCATGCTTTTTCCTTTCCAGTCTCCGTTATTCGTACCTGCTTAGATGCACAGCGGCGTTAAAGCAGTTTCGGACGAGGTTGGATGACTTCCGTCTGGGTGTTGTATAAGTGTGGCGAAACGTTAATCCTCAACTCGGCAAGTATTGTTGATAAGCATCATTTTATCAATGAATCAACGTTCTTCAGTGCACTGCTGCGCTACTTTGCTAACTCTTGATCGCAAACACACAGCCACTACAAAGATTAAGTTATTGCGAGCGCTGAGGAGACACCGGCTTTTATGGTTCTGAAAATAACAGGGGCGAAGGCTGAAAGCAGCCTTCGCCCCTCACCGGTTAGTTGAAACCGAACGCAGTTGGCATTAAATCAACGACTTTGGAGAATTCGCAGCATGCGCCTCAGCGGTTCTGCCGCGCCCCACAACAGTTGATCACCCACGGTGAACGTAGAAATATACTCCGGCCCCATGGTCAATTTGCGAATACGGCCCACCGGAATGCTTAGGGTGCCGGTTACTTTTGCCGGTGTCAGCTCCTGCATGCTGGCCTCGCGCTCGTTGGGAATGACTTTTACCCAATCGTTGCCGGCGGCCAGAATCTTCTCGATTTCGGCAACAGGAAGATCTTTGCGCAGCTTTATGGTCAGCGCCTGGCTGTGTGAGCGCATCGCACCGATTCGAACGCACAAGCCGTCGATAGGAATCGGATTGTCGCTGCGACCCAGAATTTTGTTGGTTTCAACACCGGCTTTCCACTCTTCCTTGCTCATACCATTTTCGAGTTGCTTGTCGATAAACGGAATCAAGCTGCCTGCCAGAGGCGCGCCAAAGTGCTCGGTGGGAAAATCGTCACTACGCATGGTGTCGGTCACCTTGCGGTCAATCTCAAGAATCGCAGAAGACGGACTGTCCAGCTCGGCTTTAACGCTGCCGTTCAGCTCGCCCATCTGGTTCAGCAGCTCGCGCATGTTCTGCGCGCCGGACCCGGAAGCGGCCTGATACGTCATGGGCGATACCCATTCAATCAAGTCCTGCTCCAGCAAACCGCCCAAGGCCAACATCATCAGGCTCACCGTGCAGTTGCCGCCGATGTAATCTTTCACGCCTTTGTCGAGCGCAGCGTCAATCACGTTGCGGTTAACCGGGTCTAGCACAATCACAGAATGGTCAACCATGCGCAGGGTAGACGCAGCGTCTATCCAATAGCCGTTCCAGCCGGCGTCACGCAGTTTCTGATACACCGCCGAGGTGTAGTCGCCGCCCTGGCAGGTCAAAATCACGTCCAGGGTTTTCAGAGTGTCGATATCGAAGGCGTCCTGCAGCGGCAGAATGCCATCGCGGCCCACATCCGGCGCCGGTTGCCCGGTTTGCGACGTGGAAAAGAATACCGGTTCGATATCCGCGAAATCGTTTTCTTCACGCATGCGCTGCATGAGGACAGAACCCACCATGCCACGCCAACCTACAAGCCCAACTCGCTTCATGTGACTTTCAAACCTTTTTTATACCTGCCCTGGCCGGATTCGCGGGCCCGGGCGGAGTGAATGTTAAGGCTGCGACAGTACCGCTTCACCCATTTCACGGGTAGAAACCCGGGTGCAGCCTTCCGACATTATATCCGCTGTGCGCAAGCCCTGGTCCAGCACCTTGCCAACCGCGGCTTCAATGGCTGCTGCGGCGGCGCTTTCGTCCAGACTGTAGCGTAGCATCATTGCAACGCTAAGAATGGTCGCCAGCGGGTTTGCAATGCCTTTGCCGGCAATATCAGGCGCCGAACCATGGCAAGGCTCGTACATGCCCTGCTTCGCCGAGTTCATCGAAGCCGACGGCAGCATGCCGATGGAGCCTGTCAGCATAGCGGCTTCGTCAGAAAGAATATCACCAAACAAATTGCCGGTTACAATCACGTCAAACTGTTTGGGTGCGCGCACCAGCTGCATCGCGGCGTTATCCACGTACATGTGAGACAGCTCTACGTCCGGATACTCGAGCTTGAGCTCGTTCATGACCTCACGCCACAGCACGGTCACTTCCAACACGTTGGCCTTGTCGACCGAGCACAGTTTTTTACCGCGCTGCTGAGCCGTTTCAAACGCGACCCGGCCAATACGGCGAATTTCAGTCTCTGTATAAGCGTAAGTGTTATAGCCCTGGCGCTCACCGCTTTCCAGTTGCCGCACACCGCGAGGCTGGCCGAAGTAAATACCGCCGGTCAGCTCACGGATAATCATGATATCCAGCCCGGACACCACTTCCGGCTTCAGCGAAGAAGCAGACGCCAGCTGCGGATAAAGAATAGCAGGGCGAAAATTGGCAAACAGCTCAAGGTTGGAACGCAGGCCCAGCAAACCTTTTTCCGGGCGTTTGGCCATCGGCAGGCCATCCCACTTCGGGCCGCCAACGGCGCCCAGCAGAATCGCGTCGGCCTTGGTGGCCAACTCCAGGGTTTCATCCGGCAGCGGGGTGTCGGAATCATCCAGCGCAGCACCGCCAACCAAGCCGTGCTGAAAGCTCAAATCAAGCTTGAACGACTCATTCACCCGGCGCAGTACTTTTTCGGCCTCGCCCATGATTTCAGGGCCAATGCCGTCGCCCGGCAGCAGTAATATGGTTCGTGACATATCAGGTTCCTTGATATCGGTTTCGACATTGGTTTAACAGCCAAATTACTGGCCGGCACCAAACAGCCAGGGTGCGGTTTTGCGGCGCGCATCTTCGTAATGCTGAATAACATCGGCGTCTTCCAGAGTCACACCAATATCGTCCAGGCCGTTCAGCAGGCAATGGCGACGGAAGCCGTCTACGTCGAAGCTGAAAGACTCGCCAGACGGCGTAATAACGGTGTTGGCCTCAAGGTCTACCGTCAGTTCATAGCCTTCACTGGCCTCAGCTTCAATAAACAGCTGATCAACTATTTTTTCATCAAGAACAACAGGCAACAGCCCATTCTTAAAGCAGTTATTATAAAAAATATCAGCAAAACTGGGGGCAACAATCACCCGAAAGCCGAAATCTTCCAGCGCCCAAGGCGCGTGTTCACGGCTGGAACCGCAACCAAAATTGGTGCGGGCCAGCAGCACGCTGGCACCGCTGTAGCGTTTTTGGTTCAGCACAAAATCCGTGTTTAACGGGCGTTGGGAACTGTCCTGACCAGGCTGGCCCTCGTCCAGATAACGCAATGGGTCAAACAGGTTGGGGCCGAAGCCGGTGCGTTTGATGGACTTCAAAAATTGCTTGGGAATGATCAGGTCCGTGTCCACATTGGAACGGTCCATGGGGGCTACCAGGCCCTTGTGTTGGGTAAATGCGCGCATGGTGATTGTCTCCTGTGGCTCAGTTCAGCATTTCACGAACGTCAACAAAATGGCCGGCAATCGCTGCCGCCGCTGCCATGGCCGGGCTAACCAGGTGGGTACGCCCACCAAAACCCTGACGCCCCTCAAAGTTACGGTTAGAGGTAGACGCACAATGCTCGCCCTGCCCCAATTTATCGGCGTTCATGGCCAGGCACATGGAGCAACCCGGATCACGCCATTCCAGGCCCGCTTCCAGGAAAATCTTGTCCAGCCCTTCGGCTTCGGCCTGCAACTTAACCAAACCCGAGCCCGGCACTACCATGGCCTGCTTCAAACTACCCGCCACCTTGCGGCCTTTAACCACCAGCGCCGCCTTGCGCAGGTCTTCAATCCGGCTGTTGGTACAGGAACCAATAAATATCCGGTCCAGCTTGATGTCGGTGATCAACTGATTGGGCAGCAGACCCATGTATTTCAGCGCACGTTCAAGCCCTTCCCGTTTTATCAAGTCGGTTTCTTTCGCCGGGTCTGGCACCTGGCCGGCCACGTTTGCCACCATTTCCGGGGATGTGCCCCAGCTCACCTGAGGCTGAATATCCGCGCCCTCAAGCTCAACCACTTTGTCGAATTCGGCGCTCGGGTCACTGTGCAAGGTGCGCCAATGAGCAACGGCTGCATTCCAGGCTTCACCCTTGGGTGAAAACGGCCGACCCTTGACGTAATCGATAGTGGTGCCGTCTACCGCCACCATACCAACGCGGGCGCCGGCTTCAATTGCCATATTGCACACCGTCATCCGGCCTTCCATGCTCAGGCTTTGTATGGCTTCGCCGCCAAACTCGATAGCATGCCCGGAACCGCCAGCGGTACCAATTTTGCCAATAATCGCCAGCACTGCGTCTTTGGCGGTTACGCCTTTACCCAACTGGCCATTCACTTTCACCAGCATATTTTTTATTTTCTGCTGCACCAGGCACTGGGTAGCCAGCACGTGTTCCACTTCCGAGGTGCCAATACCGTGGGCCAGGCAGCCAAAAGCGCCGTGGGTCGAGGTATGGGAATCACCGCAGACAATGGTCATACCGGGCAAGGTTGCACCCTGCTCGGGCCCGATCACGTGCACTATGCCCTGGCGTTGGTCTTTAATCTTGAATTCAAGAATGCCGAACTCGTCGCAGTTGCTATCCAGGGTTTCCACCTGAATGCGCGATACCGGGTCTACAATGCCGTCGATTCCCATGGTGCGGTCAGTGGTGGGCACGTTATGGTCGGGCGTTGCCAGATTGGCATCAATCCGCCAGGGCTTTCGGTTGGCCAGGCGCAGACCTTCAAACGCCTGCGGCGACGTCACTTCGTGCAGCAGGTGGCGGTCAATGTAAATAAGCGCAGAGCCGTCATCACGCTGTTTTACCAGATGATCGTCCCACAGTTTGTCGTATAAGGTTTTACCCGCCATGATCGCTCTCTCATCGTTTTGGGGTTTTTAAAAAAGCTCATCACCGTTAATACGGCTGCGCCCTTTAGAGTTCTGATTGTGTGAACAGTCTAAAGTGCCTGACCAATAACCTCAATTCATGTTTTTATGCATAGTATTCCTGTCTGGAATACTATCGAATAGAATGAAACGCTTCAGGGTGCTGGAAAAAGCACTTTTATTCGACAGCGGACATGGTAGCTATGGATTCCAACACATTGCGCGCTTTTCTGGCCATTGTTGACCAGGGCTCGTTCTCTGAAGCCGCAGAGCAGCTGCACATTACCCAGCCTGCCATCAGCAAGCGGCTGGCCGCTCTGGAAGCCCAGCTCGGCGCCGAGCTGGTTGATCGCAGCCAACGCCAGCTCAAACTGACCGACGCCGGCGCACGGCTGCTGCCCCACGCCAGGCGGATTCTGGATGAAATTCACAACGCCCGCATTGCCCTGTCGCCAAGCACCCGCGAAGTGGCCGGCGAGCTACAGATTATTGCCAGTCACCACATTGGCCTGCACCACCTGCCAAGCTGGCTGCGGCGCTTCAAGCGCGATTATCCGCAGGTCACCCTTGATCTTCAATTTATGGAATCAGACGCCGCCTACGCCCAGATGCGCAAACGCGGCGCCGAACTGGCCTTTGTTACCCTGAGCGATGGTATCGACCCGAACTTTAAGGTGTACGCCCAGTGGCCAGACCCCATGGCGTTTGTGGTCGGGCCGGAGCATCCGCTGGGAGCGCTAGAACAGCCTACTCTGGCGGACTTGTCTGGCCACGCTGCGCTATTGCCAGACACCAGTACGGGAACGTATCGGTTGGTCAGCCGGCTGTTTATGGAGGTCAACCTGCCGTTAAGCTCGCAGATGCCCACAAACTACCTCGAAACCCTGAAAATGATGACCAGTGTGGGTCTTGGCTGGAGCGTATTGCCGGTGCGCATGCTGGACAGCAGCCTGCGGGTACTGCCGGTAGCACATTCAGTGGCGCGGCTGATGGGGGCTATTGGCCTGTCAGGCAGAGACTTGAGCGGTGCCGCCCAGGCTCTGCTGGCGATTGTGGAACAACAGGAAAAAGCCCGGCGTAGTGACCCGCTAAAGCGGGGACAGATTTCAAATCTGTCCCCTACTTTCCTCTAGCTCAGGCGGCGGAGGCGGTGGTCGCAAACCGCGCCAGGCTGCGGCGAACGCCAGGGCGGTGACAACCGCGCTGCCCAGGAAGGCCGCGGAGGTGTCAATACCGTCTACCAGGAACCCCGCACCCCAGGCACCCAAAGCCCCACCGGCACCAAACGTTAACCCGCTATAAAGTGCCTGCCCCTGGCCGTGATGATGGCGGCCAAAAAAGCCTTGAATGTACTGCACCGACACCGCGTGTAACGCGCCGTAAGATGCCGCATGCAACAGCTGGGCAAATATCAGCACCGGCAGCACCGACGCCATTTCCGCAATCAGCAACCAGCGCAGCAGGCTTAGCAGCAAGGCCGCCAGCACAATGTGGCGCACGCTGAAACGCGCGCCCAGGCGATGCATCACCATAAACAGGACAATTTCGGCGATAACGCCCAGCGACCACAACAGGCCAATAGCCAGCTTGCCGTAATCGTGCAGCTGCAGGTGAATACTGAAAAACGTGTAGTAAGAGCCGTGGGCCACTTGCAGTAAAAAGTTCATCACAAAAAACGCAATCACCGCAGGATGGGTCAGAATGGCCTTCAGGCTGCCCCGCGGAGACTTCTGGCTGCGAATGATTTTTTCAACAGGCAGCATCCAGGCCGACACCGCAATGCCGGCAAACAGCGGAATCAACAGCATCGGCAAATAGCGGATATCCACCCATTCCAGCAGTACGCCAATCAACGCCACGGCGGCAATAAAGCCCACCGAACCCCACAAGCGGATTTTGCCGTATTGGTCCCGCTGTGCACCCAGAACCTGCAGAGTGATGACTTCGTAAAGGGGCAGCACGGCGTTCCAGAAAAAAGTGAACGCCAGCATCACCAGCAGCAGGCCGGTAAAGCCCGGCTCTAGAAACACGCCAGCAAAACACAGGGAACCGGTGATCGTACCGAAGCGGACCAGCCGCACCCTTTGCCCGGTGCGGTCGCCCAAATGGCCCCACACGCTGGGGGCCACAATCTTGGTAAGCTGGATGGTTGCCATCAAACTGGCGATTTGCAGATAGGAAAAACCGCGGCCTTCAAGGTAAAGCGACCAGTAAGGCAGCATCCCGCCCAACAGGGCGAAGAACCAGAAATACAAATTCGACAGGCGCCAGTGCGTCACTGTTACCCCTTACCTTTAATTCGCGCCGTTACCTTTCAGTACCATTTTTAAGCCAGTAGGGACGGATTTGAAATCCGTCCCTGGTGCAAATCCGTCCCTGGTGTCTTTCGCCAATTCCTTTTAGCAGGAGCATCAAAGCTGGGGCAGCACCGGCGTGGTTACCCGCACATCAGCGTTCTGGCCGCGATGGCGCAAATAATGGTCCAACAGCACAATCGCCATCATCGCCTCGGCGATGGGCGTCGCGCGAATGCCCACGCAGGGGTCGTGGCGGCCGGTGGTGATAATCTCGACCGGGTTGCCGTCGACATCAATACTCCGGCCCGGCAAGCGCAGGCTGGAGGTCGGCTTGAGTGCGATACTGGCCAGAATGGGCTGGCCAGAGGAAATGCCCCCCAGAATGCCACCGGCTTGATTCGACAAAAACCCTTCCGGCGTCATTTCATCACGGTGCTGAGTCCCTTTTTGGTCAATACAGCCAAAACCGGCACCAATTTCAACGCCTTTTACGGCGTTAATACTCATTAAAGCATGGGTAAGGTCTGCGTCTAGCCGATCAAACACCGGCTCGCCCAGCCCCGGTGGTACGCCTTCGGCCACCACGTTAATACGGGCGCCAATCGAGTTGCCCTCTTTAACCAACGCTTTCATGTAGGCTTCCATTTCCGGCACTTTGCTGGCGTCCGGGCAGAAAAACGGATTCTGGTGTACTTGCTCCCAATCCAGGGTTTCGGCTTTTATCGGGCCTAATTGGCTCAGGTAGCCACGCACAGTAATGCCGAGGCGCCGCAGCAGGAATTTGCGTGCTACGGCGCCAGCGGCCACACGCATGGCGGTCTCGCGGGCCGAAGAGCGTCCGCCACCGCGATGATCCCGCTCACCGAATTTGTGGTGATAGGTGTAATCAGCGTGGGCCGGGCGAAACTGGGTGGCAATTTTTGAATAATCTTTGGAGCGCTGATCGGTATTTTCAATCAGCAGACCAATGGACGTGCCGGTGGTGCGACCTTCAAACACACCGGAAAGAATGCGCACTTCATCGGCTTCGCGGCGCTGGGTGGTGTAGCGCGACGTGCCCGGTTTACGGCGATCAAGATCGTACTGCATGTCTTCTTCAGACAGCTCGAGCCCCGGCGGACAGCCATCAATTACACACCCCAGAGCGGCCCCGTGGCTTTCACCAAACGTGGTCACCGTGAACAGTTTGCCAAATGTGTTTCCAGACATAATTCAGTATCTTATCCAGTTGTTATAAGAAGGTTGTAACGATTTTATCAGCTATTCGCCAAGTATTTACGCAAATCTTTAGCGACAATAGCGAGCACCCCGTCGCCACCGTTTTCAAACTCCAGCCAGGTCAGCGGCAGCTGTGGATAGGCCGCGTCCAGCTCGGGCCAGCTGTTACCCACTTCCACAATCAACAAACCGTTTTCGGTCAACCGCTCGGCGGCTCCGGCCAATATGCGATGGGCAATCTCCAGGCCGTCATCACCGGCCGCCAGACCCAATACCGGCTCATGGCTAAACTCCGCAGGCATGCTGGCCAGGTCCTGCGCATTCACATAGGGCGGGTTGCTCAGAATCACATCGTAACGTTCATTCAGATTGCTGAACACATCCGATTGCACGGTGCGCACCCGCTCACCCAGTTGGTACATTGTAATATTGGAATCGGCCACCGCCAGCGCGTCAGTAGAAATATCCGCCAGGTCCACCTCGGCGTCTTCAAACACCGTGGCGGCGGCAATACCAATGCAGCCGCTGCCGGTACACAAATCCAGAATACGCTCAACATAAACGTCGCCCAGCCAGGGCTGCAAGCCATTTTCCAGCAGCTCTGCCAGCGGTGAACGCGGCACCAGCACCCGTGGGTCTACGTTAAATGGCAGCCCCATAAACCAAGCTTCGCCCAACAGATAGGCCAGCGGAACCTGCTCTTCTACCCGGCGCTCCATGCGCTCCAGAATCAGCTCGCGCTCTTCGCGCACCAGGCGCGCATCCAGAAACAGGTTATTGTTTTCCAGCGGCAAATGCAGGCTGCGCATAACCAGCTGTACCGCTTCGTCCCAAACGTTGTCGGTGCCATGGCCAAAGTACAGCGGCGACTTGGCAAAACGGGAACAGGCGTAGCGCAAAAAGTCGCGTACGGTGGCCAAATCATCAACGGGGCTGGTCACGGCAAAAGAGTCCTGTCTGAACGGAAAATGGGCGCACAGTATACGTGTTTTAGCTGTCTTGCGCGCGGCCTAAACCGCCAACGGGCCTGAGCTGCTGTGGTCTTGCTCATAGCGGTCCAAAGCCGCTGCCATGCGCTCACGACCAAGCTGAATCAGCTCTGGTGCTTTGTGGAAATCGTAGCTGCGGCATACGTTCTTCGGAATATTCACCAACAGATCAGGCGGGTAGCCGGCAATTTTGTACTGCACCAGCACGCTCTGCATGGTTTCAATGGCCAGGTTCATCACCTCGAACTTACCAATACCCAGCTTTTCCCAGTTAATGGTCTGGCCTTCGTCCTGAGCTTTGCTGGTGCTTGTCGGCTCGGGCGATTTCGGGCTTTGTACCGCTTCTTCTCCGGCCTGCTTTCGCTGTTTTTTGGCGTTCTGCTTTTGCACTTCGCGGCTGATTTTATCTTCCGCAGGCTCACCGTCGACTTTGCCGCCGGCCAACCCTTTCAACGTGTCCCAGTCAAACCAGCGCGACGCTTTTTCGCGCATGGCGCTCATCCACTCTTCACTGTCGTTATCGTCGTCCAGGCTGGTAAACGCCGCATCCGACAGGCGCTGGCGGCGGTCGTCTTCACCCGCCAGGTTCACCGCAACAATCAGGTCGGCGTGGGCCGAAATGGTCGGAATGATCGGCAGCGGGTTCAGGGTGGAGCCATCGACCAGCACCCGGCCGTTCAGAACCAGCGGCGTAACCACACCGGGAATAGCCACCGATGCGCGTATAGCCTGGTCCAGAGGGCCTTCCTGAAACCAGATTTCTTTATGGCCCAGCAGGTCTGTGGCTACCGAGGTAAACGCAATGGGCAGGTCTTCTATGCGAGTATCTCCTAAAATGTCGCTTACGATCGAAAAGATTTTGTCACCGCGAATAGCGCCCACCGCGCTGAAGGTTACGTCCAGCAGCCTTAGCACATCGAACTGCCCTAACCCCGTTACCCAGTCTTTGTACTGCTGCAGTTTTCCCGCGGCGTACATGCCGCCCACCAGCGCTCCCATAGAGCAACCGGATATAGCAATAATTTCATAACCGCGCTCGTTAAGCACTTCAATAGCGCCAATATGGGCATAGCCGCGGGCTCCGCCGCTGCCCAGGGCGAGCGCTACGGTAGCGCGCTTTTGCCGAGACGCCGACTTTTTGTCTTTGCCGGTTTCCGGCGCACCGGCAGAAGCCAGGCCGCCGCTTTCGACCACCCCGGAACTGCTGCTCGCAGCGGTTTTCGCGGGACCTGCCGCCAGGCTTTTGCCAGCAGCTGCAACAGCCTTTTCATCGTCTTTAGATGTCATGACATCACCTTGAAATCACCACAATTTCCACACGATTGCCTTTGCGCTTCGGATCTGACTGAATAATGCTCGGGCCCACCACTACTAACTGCTGGCGATCCTTCTCAATGCCGGTTTGCACCAGCAAATCAGACATTGACTCACCGGCCGTGCGTGCGCGGGCCATGGCGTCTTCCAGCGGCTCACTGCCTTCCAGTTCCGAGTAGGTGATCAGCATCACGGTGCTGCCGTCGGCATCGGCCCAGTCCCGTAACATGCGGCGGTCACGTGATTGCCAGTCAAAGCGCACAATGAAGCCGTCTTGCCAGGCCACCGTCAAAGGCCCGCGAATGCGACTTTCCAGAGATCCCAGGCCCGGCACCACCGCGCCTTGGCCAACCTCGAAGTGCTCTACCCATACGTATTCGCTCAGGTTACCGCGGGTAACCGTGTATACCAGGGTTAGCCAGCGCTGGCCGTCTTCACTGACAGTGCCCGCCACCAGGTAATCCTGTGCAGTGTCGCGGCCAAGCAGCATGGATTTGTCAAAAATCTGATTGGCCCACACGTTGCTGCGACCGCAACGCACGCCTGTACATTCGAACAATATGTTAGCGCCGGAATCCAGCATCGTCTGGCGATAGTGGTTCAACGCGCCCACCCGACTGGCGTCGTTGTTAATACGGTACAGCAGGCTATTACCGGATACCGGCAGCCGCGCCATCACATCGGACCGAATTTCACTGTTAATCTCCCGCACCGGGCTGAACAGAACAAGATGCCCGCCCGACTCCAACGGCCGGGTTTCTTCCAGTTGTGACAAAGGAAACGGCTCTGGAGTTGTCTCCGGAAATGCAGCCAGTGCCTGTTTGCTGGCAACAGCGAGCATCGCTCCAAGTGTTAACGTAGCTCCAATAACAAAATTTTTCGCACATTGACTATGCAACACAGCATCACCTATTGATTCAAAAATCGTTTAACAGCCTCGGTCACCGGACGGGTATCGCCATCCAGATGACAGTGGTGGCCGCCGGGAACATCAACCTGCTGGAAATCTTTAATCACTTGGGCGCGGATTTGGGTAGTGTCGGCGTTGTCTGCTAACAATCCGGATTGCGCCCGCACAAATAACGTTGGCGTGCTCAGCGCCGCTAAAGACGCCAGCACCTGCTGTTCTGACGGCATCAGCGCCGAGGGGTGCCGCAACCGCGCATCGGTGCGCCACAACCAACCGCTTTCCACTTTTTGCATATTACGAGGTATAAGGACCAGAGCAGCTTCCGGGCTCAAAGGACTCAGGCCGCCGGCCCGTACCTTCGCCGCTGTCGCCAGGTCCGGATACAACGCCGGCTTGCTAGAGCCCGCCAGGCGTTTGCTGATGGAACGGCGCAACTGGGGAATCACTTCGTGTTCGTGACGGCTGAGCGCACCCAGGCTGTCAATCAGCACCAGTTTGCGCACCCGCTCGGGGAATGCCGCAGCGTAAAGCGCCGCAACAATGCCGCCAAGGGAGTGCCCAGCCAAGTCCAACGGAGTCTTGTCAGCGTCAAAGTGAAGTTCGATCAGTTCGGCAAGATCCGC
This sequence comes from Marinobacter gelidimuriae, assembly GCF_000372805.1. Lineage (GTDB taxonomy): Bacteria > Pseudomonadota > Gammaproteobacteria > Pseudomonadales > Oleiphilaceae > Marinobacter > Marinobacter gelidimuriae. The sequence continues at coordinate 18,968 of NZ_KB889952.1, read as the reverse complement.
TACGTAATCCATCAACACATAATGTTGCCCCGGCGGGCGATGGCCGGAACGGCCGTGGCCTGCAAAATCAAACGCGTACACGTCGCCAAGACGGGTCAGCTCCGGTGCCAGATGGGTAAACGTATCGCTGTTATCAAGCCAGCCGTGCAGCAACAACATTGGCCGCAGGTTCGCGGTTTCGGGCTGTGCAGGCCAGCTCAAACCCGCCAGCGTGATGTGTTCCAGTGGCCAGAGAGCTTCCCGCCCGGCGGCAAATTCTGTGCCTGTATCCGCCAACGCGGCAGCAACTTCGGTCATCGGGTACCTCAGAGTGTATGGGTGGGGCGGTCAGAATTCAGCGAACCCGCCAAATACGACTCGATTTTGGTTCTGGCCAATTCAGCGTCATCACTGAACTGTACGCCAATACCGGCCGCGCGGTTCCCTTGTGCGCCTTTTGGTGTAATCCAGATAACCTTGCCAGACACCGGCAACTTCTCCGGTTCGTCCATCAGATTGAGCAGCAAAAACACCTCGTTACCAAGCTGGTACTGCTTTTGGGTGGGAATAAACAGGCCACCCTGGCGGATATAAGGCATATACGCAGCGTAGAGCACTGCTTTGTCTTTAATGGTCAGGGTTAATATGCCACTGCGATTTCCGAATCCGGACCCCATAACAAATACCTTATCTGTGGTGTGTCAATAAATGGTTCAATAAACGTTTCGGTAAACGTATCAATAAAGTTTGGTTAATCATAACAGTAGCGAGACCGATGCGGGTATTTGCCGGCTCTTCAATCAACATTAGCCTGCGCGGCTATCTCAGCCGGCACGCTGGCGTTTTGGCATCAGTTGTTGCCACGCCAGCAGCAGCCGGCTGGCTTCCAGCTCCGGGCTGGCATTGTATACAACGGCTTCACGCCCTTCACGCACCGCGCCCAGCAATTCATGGGCGCGCCAGGGCGGATTGCAGCCGGCCAGGAAGCGCAGCATATCCGCGGCTTCATGGTGCGCCGGCTCACCCCCGGCGCTCAGGCGGGCCAGGTCTGCCGCCCAGCCTTCAAACAGCCCCAGGGTTACATCCAGCCCCAGGACTTTGAAGGCTTTGGCAGCATCGGCCAGGGTCATCTGGTTTTTCATAAAATCGCGAAAACCGCAAAAAGCCGCGTCGTGCAGCGCTATAAAGCCGCTGTTCAGATAATCCAAAGCCAGCCTCGGGGCATTGCCAGCCAACATCAACGCTTTCGCCACGGAAGTGCTTTCCGGCTGCTTTTCAGGTGGTAGCAGGGCCAGTTGGCCCACCAGCCAGCGTTCGGCGTCAGCTGCCACGGGTACCGGCAACGTATGAGTCTGACAGCGCGAGCGAATCGTCGGCAACAACGGCCGGCCACTTTCCTGTAACAGCAACAGCACGGTATCACCGCTGGGTTCTTCCAGGGTTTTCAGCAACGCATTGGCGGCGTTAATATTGAGCTGGTCGGCGCGATCAATAATCGCGATTTTACGATGACCCACCTGAGGTGACGCAGAAGCAAAAGTAATCAATTCCCTGATTTGAACAATGCGCACCATGCGCGATTTTTCAGGGGCGTATACCCGCACATCGGGATGGCTGCCGGCACGTTTCAATTCGCACTGTTTGCAGTGGCCACAGGCTTGTGGCATTCCCTGCGGGTCGGTTTGCAGCTGATCACACAGCAACAAACCGGCAACCGCATCGGCCCAGGCACGTTTACCAACACCGCGCTCGCCATTAATAATCAGTGCGTGGGGCAGCCGCGACTCCGCCAGCTGTTTCTGCACGCTGTGCCAGGCTTTTGCCAGCCAGGGCATATCGGTCGCCATATCGGTGTCCTGGTGTATCAATCCTTTGCCTCGCTGCTCGCTTAGAATGATTCGCTCGATTGAGCGGGAGACCCGCCTGAACCCGCGCCCGCCTGCCGGCGCTGCCGTTTCATACGGGCCAGCAAGCGCCGCAGAAGGCGGATATCCGACGCCGGCTGCGCAACTGCATCAACCGTTTGGCGACTATAGTAATGAGTATTGACCACACCGGCAAAAACTCTGGCAGAATCCGCCAGCGCCGGTTCCGCCCGTGCCAGCCGTTCAGCCAGTCCCAGGGGCGTTTCACCCTGGCGTACGGGTACACCAACACCTTCGCAAAACCTTTGCCAACGCTTAAGTTGACGCGCCACGCCGGTATGGCGACCGCCCTGCCGGCCGCGCCAGGCACTGATCAACCCGGCCAACAGCAGTGCGGCCGCCACAGTGCCGGCGCTAATATAACCCAGGTCGCGCATGGTAAGGCCACCGGGCAAGCGCGACAGCAGGTCCATCTGGCTCTGGCCCTGATACCCTACCACCCAGCGTTGCCACTGATAATTGATGCGATCCAGCTGCAGGCTGTCCCAAGTAAGCAGCGGCAAGTTGCCGTACTTTTGCGGCGACATCCAGCTGTTTTCCAGAAACGAACCTTCTTCTGCCATCGCCTCGCGCAGGCCGGATTCAATGCGCGACGGCGCAATCGCCGCGGTCGGGTCAAGCCGAATCCAACCCGCACCCTCAAACCAGCCCTCTACCCAGGCGTGGGCGTCGTACTGACGCACAATCAGGTATTCGTCGCCAGCCCCCGATTCACCGCCCTGATACCCAACCACCACCCGCGCCGGAATACCGGCTGCTAACCTGCACTGCAATGGCGTCGTCTTTACCAGCGGTCAGGCGCAAGCTGAACGGCACTGTGTCACCGGCAACGGCCTCTCCCGCCCGGCTTAGAGCCAGAGTCAAACCTGCCAGATTACGGTGGGTCTGGTGCATGGCGCCCACAAACACTCCGCCAAGTACAAAGGTCAGCATATAAATCAGACTGTTTTGATAGTTGATGCCGGTAATCAGCATAATCAGTAGAAGTGCACCGAACATCACGCCGGCACCGGTAGGCAGAATAAACAGATTTTTCTGGCTGAACGTCTGGCAGTCAGATCTGGGCAGGCGTCGATTCACCCAGCGCTGCCAAAAACCATCGATTGTCGGTTTCTTCATTGTCATAAATCCAGTATACGTAACAGCCTTTCGCGAATCGCCAGCGTATAGACAAATCGTCGAATAAATTTCCCTTCAAAAGAATACGAGAGGTTTTCCCTTTGATAGCGGCTACACCCATCAGCGCTGATCAATTTGCCCGGCTTCAGGCCCATGCCAGCCAGTGCAGCGACTTTATCTGCCTGGGTGCTCCCGGGGCGGAAGCTGGCCGCGGTGAACGCTTTGGTTTCACTGCACTGGCAGCCGAGACCGTAGCGCTAGCAGGCAGCGATGTATACGCCGATAAAGCTGCGCTGGCCCGCACCGCGCACTTTATGGAAAAGCAGCTGGCGCAGATGGAAAGTCAGCATTCGCAGGTTAACGAGCCGGCGTCGCAAACGACACCCTGGCTGAATGGCGGCTGGCTGGGTTTTGCCAGTTACGAGTTGGGGTATCGGCATTTGAAAGCTCCGACGAATACGGCAACAGCTACTTCACCCAGCGCCGACCTCAATCCATTGCCCGCCATGCAAGCCGGTTTGTACCTGTGGATGGCGAGCTGCGATCGGCAAAGCGGACAATATTACCTGTGGATTCATCCGCGGTGCGCAACGGCAACTCGGGCGCAACTTGCGGACTGGCAACAAGAAGACGCAGCTTCGCCCCTGCCCGAACAACACTGGCGCATGACCCAAGCCTTTGCGCCACGGCAATCAGCGGCAGATTTCATGGCCGGCGTTGAACGGGTGAAAGAGTACATTCTGGCGGGCGACTGCTATCAGGCCAATTTGTCCCAGCAGTTCAGCGGGCATTACCGGGGCGACCCCTGGCGCGCCTATCAGGCGCTTGCCAGCGCGCACCCTACGCCCTACGGCGCCTTTCTGCGGCTTGGCGACCAGGCCATTGTATCGGCCTCGCCGGAGCGTTTTCTTCAGATCAGCGGCGATACCGTGCGCACAAGCCCTATCAAAGGCACACGGCCACGGGGCAAAGATGCCGAGCAGGATCGCGCCCTGGCGCAGGAATTGATGGATTCAGAAAAAGACCGGGCAGAAAATCTGATGATTGTGGATCTGCTGCGCAACGATCTGGGCCTGAACGCGGCTACCGGGTCTGTGCGTGTGGATAAACTGTTTGCGCTGGAGTCTTATCGCAATGTACACCACTTGGTAAGCCACATTCGCGCAACACTGGCGCCCGGTGTATCACCGCTGCGGGCGTTTTTCGATGCTTTTCCAGGTGGTTCGATTACCGGCGCGCCAAAAATTCGCGCCATGGAAATTATTCAGGAACTGGAGCCGCACTGGCGCGGCCCTTACTGCGGCTCAGTATTCCATCGCAACTTCGACGGCCAGCTAGACAGCAGCATCGCCATTCGCACCTTGGTGTGCGACAACACCGGCGCCATTCATTGCTGGGGCGGCGGCGGCATAGTCACGGATTCAGAAGCCGAGAGCGAATATCAGGAAACCCTGACCAAGGTAAAACCGCTGATGGACTGCCTGGAAAAAGCAGGCGGACTATAGGTAAGAGGTATATAGGTTAGAGGTATATAGGCCCGCTCTCTTACAACACAAGTCCCGGTTCCAGATTTAAAAGGCAATCAGGCGCTGTGCACCAGGCTGGCCTTCAGGAATTCCTGTTTCAAATCGTCAAACGTCTGCACTGCCGGGAACTGCGGAAATTCGCTGATCACGTTTTGCGGCGCGTGGAACAAAATACCGGCCTCAGCCTGCGCCAGCATGGTGGTGTCGTTGTACGAATCGCCGGCGGCAATCACCCGGTAATTCAGCAGCTGGAAGGCGCGAACCGACTGGCGCTTGGGGTCACGCTGACGCATCAGATAGTTGGTAATCTGGCCGTTGTCCGCTACTTCCAGTTTGTGGCACAGCAGCGCAGGATGGCCCAGCTTGGCCATCAGCGGCATGGCAAATTCGTAGAAAGTGTCTGACAGAATCACCACCTGAAAGCGCTCGCGCAGCCAGTCCAGAAATTCTGCTGCACCGGGCAGCGGGTCCAGCCCGCCAATGACTTCCTGAATTTGCGGCAGGCCGTAACCGTGTTGGTCTAACAGCTTCAGGCGCTGTTTCATCAGTACGTTGTAATCAGGAATGTCGCGGGTGGTTGCCTTAAGTTCTTCAATGCCGGTTTTCTCCGCAAACGCAATCCAGATTTCTGGAATTAATACTCCTTCAAGATCAAGGCATGCCAGTTCCACAGTGCTCTCCTGTTTCATCAATAAGGGAAGATTCGGTTGCAATCACAGCGCCGCGCACCCGCATCGGTTCGCTATGATAGAAAAAACCGCACGGAATTGCATCGCTCTGCAAACAGCCCGTCAGAGCACGGGTAGCTCTACATTCTCGAACAGCGCTTCAATCTCAGCGCGGTTGCTCTGTTTAGACACAACCTGATCCACTACGTCGCGGGTCAGGTGGGGAGCAAAGCGCTGGATGAAATCGTACATGTAACCCCGTAAAAAGGTGCCCTTGCGGAAGCCAATATGGGTAATGCTGCTGTCGAAGAGCTTGCTGGCGTCTATCACCACCAGGTCAGTGTCTACTTTCGGGTCGTACGCCATGCTGGCAATAATGCCCACGCCAAGCCCCAGGCGCACGTAAGTTTTGATCACGTCGGCGTCGGCGGCGGTAAACACCACCTTGGGAATCAGGCTTGCGCTTTTGAAGGCTTCATCAAGCCGCGAGCGGCCGGTAAAGCCGAATACATAGGTTACCAGGGAATATTCCGCCAGCTTGGCGAGGGTCAGCTCCGGTCCCGCTGCCAGCGGGTGGTCTTTGGGCACCACGATGCAGCGATTCCAGCGGTAACAGGGCATCATGATCAGGTCGTTGAACATTTCCATGCCTTCGGTGGCAATGGCGAAATCGGCCGTGCCGGTGGCGGCCATTTCTGAAATCTGGGTGGGCGTACCCTGGTTCATGTGCAGAGACACGTCTGGATAGGCGTCCAGAAACCCACGAATCACCGGCGGCAAGGCGTAACGTGCCTGGGTGTGGGTGGTGGCTATGCTCAAGTCACCGGCGCGCTGATCACTGAATTCCTGGGCAATCTTTTTGATACCCTCGGCGCGGCGTAAAATTTCGCCGGCTTCGCGCACAATAATCTCGCCACCCGGGGTAATGCGGGTCAGATGCTTGCCACTGCGGGCAAAAATCTCAAGCCCCAGTTCGTCTTCCAGCAGGCGAATCTGCTTGGAAATACCCGGCTGCGACGTAAATAGACTCTGCGCAGTAGCAGACACGTTCAGGTCGTGGTGCGCAACCTCCCAGATGTAGCGTAACTGTTGTAGTTTCATTAGCTGGGTTGCTCCTTGGACGACCGGCGCAACGGGCCGATTCGCAATCACTGATTTAAAGGTTGAAAAATTTAATTTTACGCATAAGAAAATTATTTTTCATTCTTTTTTCGAATAATTAATACTCAATCACCCGCCGAAACGGCGGTAGCGAATCCAGCAGCAGCTGACCATAGCGCCGCGCCACAATGCGCCGGTCCAGAATGGTCACCCGCCCGGTGTCTTCTTCGGTGCGCAGCAAGCGCCCTACTGCCTGAACCAGCTTAATAGAGGCTTCCGGCACGGTAATCTCCATAAACGGATTACCACCGCGCTGGGTCACCCACTCCGCCAGGCTGGCATCAATCGGGTCATCGGGTACTGAAAACGGCAAACGGGTAATCACCACGTGGTGCAGGTACTTACCCGGCAGGTCTATGCCCTCGGCAAAACTGGCAACACCAAACAACACGCTGGGCCGGCCTTCATCCACCCGCGCGCAGTGTTGGCGCAGCACTTCGCCTTTGGCCATGTCGTCCTGGGTAATAATCAGCCCGGGGTAGTCACTGGCTAGAGCGTCCCTTACCTGGTGCATCTGGCGCCGCGACGTAAACAACACCAGGGTCGCGGTTTCCCCTTGCCACAGCGTGGGCAGGCGTTCAATCAGCTCTTCCAGAAAACCGTCGTCGGTGGGCATGGCCTTCATGGCCGGCACTTCCACCGTGGCCATCTGCTGGTAACGGAACGAGCTGGGCACCACCAGGTAGCGGGCGTCTTCCGGTAATCCCGCGCGGGAACGCAAGCGGTCAAATTTCCCCAAAGCGGTCAACGTGGCACTGGTAAGCACCGAACCGTAGGCCCGCGACCACAGCCGCGTATACAGCAGGTTGTCGGCTAAAACCGGCGAGCTGTAAAGGGTGATGTCCTCGGCGTGGTCCCAGCGTTGGCGCACTGTCCAGCGTGCCGGCGGCGGGCTCTTTGTTTCCTCACACCAGGCCGCCCAAAGGCGCAGCTGCTCTTCAGAGCGGCTGTGGAACGAGCCAATCACCGGATACCAGGATTCTGCCGTTGCACGGTCAATATCGTGGGTTTTGCGCTCGTCAAAGGCACCCTGAAGCTCTTCAGCCAGAGCACCCAGGTGGCGCGAAAAATTAGCGCTGGCAATGCGCGCTTCCGCTGCCAGTACCGCCATGGCATCCGGCAGCTGGCCTTCGGGATAGCGCCACTGGGCCGAGCGGCGCTCTTCGTTAAATTCCCAGGTAATATTGTGTTCGCAGTATTCGTATACCCGGGTGACCACCAGGTCGACGTCCCGCGCGGCTTCGCTGATGCGCTCCAGGATTTTTGCCCCCTGGGTGCCCGGGCTCAGGTGCGGCTGCATTTTTACCAGCATCTGCGACAACTGTTTTAGCCAGCTGCGAGTAGAGTTCAGCGAAATGGACGCGGCGAAGTGATTCAGCGCTTTGTCTGGCAAGTGGTGGGCTTCGTCAAATATAAACAGGGCGTTTTCCGGCTCTGGCAGTATCGCGCCGCCGCCCAGAGCGAGGTCCGCCAGCACCAGGTCGTGGTTGGCTACGACTATATCGGCGGCGTCCAGATCTTTGCGGGCTTCAAAAAACGCACAGCTGTCAAAATAGCTGCAGTGGCGATTGGTGCACTGGCGATGGTCGGTGGTTACCTGGCGCCAGATATCGTCCGGAATCTGCTCCGGCCAGTGGTCGCGGTCGCCGTCCCACTTGCGTGCGCCGTAGCTGGCCAGCATTTCCTCGAAAAACGCGCGGGTACCGGGTTCCTCTTTACCCGGTGCATCCAGCAAAAACAGCGGCATGGCGTCACTGTCGCCATTGCCTTCGTCGTGCAAGCGGCCTTCCAACCGAGACATACACAAATAGCGGCCGCGGCCTTTGGCCAGGGTCCAGTTTATATCCAGCTTGCTGTGTTTTTTCAGGTCTGGCAGGTCTTTCAGAACAATCTGGTCTTGCAGCGCCACCGTGGCAGTGGAAATCACCAGGGTTTTATTCAGGGCTTTGGCCACCGGAATGGCGGCAATCAGGTAGGCCAGGGTTTTACCGGTACCGGTACCGGCTTCCACCACGCACGCCGAAGGCGGTGACGTACGCTGGCCATCGTTGTCGGTGATGTCGCCCATATAGCGGGCGATTTCGGCAATCATCAGGCGCTGGCCATAACGAGCGCGCACCTGCTTACCCGCCAACATATCGCGGTAACCCTGCTGGATTTGCTGTTTGGTTTGTTCGCTCAGGGCCATCAGCGCGGGCTCATCCAGTCGCGTACTATACCCAGTCGAAATTGTTGCCCTTGTCTGCTTAACACCACGCCATCCTCAGTAATTTCTTCCACCCGCAAGCCTTGAAAACTATCGCCCGGCCGCAGATTCTGGTTATTGATCATTACCCTGCGGGCCTGTGGCACCGAGGCAAATATGTGACTGTTTACCGTCAAATCCGGCACTTTGCCTTGATGGCGTTCGCTCTCCGATTTACGCAGCGCATCTAATATGTAGGACATGCCCTAACCCTCCGGCGGCGCGGGCGCCGCTGCATTAGTGGTCAGAACGTCCCCTTTGTCTTGCAGTCGCGGCACCGCTGCGTTCAGATCATTGTGCATCTGAATCACCGTCATGGCGCCGGCAATGCCGTCTTCAGCCAAACCCTTCCGGCCCTGATACCAGCGCACCTGGTCTTTGCTGGAGCGACGCTTTAGTTCGGCGTTGAGTGCTTGATCGTCAGCGGTCAAACGGTCCACCAGCTCCATCATGCGCGCGCTTAACCACAGGTTTTCGCCGCAACACCACGTAGCGGTCGCGGGTATTGTCGACATCGCTGTGCAATCTGCTTTCTAATCCGGCCCTTAATTTTAAAATGGCCGGCCGGTCAATCAGCTCCAGGCTTAGCCGGGTTCCGGTGCGCTCCAGGCAGCCAAGCCCCTCAGCGCGGGCAAAATAACAGGCTATGGGCGCTTGTTGCGGCTGATAGTTAATCTGCCAGGCGCCAAACAACTGCACAAACGCCGCCGAAAGCTCGAGGCTGTGCGCCTGCAGTTCAAACTTTGTCAGCCCATCAGCGCTGCCGGCTGTTTCGGCAACCGTTGCCGGCGCGACAGTATCGCGTTTTATACGCCCACTGCGCTGAGTCGCTTCGTCGTCCGCTAGTGCCGCTTCTGTTATTGGACTTTCAGCAGCCGGGGAGGAAATAAGCCCGTCAAAATCGCCATTGTTCCAGCGCTGCACGGCCCACAGGGTTAATACGATGGCCATCAACAGGGACGCCAGAAGCGGGCCGAGGCGGCGAAGCCTGAATGCTCCCTGCCCGTTGGAAGGATGGCTACCGCGAACTTCCCGCGCCGCGGTGCGGATATGAACCGCAGTAATTTCGTGTTCGCCCTCGGCGTAGGCGCCCAACAGCGCACGATCACTGATCAGGTTAATCAGTCGCGGTATGCCCTGGCTTTCACGGAATAACCGCAGCCTGGCAGCGCGACTAAACAATTCGCCGCGCACACCGGCCACGCTGAGCCGGTAACGCAAATACGCGGCCAACTCCTGGCGATTGATCGCTTTAAGATGATAACGCGCCGTAATGCGCTGGTTCAGCTGCCGCAGCTGCGGTAACGCAAGAATGTTTTGCAGCTCGGGCTGGCCCAGCAGCACAATCTGCAACAGTTTTTTCTCGGCGGTTTCCAGGTTGGTCAACAGGCGCAGCTGTTCGAGCACACCCGCTGACAAATTCTGCGCCTCGTCAATAATCAGAACTTTGTGCCGACCGGCAGCGTAGGCTTGAAGCAGATGGTGGTTAATCAGGTCTACCAGCTGTTTGATGCTGGCGTCGTCGCGGTGGGGTATTTCCAACTCGTCGCAGATCACCATCAGCATTTCAGCGGCAGACAGGCGCGGGTTGATAATCAACGCAATGTCGGCATTTTGCGGCGCGTTTTCAATAAAACAGCGGCAAATGGTGGTTTTTCCTGTGCCCACTTCCCCGGTAATCACAATAAAACCGCCCTGCCCGGGAATGCCATACATCAAGTGCGCCAAGGCTTCTTTGTGGCGCTCACTGAGGTACAAATAGCGCGGGTCAGGCGCTATGGAAAAAGGGGGCTCGCGAAAACCGAAAAAGTCGTAATACATGCTTACGCTGGTGTCCCGTTTGGCTAATTCGTGAACCTGCTGTGCGAGAGTTTCCTTAACTCATTAGAAGTCATCAAGCATCAGGTCTTCACTCTCGTCGGCGGCAAACGGATCCCGCTGTACCTTGCCGTCGTTAATCAGGAATTCGCGGCGCTGCATAAACGCATTGCGAACGAACACGTAACGGTCACCGGAAATCAGCTTTTCAGCCGGAATCAGGTCAGCCCGCACGTCCACCAGCTGCAAGCCACGAGCGTACCCGTTGTATGGGCTTTCAATTTCGTCCCAGCTGGATGGCAACAAAAAGCTGTCGACACCAAAGCCTGCAAAATCCCGCGGGTTGGATGGCCCCAGCACGGGCAGCATTAAGTAGGAGCCTGCGCCCGAACCCCAATGGCCCAGGGTTTGGCCGAAATCTTCCGGGCGCTCGGGCAAGTCCCAGGCGGTGGCCACATCAAACACGCCCGCCAGCCCGAACACCGTGTTAAAGGTAAAACGACCGGCGGCCACAACGGCCGACTCAAGCTTGAGCTGCAACACGCTGTTGGTGAAATTGCTGACTTCACCCAAATTACTGAACGCATTGGTAACGCCACGGTCCACGAACTCCGGCATAATCGCACGGTAACTCTGGGCGATCGGCTTCAGAAACCAGCGGTCCAGGCCTTCGTTAAACGCAAACACTTTGCGGTTCCAATTTTCATAGGGATCGCGCTTGTGCTTGCTGGAGTTCGTGGTCAAGGGCGCAGATTCAGTAAACCCTGCGCTTACCCGTTGCTCTGCTGTCTGTGTCGATTCCTGGGCCTGTATCGATGCTTGGGCCTGGGCTTGGCCGGATGCGAATAAAAGAATCAACACCAGCGTCGCTAACACGCCACGGGGAAGCATAAACAGTGAGCAAGGCCAGAGATTGAATTGGGTCATGTTAAGCTCTTTTGCATTCTATATTTACAAACGGAGAGATCGATGTCGGTACCGGGAAATCTAGTCAACACAATCACAGCTCCCCTGCGCTGGGGTGATATGGACGCCTACGGACACGCCAACAACACAGTGTACTTCCGCTTCTTTGAGGAAGCTCGAATTGTCTGGTTGGCCGACATCAACATCGGCATGAGCGGCCCTACAGGACCCATCATTATAAAGACTAGCGCGACCTTTCTAAAGGAATTGAAGCACCCTGCCAACTTGGTGATTACCACCTACGCCGACAAAGCCGGCAATACCAGCCTGGACACCTACCACGAGATAAAAGACGCAGACAGCGGACAACTCTACGCGGAAGGCTACGCAAAACTGGTGTGGTTTGACCACAACACCCGCGGTTCCTGCCCTTTGCCAGACACCCTGCGCGCCCTGGCAACAAACCCCTGATCGGCTTGAAGGGTTTGAATGCCTTTGTTTGTCAGCGGCGTCGCACAGCCACGCTGCCGATGGAATAGCCGGCGCCAAACGAGCAGATTACGCCAACATCCCCGGACACCAGATCGTCTTTATTCAGGTGAAAGGCAATGATGGAACCGGCGGAGCTGGTGTTGGCGTATTCATCCAGAATCACCGGTGCCTCGTCTTCGGTGGCATCGCGGCCCAAAACCCGACGCGCAATCAGCTGGTTCATGTTCAGGTTAGCCTGGTGCAGCCACATGCGCCGCAGTTGATCGGGCGTCAGCCCAAGGCTCTGTAGATGGTTCTGAATGGTGTCGGCCACCAGCGGTGACACTTCCTTGAACACCTTGCGACCCTGCTGCACAAACAATTTGTCAGGCTGACCAACACCGCTGTCGTCGGCGCGGTTCAAAAAACCGAAATTGTTGCGAATGGCGTTGGAATACAGGGTTTTCAGATTAGTACCCAAAATTTCAAAGCCGGCGGCCGGCGCTACCGCGTCTTCCCGCTCCACCAGAATGGCGGTGCAGGCATCACCAAATATAAAGTGGCTGTCGCGTTCGCCAAAATTCAGGTGGCCGGAACAGATTTCCGGGCTAACCACCAGCACCGCGCGGGCCGTGCCGTTTTCCACCGAATTCACCGCGGCCTGCAAACCAAACGTGGCAGAACTGCAGGCCACGTTCATATCGTAAGCAAAACCCTGAACGCCCAACGCGTTTTGCACTTCAATCGACACCGCCGGGTAGGACCGCTGCAAGTTGGAGCAAGCCACAATCACCGCGTCTACGTCATCCGCGGTTTTACCCGCCTGCTGCAGAGCTTCGCGACAGGCCGCGACGCTCATATCGCACTGCACCGAAGGCTGATCGTTGGCGCGGTCCGGAATATTCGGCTTCATCCGCGTGGGGTCCAGAATGCCTTCTTTATCAATCACGTGGCGGCGCTTTATACCAGACGCTTTTTCAATAAAGGCCGAAGACGAATGCTCCAGGGCCTGCTGCTCACCGCGGGCAATCGCATCGGCATGCTCGGCGTTGTGCAGGTCTACGTACTGATTGAACGTTGCAACCAGTTCGTCATTGCTGATGGTTGCCGGTGGTGTGTACAAACCGGTTCCACTGATGATGGCTTTAATCACGCTAACCCCGTGTCATGGTTGAAATCTGAAAGGTTAAGGGGAAAAAGGTTACCACAGTCACAGGCGTTTGCCCGCGTTCCCATTACACCCGGGTAGCCTGCCATTGTTTATCAAGGCGCTTGATAGACACCGTCATCTGCGTGCCCAACTGCTGGGCGAAAAACGACACCCGGTATTCTTCCAGCATCCAGCGGTAAAGCTCAAGCTCCGGGTCTTTAACACCCTGGCGTTGCTGCTCAACAAGCTTGCTGGCATAACGCGCCCACAGCGGTTCAATGGTATGCAGGAACTCCCGCTCGCGGCCCATCTCACGCGACATCTTCTCAAACCGTGCCAGAGCCGCTTCAAAATAACGCCCGAACTGGGCCAGCGACTGCGCCGGCGTGTTCACCAAAAAGCCCGGGTAAACAAGGTTCTGCATCTGAAACTTAATGTCAGCCATGGAATTGGCCAGGGCCAGATTAATCTTGCCCTTCAGCCGCTTTGCCACCTGTTGGTAGCCGTGCATGGCCTGGTGAAGGTGGTCTACCGCGGTTTCGAGCGCTGGAATGAAGTCGCCCCGGTGCTGGTTGAAACAAGCATCGAACGCCTCCGGGCTGCGAGGTAATGAACCACCAAAAAAGTGCTGCATGGCGGTCGACAGCAGCAGGTCGTCCAGCAGAATACGCGCCGGCCCTACCGGTGCGAACATCAGCGCCGCCTGTTTGAATTTCGGCAGCTTGCGTTCCAGATCGTCCAAGGTATTGCCAAACCGGTTCAGAATGAGCCGGGCGATGGCCTTGCGGGTAATGGTTTCCGCCGTCAGGGAATCCAGGCAGCGGGTTTGCCGCACGTCTTTGCCCAGGTCTTCCAGAGCCGGATACACAGTCACCTGCATACCGCCTTTTTCAGTTTGCACCTGCTGGGCCAAGGTGCCGAACTGCCAGCTGGTATGAGTCGCTGTGGTGGTCTCGTCTTTGCTGTCGGTGGCGGTAATCGACGCCAGGGCCTGTTCGGCTTTGGCCTCAAGCTGGTTCTGCAAATCAACGGTTTCACGGCTCTCCGCGATGACGGCGCCTTTGTCGCCAGTCACCCGCAGATTCATTCGCAGGTGCCGCGGCAGATCGTTTTGCTGCCAGGATTGCGGGTCTATCTGCACCCCGGTCATGCGCCGCAGCTGCGCGCCCAGTTGCAACGCCAGCGGCTCGTTGGAAGGCTGAAGGTTGGCCAGAGCCGCGTCGACAAAATCCGGCACCGGCACAAAATTACGCCTCAGGGATTTCGGCAGCCCTTTCACCAGCGCAATACACTTTTCCCGCAGCAAACCGGGCACCAGCCATTCCAGGCGACGCGCCGGAATCTGTTTCAGTGCCATCAATGGCACCCGAAGAGTCACCCCGTCGCGCTCGCTGGTGGGCTCAAACTCGTAATCCAGCGGGTATTTCACCCCCTCCCACTCCAGAAAATCCGGGTAGAGGGCAACGGCCTGGGCGTCCAGCGGGCGTTGCAGCACGTCTTCTTCGGTCAGCTCCAGAGCTTTCAGCTCGGCAGCTTCCAGATTTTTCCACCAGTGCTCAAAATGGCGACCGCTGACGATGTCTGCCGGCAAGCGCTGATCATAAAAGGCCACCAGGGTTTCGTCGTCTACCAGCAAATCCCGGCGACGGGTTTTCTTTTCCAGGTCTTCGACCGATTCCAGCATTAACCGATTAAGTTCAATAAACGGCGCCCTTGAGCGGTATTCGCCGTCTACCAGGGCATGGCGAATAAACAAGTCGCGGCAGGCGGCCGGGTCAATGTCGCTGTAAACAATGGCGCGGCGCGGAACAATGTCCAGGCCATACAGGGTGATTTTTTCAAAACCCATCACCTGGGCGCGTTTTTGCTCCCAGTGCGGCTCAAAATAGTGATGCTTTACCACGTGGGCTGCCAAGGGCTCTATCCACTGGGGCTGAATAGACGCCACCATGCGCCCGAACACCCGGCTGGTTTCCACAATTTCAGTGGCCACAATCCACTTGGGTGCGGTTTTCGCCACCTTCGAGCCCGGGAATATCAGCAGCTTGCGATTGCGCGTGGCCATGTATTCGCGGTTTTCAAACTTTGTTGCCACCTGCCCCAACAAACCCGCCAACACCGCGGTGTGTACCGACTGATAGCTGGCAGCCTGGAGATTCAACTTAAGCTTCTGTTCGCGGCAAATCAGCGTCAGCTGGCGGTGCACGTCACGCCATTCGCGCATGCGCATCCAGCTCAGAAAGCTTTTTTGACAGACTTTTTTCAGCTGATTCAGCGACAGTTCCTGGCGCTGCTCTTCGTAAAAATTCCAGATATTCAGCAAAGTAACAAAGTCGGATTCTTTGTCGTTGAAAGGCGCGTGGGCCTGGTCGGCTTGCTGCTGTTTGTCTTGCGGCCTGTCACGTGGGTCTTGCACGCTCAGCCCGGCAATAATAATCAGCACTTCACTCAGGCTGCCCTGCTCCGCAGAGGTCACCAGCATGCGCGCCAGGCGCGGGTCCAGGGGCAGGCGCGACATGGTGCGACCAGCCGCGGTTACCCGGCGCTTGTCGGTGACCGCACCCAACTCTTCAAGCAGTTTGTAGCCATCGTTTATCTGGCGATTATCCGGCGATTCCAAAAACGGAAAGTTACGAATCTCACCCAGGCCCGAGGTAGCCATCTGCAAAATCACCGAGGCCAGATTGGTGCGCAGAATTTCGGGGTCGGTGTATTCCGGGCGATTGATAAAATCGTTTTCGTCATACAGGCGAAAACAGATGCCCGGCGCCACCCGCCCACAGCGGCCGGCGCGCTGGTTAGCGCTGGCTTGGGAAATCGGTTCTATAGGCAAGCGCTGAATTTTCGAGCGCACGCTGTAGCGGCTGATGCGCGCCACACCGGTGTCAATCACGTAGCGAATGCCCGGCACCGTCAGCGAGGTTTCTGCCACGTTGGTAGACAACACCAGGCGCCGGCCGCGATGGCTCTGGAACACCCGGTTCTGTTCCTGATTGCTGAGCCGCGAATACAGCGGCAGCACTTCGGTGTGCCGCAGCTCGGCGTGGCGCAGCACGTTGCTCAAGGCACGAATTTCCCGCTCGCCGGGCATGAACACCAATACATCGCCCGGCGGCTGGCTGGCGCTGCGTTCGTGCTGCTCAATTTCTTCCAGCGCCTGCAAGACGCCGTCGGTCCAGCCCTGATCCCGGTCATCGTCATCGCCTACCAATGGGCGATAGCGCACTTCTACCGGAAAGGTACGACCGCTGACTTCAATCACCGGGGCGTTATTGAAGAATTCGCTAAAGCGCCCAAGCTCGATGGTGGCGGAGGTAATAATGATTTTGAGGTCGGGCCGCTTTGGCAGCAGCTGTTTCAGATACCCCAGCAGAAAGTCGATATTCAGACTGCGCTCGTGGGCTTCGTCGATAATCAGCGTGTCATAACGGTCTAAAAACGGGTCGTGCTGGACTTCCGCCAGCAGTATGCCGTCAGTCATCACTTTCAGGCGAGAATCTTCGGAGGTGGTATCAGTAAAACGAATCTGGTAACCCACTTGCCGGCCGGTCTGTTCACCCAGCTCTTCGGCAATGCGCGCGGCCACGCTGCGGGCGGCAATACGCCGGGGCTGGGTGTGGCCAATCAAACCACGAATACCCAGGCCGGCGTTCATGCAAATTTTTGGGATCTGGGTGGTTTTACCAGAGCCGGTTTCACCGGCAATAATCACCACCTGATTGTCCGCAATAGCAGCGGCTATGTCGTCTACTCGCTCCGAAACCGGCAAGCCCTCAGGGAAACTGGCCGGTTTGTGCAAGCGCTGGCGCGACTGCACTTTTTCTTGCCCAGCTTGCAGCCAGCGGCCGATTTTTCCCAGCTCTTTGGTGCCAGGGCGGCCTTTGGCGCGAGCAAGAGTTCGGGTTATGCGGGCGGCTTCAAGCTGCGCGCAGGCGTCAAGCTGCTCCGTAATGCCATGAACAGCGGACCGAACAGCCGCGCGAGGGTCAGCGGGCGTTGCCGCGTCATGTTCAGGAGGCGTTGCAGAAACAGTGTCAGTTGAAGATTTATTGATTACTTGCTTCATCCCTTAGTTCGCGACGCAGCACTTTGCCAACGTTGGTTTTTGGCAACTCGGTGCGGAATTCAAAATGCCGCGGCACTTTGTAGGCCGTCAGGCGTTCACGGCAGAACTCTTTCAGCTCACCGGCGGTTACACCTTCTTTGGAGGCAACCAGGTACACCTTGACCGCTTCACCGCTTTTTTCGTCAGGGATGCCCACTGCGGCGCATTCCAGCACGTTAGGGTGGCCGCTGATCACGTCTTCGACTTCATTGGGGAACACATTAAAGCCAGAAACAATAATCATGTCCTTTTTACGGTCCACAATGCGAATGTAGCCATCTTCTTGAATAACAGCCACGTCACCCGTCCGCAAATAGCCATCGTCGGTCATGGATTTACGGGTGTCGTCCGGGCGCTGCCAGTAACCGCGCATGACCTGCGGACCCTTAACACAAAGCTCGCCGCGCTCACCAAAGGGCGTTTCATTATTATCGTCATCCACGGTTTTCAGCAGAGTACCCGGCAGCGGCAAACCAATGGTGCCCAGCTGAATAGCGCTGCGCGGGTTAAAGCTCACCACCGGCGAGGTTTCAGTCATGCCATAACCTTCACAAATGTCGCAGCCGGTCACCCGCTTCCAGGTTTTAGCCGCCTTGGACGTCAGCGCCATGCCGCCGGAAGCGGTCAGCTTCAGATGGCTAAAATCCAGCTTACAGAATTCTTCGTTATTACACAGCGCCACAAACAGCGTATTCAGACCCAGAAACGCCGTGAATTCGTGATTTTGCAGCTCTTTCACAAAGGCGTCTATATCCCTCGGGTTGGGAATCAGCACGTTGTGGGCACCGGCTTCCAACAGGGTGCCGCAGTTCAGAGTGAACGAGTAGATGTGATACAGCGGCAGCGGCGCAATCACCACTTCTCTGCCTTCAATAATGTTGTCTTCCAGCATCGGCCGAATCTGCAGCAAGTTTGCCACCAGATTGCCGTGGGTCAGCATGGCGCCTTTGGCCACGCCGGTGGTGCCACCGGTATACTGCAGCACCGCGATGTCGTCCTGTTTGCATTCAACCAGAGTGAACTTCTCGCGGGCACCGGCTGCCAGCACCGCGGGTAATTTGTGGGCCTGAGACAGATTGTACGCAGGCACCATTTTCTTGACGTGCTTGACCACCGCGTTCATCAGCGTGCGCTTAAAGGTGGAATGCATATCCGCCACTTCGGTCACAATCACGTGTCCAATGCTGGTATTGGGCAGCACTTTTTCCGCGTTGGCGGCCATATTAGCCAGCACCACCAGCGCTTTTGCGCCCGAGTCGTTAAACTGGTGTTCCATTTCACGGGGGGTATACAGCGGGTTGGTGTTCACCACAATCAGCCCGGCGCGCATGGCACCAAAGGTAACCACCAAATACTGGCACACGTTCGGCATTTGAACGGCAATGCGGTCACCGGGCTTCAGGTCGGTTTTGTTCTGCAGCCAGGCTGCAAAATGACGGCTTTGAACATCCAGATCTTTATAACTGAGGGTAACGCCAACGGCAGACACTGCCGGGCGATCCGCGTACTTGGTGACCGCCTGATTGAACACGTCAACCATGCTTGAGTATTTTGCCAGATCGACATCCAACGACACACCTTGTGGGTACTTGTCCTGGTAAAACTGCTCGAAACTCATCATTACACGAACTCCTGTCTGGGCTTTTCTAGTTATAACTCAAGTTTCGGGGTTCAAATCCAACCAATAAAGGTGAACACTTCCTCATTCTAGGGCTTCTTGGCGTAAGGTGAAACTATCCATTTGCATGACTTGCGTAAAAAAAGCCACAACCGTTTGGTCAATTTTGCTTAGCACGTCATGTTTTTCAGTATCCGTTAAATTGGCCATGTCATTTAACGCACCGGCAATGAGCGCTTTGAATAACCCCCACAACTTACTGGCAAAATTCAGGCAG
>NZ_KB889951.1 GCF_000372805.1 Marinobacter gelidimuriae | reverse complement strand
ACACGCAAACTCAGTTATCAGGTCTATTTCCTCACCACCTACAGTCTGGGCCTGCGACTGAGCGAGTCCCTGAACCTGACCATCGCCGATGTCGACAGTCACCTGATGCGGGTGCATGTGCGCTGTGGCAAGGGCAAGAAGGATCGCTTCGTGCCTTTACCGCTGATGACACTCAAGGCCTTGCGGCGCTATTGGGCCACTCACCGTCATCCGGACCTGCTGTTCCCCGGGGGGCACCCGCCGTATGCGTCGGTTGCCACCTCCGGCAAGCCCCGAGTGATGGACCGGGGCGGGGTGCAGAAGGCGATCAAGCTGGTCGCTCTGGACTGCGGTATCCGCAAGAATGTTCACATTCACTCCCTGCGTCATTATGCCGAATCCCGAATTATGCCGAATAGCCTATTCACCATTCACGAGACAGCCCTTCGCTCCTGTGCTTAGTGCGTAGAGGAGGTTTGTTGATTCGGCATAATCTGGTTGTCTTCTCGTACCGGCCATGAGGTCGGTCTGACGAGGAGCCGATCATGATCCGTACATATTTTTCTGATCCTACTGCCTGGCAGCGTTTGCATGCTGGGCCCTTAAGTCCCTATATCGATCCCTTTGAACAGCACCTGTCCGACCAGGGCTATGCGGCTGTGACAGTCGTCGACAAGCTGAGGGTCGTGGCCAAGCTCAGCCGATGGCTCGAACGCCATCAACTCAGTGTTGATGCATTGGGTGAACAGCAGGTCGGCGCTTTTCTTCGCGAACTACACCAACGTGAGCGTCGTACCTATCATGGTGACCCCGCAACGCTGCAGTCGCTCCTGGAGCAGTTGCGCTGCAGCGGCATTCTCGCGCGGCCATTGACGCCAGTGGATGAGAGCTTGGAGGCGCGACTCGAGCGGGACTACGCGCAGTATTTACATAACGAACGTGGACTCAGTGATGCCACGTTACGTATTTACCTGCCTTTCATCCGGGATTTTTTGCTCACATGTATTGACCAGGGATCCCTAGATTTAGAGCAACTGTGCATACGTGACGTCACTAACTTTGTACTGAATCAGGCACCTAAGTTGGGACCCGCTAGGGCCCAAT
This sequence comes from Marinobacter gelidimuriae, assembly GCF_000372805.1. Taxonomy (GTDB): domain Bacteria; phylum Pseudomonadota; class Gammaproteobacteria; order Pseudomonadales; family Oleiphilaceae; genus Marinobacter; species Marinobacter gelidimuriae. Next base: position 5,127 of record NZ_KB889951.1, on the reverse strand, counting down.
TGATGGTTACGGCGTTGCGAAGCTTCTTACTGTTTCTCCAGCAGCGTGGCTATCTGAGGGTGCCACTAGCGGCCGCAGTACCGACGGTCGCGCACTGGCGCTTATCAACGGTGCCCAAATATCTTGAGCCAGAGCAGGTAGATCGATTATTGCAACACTGCGATCAAAGCACTGTAGCCGGCCAGCGCGACTACACCATGTTACTGCTGCTTGCGCGTCTGGGGCTGCGCGCCGGTGACCTGGTTCATGCGTGCTTAGACGATATTGATTGGCACAGAGGACTGCTTACCGTGCGAGGGAAAGGCAACCGCGCGGATCAGCTTCCGCTACCGGTGGATGTCGGCGAAGCGCTCGCCAAATATCTGCATGATGGCCGCCCTTCCTGTACCACACGCCGCGTATTTGTCCGCATGAAAGCCCCACATGTGGGTTTCGCCAGTTCCGTGGCTATCGACTCGATGATGCGCCGAGCACTAAAACGGGCCAACCTAGAACCGGCGTGTAAAGGTGCACATTTGCTGCGCCATTCCCTGGCCACGCGGATGTTGCGCCAAGGGGCCTCGCTAGTCGAGATAGGTCAACTACTCCGCCATCGTCTACCTCAAACCACCGAGATCTATGCCAAGATCGATCGGGATACTCTCATCGCTCTGGCGCAGCAGTGGCCGGGAGGTGTGGCATGAGCGCGTTGAATACGGCGTTGACCGAGTACCTGAATATGCGTCGGGCATTGGGCTTTAAACTGTACGACACTGGGCTTTGTTTGCACGATTTTGTCGGCTTTACCGAGGCTGAAGGCGCCTGCTTTATTACCACTGAACTCGCGGTACGCTGGGCCATACAATCCAGACAGGCATCGCCTGCACGCTGGGCAAGACGACTTGGGATAGTGCGCCTGTTCGCTCAGTATTGCAGCGCTTTGGAGGCGCGCACTGAAGTTCCGCCACCGGGTTTGCTACCCCATCGTTATACCCGAAAGCCACCGTATATTTTCAGCGATGAGGAGATCACGCGGCTGTTGCTGGCTGCCAAACATCTGCCCTCACCAGGCGGCCTACGGGCGCTGACCTACACGACCTTATTGAGTCTGCTGACTGTTGCGGGGATGCGGATTAGCGAACCTGTTGCGCTGGACCGTGCCGATGTCGATCTCATCGACGGGAGCCTTACCATTCGCGGCAGCAAGTTCGGCAAGTCACGCTGGTTGCCACTCCATCCCACCACCCGGGCAGCGCTGCAAGACTACGCAACACAGCGCGATCGCCTGTACTCTTCAGCCCTGACGCCAAGTTTCTTTATCTCCGAACGCGGTATCCGGCTGACGACGTGCACTGTGCGCGCTACGTTCGTGAAGCTATCTAGACAGATCGGATTGCGCGGTCCCCAGGACAGCTTCGGGCCTCGGCTGCACGATTTGCGTCACGGCTTTGCTATTCGCACCTTGTTAAACTGGTACCGCTCCGGTGTTGATGTTGAACAGCATCTGCCGGAACTGGCTGCTTATCTGGGTCATGCCCATGTGAACGATACCTACTGGTATCTCACCGCCACCCCTGAGTTATTAAGCTTGGTCTCGCAGCGCCTTGAGCCGTTTCCGGACGGGGGGACGCTGCTATGAACAACGACGCCAACCTTGCCCGCTTGCTGCAAGCGTTTTTCACCGATCGCCTGATGCGCCAGCGTCAGGCCAGTCCCCATACGATCGCGAGCTACCGAGACACGTTCTGCTTATTGCTACGATTTGTTCAAAAGAAGACGAAAAAAGCTCCCTCGGCGCTGTCGTTGATGGAGCTGGACGCGCCGCTCATCGGCGATTTCTTAGATCACCTCGAAGCCGACCGTGGCAATAGCCCCAGGAGTCGTAACGTGCGTTTAGCGGCTATCCATTCCTTCTTTCGCTATGTAGCCTTATATGAGCCCGCCTTCAGCGCGCTGACTCAACGCGTTTTGGCGATGCCTAGCAAGCGCCACGAACGTATCCAGATCGAGTTCTTGACCCGTACCGAAGTCGAAGCGGTGCTGGCTGCACCTGATCAGACCACATGGTTTGGTCGCCGTGATCGGACGTTGTTGCTGCTGGCTGTTCAAACCGGCTTACGGGTTTCGGAGCTGATTAACTTGGGCTGCCAAGACATTGTGCTCGGTCATGGCGCCTACGTCCGCTGTCTCGGAAAAGGCCGCAAGACTCGCTGTACACCACTGCGCAGTGATGCTGTGAAAGCGTTACATCAATGGTTACGCGAACGCCATGGCCAACTCACAGATCCGCTATTTCCCAGTCAACGCGGTAGCTCGCTCAGCCGTGACAGTATTGAGCACCTGGTGGCCAAACATGTCGCGAAAGCGAGAGAGCATTGCCCTTCGCTGAAACTCAAGCACGTTTCACCGCATGTTCTTCGCCACAGCGCAGCAATGGATCTCCTGCAGCATGGGGTCGATCGCGCCGTCATTGCATTGTGGCTCGGCCACGAATCGGTCGAGACTACGCAGGTCTACCTCCACGCCAGCTTGGAGATGAAAGAACAGGCGCTTGAAAAAACGACTCCCCTGAGCGTACCGCGCGGGCGGTATCGGCCTGATGATACGTTGTTGGCTTTTCTGACTAGCCTCTGATAATGCCGAATATCATACAGCGCAACGCCAGGCCGCCACCTGATTGTTAAGCACCATTCGGCATAATTCGGGATTCGGCATAATGGCGCAAGGCGTGAATGCCACCGCATTTTTCAATGCCACTGGTTGTCTTGGCTGTGTGGTAGACCTTCTGAGGCGTGGTGATATGAAGGTGTCTGTCCGGGAGTAAATCGCTGGGAAATAACCAGAGCATGGGATGACGAATCCGCCAATAGCGACGGAGCGCCTGGAGTAACCCGGGAGCCAAGGGCACCATCCGGTCTTTGGCGCCCTTGCCCTGCTCAATTCGAAGCAGATGGCGTTCACCATCAATGTCTTTCACCTTCAGCGCGACCGCTTCGCTGACGCGCAAACCGCATGCATAGGTGACGGATAACAAAGCCTGATGCTTGGGATTGACGACGACGGACAGAAGGCGAGCAACTTCCTGACGGGTCAGTAATTCCGGAATGCGCTGAGGTCGCTTGGGCAGCACCAGGGTTACATCGAAGTGCGCCCAGTGCAGCACCTTCAGATACAGAAACCGGATGCCATGGAGGTAAACACGGCAACTGGCCGGTGACAGCGAGCGCTCCTGCACCAGATAGTTGAAAAAGACTTGTAAGTCTTCCACCTTCAACTGATCGGGCGAGCGCCGATAATAACGGGCCAGCGCGGTGACGACGTAAAGATAGCTGTGCTGGGTTCGGGGGGAAAAGCCATGTTGGCACATGGCCTGGATCATGGTCTGACGTAGTGGTGTCATGACACTATCTCCTCTTTTGAAAGCCCACTCGGGCTAATCAAAAGTATCGGTCAATTCACCTGATCTCGCAGGAAACTTTCAAGCTTACTTGCTACCGCGAAGCGGTTTAGTTCAACGCTTGGCTCACACGCCGGTTTGGAACCGCGAAGCGGCGGAAAATCGGTCGCCGTGCAGCCGATTGTTATGTTCACTAGGCCATGCTAGATTGTGTATAGAACTTACGCTCTATACACATGAGAAATGACATGAGAACGAATATTGTTATAGATGACAAATTGATGGCCGACGCTCTGAAGACTTCAGGCTACGAAACCAAAAAAGAGGCCGTTGAGCAAGGCCTAAAGCTGTTGGTGCGCATGAGCCAGCAACAAGAGCTTCGTAAATTACGTGGAAAAATCAAGTGGGAAGGCAACTTGGACGATATGCGAGGTGATAAATGATACTGGTAGATACCAGTGTCTGGATCGACTATTTCAACGGAGTCCAAAGCCCTCACACAGATCTGCTCGATTCGGCAATTATTGAAGGGACCGTTGCCATCGGCGACCTGATATTCCTCGAAATTCTGCAAGGAATTCGTAGCGACCGCGATTATCGCAAAACCAGGCAACTTCTCTTAACTCTGGATCAACATGAAATGTTTGGCAAAGCGATGGCTGAAAAGTGCGCAGAGAATTATCGTGCATTGCGAAAGCAAGGGGTCACGATACGAAAAACCGCTGACGTCATCATCGCGACGTTTTGCATAGAGAAAAGCATATCACTGCTATTTCTTGATCGCGATTTTATCCCTTTCGTTGATCACCTTGGCTTGCGTTCTGCTGCATCTGAAACATAACGCTGCAATTAACCGGATCACGGGCGCGTGCAGCGCGGCAGTGAGTTCAGTTGAATTGCCTGGTTATGCAGTTATTTAAACCAGCTTTTAACAATATCTGTCAGCCTATTCGTCTTAGATTTATCTATATATGAACCTTTGTTAGCGTGTGGAAATGGCTTAATTGGCACGTCTTTTCCTAAAAAGTCACAAAGTTCTTTCCATTCATCTCCTTCTTCCCAGTTAATAATAAGCAAATCTTTTGGACGGTCGCGAAAATAGTATTCAACTTCGGCGTTGTGTTTCTCGTATCGTTCAACGAGCTGCGACTCTGAAACATCAGGAAATGGTAATCCATATAGAATTCGGCGTATTTCATTTAATTCCTTTGATGCATCACCTTGGTTGGCCAGCATATTTTTATAACTTTGAATCCATTTTTCATGTTGTCGTTTTGTCAGGATAAACCGGCTATCTGGGAATGCTCTATCAAGTTCTTCGTATAGAATAATCCAAGGCCAGTCTTCAAACGTTTCCTTTTTATCCGCCAACGCCATTATCCGAGATAAATCACCTTCGCCAATATCTTTGACCAACCCTAAGTTCTGACTTTGATGATCAAAGTCAAGAATTTCAAAACATTTACCTAGTGTCCATCCGGAAACGTAAGCGTCTGAATTTGCTACTGAATTACAATAAAAGAGGAGAAGCCTCTACTTGTTTTTGCTATCATGAACAGTCAAGCCATTGAATATCATGACAAAACGCAAACAAGAGAGGCAACAATGCGTCAGAAACGCACCGTCCAGCCCAGTCTATTCGATTCTGTCCTTGAACACGACATCGCCATCGAGCTCGAAGCCATGTCCAACCTGCTCGACGCCCATCCGATCGTGCTGGACTGGGTCGAGTCTGATCTCCGTGATCGGGC
>NZ_KB889950.1 GCF_000372805.1 Marinobacter gelidimuriae | reverse complement strand
TGACCTTCGATGTCGACATCATCGAAGTACGCGCCGCCAGTTCGGAAGAGATAGCCCACGGCCACGCGCATGGGCCGGGTGGGCATCATTGAAGGGAGATGAGCTTGGTCACTTTTGTGATTTACGCCATCTGGCTTGGCGTGGTTTTGAACCTGGCCGCTCTGGTTCAGCGTGACGATGCGAGTGCCACGATAACGCCTTCGTCTGCGGCGAGCTTGCCTTGGTAAATATCCGGATAGATCTCTGCCAGACCACTCAAGCCTTCCACCGTTCTGATTTTAGCCAGTTACGGCTCCAGGCAGCCGGTGCGTGCAAAAAACGCTCACTCCGCTCAGAGAATTCCTGTGGCCTCCGGTCCTGCATGCGCTTCGGGATTAACAACCGCCAAACTGCAGTTCTTCGAGCATCTCGCTATCAAAAGTTTTTACCGGTGTCCGCTACGGTAGACACCGGACAGCTCCTCAAAATATTATTTCTCAATGTCTATGCTTGCAGCCTGTGTCAGGCATTTGAGCACAACCTTTGGACCACAACGCCCGCCACTTTTCAGTGGCGGGCGTTGTGGTCATCAACCCGAATGGGGCTTCAGCCCCAGGAAAAAGAGATCAGCCCAACAAGATGGCCGGCAAACCGGTAACCAACCAAGGGAAGAATGCCAACAGTACGCATGCCACGATTATCAAAGCTACGAACGGAATTACCGCCTTATACAGATCGACGATTTCCACTCCGGGGGGCGCGACCCCCTTCAAATAGAACAGGGCGTAGCCAAACGGCGGCGTCAGGAACGAGGTTTGCAGTACCACGGCGACCATTACCACGAACCACAGCATATCCACTCCCATGGCCTCGACGATGGGCAACATGATCGGGAAGCTGAGGAGCACAATACCGGTCCAGTCGAGGAACATACCCAGAATGAATACGAGAAAGAACATCAAAATCAACGCCCCCGTGGTGCCGCCAGGCATGGCTAATACCAGATCGCTGATTACGCTCATGCCACCGCCCCGCGAGAAAACACCGGTGAAGGCCGTGGCTCCTACCAGTACCAGCATGACCATGGTGGTGGTCTTGCTGGCATCTATGAGGGTGTTGTAGCAGGTCTTGAGTTTGCGATCCCCGAAAATCATGAACAGCAAAAAGGCGATGAATACGCCGATAGCTGAGGCTTCCGTGGCCGTTGCGATACCGGTGAACAATGCCCCCAATACGCCAAGTATCAACGCCATGGGCGGAAGAACGTACTTGAACAGCATTATGACCAGTTCGCCAGTGCTAGTCTGGGCGCGTTCTTCAGCCGGCACCTTCGGGCCGTACTCGGGCTTGATGTGACAGATGATCAGGACGTAAAGCGCGTACATCACCCCCAAAATCAACCCCGGCACCAAGGCCCCCGCAAATAGAGCCCCTACCGACACCGGTGAGTAACTGGCCATCAAGATCAGCATGATGCTGGGCGGGATTAGTATGCCCAGACAGCCGCTGGCCATAATAACCCCGGCACTCAGCCCCTTGTTGTAGCCATACTTGAGCATAGGCACAAGGGCGATCATTCCCATCACGGCTATCGAGGCGCCCACGATGCCGGTGGTTGCAGCCAATAGCACCGAGACTATGACCACCGTCAATGCCAAGCCGCCACGCAGGTTGGCCAATAACAGGCGCATGGCATCGAACATTTTCTCGGTGACACCCGAGTCGTTCAAAAACCTCGCCATCAACACAAATAACGGGATTGCCACCAACACGTAATTATCCATGGCATTGCCATAGATGTTGTTGATCAGCGTACCCATCACATTCAGGCCGGGCCCTACAAGGGCACCGACGACCGCCACGCCACCCAGCACAAACGCCAGGGGGTGGCCCATAAACAGGCCCACTATCAATCCGGCGAACATAACCAGGGTGAGCATTTCTGGGCTTAAATTCATGTCCGCTCCTCCCGCAGTTGTTGAATGGCCCGAATGAAGATCGCGATACCCTGCAGCAGAATCAAAACCGCGGTAACGAAGATGACGCCTTTAATCGGGTAAACCGGAATCGATACCATGCCATAGGTGGTTTCGCCGCGGCTGAATGAACGCATAAAGAAGCTCCAGCCGAGGCTTATCAGCATCCACATAAAAGGTGCGAAGAAGATCAGATAGCCGATAATGTCTAATACCGCCTGCTTCCTGCGTGAGAGCAGCCGTTTGATCACGTCGACTTCGACGTGAACGTGATGGCGCAGCCCGTAAGCCGCCATCAGCATGAAATGGGCGCCGAACAGCATCTTGGTGATGTCGAAAGCCCAATCGCTGGGACGATCGGTGAAGAAGCGCAATCCAATATCGTAAAGAACGACTAGCGTGATAATAGCAATCAGTGGCGCAATGATTCGCCCGAAAACGTCATTGAGCGTATCGATCGCCTTGGCAATTGCATTCATGGAGAAACTCCGCAATCAATACCAAAAAGCCGCCCCGATGCGAGACATCGAGACGGCGGTGAATGCCTTACAGGCAGGCTTCGATTTTTTTCAGAGAGGGCAGATTGTCGATGGTGCGGCTCATATTGAAGGGTACGGTAAGATCACGCCAGTTAGCGTAATGCTCCATGTAGCTGATCATGGAATGGTAAACCTTGGCGTGCATCTTATCTTCACAGGCCCCGCGAACGATCACTTCATTGGTGATGTCTTGAATGCGTGCCAGGTCTGCCTCGGAGAACTGGTTAATTTGGACGCCGGCTTCCTGGAACTTGATGGTGCCTTCGGTGGAGCCGCGCTCAGACCAGGAAAGTGACCAGGCCAGGGTGGCGTCAGCCGCAATCTTCAGCTTCTCTTGGGTTTCTTTGGAAAGTGCGTTCCAGGCATCTTTGTTGATCATGACACCGAATACGCTGGCGGACTGGTGCCAGCCAGGCGTGGTCCAGTATTCCGCCACTTCAGCAAAGCCGGCCTCGTAGTCGACGCCTGGCGTGGAAAATTCACCGGCGTCGATCACGCCGCGCTCGATAGCCTGGTAGATTTCACCGCCGGCGAGGGTGACCTGTGAGCCGCCGAGTTCCTCCAGAACGCGTCCTTGGTCACGTCCGGAAAGACGGATGCGCTTGCCGTCGAGGTCCGCTAGGCTTTTGATGGGGGTACGACCCATGAAACCGGACTCGTTATTGGTGATCCCGTACGGCAGGTAGACCATGTTGTACTTGCCGTAGACTTCTTGGTACAGCTCGAAACCACCCCATTGTTGAATCCAGTTCAGATAATCCACGCCGTTGAACAGGCTGGTGGTGGTGGCGAGCGGCGAGAAGGCGGGGCTGCGGCCTGCCCAGTAACCGGGCCAATCACCCGAGGCTTCAATGCTGCCGGTTTGGGTGGCATCAAACACTTCGGTGCCGGGCACCAAGGTGCCGCCGGCACGGAAGTTGATTTTCAACTCGTCACCGACCAGCTTGTTGGCCAGGTCAACCCAATGGCGATCGATTTCGATCAGCGCCAAGTTGTCCGGCCAAGTGGTGGTCATGGTCCAGCTTTCCTTGGCATGAGCGGTAGCAGAGACAGCGGAAAAGGCGATACCGACAGCCAGGCCGGCGACGGCAAATTTGGTCGTTTTCTTCATTTTAAATTCCCTAGTATTTGGTTTTTGTAAATGTTGTTTTTGATCATCGGGAAACAGGAATGCGCAGCTAACGTACACGTCAGGCCTAATTAATCAGCTGCCCAGCTATATTAGTATTGATACTATGCATACTTCAACCGTTGCACTTATTCTATGAATCCAGGAGTAAAATTGATAATAACAGGATATGGTATTATGAGTATTCGTGAAATCGCCATGTATATTAACGGCCAGCCAGTTGTCTCCCAGAGTCAGGATTGGCGTGACGTGATTAATCCAGCCACCCAGGAAGTCGTTGCACGAGTTCCGTTTTGCACCACGGATGAAGTCGATCAGGCCATTGCTAACGCAAAGCAAGCCTTCACGACTTGGCGCAAAACCCCGCTGGGCAAGCGGATGCGTATCATGCTCAAGTTTCAGGCGTTGATCCGCGAGCACACCGACGAGTTGGCAGCGCTGATCAGCGAAGAACATGGAAAAACTCTGCCCGACGCTATGGGTGAAGTGGGGCGTGGACTGGAAGTGGTCGAGCATGCCTGCTCAATCACTTCGCTGCAATTGGGTGAGCGGGCCGACAACGCTGCGAATGAAGTCGATGTCTACACACTGCATCAGCCACTGGGCGTGGGAGCGGGCATCACCGCGTTTAACTTCCCGATTATGCTGCCATGCTTTATGTTCCCAATGGCCATCGCTACGGGTAATACCTTCGTTTTTAAGCCCTCCGAGCAAGACCCGAGTTCTTCTATGCGCCTGGTCGAACTGGCCCACGAAGCCGGTGTACCACCGGGTGTGCTCAACGTCGTGCATGGCGGTCCAGAAGTCGCAAATCAGATTGCCGATCATGCTGATATCCAAGCACTATCCTTCATTGGTTCCACACATGTGGGTCAGCTACTTTATGATCGTGCTGCAGCAGCAGGAAAGCGTATGCAGGCGATGATGGGGGCTAAGAACCACTGCGTTGTCATGCCCGATGCGAACCGTAGCCAGGCCATTAACAGCTTATTAGGGTCCGCCTACGGCGCTGCCGGACAGCGTTGCATGGCCAACTCCGTTGTAGTGCTGGTGGGTGAGGCGCGTGAGTGGCTCGAGGATATCATCGAAGGCACGCGCAGTATGAAGGTAGGCCCCGGCACCCAGCTCGATGCAGATCTTGGTCCGCTGGTCTCACCGGCTGGTAAGGAGCGCGTAGAACGCCTGATCGCGACCGGCGAACAGGAAGGCGCCACGATGGAAGTGGATGGCCGCGGCTGTCAGGTTGAAGGCTACCCGAACGGTAATTTTGTCGGCCCAACTCTGTTCAGTAACGTCACCGCTGACATGACGGTGTACCGCGAAGAGATCTTTGGCCCGGTGCTGTGTGTGGTGAATGTTGAGACAATGGATGAAGCGATTGAGTTTATCAATGCCAACCCTAATGGTAACGGCACATCAATTTTTACCAACTCCGGCTGGGTCGCGCGTCGCTTCGTATCAGACATCGACGTTGGTCAGGTGGGCATCAACGTGGCTATCCCCGTGCCAGTGGCTTATTTCAGCTTCACCGGCTCACGAGGTTCCAAGCTTGGTGATCTGGGACCTAACGGCAAACAGGCCATCAGCTTCTGGACCCAGACGAAGACCGTGACTGCGCGCTGGTTTGAACCCGACAATGTCTCTAGCGGCATCAACAGCACTATTTCATTGTAAGCGCTGCACGAACTGCAGCCGGATGCGACCGTCAGTCAGAAACACCGTCAGTTTTTCGATGAGTGGACGGCTTTGACTTTCTCGCAAGGCCAGCCTTTTCTCCGCCGTCATTGTTTTGGCCCTCTGCTCTACGGCATAGAGGCTGCGGATCAAACTCAAGGCAAGGTCGGCGCGGCCGACCTTGCCTTTGGGCTGCACTTTCTGGGCGTCCACCCCCCACACCATCAGGTCAGCAAAGCACAATCCTTGTTCAATCGTCATGAAACGCACTTTCCATACGGTTTGCCTGTGGATCGCTGAGCTCTCCCATGCGAACCCAACGGGCCAATGCGCTCGCAACCTCTACCTCTGCAAGATGGCTAATCCTTTTGCTTTCAGCCCCAAGGGTGACATGATCAAGGCCTTTCATCCGGCGGCGAACCCTCTTCACATTTCCTGCAATCGAGCTCAAACCCCACCATCGACTCCCGGCCCTCCGCCGTAGTGACCCAAGGGCGGTTCACCCACGGCGGCGTATGACGCACGTGTTGATTGTGACCACACGCCAGCTGAGCGACCCAATGGTTTTCTTGGTCTTTATGGTAGCCGGCAATAGGTTGTTTCATGAGTCCCAGTCTAGCAGCCTGTCCGACTTAACCAAGCAGTATCGAAGTGAGATAACCGGGACGACACGGGCCACAATCGGAATTCAATGATGGGATATTTCATAATTGCTGATCGGAAAACCGACTATCCGACAACCGGTACAGCTCTGTTTAATCCCATTGACGCGGTCCTGCCTAAGCGCAGACAAGCTTTATTCAAAAGTTCTGAGTGACCCTGGCCCCATCCCGAGTTAGGGACAATCATCGAGTGCAGAAGTGGATAAAAGGTGTCAGAGCGGATATTCGTTGATCAACTCTGAGGCCTAAATTTCAACGTGCCAATTAAAGGGTGCGTAACCATTTAATTTTGATCAATCCGGTTCAACGACCCTGTTGTTATCCAGATCGCCAGTCGACTGCAGCTGCCGCTGGAGTCAACGCCGCCGCTGGTTATAATGGCGTACTTTGAACCTTCGCAGAGAATCCTATGCCAATCGAAAAGAATCAGGTGGTCTTGTTTCACTACAGCGTCAGTGATGAACAAGGCAAGGTCGTTG
>NZ_KB889949.1 GCF_000372805.1 Marinobacter gelidimuriae | reverse complement strand
AAATCAACGGGGGCTCGGTACAGGTAAATCTCTGGCAACGACAAGGACGGGCGTAAANATCGGTGGCGCATCACAGCTGTCTCAAAACAGCGCCGAGCAACTCGATGTTGCCGGCGCGCAAACCAGTGATGGAGACACCACCAGGCAGTGACACAGTCAGGTTATCGGCTCCGCCGATGCCAGCGCCAGGAGCAGAAACGACCCGAGCGAACCCGGTGGTCGCTTGTTCCTGCTGCAGACAGTCCTCAGTCGGAGCCAGCTTCCGGCGCCAGTAAACGAATTGATGATAAACCAGTGACTGTTGCTTGCAGTAAGCGCTGCCGGACACGCCTGAGGCTTCCCAATCAGTAATATGCTGTTGCCAGACGTGTGCTCGTTCGGTTGGGGTCATGCTGATTCCTCATGGAATGGGTGAGGAAATCAGTGTGTGCAATCGGCGAGCCGAAATGTAGGTGCTGATTTATTGGCGCTTACACTTAAGACATTGGGTTATGAATGGGTGGAAGCATATGAGAAAAACAGTCGCATATCATAATATTCGTACCAGTCTAAAAGCACTTCAAAAAAGTGGCTTTCATTTCTTCAATAACTTTTTTTATGGTATTGTCGAATATGTCGCAGTTAAAAAATCAATTTAAGGAAGAGAAAGATGAAAAAATTAATACTAGCAATAGGAGTAACAGTCGCTTTAACGGGTACGGCTCAAGCGGCTGATGAGAGTTGCGCAGACTTTTTAGGTACAATAAAGTCTAATGACATTAAAAAAGTATTTGATAGTTATATGTCAGGCATTAGTGATATGGATATGGTAGATGAGGTCACATACCGCAAACGATTTTTAGACGCTCCTAGTGAGGGTGAATCTAAAAACGGTCAACAATGGATGATTCAACGTGCTTATGATAAGTGTAATAGATCTAACCTATCAACATCATTGGCAGATGTAATAAAAGTAACAATGTAATGATAGTTAGTTATAAAACATAGTCAATCGTTCCTGCACTTTTAAGTGTCATAAACGGATTAGCATTGAGTTATGGTTAGAACTGGTGTTTAAGGATTTGAAAAGAAGCGGCGTATCTGGTTGATTGGTAATCGCCAAACAACCCACCCACCATAGGGACGCCATCATGACGAAGAGTAACGTGATCGACCTGGCAGGTCGAGAAGAGGACAAGGATCCATTGACTGCATTGCTGCGAACAGGAGCCAGGACACTCATTCAGAAGGCTGTAGAAGCGGAACTGAAAGAGGTCCTGGAAAGCCACCGTGATCGACGCCTGGAAGACGGCAGAGCCGGCGTGGTTCGCGAGAGAGTGCCGCGAGAGAGTGCGAGAGAGTGCCGGGGTCAGGTCTTGCGTTTTGCCCCTGCTTGGCCCTTTCGTTGTAATCGCCTCATTCTATCCCGCCTCAACTAGACCATGGAAGGAGCCAGGGAATGGCCAGACCGCCGCGCCTACCCTCATTCCAAAGTCGTGAATGCGGAGGGTGTTATGTGCTTTTGACACCCGATACGTTACAGGGTACATTCAAGGAATGATTCGAAGCTTCAAACACAAGGGCTTGGCTAAATTCTTCAAGTCCGGCAGCACCGCAGGGATTCAGGCCGCTCATGCAAAGAGGCTTCGGCTTATTCTCGGTAGGCTAAACGCAGCGTCAGACGTTAATGATATGGACTTACCAGGCCTTCGACTGCACGAGCTCTCGGGGAATCGCACCGGAATTTGGTCAGTGACGGTCAGTGGTAACTGGCGAGTGACGTTCTGGTTTGAGGACGGAGATGCCGAGATAGTGAATTACGAAGATTACCACTGAGGTACCGCCGATGTTGATGCACAACCCTCCCCACCCGGGTGAAGTCTTGCGAGAGCTTTGTCTGGAACCCCTTGGCTTGTCTGTAACGGCTGCCGCAGAAGCATTGGGGGTAAGCCGCAAAACTCTGAGCGCCGTGCTGAACGGCAAGGCTGGTATTAGTCCCGAAATGGCTATTCGGCTTTCTATCGCGTTTGATACCTCGGCAGAGAGTTGGCTGAACCAGCAGTCTCAATATGAACTCTGGCATGCTGAGCAACATCGCAATGAGCTGAAGGTTAAGAAGCTTGTCGCTGCCTGAAGCAACACATGACCAAGAATAGTTCCCATGACCAAGAATAGTTCCAGAATAGTTCCGGGGGGTCAGGTCTTGCGTTTTGCCCCTGCCTTGCTCTTTCGTTGTAATCGTCTCATTCTGTCTCGTCTCAATTAGAACCACGGAGGAGCCAAGGAATGGCTATTCGGCTTTCTATCGCGTTTGATGCCTCGGCAGAGAGTTGGCTGAACCAGCAGTCTCAATATGAACTCTGGCATGCTGAGCAACATTGATCCCGTAACGCCAGGCGAGTTACTGAAAGAAGAGTTTCTTGAGCCGATGGGCATTTCTCAATATCGCCTCGCTAAAGAAATTGGCGTGCCTGCCCAGAGAATAGGCCAGATTATTGCGGGTAAGCGTTCAATAACCGCAGACACTGACCTGCGACTGTGCCGCTTCTTTGGTTTGTCCAATGGGTATTGGCTGCGGACTCAGGCAGCCTACGATACAGAGATTGCGGAAGAGGCTCTTGAGGGTCAGTTGAAAAATATTCGTCCGTGGAACTCCGTGTCGGAAATTGGGCACAGGGCATAACCAACGGCTGCACAACGACCGATTTTCCGTCGTTTCGCGGCTTCAAACCGGCGCGTGAGCCGGGCGTTAGCACTTCAGGCCCGGCGGTTGTCGTTCACATCGTCCGCAAGCCAAGCCTTGATCAGCGATTGATAGGGCATATCTCGCTTATTAGCCTCGATTTTGATCCGGTCAAGTAGAGTTTCGGGCAAGCGGAGAGAGATAGTCTTGGTTGAGGGCTTCAACTTCGGAAAGGACGCCGATTTTGCCTGACTCCAATCCACGTAGTCCGAGGAGTCGTGAGCCTCCCAGAACTCTCGCTCTTTTGCTTCTGTTTTGAACTCAGGAGTCTTTTTTAACTTGCTCATAAACAGCCCTCTCTTTGCGGTGCATGTCGCGAGCGGAAATTACTCGAATCAGGGTATCGTTATGCCTTAGCGTGAAGGTAATGTGCAGCAGTCTCGCATCATCTGTTTCACCAAGGGCATGTAAACGGGCTTCGGTCTGGCTATGCTTGGAGTCTTCCAGCACCAGGAGCGGCTCATTAAAGAAAATGGCTTCCGCCTCAGGCTGGCCGACGCTGTGCTTCCCCGAATTTTTTCGGGAGTTGCCTTCGTTCCAGTCAAAGCCAGCAATTTGTGCCCAATTCATCATGAATGTATATTATCAACATATACGCAGACGTCAACAAGTGCTAACCAATGCAGGCACGGTGACGCCCTTTTCATTGCGCCTTCGGCTCCATTCCAAGGGCGCGCATGCTGCTAGCGTTACGCACATCAACTCTGATTTGCATGAATGCCGTGTATCCATTAATGTGTCCTTATGATCCATTCTTTTGGAAACCGTCTCACGGAAAATCTTTACCACGGCGTGAGCAGTGCAAAGGTTCGCAGGATGCCTAGCGATATCAAAGAGCCGGCGCTCTATAAGCTCGATATTCTGAATGCTGTCGGGTCATTGGAGGAGCTCCGATCTCCGCCAGGCAATCGGTTGGAGGCTCTGAAGGGAGACTACGTTGGCTTCTATAGTATTCGTGTCAATTCTCAATGGCGTATCGTTTTTCGATGGCAAGGCGCCGGAGCCTACGAAGTTAAGATTGTTGACTATCACTGAGGTGTCCCCATGATTCCAACTCACAGAGTAAGTACACATCCCGGCATTATTTTGATAAAGGAGTTCCTTGAGCCTTTAGGGTTGAGTCAAACCGCCTTAGCTGAGCATCTGGGTATTTCTGTTCAGCGTGTAAACGAGATAGTCCGCGGCAAAAGAGGAATAACCCCCGAGACAGCCTGGTTGTTCGCAAAGGCGTTCAACATGTCCCCCGAATTTTGGCTAAGCCTGCAGTCAGCTCACGACCTGTCTTCGCACCGTCCTTTGGTTGAAATTTCACCGTTGGTGTCAACAAGTGCGTAATCGGGTAGCCGAGGGCATCTAACCCTCAGCCCCCACAACACCCTGCATGCGGGTCCGCACAGGGCGTTTCACTTAGGATAGTGAAGCTTGATCCAACCATTCAACCACTTCATCTTACCTTGCTTAAGCATCTTGATGAAGTGGCCTATGCGTGCGCCAGCCGGTATGCAGGTGCTTATGTCGTTACTCTGTCGGTCGACCAGGTTATGTTTCTTCAACCCGTTCATGTGGGCGAACTGGTGACCTTTCTGGCCAGCGTTAACTACACCGGGCGCACGTCAATGGAGGTGGGCATTAAGGTGAGCACGGAGAACATCCGTGAAAAACTGGTCAGGCATACCAACAGCTGCTTTTTCACCATGGTGGCGGTTGATGAAAATGGAAAATCCGTCGAAGTGCCCAAAATGGAACCCGTCACTGATGATCAAATCAGGCGATTTGCGAACGGCCAGGAACGCCGTGCGATTCGTGTTGAGTTAGAGGAGCGCTACAGGGCACTTCATCGTCCGGGGGCATAGCAGGCACTGCAAAACTCGAAAACCGGGCAGGCCTGATTCTGAAGATCAGAGCTGCCCGGTTTTCGTTCTTTCAATAATGCGAGCGGGTGTCGCCTTCTGTGCTTTCGGTAGGCACCAGAGCTTTGAACAGGTCTTGGACCTCCAGAACCCCGACTTGCTTGCCTTTACGAACCACGCGATAGATGAGGCTGGTGTCGCCTCCAGACAGTGCAATCACTGATTCCAGGTTGTCTCTTTCACCGATATCGCCGGCCACGTTGTCAGGCGCTTCCGTGGTTTTCTTCATGATGGACCGAACCCGCAGTACCCGGGCACGATTGATGTCGCTGATAAAGTTGACGATGTAAGGATCGTTCGGGTGCATCAGTATTTCTTGCGGCTCACCCTGTTGAACAATATAGCCTTCTTTGAGTATCACCAGGTGGTCTGCCAGTTTCAGTGACTCATCCAGATCGTGGGTAATGAAGACGATGGTCTTCTGCAACTCGTCCTGTAGCTCCAGCAGCAGGTCTTGCATATCTGACCGTATCAGCGGGTCCAGTGCCGAGAAGGCCTCGTCCATCAGCATGACCGGTGAGTTAGAGGCCAGTGCCCGGGCGATACCAACGCGCTGTTGCATACCACCAGACAACTGGTGCGGGTACTGGTATTCGTTGCCTTCCAGACCCACGCGGGCGATCCATTTTTTGGCTTCCGCTTCGAATTCCTCAATTTTATGGCCGCGCACGGAAAGCGCCATCCCGGCGTTTTCAAGGACCGTTTTGTGCGGTAGCAGCGCGAATTTCTGGAACACCATCGACATGTGTTCCCGACGCAGCTTGCGCAACTGGTCTTCGTCAAAGGTTAGCACGTTCTCGCCATCCACTTGAATTTCACCGGCGGTGGGTTCGATCAGCCGGTTGAGATGTCGGATGAGCGTGGATTTTCCGGAGCCCGACAGGCCCATGATGACGGTGACATGGCCCTCGCGTATATCCACGTTAATATCCTGAAGGCCCAGCACGTGCTGGTGCTGTTCGAGCAGTTCGGCCTTTCCCATGCCCTGTTTCACGTATTCAAGGGCAACGTCGGGAGTAGGGCCGAAAATCTTGTACAGGTTCCGGATTGAAATCTTGATGTCCCGATCCACAATGCTTTTCCTTACTGTTTTTGCGAGGCGTTAATACGCGCCAGCGATGCTTTGGTTACCCGGTCCAGAATGACCGCCAGAATAACGATGCCAAGACCCGCGACCAGGCCAACGCCGAGTTCCAGGTTGCGTATGCCCTGAAGTACCAGCACGCCAAGGCCGGGCGCCGAAACCAAGGAGGCAATAACAACCATGGCCAGGCTCATCATGATGGTTTGGTTCACCCCTGCCATGATGTTGGGGAGCGCCAGCGGAATCTGTACCTTGTACAGCATTTGCCGGCTGGTCATGCCGAAGGCATTCGCCGCTTCAATCACGTCTAGGTCCACCAACCGGATGCCAAGGTTGGTCATGCGAATAACGGGCACAATGGCGTAAAGAATGATGGCGATGCCGTACAGTTTGGACTCGGTCACGCTGAACAGAAAAATCAGCGGGATCAGATACACAAAAGGAGGCAGGGTCTGCAGCATGTCGAGTACCGGGACTGTCAGCCTCTGCATCATGTTATTTCGGGACATGGCGATACCAATAGGTACGCCCAGCAGTACACAGATGAACGCGCAGACAAATATAATCGCCAGCGTCTGCATGGCGTATTCGTAGTAGTCGATGAAGGCGAGCAGGCACAGGCTGCCAGCCACGAAGCCGACCAGCTTCCAGGATTTGGTGACAAACAGAACAACCGCCAGCAGAATCGGAATAACGATCCACCATGGCGTAGTGATCATGCCGTAAAGAGCACCATCAAGGGCCCAGCTCAAGGGCTGGGTAATGGGGTCCAGCACAATGCTGAGATTGTCTTTGACGGCAAGGAAACCTTGCTCCAGCCCTTGGGTTAAATCTCGGGACTGGGGGAAGGCTGCGCAAGAGTCATTGAGTGCATCCATGGATGGAAACGGTATTTCCCAGAGGGATGGCGTATCGGCTTCCGTACCTTTGGATTTGTTGAGTAATGCGGCCATCGACATGGGCGCGTCGCTCTTGCCTTCAGCGCACCACTCTGTGAGTCCGAGCGATGAAAATAGGAAGTCGTAGGTTGCCATGAGCGTTCAATATTCCTTGCGCATTCAAAGTGAGGTATCGGGTATGGCTTTTTTTGGCCGGATAAAAAAAGAGCCGGCGAACCGGCTCTTATTAAAAACGTCTACTGGCCAAGTACGTTGGCAAGTCGTTGACTGGCTGACTCGTTCAACCAGCTAGACCATTCATCGCTGTTGTTGCTCAGGAAGTAAACGGCAGCCTCTTCGGCGGAGGCGTTATTTTNATCCATCCAGGCCAGCAGAGCACTCATGGTACTGGTCTTGAAGGTCATCTTGCCCAGCATCTCAACCACTTCCGGCTCGCGATCACCAAAGCTGGTTGTGACTGCGGTCAGAATGGTG
>NZ_KB889948.1 GCF_000372805.1 Marinobacter gelidimuriae | reverse complement strand
GGCGGGCTGCCGTCACTGCGCAGGCGCAGGACATCGTCCAGTAATTCACCGGCATGGCTGAGCGATGTCTGGTACAGCACCAGGGGCGGACCGTCGCGCTGCTCGGCAATCATGCCGGAGGTATGAATGCCGGAGCGCAGTCGCTCACGGCCGTCATGGCGACTGCGTTTCATGACCGGCTTCTGATCCAGTATCCGGTTCCCGGTATCGTCGATATGATACAGCCAGGCGTCGGCGGCCAGCTTGAGCAGGGTGTCATGCACCGGCTTGAGATCATTGGCCAGATGCTCGCACTGATCGAAGATCGTCGAGGCTGTCATTGGCACGCCCAGGAGCTGATTCAGGGTGCCCTGACGGTAAAACGGGTGGCCGGCGAAGTACTTGTTCATGGCCATCAGGGCTCTGGCGCCGTAGCCGTACTTCTGGCCTCGCCCGCCGTCCTGCAGAACAGAGTCTGGCAGTGTGGCCGTGATGAAGACACCGCAGGCGTTGCAGCGCAGGCGCTCGGCCACGTGCTGCACGGCATTGAACGGTGGCTGACTCTCAATGCGGACGAAGCTGGCCGGATCGTACTTGTAGAGCTTGCCGGTCTCGCATTCAGGGCAGTCGTCGCCCTTGCTGACGTCTTCGAGCGCATGATGTTCGACCGTCGGTGGCACCGCCTCGACAGCCGGTGGTTCGGCCGAGGTGGCCGGACTGCGTGATGAGGCTTTGCGTGATCCGCTCTTCCCAGTGGCGGTGCCCAGCAGACTGCTGAGCTTTTCTGAAGCATCGACCAGGCCGGCCAGCTTCCGCAGCTTGTGCAGGCCGACTCTCTTGGACTTGATGCCAGCCTGCAGCTTCGCCAGCGTCATCAGCGCATCGAGCAGCAGCCTGACATCTTCAGGTGGTAGGGCCAGATCATGATCCAGCGCATGCTGCACGCGCGTGGTCAGCGCTTCTACCTGCGCTTCGGTCAGTGTTGTGGCACTGGCAGCCATGATCTGTTCCTGTTGTGAGTCTGTTTGAAGATGTTGGCATAGCCTACTGAGTTTTCGAACGTTTTCAAGATAATTTCTCGACAGGGCCACGCAGCCACTGCCGCAGCTGCGCCGCCTCCAGCACGGTCAGCGCACTGCCTGCGGCCGGCCAGCGGGTAAAGCGGCCTTGCGAGAGGCGTTTGGTCATGAGCCAGAACCCGCTGCCGTCATAGCAGAGCACGCGGACCATGGTGCGGCTTTTGTTGGTGAAGACGAAGCGGGTATCACCGCGGGGGTCTTGTCTGAGCTGATCACGGCACAGGGCCACGAAGCCATCGATGCCGCGACGAAAGTCAGCCGGCTGCGCTGCCAGCAGGATGCGGCTCGAGCTGGTCAGCAGGATCATGCGCCCGCCGTGGCGCAGAGCGCCAGTACCAGCGCACTCACCTGAGCAGGACTGCAGGCCCCTTCGATCGTTAGCCGCTGGCCTGATGAGGTCGAGACGGTGAAGGCTGGCAGGGCGGCATCGGCCACTGCCTGTTCAAGCGGGACAAAGGTTGGTGCTGAGGCGGGCGTGGGAGTCGATATGTGTGACATACCACGCCGATGCGGCGTTGCCTGCGCCTGCAATTTCGGCGACCAGGTGTTCAGCATGGTATAGCTGATGCTAAGTGCTTTGCTGACGCGGACCCGCGAGGATGCCAGTGCCAGCGCGACGGCCCTGTCGCGCAGTGACTGAGGCACGGCAGCCCGCTGGTGTGGTCGTTGCGCACGCCAGCGCGTGAAGTCTGCGGCCAGCGAATCGAGCCGCCTCTGGAGCTGAACGGTATCGTTGACGGGGGTTAGTGGAATCATGACTGCCTCCTGATAGGGTTGAGGCATTCATTGAATCAGAAGCTCAGCAGGAAGTTGCGCTATGCTGCCGTAAGGTTACTACTCTGCCACCATCAATCGAGGCGAGGTGCCGCCATCACTGTCGGTAGGTGCGATCACTTTTCACGAAACGCCTCCGGAGCGATTGGTCGACAAGTGCAAAACCCTGTATGCAGAATCGGCTCACAATACCCAGATCATCGGGGCAACGAAGGCTTTGGTTGGCGAGTTGAACGTGGAGTCTCAACGGCTAATCAATCCAGGCGGTCAAAGACTGGAGTTCACGTTGCATGGGGATGATTTCTACCTTGATCTGAGGGTGGGGGACCCGATCCTCTTTACCCGGAACAACTACAATATTGGTATCCAGAACGGATCTCTTGGTCTCTTATCCTCGGCAGAGCGTAACGTTCAAGATGGCCAAAAAACATTTGGTATCGTAACCTTGGATACCGGAGAGGAGATTGCCATCACCGAGGACGTCTTCGACTGCATGGAACTTGGCTACGCGATCACGCTCCACAAGGCTCAAGGTAGCCAGTTCCCAAGGATTATCGTGGTAGTTCAGAAGGGCCGTATTTCCGACCGTGCGTGGCTTTACACAGCGATTA
Source organism: Marinobacter gelidimuriae (assembly GCF_000372805.1). Lineage (GTDB taxonomy): Bacteria > Pseudomonadota > Gammaproteobacteria > Pseudomonadales > Oleiphilaceae > Marinobacter > Marinobacter gelidimuriae. Next base: position 5,214 of record NZ_KB889948.1, on the reverse strand, counting down.
CCCGCGCCGAGATAGAGGTCCATATCGTTGGGCAAGTTAGTGATTTCGCGACCATCGCAAAATCGGTAAGCAATGCGAATCTGCGAGCGAGTTTTTTGAGGGAGTTGCTGGAAGAGAGGAAAAGGGATTCGGGGGTTGGCTGATGTCAGCACAAACCCCTTCATCGCTGGTCGTGGCCATCGGCTCCTCAGCCTGTTCCTGTTCATCAAATTGTGGTTATGAATACACTCATGGTTATTCAAAATGTTTATTTTTAAACAAAAGCGAACCTTGGAAGCGCAGCAAATTACTCACTTTCTTCACCCTGAATTGGTTAAGAAACAAGCTTTCATGATCGCTGGTGAGCGATCAAATGGCGTCACAAACGAAGCACGAGATAATGTGTTCGATTACATTGGGCGGCTCCATGACTACAGGAAGCGAATCAGAGGCGCCGCTCAGGATCTGAAGCTGTCTTCCTGTAAACATCCTCGTTTCAGCACATGCTTGTAGACAGAAATAATCGCGCATAGCGCCTGATTTTGAGCACCCGGACTGACGATTACGCCGTATCTAATCGTGCTGGCACTGGACATGGTCTGTTAGCTGCTTAAGCCCGAAGGCAGCTCTGTGGCCAAGGTGCTCCACGGGGAGGGCTATGATCAGTATGTCAAAGCCGTGCGGGACGTTTTCGGCAAGGTGATGGCGCGCAAGCCTGATTCGTCCAGAGCAAGATCGCGGGGAGTTTATCTGGTGGCCCGAGGTTTCCGGGGGACGTGAGGGCTTTAATCAAGATGGCGGCCTTGCCTAAAGGCGAGTTACTGGTTAAAACATCAGTCTCTATCCAAGGTTTGGAGTTCAAAGATGTTTTCCCGGCTAAATTTATGCGTGCTCGCGCTGCTCTTGGTCACCAACGTGGCCCATGGCGGTTTCCCGCCATCCTGGTACATGAATGCTCTTGAAAAGGCTGATCCCAACATCCTGGGTTACGTTGCCCGTTTTGAGGAAGATGCCTGCGTGATTACGGAGCGCGAGCTAAAAGACGCCGTGGCAAGCGTCATTAAGGAGTCGGAAGTTGAGCCAAAGCCAGGACGCCGCGGGGAAGTCCACCTGAGTGTCAGCGTCAGATGCCTCGACGTCGACCAGACCTCTGTCTTTTCCCTCGCCATTCAGTTTGGCAGAAAGGACTCCGACTCGACGGTGCTTTACGTTAAAGACTACGGCGAGATCTTCGCAGCTATGGAGGCTGACGTGGTGCTGCAAAACACAAAAACCGCAGTCGAAGCTGCGATGACTGATTACACCTTGGCCAATTTTGACCGGTGATAGGGAATCGCACGCTCTGTGAATCCTCCACTTAGGAATGTCCGCAGTAGCGGGGGTAGAACCCGTGGTCATGGCGTCGCAAACATTGGAAAGCGGACCTAGTAAGGCTGCTAAGATTCAAGATGCCATTTGACCATTGTGCGTCTTTGGGTGAAACTTAGATTTAAAAGTGACAAGGAAAAAAAGGATGAATGTTAAATACTTCGCAGCTATTTTAGCGTCTTTGTTAGTTTCATCATGCGCAACAAATGACCGTATTCCTAACATGCCAAAAAAAGAGAGCCAGGAGCTTGCTCAGCTATTGAGTTCTGGTAATGATAGTGGAGAATATCCCGAATTAAAAAAAGTCTATAAATGGTTCCAACCTAATAATAAGATTGAACCGTGTATGATATATTATCATGCACGTGTAGTAGATGAAAACGACCCTACTATTTGGGACTTTGTATCTCGTGCTAATACAAATTGGGATGGCGACTGTAAGGATGGCTATGCATTTGGTCTTGGTCGTGAATTCAATGAAACAATTGAATATGGCCTAGTCTCATATTTAGTTTACTACGGCGAAGTTGGGCAGGAACCTGATACTTTTTACATAGCAATGTACGATGCGGAGAAGTACCGGTATGTGGCTAATCCTGAAGACGGTAAATTCTATTATGATATGATAGAGATTGTTAAGAATGGACCTAGTATTGAATATTATACTTCCGCTATTGGTTTCAACGACCTAAATGGGCCTAATTTTTATGGGGAAGAAGAGCTTTTTACAGGTAGGAGATTCGTAGCGAAAATAACTCGGGAAAACAACGTGTTAAGAGTTAATTTATCTACCAATCCAGAAGATAGCAATTGGAGGCATATTTCTATATATAAAAATGAAAATGAAGTTTTTACTATTACTAATTATGTAAATGGTTATAGCGAGATAGCCCGAGTTGAAAATGGTAATAGAGAGCTTGTAAAGCTTGATTATGACTTGGACCAAGCGATGATTGCGACTATAAATTCAACAAATAAAGAACTTCAAGCTGTTAGTGGTAGACTTGATGCAAGCAAGCAAGCAATGGCGATTTATAAAAGAAAAATATGCGATGGAAATGTTAGTGTAGATTTCATGGATAACTCGATTTATGGCCGTGTTTGTCTACCTAATGGTGATATTTCACATTTAAATGACCAAATAACAAGATATAGAGTTGAGAAAGAACGCAAATGGGAAAAAGCAGAGGCAAAATATCTTGACCAGCAAAGAATAAATCAGAAGCGACAAAAACAGATAGCTCAGCAGCGACAACAACAGATAGCTAAGCAACGTCAGCAAACTAATAATGCGATTAACAACCAGAGCTGGCAAAATTGGAGCTCATCGCAACAGCCTGTTGAGCTTAATAATGTCCCTAACAACTGGAATAATCAGTCGACGACGAATTGTATAGTCATTTCAAACATTGTAAGTTGCACGTCTAATTGATATTTACCCGAGACCCGATTAGTTTGAATTTAATGGGTCTCTCAGCATTGTATTGCCACAACCACTGGGTCGCTCATAGCTGGGCATGAGGAATGCCGCTGAATTGATGCAGATCAATCCATTCATGCCAAGGGATCCGATTGAAGCGCTCGATATAGGCATTCTGAGTTGGCTTGACGGGCTGAATATAGATCAACCGAGTCCGGTTTCTGTTGCGCCTACCCCGGGAATTTTGGTCCGTTCAAAACTGGAAAATCCGGGATCATAAAGCCCTGAGCCGGAGACAAGTGCGATATCAGGACGCTGTAAAAGGTCCGCTTTGTGGTCAATCTGGACGTTCGCTTTGCGACCTTAACGTAACGCCGATTATGCGCAGTGCTTGCGGTGTATCGCAGAGGCATGAAGCAGTTCAGCTTCTAACAAGCTGAGAGCGTAAGTCACTGGGTTCTACTCCAATTACTACTCAGTTCCCTTTTTTGGACATTCTTTTGGAATGTATTTTGGAGGAACACCCAAGGGGCGACAGGTGTACGATATGTCGGTGTCATTGATCACCTTCGGTGAAAAAATCAGGACTCCTTCGTTCAACGACTCCCCAGCCAGCCGTATTTTTATTACCCCGGTCTGGCTATTAAGAGTAACCTTGCCGACGTATTCTCCATCGCCCATTTTCAGATCAAGCTCGTTAATACTGAAGGGATATGTTGAATGGATAAAATAGTAGATTGAAATCGATGCTACCACATATTTTGCATACCTATAGGATTCTTGTGATCGTACCCCTTGGTAATAACTGCTATGAATGAAATAAAACATTGAGATGGTAACGATACACCCAAACACAAACAGAATTTTTATTAGCTTCAGTATAGCCTTGTATATTCTCACGTCATCCTGGATTTGAGTTAACAGGCAAAAAATAGTTAGTTAGAATAGGCGACGAAGGAGAAAAACCAACTGTTTTTCGTGCCTGTTTAATTGCTTTTTAGCATCAAATTCAGCACACATTAAGAGCTATTACGTGCTTTCCAACCAATATAAAACAGAAAAACTCCAGGAATACCAATAAGAGCCACAGCACCCCCGAGCATATTTGCGTAAGTGCGTGGGTCACCTGGCTGTTGTTCGTATGTAATTGCGACTAATACAACAAAATTAATCATTACAAAGCCGATAACCATACGAATAATCGTTTTTGCTCTAAAAGTATAGGCATAACTCTTTACTCCCATTTAATAGTGAAATCACTGCCTTCTATTTTATTGATCTGCTCAATGGGTAATTTATATGTCCCATTCCCTGTCGCTAAATACAACATATTAGCCAAAGCGTGCGCTTCATCTATGCTTAAGTCTTTTGGTACATCGGAACCTAAAGCTCTTAATTTTCTGGCAATAATTTTCACATGCTCTTTCTTAACCATGGAGTTTCTTGTATATATCGTCAATTTTAATGCTCCTTTTTCTTAAAAGACTTATAGCTCCATGTGAACTTTCCAAATAGTATCCACTCGATAGCACTTAATATAATAAGTGGCACGAATAAGTATATTGCGAGTATAAAAACTATTGCTGGATTTCCAGGTCTGTCGGATACCAAGAGTACCGCCCACCCTTCTGCCCACACCATACTTGACACTAAGACCCACCAACAAATGACTCCAAGCCACTTAGCTGTAATATACAAAAAAACAACTAATTTTTTTAACCTATAAAATATATCCATATTTAATCCTAGTGAGCGCGGCCTCAATAACTAAGTGCAACACCCTCTAATCATAGACGTTGCCATGCCTGCACTTGTATGTGTTTAATTTGTACTAGGACAAGTTGACCCATAGCTAATTTCAGTCACTTCACCATCGCTGTATTTGCAAAACCGGCTGGTTCCTTCTGTCCATTGTTGCATTAAAACACCAGCAAATGCGGAAAATGACAAAACAGCCAATGAAAATACAAGGCTAATTTTCAGTTTTTTATTCATGATTTATATCCTTCTCGTTTTTGGTGTGTTGTTTTTCCTGAGCCTGGCATGGATGGTTTCCGTAAGGGATTTGAAGCGAACTCCCCCCGAAAAACCTGTAAACGCAGCTATGGCCAGGTTTTGAAGTCCTTGAAGTAAGGCAGCGGTGTCCCAACCCGCCATTCACTGGCCATTCGTTGCCCTTCAGTGATCTGCTCACGCGACAAGGTGTACGCAGTAGCGTCTCGGACCTCTCGTGCTTTTTTATGTCCTTGCGCTGCCGCAAGGTTGCTTACTACATAAGCCATAACTGGGTTACGGGTTACACCCGTGCCTCTGTAATACATGAGGGCAAGACTGAGTTGAGCGTCTACAGTTCCCTGTTCGGCAGCACGGCGATACCACTGAGCCGCCTCGGCATAATCCTGGGATACCCCATGGCCATTGCCATACATGATGCCTAGAGAATATTG
>NZ_KB889947.1 GCF_000372805.1 Marinobacter gelidimuriae | reverse complement strand
CTCTTCCGAACTGGCGGCGCGTACTTCGATGATGTCGACATCGAAGGTCAGGGTTTTACCGGCCATCGGATGGTTGTTGTCGATATCGGCAAACTTGAGGCCGACCTTAACGACGATCACGTGGCGCTGGCCCTGCTCGGTTTCTACCTGCGCGACCATGCCCGGCTTCCAGCGTTTGGCACCGATCAAGTGCTTGATCGGTACACGCTGTATGGAATCGGCTTTACGCGGGCCGTAGGCTTTTTCCGAAGTGACGGTGACACTGAAGCTTTCGTCGGCGTCGCGACCTTGCAGGGCTTCTTCCAGGCCTCGGATAATGCCGCCGTGGCCATGCAGGTAGGCGTTCGGCTCGCCGCCACGGGAGTTTTCAACGACCTTGCCTTGTTCATCACTGACGCTGTAGTGAAACAAGACCACCTGATTCTTTTCGATTGGCATAGGATTCTCTGCGAAGGTTCAAAGTGCGCCATTATAACCAGCGGCGGCGCTGATTCCTTCCGTGATGGTTCTAATTGCGACGAAATAGACTAAGGCGGTTACAACGAAAGGACAAGACAGAAGCAAAACACAAAACCTGACCCCGGCACTTCGCTCCAGCACAATAGGCTTGAAGCCCATCTGCGCGAGAATCAACGCGGCGAACAGACCTCAGGGCTCTGATCAAGGGGCAGTTGCAGTTCATTGATGCGAATCTTGGGGCTTTCCTGGCCGGTGACGCCGGCAGAGGTAGATAACATCTGGGTACCATTAATCTGTCAGGTGCACAGACTGAGGGGGGACAAGTTTACTTCGCACCCGCTGAACAGTCATGCGCAGGCTGCATCCAGGTCGTCTATTTTCGGAGGTTAGCCGGGCGGGAGGCTGTCGACTTTTGATTGACCCAAAAACCAGCGTTTTGCCAAACCGCCCAGCGCCAGCAGTAGAGCCAGGATGACAAGAGGCAGTAGAGTAAAAAAGTCCATTGCTTGCTCTGCTTGCCGAGCCGATACCATGCCGTGCACCACGTGTGCATAGACTGTCCATTTGATTGCCAGCCCGACTATCGCGGCGCAACAGAAAACCAGCAACGGCAGACCTAATACGCCGCCTGCCAAGTTCACGAATGCATGGGGGAAGCCCGGTAATATGCGTACTGCACATTGCGTAAGAAAGTCGCTGCGTTTGCCAAGCAAGTTGAGTACCTGCCTGGCCAAATAGCCGGGTCTCCAGGTATCACCCAGGCCCTTGCCAAAGCGATATGCACCCATTGCGCCGGCGACGCTGCCAACCAGCAGTACGCTGACACTCAACAAAGGTGCATGAAAAGGTGCGATAAGCCAGAAGCACAGGCTACCTGGCAGCCCAAGGCTCATCAGCACAGCCATGACCAGGACGATGCCAACCATAGCCATGGGATGACCTGCCAATTCGCCACCCCAGCGCCATAAGTAGCGGATCTCGATAGGCAAAAGGATAGCCGTCACCGTCAACACCACTACCAGGCTCAGTAGCAGTATTAACAGCAATGATCGGGGTGCGAATCGTGATTTTTCAGGCACAGATGCCGTGGTCCCCGGGATAAGCGGTTAAAGCGAAATCAGAAGCCATATAGACGGCCATAATAGTAGCTGTCGATAATGCTTCGTATTGATACCTGATATTATACGAGACGTATACTGATTGGGTTTTAATCACCAACCAATGCATGCAGTCCGAGGTACCCCTGGAATGATGAAACCCCTTCGATGGCTCATCAGAACCACCGTATTTTTGTTGGTTCTGCTGGCAGGCCCCGCACTGATTACGGCCTGCAGTAGTCAGTCTGGCCAGAGCTGGCGTGACGCCGATCGCTCCAGCGCAGGCATTGCGCCGCTACCCGGCCAGACGGAAGAAGCCATTGTGCAGGTTTATGGTGCCCGAGCTTATAACTGGCGCGGCAATTTTGCGGTCCATACCTGGATTGCGACCAAGGTGCGCGGAGCATCCACCTACGAGGTTCACGATGTCACTGGCTGGGGCTATAAGGCGGTGCGGTCCCGCCCCGGTGAGCCGGATACCGCTTGGTATGGCAACCCGCCGATGTTGCTGGCAGATCTCCGTGGTGAGAAAGCGGACGCCGCCATCATCAATATCCGGACGGCTATCGACGCCTACCCCTTCGCGAATGAATACAAAGCCTGGCCCGGGCCCAACAGCAATACCTTTGTAGCCTGGGTAATCCGGCAGGTACCCGAACTGAATGTTGCGCTGCCCAACATTGCCATCGGAAAAGATTATCTCGCTGACGGAGTATTTGCGAACGCTCCCAACGGTTCGGGCTACCAGTTCTCCCTCAATGGTTATTTCGGCCTTATGGCGAGTATCCGGGAAGGTGTTGAACTGAACATCCTCGGCCTCAACATTGGTATTGACCCTCTGGCTTTGGCCGTCAAATTGCCCGGAATTGGGCATATTGGCCTGCGCGACCCCTGGATGGATCGCTCGACGTGGCACAAAGCCCCGGTTATGGAGCAGGTTTCAGGCGCCAATTGAAGGGAGCAACATTAACCAGGCAGCAATCGACCGATCAATACCGCCCCACAACGCCACATCGCCGTGAATCATGAGCAGTCGCGCAGGCTTGTCTTTTCGAGCCATGAAGAAAAGCGTTCAATGTTCACCAGTACATTGGCGTCCGCAAGTCGGTCGACGAGCGAGGCCATTTACTTACCCAATATGGGTATTCGGGCGATTTACCCTGTGGCAAGTGCAACCACGGCTCGCCTGATTTCTTCTGTTATTTCCATGAGACTTGTCACCAACGCTGCGTCTACGTCGATATCGCCTTCATATTCTGCGAGGTTTCGCTTGCGATGGGCTTGATCAAGAACCCGCGTCCTTTAACGAAGTGAGCGGAATTCCAATTCAAAATCTCTGATTGAGTGTTGGATGGATAGTGACTATTTTGGTCGGTCCTGGTTCTCAATGTAGGCACGGAGAACGCTGATCGGCGCCCCACCGACTGACAATAAGCAGTACGATCGGCTCCACAGCGCGTTTGTGCCCCAGTAAAACTCTTTGAGCTGGGCGCCATACTCCTTTTTGATCATTCGGCTGCTGACGGTTTTCAGCGTGTTGATCAGTTTAGCCGGTGTAACCATCGGGTGAAGCGTGATCAGTGCGTGGATGTGATCGGCTTCGCCGTTGAACTCATCCAGCCCGCAGTCATCGGCGCTTAACAGTCGGATGAACTCATCTTCAAGCCAGAGCAGCATGTCGTCATTCAGGCACTTGTTCCGATATTTAGTCACCAACACCAAATGATATTGGAGTTTGTAATCGCACGAATTATGGCTTCTTTTCATCGGAACATTCCACTGTATAAACAATTGACACCAATTATTTCAAGTCGTAATATTATCAACATGAACAACGAGAAATCAACCCACATTCGCACCCAGCAAATCCTTATTCGAAAGCAGCATGAGGCGTTTCGCGGGGCCAGCGTTTGCACTCAGATTACTCGCAGGATAAAGAACGCCACGTCCTATGTGATGCAGCACCATCCTGACGGCAAAGATCAGATGCTGTCGCATCGCGACACCGATAAATGGTTGAAGAGAAATAACTCGGAACTGTACACCAAGCTCCCGTCGGCCATTGCCCAGCGGAGCACACAGATTGTCGGTCAGGAATGGAAGGCGTTTTTTGCCGCCTTAGCGGCGTTCAAGAAAACACCTTCAGCCTTCAAAGCTCGGCCTCAAAAACCACGTTACGCCCGCAAAGCGGCCACCGTGCACATCGGTCGAAACGGCTTCAAGTTTGTTGACGGCACGTTGCATTTTGCCAACGGCGTATTGCCACCGATCAAAACGCAGTTTCGGTTTTCACAAAAATGGAACGCGTCTGTCGGCGACACCGTTGCGCTTGAAGTTAGAATTGTACCCAAGGGCAACTGCTTCATTATTGAAATCATTTACAACGAATCAAAAGTTGTGGAGACGGGCAAATTTTGCCGTCTTCTTGACACATCCCGCAAGGCCGGGATCGATTTAGGCATCAACAATCTTATCGCACTCGCAACCGATCAGCCGGGCGTTCGCCCTGTTCTGATCAACGGTAAAGCGCTGAAATCGATCAATGCCTGGTACAACAAACGTGTGGCCAGACTTCGCTCTCAAGGCAAATACGCCCACATTCTCGCCGTAACCAATAAACGCAATCGCCGGATAAAAGACCTGTTGCACAGAGCGTCCAGCAAGGTTGCCTCTTATTGCCTGGAAAACAATATCGGCACACTGGTCATCGGTTATAACAAACACTGGAAGCAAGAGGTCAATATTGGCCGTGTGAATAACCAGAAATTTGTTGGTATTCCGCATTCGATTCTGATGTCTCAAATCCAATATAAGTGTCACGGACTGGGCATCACCACCGTCATTCAGGAGGAGTCGTACACCTCCAAAGCCTCCGCTCTGGACAACGACTTCATGCCGGTTTACGGCAACAATCCTGAAAACGTCGTACCTATGTTCAGCGGAAAGCGAATCCGCCGAGGGTTGTATCAAAGCAAGCACGGGATCATAAACGCCGACATCAACGGCGCTCTTAATATCCTCAGAAAAGCAACGGGTGAGGCCTTAGGGCTAGCCTGTAAGGGGTTTGTGTCCAACCCCATAATGATGGATCTGATACCACACAAATCCATCGTTATTAGAAGGGAAAATACTGCGCATCAGATCGCCGCGTAGTAGGTTTACCCAGATGCCAACTCAAAATCTTCGATTTAGTGTTGGTAGTTCACTCGAACGTTACCGGATTTGATAAGCCCTTGAACCTCGTTGGCGTCTACCGCCTCATGGTGGAGTTTGTGTATCCGAACCAAGTTCTCCAGTGCTTCTGCATTCATTGATGCCCCCTTTCAACAATATGTACTGTCCTTCCAGGACTTTCCTCAAAAAAGGGTTTTTGTTGGCTCGACGTTTCTTGAACTCTTCTTGATTGTAGAGGGTTGGGTTGATGGTACGGGAAAGCTTGATCTCTGCTGGCCCCAACGCTTCAAAGACCTCCTCCAGGGTGAGGGAATCCGATACCAACATGAGGTCGATATCGCTATTGGCATGATCGGTTCTCTTCGCCACCGACCCATAAATCAGGGCCAGATCGATTTTATCGCTAATCGAATTGAAAGCGTCTTCAACCTGTTGTTCTGGGCCGAGTAGCTTGGAGGCAAGAGAAGACAGCTCCGGAAAAACAGGCGAGTCCGGATTGGCCCTATATCGTTTCTGGCGCCCCTGCAGCTTCACTTGCACCAGGCCGCTATCCACCAGACGCACCAGTTCCCGTTGCACAGCCCCCGAACCTGCTTTCGCCTGCTCGATAAGCTCTTTGACCGAAAAGTCCCTTTCCTGGCGTGCAAAGAACAGTCGCAGTACCTTTTGGCGGGTTTTTGAGAACAGGGCATCCGCTAACCCAGTGCGGTTCGATCTTGTTATTGCTGGCATGTTAACGGCGCCCCTAAAACCCATTTCGGGTAATTCTATACCCAAAATGGGCATCTTAAAACGGCTGCGGTATCATTATCGCAGAGGGCACCAAGCACGAGGACCGTGAGCACTACTGTACAATGTGCATGAGCGGCAATTGCAAAGCAAAATTCAAAAAAGGCACATAAACCTGTCCCGGTTTTCTATTTCGCTGGCACTTCCTTGATGTATAGGTCTTGTTGCGGGAATGGGATAGTCAGGCCTTCTTGCTTGAATCGGCGCCAGATCTCCAGATTGATATCAGAGCGTACACTACCGAAGCCTGCCTCCGGATCTGCAACCCAAACCCGAGCTTCCTTGGACAGTCGCCGGTCGATAATGCCCGATAGCCAGATGGCAACCACTAACAAAAGGCCCATCAGCAGGAGTAGCTTGATGACCGCCAACAGGGATATGCGCGTGTCGCCCACGGAGATGGCCAGGCTATCCATGGCCTCAAGCAATCCGGGTAGCAAGCCCACGAGGTGCAGGCCCACCACCAGCCAGATGAGGGTGCTGATTGCATTTTCCGAAGCCTTGACCAAGGCGCGACCCCTGGATGGATCGCTCGACGTGGCACAAAGCCCCGGTTATGGAGCAGGTTTCAGGCGCCAATTGACGGGGACAACATTAACCAGGCATCAAACGCCCGCTTTGCGGAAAGCTGTTCGCGCAACCCTGCGCAACCCCTTGCTAGGCAAGCACGGGGATCTTTGCCTCAGCCAGCCGGATACTAATCAATGTCTATTATAATTCTCACAGATATCCCGGAATGGGTTCGCCCCCTCGTTGACCTTTTAGAATCGAGGGGCATCAAAGTGCAAGTCGCTGATGATCCGGAGGAGATCGTAGCGAATGGATTGATCGTCAACCGCGTATCCTCCCTTCTTGCTGAGCGGGATAAGGCTCGGGCGGATCGGATCACCCATTCTTTGCGAACCTGGGAGGCCGAGGGTAGATCTGTGATCAACGGATCACTCTGCTTCCAGATCGGCTACAGTAAGCTGGCTCAAGCCAAGCTTTTTACCGAGTGCGGAGTGCGTACGCCGCAAACGTACCCCGCCGTTCCCGGCGGACGCGCCATACATGGACAAGCTGTCCTTCTCAAGCCACCTGCAGGTGGTTTTGGGCGAGGGATTCGGACGCTTGAAGACGGCGAACCCGCCCCGGATGCACTTTTCAGTCGAGAAGAAGGCTGGATTGAGCAAGAGATGCTAACCGCCGCAGACGGCTGCGTTCACCGGATCGAAGTCCTCGGCTCCGACATCCTTTACGAAGCCCGCTCACCTATTCAAGCTGACCAGTTCAACTACTGCCTGGCTCACCCGGAATCGGATGTTACCCTCTTGCCTCCTCGCGAAATCGCCCCGAAGGTGACCGAGTCAGTCAAAAAAATTCTACGGGCCGCAAGGATGGAGCTCGGCGCAGTCGAGTACCTTCTGGATGAAAAGGACAATCCCGTTTTCATCGACCTGAACCCAGTTTCCAGCTTTCATCCCGGAGCGACAGCCGTCCTTGGTCGCGACCCCCTCGACGCCACCGCCTCCTATTTGATTCATAGATCTGCGGGTCTTTAAAAAAGGCTATGTATTCGTTAGCTGTTGCATGGTCTAAACTGAACCGTGATATCTCTAAATGCGAGAGGTTGATCATGAAATCAATTCAGTTCTCACGCTGGATAGCACANCTCTCCACCCTTAACCCAGAGCAACGCAATCAGTTGAGATCCTGTCTTTCCGGGGTTGGCGGGCCGTTACAGGACGTAATCAAAGTACCCAGCCGCTGCGTGCATTGCCACGCCACTGAGCTGCGGCCATGGGGCTTCAGCGGTGGTCTACCTCGGTATCGGTGTAAGGCCTGCGGTAAAACCAGCAATGCACTGACCGGCACCCCTATGGCACGATTGAGGAAATGCCATCTTTGGCAAGGCTATGCCCAGGCGCTGACCCAGAGCCTGAGCGTACGCAAAGCGGCGATACAGTGTGGTGTCAGCAAGAACACCGCTTTTCTGTGGCGACACCGCTTCCTCAGCCAGATTGCTGATCATCAGGCCCAGCATGTATCTGGCATTGTCGAAGCAGATGAAACCTTCTTCCTAGAGTCCTTCAAAGGTCAGCGAAATCTGCCCCGTCCACCTCGCAAGCGAGGTGGACGTGCAAAGCGTCGTGGGTTGTCTGCCNAACAGATCCCTGTGTTGGTGGTGAGAGATCGCAGTGGCCAGCAGGCCGACTTCAAACTGAAGAAGCTTGATGCATTACATGTCGGGGAGCGGCTGCGCACGTTGGTTGACGCGGACGCGATTCTTTGTACCGACAGCGCGGCTGTCTATGTCCACTTCGCCAAGAANGAAGGCATTACGCATCGACCGATTAACCCGAGTCAAAAGCGCCGGGTTGATGGTGCTTTCCACATCCAGAACGTGAATGCCTACGACAGCCGGCTGAAGAGCTGGATGATTCCTTT
>NZ_KB889946.1 GCF_000372805.1 Marinobacter gelidimuriae | reverse complement strand
GTCAGGGCACACAAATCCCTTGGGCCAGCGGTGCTGGAAAAGGGCTTCCTGGCACTGTGCTTCTGTGCCGTATTGCTTGAGAAAAGCCGGCAACGACAGGCCGGGCTGGAACTGGATTGGGTTACGTGCCATGAGATTGCCTCCTGTACTGTATATAACATCAGTATAGGCCAGAATGGCGGCAGCGTGGCTGATTAACGTAAGTAATCAGGTAAGGCGTTGACAACCCGCCGGCCGGGTATTAGTATACGCGCACATTGATTGAGGCGATTTTGAAAAGCACCTCACCAATACCAGTTTGATGCGGGATGGAGCAGTCTGGTAGCTCGTCGGGCTCATAACCCGAAGGTCGTAGGTTCGAATCCTGCTCCCGCTACCATATAGTAAAAAAAAGCAGATCAGTGACTCACTGATCTGCTTTTTTTGTCTGGCGTAGCAGAAAATCTGTGTGACAACTATTTTTCAGGGCTTAGACGTCAATACTGGCGCGAAGACTGTGTTCCATGTCGTTTAGGATGATATGCAGGATAGATAGAATTAGCTTCTGCTCGATGCCCCAGTTCTTTTTGGCCTCAGCCGGATCTGGCGACTTCTCAACCAATTTCCCATGTTCCTCACAAATCCTTTTATAAAGGTTGTGGGCAGTTGGAAGGATGGTATCAAGCTGACGGGTAATTTCCCGCGACACTGTACCCTTCACCAACCCCAGTGCCAGACCGGCACTTACCAGATCTTTGAAAGTGACTGCACCGAAGCTCTTGGAGTCGTCACTGATTTGAAGCGCCAGTTCAGATGACGGCCATCGTGCATTTTCTGAGGCAAGGGCTCTCGTCTCATAAACAGCTGTCGCCAAAAGATCATAAGCGGGGGCCACACGAATGCCCTCCCGATCAACAATGAACGATATGTTTTTCAGATGATTGTCACCGTTGCCCGTCAGAACATTAAAAATCAACCAACGGAATAACTCCAAACGGGCAACAGCTTTGCCTCGGCATTTTAAAATCGCTCTATTGAGGGACTCTGTATTTGCGCCGGTGTATTTGAAGGCCCTGTCTCTGTTTAAGAGTTGGCAAGTGTCGATCACGTGAATGCGATGAACCACACCCGCCGCATCGGACCACCGATCAAACCGCTCAATGATGTACACAGGTTCGGGCACATAACGCATGCTGACATCAGGGACATCCAGCTTCATTTCCCGAGCAAGCCGCATAATAAAATATTCATTCATTACTGAGGCTGGATAGTCTGGCCCCGGATGATTGGGCTTCAGAATATGTGTGGACGGCGTACCCGCTTCCGGCTCATAGATTTCGTCCCCGTCCAGAACGATCAACATCTTGTGTTGAGCGCCGGCCAGCGACATCCGCTTTGGAGAGTCTTTCTGTAGAGAAGATCTGGGAAGGTTCCTGATTCGTTGACTCAGCTGGTCGTTGGTCAGCCTTCTGCGCCCAGTTGGAAGATCTAACGAACATTCGTGTTCGAGTAAAACCAGAGCGCCGGCAGACTCGGCGCCGTAGTACTCCAAAAGACCAAAGGAATCTTCCCACTTCAGCCCTGCTTCTTTTGCGACGACCTGGCGCAAAGTCTCTTCTGGCAGAAGGTTGTCAAAGTACCACTGGACAGGGCGCGTCGATGAGCCATCTTTGATGGTTTTTTCATCTCTAGATAGTGCCGGAGAAAGATCGAACCCATCCACGAATGACAACCAGTCGTCAGCGTATGAAAATTCCCAGATGTTTTCTTGCTCAGACAGGACGCCTACCGTTGCTCCGTTGTGATAAACCACCAGGCTTCTCATGTTTTACGGCCCGATGAGATTGGGCTTGAATCCTCTGCTTCTCGTTTTCTTTCGCGAGGTGGGAGTGGCTTCATTCCCGTTGCTTTCAGTTGTTCGTATTGCGGCAAAGCCGACTCGGGTATGTCGAACGTCACGCGGATTCCTAATTCGTCGAGCAAGCGTAGAAAACGACCGAATTCGATGGTCTCCTTACCTCGCTCAGCATCACGCACGAAGACGTGACCGACACCGGCACTTCCTGCCAGGTCATCTTGCCTCAGGGACTGGCTTTTTCGCACTGCCCGGACAAGCATTCCAGCCTGCACAACGCCAGACACGGTCATTTTCATCACAAAACCTATATTCGATGCGTATGCATAGAATATAGCGCAGGCTGGCAACTTAAGCCAACAATTCGATGGGTTCCAATCGTTTTAGGTAATAAGCAAACCAAAATATACAAAATCGATTTGACCGATTCGATTCCAAAACAATAATTCGGTGTCTTCTGGTGTTTGCATCCATCGACCATGCAAGGCTTGCCCACGATCTAGCATGAAGGCCCAGCCCATAAATGGCAGCAACCGAACCATATTCCGGGTGTCGTCCACGCTATCGATGATGGTGTTCCTTTAATCCAACCCGTGAACCGCGCTTAAAGCCCCATACAGTTGGCGTAGTAGGTTGTAGTTGCAGGCCAGTCTGAGAAGATCCCGATTACACCCACATCCAGAGCCAGCACATCAATCACCGTAAAGGTGTCGCCATCGTTGTTAATGGCATCGGTGATGGTCTGGTGGTACCAGCCACCGTCGTTATTGAGCGGCCCGCTGCGCTCTACTGTCCAGGCAATCAGGTCAAGGCCTGCAGCTTTGGCGTTGATTGCGTACTCTGACGGTACAATTTTTTGGTTGTCGTCCAGAGTCAGCATTTTCCAGAGCGCGGGTGCCAGAATGGGAACTCCCTGCTGGGCTAAATCTTCCATGTACGCCATTGATACGTTGTTCGGCTCGTTTGGTTTCTGATCCAAAAATACGGCCTGGCGACCAAATTCGGGCATCTGATTGACCCAGAAGATAACGTCATCCAGCAGGAAGGACTGTGGCCATACGTCCTCTGGGCTGACTCCGGCCTCGATGTATTCATTAATCATCTGGCGGGCGTAATCTTGTTGTGAATAGCCCTGTTGCGAGTAATCTCCTTCAAAAGGCATATCAACCACCGGTGTTTTCAGTTCCGGAGTGAACTTGACGCCGAGCTCCTTGAACAGTTCGATACTTTCGCGATGACTCAACAGGGTGCCCCGAGTTGAATACAGGTCCGTGCGCCAATTGGCGGTGCCGCCAAGATACGCTTCGGGTGTGGTGGCTTCAGGGTCAAGGGCATCCATTTTGCCCCTGAGTGATTTGAATTCAGTCAGTGTAATGTCGCTGGTGCGGCATTCAGCCCGGGCCGGTGTGCCGGTGGCCGGATCGGCGGGCACAAAGGGCTGGGTGCATTTGGCGTTCAACTGCGGCACGGCCACGATGTTGGTGGTGGTGTGCAGATCATTCTGGGCGTGACGGCAGACTAATTCCCGGTCTTTGGTGAAGGCGACGTCGCATTCGACAATTCCGGCTCCCATTCTGGCGGCAGCAACATAGGATTCGCGGGTATGTTCAGGAACCTGCAGCGGCGCTCCCCGGTGGGCAATAGAGAAATCTGACGGTGCCAACAGCTTTGTTTCACAAGCCTGCAGCGTGTTTTTCAGTGCACCGGCATCCATGTCATTGATCAGGAAGTAAGGCCGGGGGCCAAGCTGAACCAACGTTTGGCTGTTTTCGGTGGTCGCCGTTTGGTTTTCATTAGCCATGGTATTGGTGGTGCTGCAGCCGGATAGCATCGCTAGCGAACCGATGAGCAGGGGAAGGGTAAACGCGAGTTTCATCACAGAGTCCTTTTATTGTTTGGTTGGGCGCCATCGCGGTTATTATTTCCTGATCTTTTGAATAATAGGGCGATCTGTTGTTACGAGACATCGGCACCCAATACGTGCTAGTTTCTCAATCGTTGTTTCTACGTGCCCGTTGATGGCAAACAGAAGCTGGGGAGTTAAAACCTCCTTTATCGTCAATCATAACTATAAGTCCAATAGGGCGGAGGAAACGTTCATGCGAATTCTAAAATATGCAGTTGCCGTATCCATGCTGGCTGTTGCGCTCCCCTTGAGCGCACAACAACTCTCGATCGCTACCGGCGGCACCGGCGGCGTTTACTATCCTATCGGCGGTGGCTTCGCCGAAATGATCAATAATCATATCGAAGGCGCAAAGGCGACGGCTGAAGTAACCGGCGCCTCGGTTGAAAATATGGGTCTGATCATGCGCGGCGATGCGGATCTTGCGCTTGCACTGGCAGACACGGTCTATCAAGCGTATACCGGCACTGATAATTTTGAAGATCGCCAGATCGAGAACATCCGTGCGCTGGCCTCGGTTTACCCCAATGCTGTGCAGTTGGTGACTCTGGCGGAATCGGATATTAAGTCTATTGCGGATCTGGAAGGTAAGCGCGTGTCAGTGGGCGCACCGGGCAGCGGCACCGAGCTCAATGTGCGGGCGATACTGGAAGCGAATGGCATTAGCTACAGCGATTTCACGCCGCAGCGTTTTAACTTCAATGAAACCGCCAATGCGATTCGCGACGGTGATATCGACGCTGGTTTCTGGAGCGTAGGCCCGCCGACCAGCTCCATTCTCAACCTTGCCGCCACACGCGACATTCGCCTGATTAGCCTCTCTGATGAAGAGGTCGCCAATGCCCGGGAAGAAGTTGCGGTCTTTTCGCCGTACGAGCTGGCAGCAGGTATGTATGAGGGTATGGATGAAGCTGTTCAGACCATTGGCATTCCCAATGTGCTCGTCGTTAATGCTGATATGGACGAAGAACTGGCTTATCAGTTGACCAAATTGCTGTTTGAAAATACGGATGAGCTGATTGCTGTTCACCCTGCGGCGAACGACACCACCGTAAAATTCACCATGGATTCCACGCCGGTGCCGCTGCATCCAGGTGCACTGCGTTACTTTGAAGAGGTTGGAGCTACGATTCCCGATCGTCTGCGTCTCTAAACCTTGGATGGTTAAATGGCCATGCAAAGACAACGCGGCACGGTTGGGTCACGTTTGGCGTTAGCCAAGCGCTGGCTGACAGCCCTGTTGATGATTTGCTTACCACTGGCCGGAGCGGGGGCTTCCCCCGCTCCGGAGGTTTCCCCTGACCGCCTGCAAGTCGTTACCGAGCATGGTGAAATGTTGGTCGATATCGCCGTTCCGCCCGGAATGCGTTGGTGTATTGAGTGGAACCACTCGGTGAAAGGGTTCACCGTTCTGGACTGCTATCAAAACGTTGCTGGTGTGATGCAGTTAGAACGTAGCCACCAACCTGATTTTGCGGCGGGCTTAGGGCATACGGTAGGGCGGGGTGAGCAAGTCTCCGACGGAAAAGGCGGCTACTGGATCAATGCAATTGACGAACCAGTCCCCAATAATCGATACGTTTTGCGTGTGGGCGCTGAGGCCGTGAATCATCGCGTGGTATGGCTGGTAGGCGATCACCGTCGGGAAGTGAGTCTGAGCGACCATGCTTCGGGGCAACGCGTTACTGTTCAACTTATCAAACCCGCACCGCCCAGCGTGAATTATAAGTAAGCCAGACAACGTCTGACGAGGACTTCATGAACGAATCCAAACAACCGCCGACCATAATGCCGAGGGAAAATGTGATTCAACCCCGCACGGTGTTGTGGGCCATCACCATTGTGGCGGTGGGTCTTTCCCTGTTCCAACTCTATTCCGCGGGTATTCAGCCCTTAGGACTTTTTTATCAGCGCAGCATTCACCTGGCACTCATCATGGTGCTGGCGTTTTTAATGTTTCCAGCCTTCGGCCCAACCCGTAAACGCGGGGTAATGGGATGGGGCCTGGACGTGATATTTTTAGCCGGTGCAGTGCTGACGGGCGGCTATTTAGTCCTCAATTTGGACGAGATTTTCAGCCGTGCGGGTTTTTGGAACAGCACCGATATTCTGGTCGGCTGTATCGCCACGGTGACCGTGTTAGAAGCCAGTCGCCGTGCGGTGGGTTTCGGTATGACCGTGATTGGCCTGTTGGCAATTGTGTACGCGTTTGCCGGCCCGCGAGGTGAGCTGCCGTGGCTGGGCGAATGGATGCCGGGTATTCTGGAGCATCGGGGCTATACCATTGATCGTGTCGCCGGTCAGCTCTATCTGGGGCAAGAGGGTATCTTTGGCCTGCCGCTCGGTGTAGCGGCTACCTATATCTTTATTTTTGTACTGTTTGGGGCCTTCCTGGAGTGCACCGGTGCCGGTAAATTCTTTATTGATATGGCCTATGCAGCCACCGGTCGCCAGCGCGGCGGGCCAGCCAAGGCGGCGGTGTTAGCCTCGGCGGGTATGGGGTCTATTTCCGGCAGTGCGATGGCCAACGTGGTCACCACGGGTGCCTTTACCATTCCACTGATGAAGCGGCTGGGCTATCAGCCCAAACAGGCGGGCGGGATCGAAGCGGCGGCCTCTACCGGCGGGCAGATTATGCCGCCGTTGATGGGCGCGGGCGCCTTCCTGATTGCTGAGTACACCCGTACGCCGTACTTGGATATTGTCAAAGTCAGTATTCTGCCCGCGATTATGTATTTCGCCACGGTTTATCTGTTTGTGCACATCATTGCCCTTAAGCAGGGTATGCAAGGGCTGCCCAAAGAAGAACTGCCGCAAATGCATCAGGTAATGAAAGATGGCTGGCACTTCCTGCTTCCGCTAGCCATGCTGGTTTGGCTGCTGGCGATGAGTATGTCGCCGATGCGGGTGGGTTTCTACGCGGTGGTGACAATAGTGGCGGTAGCCGTGTTGCGTTACTCAGTGTGGTTTTTTGTCCTGGCGCCCTGGCAGGGGAAACCGGTGACCGTTACAGCCGTCAAAGATATTATGCGTGCGGGTTTGGCTAAACTGGTAGAAGGCTTAGAGCTAGGTGCGCGCAACGCGGTGGCGGTGTCTATGGCGTGCGCGGTCGCTGGGATTATCGTCGGGGTGGTGGGCTTGACCGGCTTAGGTCTGAAATTCTCCGCCATGATGCTGGCCTTCTCTGGCGGCAACCTTGTCTTAGCCTTGGTGATGGTGTTGTTGGCCAGCCTGGTTCTTGGTATGGGGCTGCCTGTCACCGCCAGCTATATCGTATTGATTGTGCTTGTTGGGCCTGCATTGACGGCTGAGTTCGGTGTGCCGCTTTTGGTCGCGCACTTGGTGGTGTTTTGGTACTCCCAAGACTCCAACGTAACGCCGCCAATAGCCTTGGCAGGATTTGCCGGGGCGGCCATTGCGGGCAGTAAACCGATGGAAACGAGCTTCCAGGCGTGGAAGTTTGCCAAAGGGCTTTACTTGATTCCGCTGTTTATGGTCTTTAATCCAGAAATCATCATGGGCGGCCCCGTGCTTTTGGTGGCTTGGAACGCAGTCATTGCCATTCTGGCATTAGGGGCCTTTGCTGCAGCCTTGGAAGGGTATCTGTTTACCAGGATGTCGTGGCTGCCTCGTTTGGCTATTACCGGGGCAATTTTTGGTGTGTTTTACCCCAATCTGATGACTGAAATTGCCGGTGTAGTGGTGATGATGTTTGTCATTTCTGCTAACTGGCTGGCGAGCAAGCGCGAAGCAACCGCAACAGCAGTAAGTGGTTAATCGCTACTAGTACACTGTACATCTTAATAGTTCGCAATTAATAGCATTTTGCTATACTCATTCTCAACCATCAGAGGGCGGCGGAAAGTAAAAATTACTACAACACGAAAGCGAATTGACTGGGCCTTTTTTACCAAGGAAATGCTGGAAGAGCGTTACCCAGATGCGGGAAAAGTTATTTTTATTATGGACAATTTGAATACACACAATATGGCTTCGTTATACACGGCNTTCCCACCTGAAAAAGCCAAACGTTTGGCTGACCNGCTTGAGATACATTACACTCCAAAACATGGGAGTTGGCTGAACATTGCAGAGATAGAACTCAGTGTTTTGAAACGACAATGTCTTGCAGGACGAATTGATTGTATTGAAAAGATGCGAACTAAAGTGGCTGCATGGAATACAGACAGGAACAACCGACAAACCAATGTGGACT
>NZ_KB889945.1 GCF_000372805.1 Marinobacter gelidimuriae | reverse complement strand
AGAGAGTTTAAGCTGCCTGAATTTTGCCAGTAAGTTGTGGGGGTTATTCAAAGCGCTCATTGCCGGTGCGTTAAATGACATGGCCAATTTAACGGATACTGAAAAACATGACGTGCTAAGCAAAATTGACCAAACGGTTGTGGCTTTTTTTACGCAAGTCATGCAAATGGATAGTTTCACCTTACGCCAAGAAGCCCTAGAATGAGGAAGTGTTCACCTTTATTGGTTGGATTTGAACCCCGAAACTTGAGTTATAAGCCTCGTACACCGCCTGAATAAAATCCTTCGGGTGATAGTAGGAAATAAACTGCAGCGCGTCGGCTACACTTTCAATCAGGTCTTCCTGGTGGATCAGGGTGGTCATAGTCGCCTCATCAACGGTCGTTACAAGAATATATTGGCAAATCAGAAGGCAAAGTTTACCAGAAATTCATCCGCGCGCGGGGTGCGACTGCAAGCCAATTCGCTGTGCCTGCTGATGACTAAAAAACGTTAAAATTGGTGAAGAATGCGATGAAAAGCGGTTAACATGCATTGCAAACTAACAAAGAAGTATCGGGAGACACCGTGACAGACCCTATTCTGATTGAGAAAAAAGACCAGGTGTTAATCGTTCGCCTGAATCGCCCAGAGCGCAAGAACGCCCTTACCCACGCTATGTACACCAGCATGGCCGACGCCATCGAGCAAGTCCAAGCCGACAAGGACATTCGCTGCATTCTGTTTACCGGCAGCAATGAGTGTTTCACCGCCGGTAACGATCTTAACGATTTCACCAAAGGCTTGCCCGGTGATTTCCGCGAAACCCCGGTGGGCCGTTTTCTGTTTGTGCTGGTTAATGCGACCAAACCGGTAGTTGTGGCGGTTAACGGGCCAGCGGTAGGCATTGGCACGACTATGCTGCTGCACTGCGACATGGTTATGGCAGGCACCAACGCCGGTTTTCAAATGCCGTTTGCCAGCCTTGGCCTTTGTCCCGAAGGTGGCTCCAGCATTTTACTGCCCATGTGGATTGGCCGCGTACGGGCTGCCGAACTGCTGATGCTGGGTGGTCGTTTTAGTGCCGAAGAGGCGTTGCGCCTGGGCATCATCAATCGCGTGTGCGAACCTGAGAACACGGAAGCAGTCGCCTGGGAGGTTTGTCAGAAACTGGTTGCACAGGCACCAGCGGCCATTCGCGCTACCAAAGAGCTGCTAAAACGACCCAATCTGGAGGCGCTGGAACAAACCATGCGGGCAGAAGGCGCGCTGTTCGGCGAACGCCTGAAGTCACCAGAGGCGGCCGAGTCCTTTCGCGCCTTTATAGAAAAGCGTAAGCCAGACTTCTCACGTTTTAGCTAAGCCTGCTAAAACAGCACTTAACCGGACACAGGTGGCAAGGCCACCTGCTTGCCGGCGGCCTGTAAGTTGCGGATAAGACGCCCCAGCGTGCGGGCGATGTCTTCCGCTTGGCCTTGGTTAGCGCCTAGCTGAAACAACCGCGAACCGTCTCTTGGGTCATACACCCAGCAAGTGGCCAGGCTTGGTTCGCAATCCCATTTTACCAACGGGCTAATGCCGTAAACGTCAATCTGTTGGCTTTTGCGCAGCATGGTGCCTTGCTGGCGGGTAATTTTCTGAATCAGCAGGCTGCTGTTGCGTCTTTCAACCTGATAACGAATGTCTGCTGGTTGGTCCAACTGCACAATGGTTTTGTCTTCGCGCCAACCTGACAACTGCAAAACACTGTTCAGGTGCATCAATAACGCCTGCTCCTCACTGTCTGCCAAATACAGTTTTTTCAGATCCGCCGCACTTTGCCCTTCAGCGGCTTCAATGATGGCTATTCGCGGCTGCAACGGTGTTGCCGGATTATTGGTCACCGTTGCCAAGGCGCGGTCTTTGCGCAGCTTCTCTATTTCAGTAATTCGCTCCAGCGCCTGTTTGTAGTACTGGCCCTCTTTGCCTCCGCGGGTGACATACACCTCAAGCGAGGCTTGAGCCTCGTTTAACAGATCCGACTTTTGCATCACCCGGCCGCGGTAGAAATAAAAATCCACCGGGCGCTCGCCGTCTAGCTGCTGTAAACGCCCTAGGTATTCGCTGGCGTCGTCCCAGTTTTCAGCGGCCAGTGCTTGCTCGGTCGCCAGCATCAAGCGGCGAATTTCGTGCTCCGCGGGCAGCGCCATAGCACTGCCCGCGTACAACACGGCACACACGACCAACGCCCGGCAACCAGAAAATTTAAACGGTGTTGCTGCCATAACTGTTTTCCTCAATGGATTCGCCGGCGCCCGGCTCAGTGTTCCCTGGCGTATCGGAGACGCTCTTGTTACGGTCAAGGGCGGGCTCTGAGTCAAAGGCGGAATCAAGGCCAGAGCCGGCTTCAGGGTCAACTTCGGCCTGTTCGGTGACGGCCTTGGGCAGTTCTTTTTTTACCCGCACTCCCAATTCCACAAAGCGGTTGGCTTGTGAAATCAGGTTGCCGCGGCCGCGGGTCAGGGTGTTCATCGCACTGTCGTAGCTGCCCTGAGCGGTGTGCAACTGGCTGCCAAGGCGTTCCATAGCTTCTACAAACACCCGCAATTTATCGTAAACTGCGCTCGCCCGTTCCGCAATCAGTCGGGCGTTCTGGCTCTGGCGCTCGTAACGCCAGATGTTTTCGATGGTGCGCAGGGTGGCCAGCAAGGTGGTGGGCGTCACCACAATAATCTTACGTTCAAAGGCTTCTGAAAACAGACTGTCGTCGTGCTGGAAAGCTGCCACAAAAGCCGGTTCAATGGGCATGAACAGCAGCACAAAATCCGGTGAACGCAAACCGTTGAGCTGGCTGTAATCTTTATCGCTCAGGCTGCGAATGTGATTGCGCACGGCGTCCATATGCTGCTTCAGCGCCGCATCACGGGCGCTGCCTTCGTCGCTGATAACCCACTGCTGGTAAGCCACCAGCGACACCTTGGAATCTATCACCAGGTTGCGGTTATCCGGTAGGTGCACCACCACGTCTGGCCGCAGCAGCTGTTTATCGCTGTCGCGGTAGCTGCCCTGGGTTTCGTATTCAATACCTTTGCGCAACCCGGACCTTTCCAGCACCCGCTCCAGAATCAACTCGCCCCAGTTACCCTGTATTTTTTTATCGCCTTTTAACGCTCGCGTCAGATTAGAGGCTTCTTCAGTAATCTGCCGATTGAGTTCCTGCAACGATTTTATTTCGCTGCGCAGAGCCTGGCGGTCGCGGGTTTCGGTGGCATGTACCGTTTCGACGCGCTGTCGAAAATCGCTGAGTTGATCACGAAACGGTTTTAGCAGCGTATCCATACTGCTCTGGTTCTGCTGACTGAAGCGCTCGCTTTTCTGATCGAATATACGGTTCGCCAAATTCTCGAATTCCTGTTTTAGCGCATCGCGATTGTGCTCCAGAAGCGCCAGTTTCTCCGCCGCCGACTGGCGCTCATGGGCCAGCATTATCTGCTGCTCTCTTAATGCCAGTTTCAGATCGTTGTAGTCGGCCAGCAGGCGGCGGTTATTTTGCCCGGCACGCTGCAGCAATCCGGCTAATATCAGTACCAGAATAGAAATCGCCGCCATCAGCGAGAGCACAAGCACGGGTTGGTCAGCCACCCATTGGCTGAAGGTTTCAAGCACGGGCATTTACTCCTGCGGTATAACCATTAGAACAGTTCACTGACAAGTTTAACCTATTCATTTGCCATTGTTGCTGACGGGATACACGTCGCCTTAATCATCTGTAAACAAATCGCTACCGTGAGTTGCTGTATACTGCGCCTAAACACCATCACACAGTCGTTTCGTGCCGCTGACCTGTCAGTTCGGGCACTTTTTTGTCATTTTCTTCAGGGGTAGTTCATGGGTTTCAAGGGTTTCATGGGGTCAAAGCCTGGTGGCAACGTCCACTTGGCGCTGCCACTGCTGGTGATACTAACGAGCCTGGCCGGCTGTTCGGCAGATCAGTACTTTATGGTACCCAAATCCAATCTGGAAACCGTGAACACCTCGGTGCAAAACCAGCGGGCTACGCTGGTCACCATAGAAAACAACGCCAAGGTACGCTTCGAGCAAGCAATCAACGATCAAACCGCATCTACCGAAACCATTCTGCAAGCTATAAGCGCCCAAGTTAAAGCACCAGAATGCCCCCCCCGTGCCGAAACAGCAGGCTTGCCCCGCGGCTACCGCAGCCAAGGCCGTGGCCAGTCAGCTCAAAGGCAAACTCATTGTGGGCGAAGTTGAAAAGTTCTTCCTGACCGCAGCGGAAACCGTTTACAACGCCCGTATCGACAGCGGCGCCGAAACCTCTTCCATTGACGCGCGAAATATTGTGAGATTCGAGCGCGACGGCAGCAACTGGGTGCGCTTTGATGTGCCGGTACCTGGTGACAAAGAGCCCGGCAGCGAAGAGCTGCTGACCCTGGAAAAAGAAGTCTCGCGACGGGTGAGAATTCTTCAATCAAACGTCGAGGACCCTGAACGCCGGGTGGTGGCCTTCATGCGCATGTTGATCGGCATTCCCACTTCCGGCACCTTCATGCCAGTACTGATTGCGGTAGCGTTTGTGCAGACCACTTTAATACCCGGGTTGGTAGCATTCTTGTCGGTGGTCGCCATTTGCGCCTACCTGCTGATGAGCGCACCGCTGGCCGGACACCTGACCTTCAACTTCCCCGAATTGCACCTGGTTATTCTGGGCCTGATTCTGCTAATGGGTAATTACACCGGCTACAAACTCAGCGAACTGCGCCGTTTCACACCGATGAAGGTGTACGACTAATATGGGCTGGATATCTCCGTTTACCCTGAACCGCCTGGGCATGCTGAACATGAACCGGCGCAATGTGGATTACATTGCCCGCTACAATGATCGGACCTCCTACCCGTTAGTAGACAACAAGCTTAAAACCAAATTGGTGGTGGCTGAATACGATGTAAAAACACCGCGCCTTTTGCAGGTTGTTAGCCAACAACACGAAATTTTCCACTTCCGTGAAATGTCCGCGGATTTGGCCGACTTTGCCATAAAGCCTGCCAAGGGTTCTGGAGGCAAGGGTATCACCGTGGTCACCGGGCGCGATGGCGACGAATTCGTCAAAGCCTCCGGTGCCCGTATTGGCGTGGATGTGCTTGAACGACACCTGACCAACATTCTGGCGGGGCTGTATTCGCTGGCAGGCGCCTCTGACGTGGCCATTGTCGAAAACCTGGTGCAGTCCACACCGGATCTGGCGCGCTATTCGTTTCAGGGCGTACCAGACATCCGCATTGTGGTCTTTCAGGGCTACCCGGTCATGGCTATGCTGAGACTTGCTACCAGAGCCTCCGACGGCAAGGCAAACCTTCACCAGGGAGCGGTAGGCGTGGGCCTGGGCGTGGGCCTGGACATTGCCACTGGCAGGGGCCTGAATGCCGTTCAGTATAATCGTCCGGTTCTACTGCATCCGGACAACGGGCTTACGCTGGAAAATCTGGTCATTGAGGACTGGGAGACGATGCTGATCATGGCACCCCACTGTTACGAAGCGACGGGGCTGGGCTACATGGGCGTAGATCTGGTCGTAGATGCTCAGCAGGGACCGCTGCTGCTGGAGCTCAATGCTCGCCCCGGGTTGGCAATCCAGATGGCGAATGGCCGGGGTCTCAGGCCGCGGTTGCAGAAAGTGGAGGCGCTGCGAAGACCGCACTATTCGCCCGAGAAACGGGTCAAGTATGCTATGGCGGAGTTTGGATATTTATAGCAATGGGCTGTAATAAAACTGGTTGCAACAAAAAAGGGGCCTCTGAAGAAGGCCCCTTTTTTATTTTTCTTACTTTTTTCTTTGAACGTTACCGGTATTGGCAGTGAAAAGGGCCGGCTAATCGCCGGCCTTCCTTGGTTACGTCATTTTGCCTTCTGCAATCAGCAGGTGGCGCTCATGGTTCAATCCTTTCATCAAGCTATAGCACATCCCCAACAGAACGAACGTGAACGGCAGACCAACACTGACCGCGCCGGCTTGCAGCGCGCTCAAGGCATCTGCGCCGCCCACAAACAGCAATACGCCTGCAATCATGCCTTCCGTAACCGCCCAGAAAACACGCTGGGCTTTGGGGGCATCGATTCTACCGCCAGAGGTGATGCTGTCGATAACCAGCGAACCTGAGTCCGATGATGTCACGAAAAACACCAGAACCAGCACTATGCCCATGAAGGAAGTAATCGCGGTAAAGGGGATATTTTCAAGCATCTGAAACATGGCCAGAGACACGTCAGTCAAGCCGTCGCTCGCAAGCGTGCCCACGCCTGCCTGAATTTGCGCCAGGGCGCTGCCACCAAAGGTGCTCATCCAGACAATACTGATCACGGTGGGGACCAACAAAACCGCAATTACGAACTCGCGAACCGTGCGCCCCTTGGAGACCCGGGCGATAAACATACCGACGAAGGGTGACCAGGAGATCCACCATGCCCAGTAGAACACCGTCCAGCCATGGAACCAGGTGGTATCTTCTTCACGACCGAAGGGGTTGCTCAGGGGCAGCATGTTGCCAACATAGGCCGCAGTGGTTGTCCACATCTGCTCGATGATTCCCAGGGTTGCACCTGCGAAGAAGACAAACGCCAGCAACAGACCAGCAATGATCATATTGATGTTACTCAACAGCTTTACGCCGCCGTCAATACCGCGAATGACGGAAAGGGTGGCAACGGCCGTAACACCGGCAATGATGCCAACCTGAACGTTGAGACCGCCCTCGATCGCTTCGGGAAACAGAAAGGCCAGACCGGCTGCTGCTTGCTGGGCACCGAAACCAAGGGAGGTGGCAAGACCGAAGATGGTTGACAGAACCGCAATGATATCGATGACGTTGCCAGGCCAGCCCCAGACACGGTCACCCAGGATCGGGAAGAAAGCCGAACGGATCGTCAGGGGAAAGCCCTTGTTATAGGTGAAGAATGCCAGGGAAAGACCTACGATGGCGTAGATTGCCCAGGGATGCAGACCCCAGTGGTACATGGTCGCACCCATGGCCAACTTCGCGGCTTCCGGTGTATTGGGCTCAACGCCCAGCGGGGTGCCATACCAGTCGGTGAGGTAAGCCACCGGCTCGGCCACGGACCAGAACATCAGGCCAATGCCCATGCCGGCCGCAAACAGCATCGAAAACCAGGACATCCGGGAGAATTCCGGCTTGGCGTCCTGACCGCCTATACGGATTTTACTGACCGGCATGACGATCAGAGCGAAACAGAGAAGAACGAAAAAGTTTGCGCTGAGCAGAAAGCCCCAGTCGAAAATTGCGATAGCACCGTTTTTGGCGCTAGCAAGTAATTCCCCTGATGCTGTGGGGAAAATCAGTGTTCCTACGACAAACAGGATGATAAGCAGCGCTGTCACCGGGAACACAACGTTGTGTATGTCAAAACCAAACTTCTCGATGTTGTCTTGTCCTACCACATAGTCGGTTTGATAATCGTCTTTAGCAATGTCGCCCACAGCGGAGCCTCCTTCATTCATTGAACTACATTAAACATTATTGAACTTCGTCAGTTTGTGCGGTTAAATCGGGACTCTCAAAAGTTACGAGAGCATCAGTTTTCCTGATTACGCATAAGAGTCAGCCATCTTTAGCAGCCTATAGGGCATAGGCGGTGTCCGGGCGGCTACTGTCAGGAACCGCGGAAGCATGGCTTTGAGATCGTAGCGCCGATTGAAGCGGTATTCGAACTCAGCGAGGTNGCGAGGGGCATGCTGCCCCCGGATAGCGTGGTAAGTGCCAGTGATCGCGTTCTTGACGTTGCCGAGCAGGGTGTTGACCCAGTTGAACTCAGGATTCGCCACGCGGGCACGACCGCCTCCGGTGATGTGGCGCTCGTGGACGCAGGTGGCCGTGTCAAAGGCCCGGAAACAGTTGAGACCATCGCTGACAACGTGGCTTCCGGGCGCAATGGCCTGTTGGCCATAGCGACGCACCTCGGCCAGGGTAAAGCCACTCACACGGCGAAGCTG
>NZ_KB889944.1 GCF_000372805.1 Marinobacter gelidimuriae | reverse complement strand
CTGGTCGAGAATGCGTTTGCCAGACTCAAGCACTATCGTGCCGTTGCCACCCGATATGACAAGCTTGCTCGAAATTATGAGAGCATCGTGTCATTGGCTTGCGCATTTCTCTGGCTGCCGATGTGAATTGTCAACAGACCCTAGAGCGCACTCCTAATAAGCCAAATAATACCAGCTGCATCGATTACCTGTTTTTTGTGCATGACCGACACGATGGTAACCTGGAAGCTTCTCGTCGTTATCTAGCCTGGGAAACCGGCCTGTTAGCGCAACTTGACGATCAGGAGCGCAGTATCTTCAAAATCTAGTCCTGTTTGAGAAGATACTTAATGAAACGAAAAGCCAATCCGATAGATCTTGCCTGCCACTAAAGAATGTCGACCCTCTATTTTTTAGGCATCGGTCAATTGGGTGAACAGGCGCGCCCTTTTTTTACATGTAAAGGAGATCGAACGGCCTGAATGAATACCTCAACCTCCTCGCGCTATTTTGCCTTGGCTGGCTTTCTGCCAGTCGGGGTCGTTTTCTTGATGATCTCCTTCGAATACACGAATTATTCCGCATTCGCAGTGGCCGCTTCGGTACTGGCCTTAATCGCAGTCGCTATTTTCAGCTTTGGTGTGGCCGTCTCGCGGGTTATTTTCGTGCTAATCGCGATCGCATTAGTGCTTTGGGCTGCACTAACTCATACGGACTGGATGGCAGCAACCGCAATAGCGGCGCAGCGCGGTGCAATGGTAATGGCGCTGTTCACAGCCCTGACGTCAATCCGGAATGCCGCTATGACCGCACCAGAAATTGTCGAATGCGGGCGATTTCTGGCACGGCAACGGTCGGGGTTACGTTACACAGCCCTGACCATTGGTGGACATCTGTTCGCAGTCATTCTGCTTTATGGGTCAATATCATTGCTGGGCACTTTGGCGACCGAAAGTACCGCGCACGAGCCTGACCCCGAAATTCGCAAGCAGCGCACCCGCCGCATGATGATCGCGATCCAGCGGGGCTTTGCGTCTACTCTGTGCTGGTCTCCCCTAGGGTTTTCGATGATCATCAGCGTAGCCGTCGTACCGGGTGCACGCTGGAGTGACGCTGCCCTGCCCGGGGTTGTCAGCGCGCTAATGGTGCTGGTGATCGGATGGGGCCTGGACGCACTTTACAAACCGTCCGTTAAACCCAGTCCGCGCCCGGTAGAAACAGAGCGATGGATAACTCAGTTGCGTCCATTGCTGTTGTTACTGGGGCTTGTGTTGGTTGGCGTCGCGCTGTTGCATACGGTCACGGAAGTTGAGGTGATTGGTGCTGTCATGTCATTTATTC
Source organism: Marinobacter gelidimuriae (assembly GCF_000372805.1). GTDB lineage: Bacteria > Pseudomonadota > Gammaproteobacteria > Pseudomonadales > Oleiphilaceae > Marinobacter > Marinobacter gelidimuriae. The sequence continues at coordinate 6,683 of NZ_KB889944.1, read as the reverse complement.
CAGTTATTGCAATTCTGTGGATCGCAATGCAGCGTCCCCCTGTTGGTTTTACGCGCAGCGCCAACATCCGAAAGCGCGCCCTACTGTTCGTCACGCGCGAATTGCCCCGTTATCGCGGCGAGATCGTCTTGCTGTTCATGGCCGGTTTTATCGGCAGTTTGGGGGCATTTCTGTTGGTGCCACTGGTGCAGGCACAAGGGCTTGACCTGACAACGATCCCGCCCTGGATCATTGTTGCTGCAATGGTTTGGGTAGTCCCTATTACAGGGCAGCTGGGCATGAATCCAATCCTCGCCGTTTCGCTGCTGGTGCCCATTTTGCCTTCGCCCGAGGTTATGGGCATTCCACCTACGGCGCTGGTCGTGGCGATTACATCCGGATGGGCGCTGAGCGGAGTAACCTCACCATATACAGCGTCCGTTATGCTGGCTGCGTCATTGGGCGGAGTGTCACCCCTAAGAGCTGGTTTGGGCTGGAACGGGGTGTTTGTTCTCGTGGCCGGCACTGCCCTGACCCTGTGGGCGTTATCGCTTTTCTATATCCTTTGACCCGGACTGGTACCAGGAAATTCATGATAGAATTAACCGTCTCGCTGAGAAACCGGGCGGAGCGTCATTCATCCTAATTCCACCAGTGAACACGCTATCCGTCAACGCGGAGACTTAGCTCGGCGGCGCCGAGCGTATAGGGCTTTCCTGCAATATCTTTAGCGAACAGTTCTTAAAATTATTTAAATAAGGCTATGCGACATGACGGAAGATCATCTGCGCTCGTTTCTTTTTGTTCCGGCCACGCGGCCAGATAGAATCGGTAAAGCGCTGGCTAGCGGCGCTGACGCCGTGATTGTGGATCTTGAGGACGCGGTGCCCGCCGACGCCAAGGATCAGGCGCGCTCTACCCTGGCGACGTTCTTCGAGCAGAATCCCGACGTGAAAGTGTTGGTGCGGATAAACAGCGCAGACACGGACGCATTTGAAGCCGATCTAGCGCTTTGCCGTGATGCCGAAGCAGTGTTTGGTGTGATGCTGGCCAAAGCAGACAGCGCTAAAGACATCGAATACACCGCCGATACAACAAAAAAACCGGTATGGCCGTTGATTGAATCCGGCGCGGGCATTGCGGCACTAGCGGAACTGGTAAAGGCACGTGGAATTGCACGTTTGAGCATTGGTGCTCTGGATCTGGCGTCTGATCTTGGGCTGACCTTAGATACCCCAGGGGCCGAAAAGATGCTGGACCACTGCCGTAGCCAACTGGTCATTCATTCCAGAGCAGCAGGCCTGGCACCTCCGGTAGAAACGGTGGTACCGGTAATTGACCAGCCAGATGTAATCTTGCAGGTGGCGATTAACGCCAGTCAGATGGGCTTCACAGGCATGCTAGCCATTCATCCGGCACAATTACCTGCTATTCATCAAGCCTTTACGCCAAACGCCAGTCAAGTTGAGTGGGCACAGCAAATCGTTGCCGGCGCAGCAGAGTTTGGCGCCGTGTTCCAGCTTAACGGTAAAATGGTAGATGCACCGGTTATCAAACAAGCCCACAACATTTTAGCCCGAGCTCAACCACAGACATAAAAAATGCAGCCGGGTTTTCCAACCCGGCTCTCAAATCATTCAAACCACTCCGTCACTTTTGAACCCTTGAATCTGCTCTTCGTGATAGCCAAGTTCCGCAAGAATGCTGGCGGTATGTTCACCCAGAGCGGGCACCGGGTTCATCACCGGAGTATAAGCACTACTCCGGCCCGGGGGCAGCGGCGCCGACACGTCGCCAGCAGGGCTTCCCACCGTATCCCAATGATTCCGGGATTTCAGTTGCGGATGCGCCCAGACATCGTGCATATCGTTTACTTTGGCATTAGCGATGGCCGAGTCATCCAATCGCTGAGCGGCCTGCTCCGCAGACATAGACGCGAATACTTGCTGAATAATGCCCCGCAGATCGTCGCGGTTCTCCGAACGCAGCTGGTTACTGGAAAAACGGTGATCATCTGCCAATTCAGGCATATTCAACACATTATTACAGAACGCCAGCCACTCGCGCTCGTTCTGAAGGCCCAGCATGACCTGCTTGCCATCGCCCGCCGTAAACGGGCCATAAGGATAGATCGAAGCGTGGGAGGCACCAGCGCGGGGTGGCGGTTCAGCCCCCTGATAGGCGTAGTACAGCGGATACCCCATCCACTCAACCAGGCACTCAAGCATCGACACATCGATGTGTGAGCCTTCCCCTGTTCTTTGGCGGAGCATTAACGCAGACAGGATGTTGGTGTAGGCGTACATGCCGGCGGAGATATCGGCAATCGAACAGCCCGCCTTAGCCATTCCGTCAGGGCCTGGGGCACCGGTTGTGGACAGAAAACCACCCTCGCTCTGAATCAGCAAATCATAGGCTTTACGATACTGGTAAGGCCCGCTGTCGCCGTAACCGGAAATGTCACACACAATCAGTTTGGGAAATCTTTCATGCAGATCTTCGTAAGAGAGACCCAGGCGACGACAAGCTCCCGGAGCTAAATTCTGAACAAAAACATCAGACTCCTCCAACAATTGATCAAGAATAGGCTTTGCCGGTTCCGCTTTGACATCCAGAGTAAGACTTTCCTTTGAGCGGTTAGTCCAGACAAAATGTGAAGAGAGACCATGGACCCGCTCGTCGTATCCGCGGGCGAAATCACCAACGCCGGGGCGCTCAATTTTGATAACTCTAGCACCAAGATCCGCTAACTGACGCGTGCAGAATGGAGCCGCAATCGCATGCTCCAGGCTGACCACTGTGATGCCGTCCAACGGACGGAGTTCGCTGTTGCTCATGTGCGTTTCCTGTCAATGAGTGGGGTCGGAGGTGACATGGGGCAGCAAATTACTAACACTGCTGGCATCCCGAAGCTGCCAGGCCCAACTGATCAGTTGATCCGCCTCTGCCTGAGTGGCTGCCTTTGAAAAAGCGACCAATCTGTGAAACTTTTCTTCCAACTCGCCACGAGACATCGGGTTGCCCGGATCCCCTTTGGGATCGTCTATTGCGGCACTCAGTCGCCGGCCATCGGTTGTGACGACCTCGATTCGGCCCAACCATTTGGCTGGATAGGCTCTGTCCACTTCCGGATCCAGCGACATACTAACCAGAGAGCGGAAGTGTGCTACCTCTCCACTCTGTAATGCCCGATCCTGGAAGTCGAGGACACCGGCGCTGCCGTATACAGCAATCAATCCCAGCACGGTACCCATTGAGAACTTTGCTTGGTGAATCGTGGTGGGCTCGTTCACCATACCGAGCACATCGATTGCGGCTTGATGCACTTTCGCAATAACCGACTCGATGTCACTGCTAGCAAGGTCGTGTTCCTGCATCAGTGCAAGCAGTGCGTCTGCTGCCGGGTGCGTATGTCGACAGGAAGCGTGAAACTTGAACGAGGTTTCCGCTAGCGCCCAACGAGACCCAAGTTGGTCTGTCAGGAACGCAGGCTCAGCATCGCTGGACATACCCGCAGCCATACCCTGTCGGCCTTCAAGGATCTGGCTCGCTCCGGTAAGCCCTTCCTCAGTCATGTAGGCCGCAAGCAGTCCGTCTGCAGCCGCTTTTGCGGTGTGTAGCTGTTTGGAATTCGCAGCGTCACGCAGGAACTCCCACAAACCAGACGCCTGGGTACCAGCGCTTCCTAGCGCATTAACGAACTGATCTGTGTCGAACTTAAACAACTTGCCCACAGCTACTGCTGCGGCCAATGTACCGACCGTCCCGGTCGTGTGAAAAATTGTGTAATGAGAGCGCCCCAAGAATTCACCGATCCGAATTCCGGCCTCGTATCCGGCGACCGACGCCAAAATTAAATCCCGACCGGAAACGTCCAGATCCTGAGCAGCAGCCAAGACTGCCGGGAACACCACGGTACCTGGATGAAGTACCGAACTGTTGTGGAGGTCATCCTGCTCAACCACGTGAGATGAAGCAGCGTTTACAAATGCCGCGAACCATGGAGAGGTACGGCTTCGGTCAACCAGCACTTCGCAATGGCCATTATCAGGGCCCATCCGCCGAGCATATTTCTGAAAAAGAGGAATCGGAGGGTAGTCCTTTCCGGCCAGTGCCGATCCCATCCAATCTAGAAAGAGCTCCTCGCAGCGCTCAACGACGTAATCCGGAATGTCGTCGTATGTCAGGTCAGCCAAAAATCCAGCAAGTGCCCGGGTTTCATCAGTCATTGTCAACTCCTAGAACGACCGCGGTAGCTGAAGAATATGCTCAGCCACGTAGGAAAGAATCAGATTCGTTGAAATCGGCGCCACTTGGTACAACCGAGTCTCGCGAAACTTACGTTCAATATCGTATTCGTTAGCGAAACCGAAGCCACCGAAGGTTTGCATGCAGGCGTTAGCCGCCTTCCAAGAGGCTTCTGCAGCCAGGTACTTTGCCATGTTGGCGCTAGCACCGGCATTGTGGCCGTGGTCGTATTCCCAGCAAGCCTTCCAACGCATCAGGTCAGCCGCTTCAACCTCAATGTGAGACTGTGCGATGGGAAATTGAATTCCCTGGTTTTTGCCAATCGGCCGGCCAAAAACTTCCCGCTCACACGCGTATTTGGCCGCTTTTTCAATAAACCAGTGACCGTCACCAATGCATTCGGCTGCGATCAACGCACGCTCGGCGTTCAGACCGTCCAGAATATAACGGAAGCCTTGACCTTCCTCGCCAATCAAGCTGTCAGCTGGAAGTTCCAGATTGTCAAAAAACAGCTCATTGGTTTCGTGATTTACCATGTTGGCGATGGGCTGAACAGACAAACCATTCCCGATAGCCTTGTGCAGGTCAACGATAAAAATGGACATGCCTGAAGACTTCTTGGTTACTTCTTGCAACGGTGTTGTGCGGGCTAACAGAATCATAAGATCAGAGTGTTGAACCCGCGAAATCCAAACCTTCTGGCCGTTGATGACGTATTTGTCGCCCTTGCGCACCGCGGTGGTTTTGAGCTTTGTGGTATCAGTGCCGGTTGTTGGCTCGGTTACAGCCATCGATTGCAAACGCAGTTCGCCAGAAGCCAATTTTGGTAGGTAGTATTCTTTTTGCTCATCGCTGCCATGGCGCAGCAAGGTGAACATGTTGTACATCTGGCCGTGAATGGTTCCAGCGTTGCCGCCACAACGATTCACTTCTTCCAGGATTACCGATGCTTCGGTCAACCCCAGGCCAGAACCACCAAATTCTTCAGGAATCATGGCTCCCAGCCAGCCGGCTTTGGTCATCTCTTCAACAAAGGCTTCGGGAAAGGCCTTTCTCTCGTCCAGCTCACGCCAGTATTCGGCACCATAGTTTACACACAGGCTACGTACACCATCGCGGATAGCATCCAGGGATTCTTGATTATCAAACATGATCTTTTCCTTAATAGGTTACACGGGCTTGCTGGGCCGGGCCGTTGTCGTTAAAGGCTAGCAGCACGCTTTCGTTGTCGGTTTTTGCATAGCCGCCAAGGCTGAACTCAGCTCCCTGAATCAATGGTCGAACGCCACGATATTCAAAGTGTTTTGGCTCTTTCTCAGGGTTGTTGCTGATGAAACTGTTTAGCAGCAGAGTGGCGATCAGTGGGCCGTGGACCACCAGGTTCGAATAGCCCTCGATTGCGGTCACGTAGGGGTAGTCGTAATGGATGCGATGGCTATTGAACGTTACCGCCGAGTAGCGGAACAACATTACCGAAGACGGAGTCACGCTTTCTTGCCAGTCCATCATCGGAATCTCGCCGCTGTCTTGCAGGCGCGGTGCGGTTGGTGCGCGGTAAACCACGTCCTGCTCTTCGTCAATGCACAATATATTGTCTTGAATGTACTGGTGCCGGAGCGTAACGAACAATAACGCACCGGTGTTGCCTTGTTTTTCTGTGATTTTAATGATTTCAGTGCGGCGCTGTGCTGGTTTTCCAACTAGCAAGGGGGTGTGGAAAGCAAGGCGGCCACCAGCCCACATACGATTGCGGCCTTCGACCGGAGGCATAAACTGACCCAGTACGGGATGGCCATCTGGACCGGTCAAATCTTCACTGACAGGCTCTTGAAAAAAAGCCCAGTGCCACAGGTGTGGCAGTGGCGTTCCGTGCTTTGGCGTTTCAGTTCCGAAGGTAACGGCTATTCGCTTGACGAGGCATTCGGAAATGATGTCTTCAACCAATTCGCTTTTGCCTAGCCAGTAGTCATATGAGTGATCGCCCATAAACGCTCCCAAGTTGCCCTTGTTATGTTTTGTTCAGAAAAGTATGCGTAATCGATAGCAACTATAGAATTTGAGAATGTGGAAGGCAGGTTTCACAAATTTGGAATGTTCGGCTTTTATCTCTAAAAATCATCATTTTGAGTTATTTTTCTGCCGAGAAAATGGCTACTCTGAAGAAGCAGGTCGCAGTAGGAATGCCGGTCACCCAGCACCCCCTGCACAGATCCGTACGTGCGCTACTAACGCATACGGCTCCTATCTTGAGTGTCTACCGTCAAATCGTTTGTTTGGCCAAGGATGCACAACTCTGGGTTGTGGCAGCGCATCTCGCAAGAACTGACCGAAGCGCGACCACACGAGACGGTAGCGCTGGCTGCGGCGCCGTAACGCCTTCATCCAGAGCTTTCCAAGTTCCGTGTGAAAGCGGCTCACAGGTGTTTGCCGCAGCAACATGAACGTCCGTCTATCAC
>NZ_KB889943.1 GCF_000372805.1 Marinobacter gelidimuriae | reverse complement strand
TTGGTGAAGGCGTAGAGCGCTCCGGTAAACGGATTATGGCCCAGTTCCTGTTCAACCAAGACCGCCAGGCCATGGGCCTGTTTGCGGAAATCAACGGGGGCTCGGTACAGGTAAATCTCTGGCAATGACAAGGACGGGCGCAAATATCGGTGGCGCATCACAGCTGTCTCAAAACAGCGCCGAGCAACTCGATGTTGCCGGCGCGCAAACCAGTGATGGAGACACCACCGGGCAGTGACACGGTCAAGCCATCGGCTCCGCCGATGCCAGCGCCAGGAGCAGAAACGACCCGCGTGAACCCGGTGGCCGCTTGCTCTTGCTTCAGACAGTCTTCAGCCGGAGCCAGCTTCCGGCGCCAGTAAACGAATTGATGATAAACCAGTGACTGTTGCTTGCAGTAAGCGCTGCCGGACACGCCGGAGGTTTCCCAGTCAGTGATATGCTGCTGCCAGACGTGTGCTCGTTCGGTTGGGGTCATGCTGATTCCTCATGGAATGGGTGAGGAGTCAGTGTGTGTAATCGGCGAGCGGGAATGTAGGTGCTGATTTATTGGCGCTTACGTTTGTCCGGTTGCTTGGAGGTCGGGCCCCGAGGCACTTTCGTGGGAAAGAGACTCTCTCCTACCTGGCTTCTGCGGAGAAGATACCCCCACCCCGTGCAAGCCCCTCCATGGAAGGCTGCACGCAGTAGGGTGGGCACGTAGGTCGTACAAGCGCTGAGTCTGAGCAGCCAGCCATAAAAAACGCCAGCTCTCGGGCTGGCGTTCTTAGGATAGGGGACAGATTTCAAATCTGTCCCCGGTCTGGTCCCAAAGGCTTAAGCGATATTGGCTTCGGCGGCTTTGCTGGTGTAGTTGTCCATTTTGTCAAAGCTCAGGTACTTGTAGATCTCTTTCGACATGCTGTTCAGGTTCTTGGCGTACTCCATGTACTCTGCCGGTGTCGGCAGTTTGCCCAGAATTGCGCCTACCGATGCCAGTTCCGCAGAGGTCAGGTACACGTTGGCGCCATCGCCCAGGCGGTTGGGGAAGTTACGGGTGGATGTAGACAGCACAGTGGTGCCAGCGCCTACCCGCGCCTGGTTACCCATGCACAGCGAACAGCCCGGCATCTCGGTACGCACACCGGCGTCGCCGTAGATTTTGAAGTAGCCTTCTTCCATCAGCTGGGACTCGTCCATCTTGGTGGGCGGAGACATCCAGAGGCGGACTTTCAGGGGCGCTTTGTTCTGCTCCAGCAGTTTACCGGCGGCGCGGAAGTGACCAATGTTGGTCATGCACGAACCGATGAACACTTCGTCGACCTTGTCGCCGGCGACATCGGACAGAACGCGGGCGTCGTCCGGATCGTTCGGGCAGCACACGATCGGCTCTTTGATATCGGCCAGATCAATTTCGATGATGTGAGCGTACTCGGCATCGGAATCGGCGCGCATCAGGCTAGGTTTGGCCAGCCAGGCCTCCATACCCTGGGCACGACGCTCCAGAGTACGCGCGTCGCCGTAACCTTCGGCAATCATCCAGCGCAGCATGGTGATGTTGGAGCGCAGATACTCGGCCACCGACTCTTCTGACAGGTTGATGGTGCAGCCTGCAGCGGAGCGCTCGGCAGAGGCGTCAGACAGCTCGAACGCCTGCTCTGCGGTCAGGTGCTCCAGACCCTCGATTTCCAGCACGCGGCCAGAGAACTCGTTGATCTTGCCTTTCTTCTCTACGGTCAGCATGCCCTGCTTGATGCCGTAAAGGGGAATGGCGTGCACCAGGTCACGCAGGGTAATGCCAGGCTGCAGTTCGCCTTTGAAGCGCACTAGCACCGATTCCGGCATGTCCAGCGGCATAACGCCGGTGGCAGCGGCAAACGCTACCAGGCCAGAACCGGCCGGGAAGGAGATGCCCATGGGGAAACGGGTGTGGGAATCACCACCGGTGCCTACGGTATCGGGCAGCAGCATGCGGTTCAGCCACGAGTGGATGATGCCGTCGCCCGGGCGCAGTGAAACACCGCCGCGGGTACGCATGAAGTCTGGCATGGTGTGCTGCATTTCCACGTCAATCGGCTTGGGATAAGCGGCTGTGTGGCAGAATGACTGCATGACCAGGTCGGCCTGGAAACCCAAGCACGCCAGATCTTTCAGTTCGTCGCGGGTCATCGGGCCGGTGGTGTCCTGGGAACCCACGGTGGTCATTTTCGGTTCGCAATAGGTGCCGGGGCGAACGCCTTGGCCTTCTTCCAGTCCGCAGGCTTTGCCGACCATTTTTTGCGCCAGGGTGAAACCCTTGGTGCCAACTTCGGGGTCGTCTGGCAGGCGGAAGAGGTCGGTAGCGCCAAGGCCCAGTGTTTCACGGGCCTTGGTGGTCAGGCCGCGGCCGATGATCAGCGGAATACGGCCGCCAGCCTGAACTTCGTCCAGAATCACGTCGGACTTGAAACTGAATTCAGAGATCACGTCGCCGTTTTCGTTCAGAATTTTGCCTTCATACGGGCGGATATCAATCACATCGCCCATGTTCATGTCGTCAACCGGCGCTTCAAATACCAGCGCGCCCGCGTCTTCCATGGTGTTGAAGAAGATAGGGGCCACTTTGTTGCCGATACACACACCGCCGCCGCGCTTGTTCGGCACGCCAGGGATGTCGTCACCGAAGAACCACAGCACCGAGTTGGTGGCGGATTTACGGGAAGAGCCGGTACCTACAACGTCACCTACGAAAGCAACGGGCAGGCCTTTGGCGCTAATGTCGGCAATCTGGTTCATGGGGCCGATAACACCATGTTCTTCGGGGCTCAGGCCATCGCGGGTCATTTTATAAGCAGCGCGGGCATGCAACGGAATGTCAGGGCGTGACCAGGCATCGGGTGCTGGCGATAGATCGTCGGTGTTGGTTTCACCGGTGACTTTAAACACCACCATTTTGATGCTGTCGGCAACTTTGTTACGTTTGGTGAACCATTCGGCGTTAGCCCAGGATTCAATCACGTCTTTGGCAACGGCGTTGCCGGCGTCCATTTTTACCTTTACATCGTTGAAAGCGTCGAACATCAGCAGAGTGTGTTTGAGTTGAATGCCGGCGGGTTCGGCCAGTTCGGGATCGTCTAACAGGTCCGCCAGAGTGGTGATGTTGTAGCCGCCCTGCATCATTCCAAGCAACTGGATTGCTTTGCCGTTGTTAATCGCTGCGGAGCTGGCTTCGCCTTTCACAAGGGCGGTCAGGAACGCGGCTTTTACATAAGCGGCTTCATCCACCCCGGGCGGAACACGGTTTTCCAACAGGTCAATCAGTACGTTTTCGTCTTCGTTTTCAGGGGCGGGCGGCTTTTTCAGCAGTTCCACCAGTGCGGCGGTTTGTTCGGCGTTCAGAGGCTTGGGTGGAATACCCAGAGCTGCACGCTCGGCAACGTGTTCACGGTAGGCTTCTAACACGGTTTGACCCTCATCGGTTGGAGTGTTCCACTTTGTTGGCGCAAGGCGCCTGGCGGAAATGTTATGGTGAAAAGGCTTTAAACTGGCGCTGTATTGTATAGGAAAGCCCTTATAAAGTTAAATTGGACAGAGGTCGGAGAGATTTGTTAGCTGCGCTATACTGGCGCATCAATTTTAACCCAATGTTCGGGATGCCATGAACGACGCCCTGCAGAGCACTATCAACAGCACTATCGATAGTACTATCGAGACTAATATCGACAGCACTAACGAGCGTATTCACGAGAGTGCTCATGATAGTATTAATGACTTTTTACCGTGCCGGACGCCTCAGGCCTGGATAGATAATGCTCTGGCGAATCAGGACTTGCTGCTGATTGACCACGCCCACTGCGAGAAAAAAGCGGCTTCCACAGCGCTCAGCCTGATGTACCGCTATGTGGATAACCCGGACTTGCTGCACAAAATGTCGCGACTGGCGCGGGAAGAGTTGCGGCATTTTGAACAGGTTCTGGCTCTGATGACGGAGCGCGGAATTAGTTATGGCCACTTAACCCCGGCACGCTATGCCGCAGGTTTGCGCGCCGCAGTGCGCAGCACCGACCCTGGCCGCCTGGTCGATCTGCTGGTGATTGGCGCCATTATTGAAGCACGTTCCTGTGAGCGCTTTGCGGCCCTGGCACCGTATCTTGATACCGAGCTTTCCAATTTTTATAACGGACTTCTGAAATCCGAAGCCCGCCATTACCGCGACTACCTGGCTCTGGCCGAACAGGCTAACGGCGGCCCGGTTGAAGACAGAGTTGCGGTCTTTCTGGCCATCGAACAAAAGCTGATTGAACAGCCTGATTCCGAGTTTCGTTTTCACAGCGGCCCGCTGACGCAGCCGGTCGCTGACAAACACGCTATTCCTATTTAACGCGAATTGACGCAAGAGGGTGAAATGAGCAATCTGATTAAAGAAACCGTCACCAGTGTGCACCATTGGAACGATACTCTGTTCAGTTTCAAAACCAGTCGCGACCCCGGCTTTCGCTTCAAGAATGGCCACTTTGTGATGATCGGCCTGGAAACGGAAGGCAAACCGCTGATGCGCGCCTACAGTATCGCTAGCGCAAATTATGAAGAAGAGCTCGAGTTTTTCTCCATCAAAGTGCAAGACGGCCCGTTGACGTCCAAGCTACAGAAAATAAAAGTAGGTGATGAAATTCTTGTTAGTCGTAAGCCTACCGGTACGCTGATTCTAGACAACCTGCTGCCAGGAAAAAATCTGTGGCTGATTGCCACCGGCACCGGTCTTGCCCCTTTTATGAGCATCATAAAAGATCCGGACGTGTATGAAGCCTTTGATAAAGTGATCATAACTCACGGTGTGCGTTACGCTACCGAATTGGCATACCAGCACGAAATCGAGGCCCTGCCAGAGAACGAGTTCTTTGGTGAAATGGTGGATGGCAAACTGCTGTATTACCCTACGGTAACCCGCGAACCCTTTCGCCACACCGGGCGGCTGACACACGCTATGGAAAGCGGAAAAATCACCCAGGATTTGGGCTTGTCAGAGTTTGATGTCGAGAATGATCGCTTCATGATTTGCGGCAGTCCCAGTATGCTCAAAGACACCTGCGCCATACTCAACAGCATGGGCTTTAAAGAAGCTCGTGGGGGAGATATGGGGCATTACGTTGTCGAGCGGGCGTTTGTGGAGCAGTAAGGTTCTCTTAAGGTTTTCTGCCCGCCGATTGCGTCGGCCAGCGCCACACATTCACTTCGCAATTCGGAGGGTAAATAATGTCAGACAACGTTTACACACCGCCAAAGGTATGGACTTGGGACAAAGCCAACGGCGGTGTTTTCGCCAGCATTAACAGGCCGGTTGCCGGTGCTACCCACGACAAACCCCTGCCGACAGGTAAGCACCCGTTTCAACTGTATTCACTGGCGACGCCCAACGGCGTAAAAGTAACCGTGATGCTGGAGGAACTGCTGGAGCTGGGCTTCGTCGGTGCTGAATACGACGCCTGGCTGATTAACATTGGCGAGGGCGATCAGTTTGGCAGTGGTTTTGTCGACATTAATCCCAACTCCAAAATTCCGGCGCTGCTGGACCACTCCGCGCAACCGCCGCAGCGCCTGTTTGAGTCGGGCTCTATGCTGTTGTACCTGGCCGAAAAATTTGGCGTGCTGCTGCCTGAAGACGCCGCCGGCCGAACCGAAACCCTGAACTGGTTATTTTGGCAGATGGCCAGCACGCCGATGTTGGGCGGAGGTTTCGGTCATTTCTACGCTTACGCACCGGAAAAATACGAGTACCCGATTGACCGCTACGCGATGGAAGTAAAGCGCCAGCTGGACGTGTTGGATCGGCAGCTGGCGAACAACCGCTATATTGCCGGTGACACCTATACAATCGCAGACATTGCGATTTGGCCCTGGTACGGAGCGCTGATCAAAAATCTGGTTTACGAAGCCGCAGAGTTTCTCGACGCGCAAAGCTATACCCACGTGCTGCGCTGGACCGAAGAAGTGGCAAAGCGCCCTGCGGTGCAGCGTGGCCGTATGGTGAATAAAGTGACCGGCGAGCCCCGTAAACAGCTCCGCGAGCGCCATGACGCCAGCGATTTCGAACTGCGCACTGAAGATAAAATAAACCCTGGCGGGGGCGCCTGAACGGTGGGCAAAAATAGTATTCGCAGGCAGTGTCAGTATCGCACTCGATCGTCTGCACTTTTTACCTTGATGCTGGTGGGCGCTCTGGCGGCACTGCTGGCTGGCTGTGAACAAAACGCCGATATCGGGCTGGCCGGGCAGAGCGAAAATCCGGAGCCCGAGACTCTGGATGTTAATCAGCCGCAGGTGGCCGGTGGGGGTGTCAGCGATATTTCCCTAGTGCTAAAACCCGCGCAGCTTGACTGGATTGGCCAGCAGATTTTCCAGAACGAATGCGCGGGGCAGTTTCGCTGCCTGGTGCACTGGAACGACGGTGAGGCGTTTCCGTCACTCGGTATCGGTCATTTTATCTGGTACCCGAAAGGCGTTGAAGCTGGTTTCGTCGAGAGTTTTCCCACACTGATTGATTACATGGCCCAGCGCCAGCGGTCTATTCCGGACTGGCTTCGAGAGCTAAAGCCGTTTGATGCACCCTGGGCAGACAAAGCGGCTTTTGATGCGGTGGAGAATTCACCCCAGGTAGCAGAACTGCGAGAATTTTTGGCGGGCACCCAAGGTGTTCAGGCTGAGTTCATATTTCGCCGGGCGCAAGCGTCTATAAAGTCCGTTGTTGAGGCGGCACCATTAGCCCGGCAGCTTGCGGTAAGCAATCACCTGGCGCAGCTGAGCCAAACACCGGGTGGTGTTTATGCGTTGGTGGATTATGTGAACTTCAAGGGCGAAGGGTTGGCAACATCTGAACGTTATAAAGGTGAGGGCTGGGGCTTGCTGCAGGTTCTTCAAGCCATGCCGGAGCAATCTGCCGATCCGGTGTTGCAACAGTTCCGCGAAGCGGCCGACAAAGTGTTAACCCGCCGCGCTGAGCTGGCGACTCAGGCGCGCGAACGCGAGCAGTGGTTGCCCGGCTGGCGCAAGCGCCTGAACACCTATCGCGAGCCGGACGTAATGGCATTGCCGGAATCCTGATCGCCGCCAGCTGGATGCACTCTTATACCCTAGTGTCATTAAAAAAGCCGGAGTTCATTCATTCCGGCTTTTTTCACTTTAGGCTCTTCAGGGTTTGGCGTTAGCCCATGAACTGGCCGCCGTTGACCACCAGGTCTGCGCCGGTCACAAAACCAGCGTCTTCGGCGGTCAAAAACGCCACCGCGCGGGCGATGTCGTCTGGCTGCCCAAGGCGGCCCACCGGGATGTCCGCAACAATACTTTCCAGCACTTTCTCAGGCACTGCGCGCACCATCGGGGAATCAATGTAGCCCGGCGAAATCGAGTTGACGGTAACGCCTTTGCGGGCGCCCTCCAGTGCGATCGATTTGGTGAAGCCGTAAACGCCGGCCTTGGCAGCAGCGTAGTTGCTCTGCCCGAACTGGCCTTTGCCACCATTAATGGAGGATATGTTTACAATGCGGCCAAAGCCGCGGTTGCACATGCCCTCGAACGCGTGGCGGCACATGTTGAACATAGAGTTCAGGTTTACGTTGATAACCTGGGTCCACTGATCTGCCCCCATTCTTTTCAACGGCGAATCGTTGGTGATGCCGACATTATTGACCAGCACATCCACAGGACCGAACTCTTTTTCCACGCTTTCCATAAAGGCTTTGCAGCTGTCATAGTCGGCAACGTCCACCGGCATAATGTTAACGGTGTAGCCTGCTTCGGCCATGGTTTTTTGCCACTGTTCAGCTTTTTTGCGCGGCTCGTCGCCTGGGCGGTGAGTGGCGATAACGGTACGATCCTGATCGGTTAGCTGTTTGCACATTGCGGTGCCTAGTGTCCCGACTGGTTAATTAGCTATCCTAACCCTGCTATAATTTCGCGATACTCACGAATTATGGAGATGTTATTGTGGCGCGGCAACCTGCACCTTTTAATCTTACAGTTAACGATCAACTGGAACTGGAGAGCTGGTTGCGAATGGGCACCATGAGCCAGCATCTGGTGCAACGAGCGCGAATTTTGTTGTCATTGAACGCTGGGCAGTCCCCGAAGGAGGTCACAGAATCGCTCGGTGTCAGTAGCCCCACGGTGTTCAAGTGGCGTAATCGCTATTCCAGGCAAGGGTTAACAGGGTTGAACGATGCCCCAAGGCCAGGACAGCCCCGAAAGCTTGATCAAAAAAAGGTCAAANCCATTCTGAATGACACTGTCCATAAGGTTCCGCGCGGGCTCACCCATTGGAGTCTTCGATTGATGGCAGAACATGCCGGCGTCACCCGCTGGCAAGTACAGCAGATTTGGCGGGCTGCGAAGCTGAAGCCTCACCGTCTGAAAAC
>NZ_KB889942.1 GCF_000372805.1 Marinobacter gelidimuriae | reverse complement strand
CGTACCCGAGCGCTTAGAAAACTTAGCCTGACGTAAAACGTTGTTAAACCCAATGCTCTTCCATGTGGTGCTGAAAGTATTGTCAATTTTAAGGTCTTCTTGGTTAAGTAGATCAGCCGTTAATGGTGGTAAGCCCAAAGTCTTTGTGACAGAATTCATTCGATGTCTCTTGTGGTTTTTTACGTTGTCTAGATAACAAGTATTTTACCACAATGAGGCATCTATTCCTTTTAAATCAATATGTTATTGGTGTTTTTATTTATGTTTTGAACCCCGAAACTTGAGTTATTAGTCACAGCGCGAATGTGGGCGTATTTTCCTTGAGAGCGAAGTTTAGCCACACGTTTGTTGTACCAGGCATTGATCGATTTAAGCGCTTTACCGTTGATCAGAACAGGGCGAACGCCCGGCTGATCCGTTGCGAGTGCGATAAGGTTGTTGATGCCTAAATCGATCCCAGCCTTGCGGGATTTGTCGAGAAGACGGCAGAAACGGCCCGCCTCCACGATTTTTGATTCGTCGTAGATGATTTCAATAATGAAGCAATTGCCTTTGGGTACGATGCGCACCTCAAGAGCAACGGTGTCACCCACCAACGCATTCCAGTTTTGCGAAAAACGA
Source organism: Marinobacter gelidimuriae (assembly GCF_000372805.1). GTDB lineage: Bacteria > Pseudomonadota > Gammaproteobacteria > Pseudomonadales > Oleiphilaceae > Marinobacter > Marinobacter gelidimuriae. Next base: position 7,840 of record NZ_KB889942.1, on the reverse strand, counting down.
AACTGCGTCTTGATCGGTGGGAGCACGTCGTTGGCAAAATGCAACGTACCTTCGACAAACTTGAAACCGTTGCGACCGATGTGCACGGTGGCCGCTTTGTGGGCGTAACGCGGTTTCTGGGGCCGGGCTTTGAAAGCCGAGAGTGTTTTCTTGAAAGACTTTAGTGCCGCAAAAAACGCTTTCCATTCCTGACCGACAATCTGTGTGCTCCGCTGAGCAATGGCCGATGGGAGCTTGGCGTACAGTGCCGAGTTGTTTCTTTTAAGCCATTTGTCGGCGTCGCGGTGCGACAGCCCTTGATCTTTGCCGTCAGGGTGGTGCTGCATCAAATAGGAGGTGGCGTTTTTGATTCTGCGAACAATCTGAGTACAAACGCCGGCCCCACGAAACGCCTCGTGCTGTTTCCGGATGACGATTTGCTGGGTGCGAATATGCGTTGATTTTTCATTGTTCATGTTAATAATATTACGACCTGAAAAATTGGTGTCAATCATTTATACAGTATCATTTTCCCATGAAAAGAAGCCACAATTCGTGCGCACATCGAAAACCAAGACCGACCCAAATAAGCGCTATCCATCCAACACTAAATCAGAGATTTTGAATTGGAATTCCGCTCATTTCGTTAAAAAACGAACCAAGTTAAGAGCAATTCTTCTGCTCATCCGCGAGGCTGGCCGGGTCTTTAAGACCCGGCTTTTTAGCCGATCAGGTGCTGAAACCGAGGATTAATATCGAAGTCCTCAGAATCGGATTGACCATTGGCGGCTGCACCTTCTTCCGGCATCCCGGCACCTTCAGTGTCAGGGGATACATGACCCGCCTCGGGCGGGCTCCCTTCACCTTCAAACCCTTTACCAGACGGCGTTACCTGCCCCTTCTTACCACCTTGTTTAAATTTCTTACCCTCACCCTCGCCGCCGGAGTGCTTCCGCTGCCCGACAAAGGAACGAACAGGTACATCACCAAGGGCATTCTGGATCATGAAGTGGCTGAATGCCGGCACCCCTTCCTGATGAAACTGATTCAGTGAATCAGCGATAAGCGATCGAAGTATGTCCGTCTTGAGCGATGAGCTTTCGATCTCGAGGATGCGTCGCAGCATATCACCCGCCTCCTGGCTCACCTTGGTTTTCAGACAACCCTTTGACAGACGAAGGCGGAATGTGGAATCGGTTGCATTGGACACAACTAAGGCCTCTTACGGAAAGCCCGCTAACGAACAAAAGCGGGCCTGTTGCATGGAGTTGACGGAGCTACGAATCAGCCAGCCGTGGCCAATTTCAACATTCCCCTGGCGTTAGAGTATTCATCAGCGATATGGAAGTTGAATTCCTCTTCCCAGTCCTTGAACAGATCGCGACACAGCAAGGATCCGCCACCCACAAGAAGCACTGCCTGAAACTCGGAAAAGTTGGGAAGCAGCTCTTTCACAAAAGCCTTGATCTCATTGACGATCGGCGCCGCGCTATCGTTGATCACCTTGTCTACAGGCAACTTCCGAGAACCCATCTGGGGATCGGCACCTTGGGTTGTATTCTCAACTTCACGGTTAATTAAAGCTTGAGTTACCATCCAGTCAGGCACGGCATGAAGCTTCATGCCCCGCTCATCAAGATACTGCTTCAGGTGCTTTTTAAAAGGCCGGATAATATCAAACGTGCCCCTTCTCAGGGTGCCACTACTGGACTGGCGAACCTGGAGCTGCTTGGTCAGCGTTACAACGTCAAAAGTGCTACCCCCAAAATCCAACACCGCCATCGGCGCATCAAGCGTCTTTACTTCCAATGTTGTCTCATCGATCAGGAAATCAAACGCCGCTGCTACGGCCTCCGACATGACCTTGCACTGTGTCACATGAGCGATACGCTCTGGTTTATCCGTCTCATTTTTAACCGCATAAACCGGCTGGAGCATGTTGTTTTTCTGAGCGTCGACCAACTCGAGATTCACTTGCCCGTCATCCATAAAGAAGTCACGCACCGGCAGTGATGTGAGCAGAAAGACCTCCTGACCCATCTCAACTCCAGCTTTGCGTAGACCATGATTCACCAGAACCCGATTTTCCGGAGAGCGACCATAGCTTTCGTTCCGCAGCGGAATTTTCTTGGAAACATCAGGGTTCGCGACAAACCGCTGATCGTCACCAGTTTGGTACATATCGCAATAGCCACCGTTCATGTTCGTCATGGCCTCGTCTCGAGACCCGAGAATGGCCGGATATTTTTCCGTCCGTATCTTGCCACCCTCGTACCAGGCAATTTTGTGGTCAAAGTAGCCGTTGTCATCGGCAATACGCATAGGCTTTTTGCTCATAGGTCACCTCATTTAATAAATAGGGGTTCAATACCGACGACCCTTGAGATCGTCCCACGCCCACTTGCCATGTCGAACACGTTGCTTGCTCTGCACATACCAGTAGCCGCCATTAATAAAAAATCGGAAACGCCGGAAGACGTCTGCCCAACGAAGTACCCGCTTTTTGGTCCGATAGATATCAAGAGCCAAGTTGATCACCGACAGGTAAAAGAACGTGGCGTAAGGGAACATCAGTAAAAAGAGAAAGGGAATCACCCCCATAACCGATACTGTTCGACCAACGGTGGCCCTCTGAGATTTGTGCGCCCAGATAATGGGACCATCTTCGCCGTGAACCAAGTGCAGCTTCATGACTCCACCTGGACGAATGAGGTGGCCGCGAATTCCGCTTCATATCGGTTGAGGGTTTCTTCTGAAATCCGACCTTCCTGGAAGTGATCTCGCACATCGGCGATCAACGGCCTTCCATGGGCATGCACCATCTCAGTCATCACCTCTGTCAACTGAGACTCATCGATACCGTAAAGCGTTTTCCGAAGATCCTCGGTGAGCACCAGATATTCGCGAGCGGCACAGCGCGCGCCATCGACAGTCGGCAAAAGGTCTTGGTAGATCAATACCCGACCGCTTCCGACCAGGCCAGCAACGGCCCTGGCTCGCTCGTTATGGCTGAAGACGCCGGCCATTCTTGAGAACATCTGGCCAACGGAGTTGACGTGAACCGTGGTATAGACACTGTGGCCGGTCTCGGCGTTGTGAATGGCACCCTCAATGGTTTCCGCATCACGAGCTTCCCCCAGAATGATGTCATCCGGGTGCCGCCTGAGAGCATTAGACGTCGCATGGGTATAATTTTTGAGCATGATATAGGCGTCGGATTGAGCAATTCGACCGGTACGCTCGGGTATGGCCCGATAATCAAACTCGATAGGGCTCTCGTAAGTCAGAACTCTGCGACCCTTTGGCCGAGTCATGATACGGCGAATAATTGCACCAAGCAGAGTGGTCTTGCCGGACCCTGTTGCACCGCCAACGATAACCAAACCAGTCCGAGGAAAAAGCGCTTCTTGTAGGTGTTCCGGAACCTTTAATTGCTCCAGCGTTGGAGGTATCTGGTTAATGGAGCGCATTGTTATGTCGATACCAATGGGATTGGAGTGCATGCCCATGGTTGACGTCGCGTTGACACGAAAGCGGTAGGTCGTCCTGCGGTCCTTGCGAACCGCATACGTAAAGTTGTGGTCGTCCCCTTGTTGCAGGGTGGCCGAGCTGGACACCTTGTGCATGGCATTGAGGATGGTTTCTACACTCTCAAGCTCCATTGGTCGGGAACCCACCTGGATAATATCTCCGTGGCGCTGAACTGCCAGAATTTCAGAATCCTGCAGCAGAACGTCATCTATGCCCCATTCATAGAGCGCAACGAGAATATCGCTCCACTTGCTCAATGTGACCGGTGCCTCGTCGTTAATTACCGGGGGCTGATCACTATCTGTCATTCGGCTTCTCCGAAGTTTGGAAGATTCTGAGCTGCACCGAATAGATCGGAAGGTTCATTAACCTCAAATGCAGGCTGGCCAGTCACCTCATCGAGAGACACCCAAAGCGCTTTCCAGTGATCCTGTGACTGGAAGTTTACCGGCACGGTGACGCTGTAGATCGTATCTCCTGCATTAAGAATGGAGCGGTCTCCAGATTCGGTGTTTTCTGGCACAGAACGACTCATGATCGGGGTGCGAACAATATCGCGTGCTTCCAGGACCCTGAAAGTGACGCGCCCGCGAATATCCCTGACCAGCTCGTTGAGGTTGTTTTCCCAGACATAGTGAGCCTGCTGAAGACCACTGTCCCATCCATCATCAATCGAGTCCTCCCATATCAGCACTTCGGTTTCTGTTCGGGGCCACAGCACGCGATCAGGCTCTTCCGGGTACCGGAATTCCCGCCAGATATAGTCTCGCCATGTAGGGGCCTCGGTTACCGCCCTGGCGGGCTCATCAATGAGGTACTGGATGCGGACCTCACGCAGCCTGGAACTATCTTTTGAGATTTCGAAGCGATCCCTCGTCTCGGTAATTGATGGCACCAACATGTGTTCATCAACCACAAATGGTGCAAAGTTTGCGATGCGATCCAACGTCCCTTCCTGACTTTTAGTGAAGTCCAGAAGCTTCTCGTAACGCCACGCCAAAGCGGTTTGTGCCGCCAGCGAAAAAGCGATTTCTCTGATCGCACGGTTTCTCAAGCCGGTACCACTAATGTCGTTATCAGCGTCATCACCCCACGAACGATCACCCGGCTGGCGGTATTCGCGAATTTCTTCATAGACCGGGGGTTGCTGTGCCTCTATCCAGACATCTAAATCAATAGCATCCATAGACCTTTAACCCTCTTGGCAAGCCGTGAGTGGATTACTCTGGGTATGTGATCTGGAGTCGATTCATATCACCGTCCAGAATCACCCGTGCCCTGCCCCCTGCCTGATAAGAGGCGTCCACCAGATATTCGAACAAAGGCTTACTTGAACGATTCACAGCGACCGTGATAGGAATGACCGGTGAGCGACCCACAATCTGCGGCTCGGAATAGCCGACCAGCTTTGATAAACCACGAAGAAACGATTCCAGCTCTCCGTAATAATCTTCCCTCAGTACGATCTCTTTGCGCCATGCTTCCGGGAAATCCCTCTTGTCGTAATCAAGCGACCTGGCGACACCTTCTTCGGATGCCCGGGCGGATTCCGCGTAGGACAGGACCCGGTAGCTGTTACTGATCTCGTCGGCCGCTTTCGACAGCGCTACGACACCAGGATCTACATCCAGGTTTACCTTTTGTGGCTGACTGGAACACCCTGCAGTAACTCCAATCGTCATCGCCATCAACAGCAGTAGTAGCCTTTGTTTCGGCATATTTTTTCCTATAATGTCCTATGTGATCGCATAGTTTACCATCAGTTACCCGCCAGACTTCACGTCATGTACCTATATATACAGCGGTTATGGGAGCGAATTTCCGGATGACCCGGTGTACGAAACTAACCACGCTCCATAGTAAGGAGCGCCTGGCTGGAGTGGGACATTGTTGGCCCACGTTGGCCCGATAAATTCACAGTAACACGACCCGAAGGGATTCCCTGGAACGATGCTAAAACGAGGGCAGCCTTCACCCACCTCCCTGAACACCCCACACCCGACCACACTAAATCACTTTGAACCACCCGCGATCCGTGCCTGAAAATCCCAAAAGCTCCCTCAAGGCTGGCCGAAACCTCGAAGCCAGGAATCAACGCTCAGACAAAAGCGGGACACAGACAACCCGGAACGGGACAAAGTGGGCCAGATATGACCCAACATACGGGGTGTGATGCGCTTTTGTGCGGGACAAAGCGGGACGCGAATGACCCAAAGCGGGCCATTTCGGGACACAAATGGCCCGGCTGAGAGCAGGTTTTGGTGACTGGAGCGACCCATATGGGGCCAGAGCGGGTCACAAATGGCCCGGTAAAGCCCGGAGATAGTCGGGCGATAAAGCCTCTCTCCTTCCTCAAAAGAAGGTAGAGGCGTGGAACAGTTTGCGCCCTGCTGACAAACAGTAAAAAGCGTGAGCACGTCATTAAAGAAAGGTAGTCGTATTAAAAAAAGTCTATTAAGTTATTGGGTTTAAATACTGACAGGGTACAAACAATAAAATGACGTGCAAAGCCCTCCAAAAGTGTGCCTATCTCTGCTAACCTAAGACCAATCATGAGCCCGAAACCCATGTGCATATCATCAGCACACAGCTCAACTCATAATCCAATACAAGTCACACAAGGTACTGTAGACCGAAACAACGAACGAACAATCAACACAGGCGTCTGAGCACCATGATCTTGAACCTCGACACCCAGAACACCGCCAGACCTTTCGGCGATCAAGAAATACCCGCACGCGTGAAAAGCCTGATCGGGCAATTTATTCGTGACCGGTACACTAACGCCCTGATCAGTAATCCTGCTGTCCAGAGGGAGTTCGGTATCTGGCTTGAAGAGTATTACGGTGATCGGACTGCCAGCGCAAAATCCCAGAGACAAGAAATGCGAATGGTCAGAGCGACCGCGGAACGTGGAACGGGATTGGATACCTTGGCAGAGGATATGGATCGCCTGGTGATGGACAGCCGCAACCCGGTCCCGAACAAGGACGTGAACTATAAACTGTCGCACCTCATCACCCGCGACACATTTGAACGGATGGCCCGTTATGCAGACACCGCCGCCTGCACCCTTACCCAGCGCGATGGAATGATGGTGTTTGTGGCAACTTGCATGACTGGCCTTCGGACCTCGGAATGGGCCACGGCTACCCTGGAACGGCTCAATCCAGAAACCCGGCCCGGTGAAGTGAGCCCGCACCCGACATTGGTGACTCAGACCGCCAAGACCAAGAGTAATACGTCCGACACCCGGACCCTGATATTGGAGGGCTTCTCGGAAGGCAACCTTCAGGTTATCCAGACCGTGATTCAGCTAATGGCTAGCGCATCTCCCGGTCTCAAGGCCAGCCTGGTTCGTGAAATGCGCCAAGCCCTGCGTCAGCTTTACCGGGACAACTCGGAGCACTATGACCTCATGTCCCACGTGGATTACCGCACAGCCCGCAAACTGTTCACGGTGGAATCCAGGCGAGGGGGAGCCACGCAAAAGCAGACAGCCGCAGCGCTCGGTCATACAACCACGGTCAATCTTCGCTGGTATGCGCAGGGTGATGTTCGATGCCCGCGAAAGACCGCACTCCCGTTAGCCAGAGCTGGAATTGAGGCCGCCGACTCTGTGCGTGATACGCTTCAGGAGCTTAATGAGCGGCGTCAGGTACAAGGCTTGTCAGCAATTCATGGGTATCCGGAGCAACCCGGTCTGGCCAACCCGAACGAAAGCAATGCGGAAAGCCACGCTGATGATCAGCACGACGACCGTGACCCCGCCAGCTCGGGCAACTCATTTCTGGACAAGCTGTAGTCGTCCGACTGACTAAGGAACTCTAACCGTCAACTACCCCGCCCTTAGGACGGAGCTTATTGGGGCAATCCGAAGAGCTAGNTTGACCAGGAAGAGCGGTAATCAATCCGCTACGTTACACACAGGGTACAAGACCCACCTCGCCGTGCTTCCTCAGCGACGGGCTCTGGAATCGACCGATCATGCTGGCGAAAGGTAAAGCGTCGAAGGTTGGGAGAACGGCTTAAAGCCAGTCCGGTGTGTGACATTCCCGAGGGGAGCGAGGCTTCGACCTCCGTCACAAGGCCCGTAAGGGTTTTAATTGAAAAGGAAGCGTTTTGATGGCGGTNTATGTTCTGGACAAGAAAGGCAGGCCCCTGATGCCTTGTACCGAAAAACGAGCGAGATTGCTGCTGGAGCGGGGCCGTGCCCGGGTGCATTATTGTGTGCCGTTCGTGATCCGTTTGGTGGATCGGCTGCAATCGGAGTCCGAGCTTCAGTCGCTGACGGTGAAGATTGATCCGGGCAGCAAGGTGACGGGCATTG
>NZ_KB889941.1 GCF_000372805.1 Marinobacter gelidimuriae | reverse complement strand
AGGTCACGCTATCCATCCCCACCCAAATGTTAGGGAAGTCGCTCCCGCTCCACTTGAGTCAATTGGATGGGGTATTTCGCGACTACGTTGATAAATCTTAGTTATATTTTTTGCGCGAGGCCTTAGCCCTTCACCAGTCCATGTCGCCGATTTTGGAGATGCTGAGCGTGTGGCGATACTCACCATAGACTTCGCCAGCATTGTTGTCCGCGCTGTCGGACTTGATCATGTCGACAAAAAAGAAATTGCGTCCGTATTTGTAGCCGCTGGCATGCTGCAGTGTGACGATGGTCTTGGCGATATCCGTACCGTTGCCGCTGTCATGGAACTGGGTGCCGCGCAATAGCTGCACTTCGGTATCGCTCCAGTCGGCCGCTAAAGCGCCAAAGCTTGCAAGCAAAAGGGAAAGAAGAGTTGTGAGTTTAGGTATGGTTTTTATGAGAAGAATCCTTTAATTTGGAAAAGTGCTTCAAAAAGCATGTTTGAGCTAGAGCGACTCACGCATACCCGCTATTCATTCCAATTCCATTTTATCGGTGACTCTACGTTGGCTTCGTCGCTCGCTCGTCGCCGCCTTGTTTCACCTTCGAAATAGAATTGGAATCAGGAGTAGTGCGGCGGCGTGTAGACATGGTCGAAAAATGCGCGTTCCAGCGCCACTGCTCGTCCGAACATGTCGGCGCAATGCGCCTGTCTTTGCGCATCCAGCAGCGGGCCGGTGCGATCTAGTTCGGCGCGTAACCAGCCTACGAATTCAGTAAACGCCGGGTTATTATGCAGCGTAATCCATTCCGCATGGATGGATCGTTGCGGCAGTGTCGTGCCCGGACGATCGGCCCAGCTCAGGTAGAGCCACTCGGCTACCACCAGTACGGACAGGCACAAGGGATAGTCCTGGCTTTCAGCAGACTCTGCCATCAACTCCTGAAATGCCCTGGTCTGCTCGCTCAGCGGCGGTGTTACTGCGATTGTGGAATGGTGTATCGGTCATGGAAATGCCTGATTGATTTATTGGCATGCCGCGCATAAGCATGTGTAAAAACTAAACTTAATCGCTCAAGTGGCGGGGTTGAGCGCTGGTTTTCCTGCAGGCGACTCAGAGCTGGTGCGGGTCACGCGGGCCAGCACGAAGGTCAATGCCAGGGTTGGCAGCGCAGCCCCCCAATCGGGCGCCAGATTGGCGCACAGGTGGTAGGTCGCCACGCCGAGGATCCAGATGACAACCGCGCTGAGGTTGACCTTTTTCGTCCCGACCAATGCGGCCACATTCGGCGTGCCGCTCAGGCGCGCCAGGATCACGCCGTACAGCGGCACAAACACCGAGCTGAGCAGCAGTAAAAAAGGCTCCAAACTGTGCATGGGCAAGACCAGCGCGAGCCCTGTGCTAACAACGGCCAGGGCAATGCCCCAGCGGCGCAGGCTCCAGCCAGGTTTGAGGCTTGTCCCAGCGACCGAGGCTGAGTACAGGTCGCCATAGGCGTCATCCACCTCGTCGATCAGGATCAGGCCCAGCGCAATCAGCCCGCCTTGCGCCAGCAGCAGGGCGGTGATCAGATCGGTGCTTGGCATGGTCAGCGCGATCAGCACCCCCAGACCATAGCACCAGGTGTTGGCTATGGCGTAACCCAGCCAGGTGCCGCGCAATGCACTTTTGCCGTCGCGCCCATGACGCGCAAAATCTGCCACCAAGGGCAACCAAGACACCGGCATTGCGATGACCAAATCCAGTGCCGACAGCGTGCTCATGCCGCCGGAGCCGGGGCGGTTCCAGATCGCCTCTAGGCCCTGCTCTTGCGCACGTCCGAGAAATTGCCAGGTCAGCCACAGCAAAGAGGCAATCACCAGCGGCAAACCAAAGCGGCCAATAAATTTGCGCACCAGCGTGACCATGGAGCCCGTGAGCAAGGCAATCAGCACGCCGCCCCAAAGCAGCGTCGCCAGCACTGGCCAGAAGGAAGCGACGAACGAACCGGACTGGCGAGCGATGGCTACTGTGCCGTCGCGCATGACGACCAGCTCGAAGGTGGTCCAGCCGATGAGTTGCACGATGTTGAGCAGCACTGGCAGGCGCGCAAAACTGCTGCCGTAAGTGGCGTGCATCAGCCCGGCGCTGGACAGACCGCTGTCGCAGCCGAGTTTGGCCGTCCAAGCCAGCAGCCCGGCGCCAAGAACCGAGCCGACCACGATGACCGCCAGGGCCTGCTGCGTGCCCAGTGCGGGCACCAGGTAGGCACCGATCTGCATGACCAGGAGGCCCACGCCCAGACTGAGCCAGAGCGCCGCGTGGTCGCTCCAGCCAAACAGGCGGTCGGAAGCGATAAGCGGAGTGAGTGCGGAGTTGTTTTGTGTAGCCATTAACTTTCCATTGTGTCAATGGCAGGGAGGCTGACACGGGCGTTGGCAGGTTGAAAACTCTGCGTCGCGCCTTGGAAAGGCTTCCCTGCGCGAGGATTACCTCAGTCAGGTTCAAAGGGACTTTCTCAGTCGCGTAGCTTCTTGCGAAACTACGAAACACCCCTAGCGGATGCCCCTTATCAAGGGGCAAAAGTAAGTCTATATACTGCGATCCTTATACGAGCTTGCTATTACCTTTCAACGAGTTACGAACAATTGTCAACAGACCCTAGTTAGTGGCAGGCAATGACAAAACAAAAAGCGGCTGATGATTGGGTTCTGTGAAGGGTTTTTCTACAGCCTTGGTAAATGGAATCAGTATGATGCAAGCCGTAATTTTTGACATGGATGGGACGCTGATTGATTCAGAACCAATGTGGAGAGAGGCTGAAAAGCAAGTTTTTTCATCTATTGGAGTCGAAGTAACGGATGTGCTTTCAACTAAAACCGCTTCGATGACTACACGGGAAGTAACTGAGTTTTGGCATAGCCAATTTCCTTGGTTATGTAAAAGTTTAGATGAAGTCGAAAATGAAGTGGTTGAACGTGTAGCAGAGCTAATTTCTATGGAAGGTGTGCCACTGGAGGGAGTCCAAGAAATTTTAAGTTTCTTTCAAAAAAAAAGTTTTAAAATAGGCTTGTCAACTAATGTATCTGAAAAAATCCATACAAGTCATTCAAATTCGTTACCGGCCTGGCGACCGTCCACCGGACGCCTCTTTCGTTACTACAAGGGCGCCGCTTAATATTGGCGTTTAGGCGTAAGAGAAGGAGTCAATGATGCGAATTGATTATCTTAAAGATGTTCCGGAATTTATCCCATTGCTTGCGCGCAAAATGGCGGGGCATTGGCGAAATATCATTCCAGGAGAAAGCTACGAGCGACGGTATGAGAAGCTAATTGCTCATAAGAATCATGATCAGCTACCACTCGCATGGGTCGCGCACGAGAACGGTGTACCGTTGGGTACAAGTGCTTTGCGAGTCTGTGATTTGGAGGGGCGATAAGACTTAACTCCTTGGCTTGCCGGCATCTTTGTAATGCCGGATTACAGAGGTTGTGGAATCGCAGCTAAACTTTGTGAAGTGGCAGAACGGAAGGCGCGGGAATGGGGGGGTTACAAGCTTATATTTGCATACTCCTGATCAGCAAGGGCTCTATCGCAAGTTGGGCTGGCGTAGTTTAAAGCTGGAAGATTGGAATGGCGTTCGGACAGAAATCATGATCAAAGACCGCGAAGCCTAATCGGGTAGCCGGGGGTATCTAACCCCCAGCCCCCACAACACCCTGCATGCGAATCCGCACAGGGCGTTTCCCGAAAACGTTCAGAGTAAGATGGCCGATTACGGCCTCCTACCCCAATGATGGCTTCTGATTTTGCGCCAACGTTCCTCAGTCCGGTCGGATATGGAATCGTTGGGCTGCACAGGCTCCTCATTGATTTTCGGGTTCAGGCCTTCACCGTGTCCCAACCATTACGATGGGCGTTTGGCTACTATGCCGTCTGCTGACTTCTGGTGCCAACTCGCCTCCGGCCTACGCCTCCTATGATGTTCTTGTTCATCAGCTCGCAGTTTTGCGTTGGGCTTGACCGCCAGGGAATGCAGATATTGCAGGAGCAATATATCTGCCCTCCAGACCGCGCCTCACGGGTTGGCCCTTGCCATTCGCTAGTGGTTAGCNTTCAATCGGGTAAAACCGGCTGAACGGTGATCTTCCCACAGGGGACTTTCACCCCATTAGTTCATGCCCATGCTGGGCGTGAGTTATGGTTAGAGCTGGTGTTTAAGGATTTGAAAAGAAGCGGCGTATCTGTTTGATTGGTAATCGCCAAACAACCCACCCACCAGAGGGACGCCACCATGACGAAGAGTAACGTGATCGACCTGGCAGGTCGAGCAGAGGACAAGGATCCATTGACTGCATTGCTGCGAACAGGAGCTGGGCCATAATCCGTTTACCGGAGCGCTTGTGGGATCATAATAAAGTCGGTAACAATAATAATGTTGGTAACTATGGACAAAAATAGTATGAGCTTTGAAAACATTACAGATACTAACCCAGACAATCTGGCCGTCGATCGCTTCGCCATTGGATTTGAGTCTTCCAGTAGCTATTTTTTTGCTTTCGTGATACCTTACGAGATGTAAGGCGAATGATAAAAGGAAAGGCAGACAATGACCACAGCAACGGTAACCAGTAAAGGACAAATAACGATTCCGGCCAACGTGCGGGCTGAATTAAAGGTAGGGCCTGGTGATCGCGTAGAGTTTGTGAAGGTGTCCGAAGGCCATTGGGAAGTGCTCGCGGCTGTTGAGGACGTTAGCCGACTACGAGGCATTGTTGCAGCCAAACGAGTCGTAAGCATTGAAGAAATGGATTCAGCCATCCGGCAAAAGGCGGGACGATGATCGGCCTTGATACCAACGTTCTGGTGCGCTACTTGACTCAGGACGATGCGGCCCAGTCTGCACTGGCCAATCAGATCATTGAAGAACAATTGACGCCGCGTAATCCCGGCTTCATATCGTCGATTGCGTTGGTAGAAGTGGTCTGGGTACTGGAGACCTGTTACGACCAGACGCAAAGTGCGATTGAGGCGATAGTAAACGGCCTTCTGACTACACGCCAACTCATGGTCGATGAAGCTGACTTGGTTTATCTAGCGCTTAAACGCTTTTCAGGTGGAAATGCGGATTTCAGTGATGCACTCATTGCTGTTATCAGCGAAAACCGGGGATGCAGCTCGACATTGACCTTTGACAAGAAAGCTCGGTCAGTTGGGATGGTATATATCAATGAGACTGGTAAATAAACAAAAGGGCGCCCAGTTCGTCTAGGGGCTGTTGACGTTTCATTACATCGGCAACCATAAAAACCCACAAGCCATGGCGACGCCGCTCTGATCGTTGCGTTTCAATTTGTCATAGCGCGTCGCCAGCCCACGAAAATGTTGCAAGCGTGCAAACGCATTTTCCACCAAATGACGGTGGCGATATAACGACCCATCCATATCCGCATTACCTATGACCGAATTTGACCTTCTTGGAATCACGGCCACGGCACCTCTATCTTCAATTTGTTTGCGAATTTTTTCACTGTCATACCCTTTGTCCGCCACCACGGCTTTAGACAGCGGCAATGGTTCCATTAATTCGCTTGCCGCCGTGCTGTCATCAATAAATTCCCACTCAGTATCCGGTTCACTGACCAGATTTTGAACAGCGACCATCATTCGCACAGCACTTGTTATAAATATTTTCTTGAAGCATCATTCCTTTTAGCTTCGACCAGTGCTCATCACTGAGCATGAATCGGGGCATGGCAAACTCGTTTTATGGGTGGTGTCGGAACCTTAATATTACGAGTTTTCCTATTTTATTCAATACCTTATGCGGAAACGTCAACAGCCCCTAATTTATTGATCTTTTATAAAATAGGCACAATACCTGCTTGAAACTTGCCAACTACCCAGTGTGCAAACTGCCACGCAACGACAGAGTGAGTTGAGCCACCGTGAAACACATTTCGCCTTTCCCGCTTACAGCGTCACAGCCACAAAAACTGGCAGAACCGCCTGAACCTGGAGGGCGAGAATTATGGCACCTTGTCACTGCATCGGCGTAAACGCTTCAGTAGCGATGAGTTGCAAGCCCTTGAGATACTGATTGGTGCGGCAATATGCCCGCTGCGCAACGCCTGTCAGTTCAGCGCCATGGAGCAGGCGTCGTTGACCGACTCACTGACCGGAATTGGCAATAAACGCGCCATGGACGAAGCCTTGCAAAAAGCTCAGCTGCTAGCCGGCCGTCACAACGAGACTTACTCATTGATACTGTGCGACCTCGATCACTTCAAGGCGGTAAACGATAACTGCGGCCATGTGATAGGCAACATTGTACTTAAGCGCGCGGCAGAAGCGCTGGAATCCGCAGTGCGCAGCTCCGACAGCGTATACCGGTTCGGCGGCGAAGAATTTGCAGCGCTATTGCCCCATACCGATCAGTATGCTGCAGTCGATGTGGCCGAACGCATTCGCTCAGCCATTGAAGCCTTACAAATTGATTGCGGAGAACATTCAGTGACGGTGACCACCAGCTGCGGCGTTGCGCTTCACCGCACTGGTGAAGGCACAGGGCAGTGGCTAGCGCGCGCAGACGAAGCTCTGTATCGAGCTAAAGACCAAGGCCGCAACTGCACGCACGTGTTTGCGACCATTAGCTGATGGCATCCTGTTGTTTAACGCCAGCTTTAACCTCGGGCATTTAACCGCGGGGTTTATCGGTGCGCGCTTTGCCGCCGCTGCGCTGGGGTTTAGAGTCTGCAACCGCCCATTTGCGAGCGCCTTGTCCCGCTTTTGAACCGGGGGAGCTTGCCGCACGATTGCTACGATTGGTTACCGGAGCTGCCTTTCTTTGCTGGCGCGCCTGCGACGCCGCTTCATCCGGTGTCTGTTGCGGAACCGCCATTTTAGCCAGGCCAACCGTGCGGCTCAGCAAATCCACGGCTTTCTGATCCAACTCTTCCCATTTACCCACGGTTAATCTGCTGGGCAAAAATATCGAGCCGTAACGAACCCGTTTCAGGCGGCTGACGCGCACGCCTTGGGATTCCCAAAGGCGCCTCACTTCACGGTTGCGCCCTTCCAACAAAGTCACGTGGAACCACCGGTTCATACCGGTACCGCCGGCGGCGGAAATGTCGCTAAATTTAGCCTCGCCGTCTTCCAGGGTGACGCCGGTGCGCAGGCGCTCGATCATGGCGTCGTCTACTTCACCAAAAATACGCACCGCGTATTCCCGATCAATCTCGCTAGAAGGATGCATCAGCCGGTTAGCCAGCTCGCCATCGGTGGTAAACATCACCAGGCCGGTGGTGTTCAGATCCAGCCGGCCAATAGAAATCCAGCGGTGTTCACGCAATCGCGGCAGCCGGTCGAACACGGTTGGGCGCCCTTCCGGGTCTTTGCGAGTGGTTACTTCGCCTTCTGGCTTGTTGTAAATTAGCACCCGGCGCAAAACCTCGGCAGCGGCAGCCACTTCCAAGCGCTTGCCGTCGAGTTCAAAAACATCGCTCACCGTGGCTTTCTGGCCTGGAGTAACGGGTTTGCCATTGACCAACAGGCGACCCGCGTCCATCCAGCCTTCAATTTCGCGCCGCGATCCAACACCGGCACGTGCCAGCAGTTTCTGAATTCGCTCAGGACCGCCTACTGACACAGTCGCCAGAACCTCTGGCGCAGGCTTGCCTGGCTTTGCCGCTTTTGCCGATGATTTCGCTGGGTTACGGCGATTAGCGCTCGGCTTGTTCGCATTCGATGCTGATTTGGCTGCCGGCTTGCCGGTAGTCCAGGGGCGTTCTGACGCCATGGGTTAATCCTTAAATAACGGACCGATGCAGGGCCTGCATCAGTGAAATGGTGTTTGTTCGATTTTCTGCTCAATTTCGCGCCCGATCGCGTCCAGATCCCGACTATCAGACAAGGGCGGCAGCTGGTCCAGGCTTGTTAGGTTAAAGTAGTCAAGAAATTGCCGGGTGGTGGCATACATGGCCGGCCGGCCCGGTACTTCCCGATGACCTACAATTCGAACCCACTCTCGCTCAACCAACGTACGAATGATATTGCTGCTTACCGCAACGCCGCGAATATCTTCAATTTCACCCCGGGTAATAGGCTGGCGATAGCCGATCAATGCGAGTGTTTCCAATAGCGCCCGCGAATAACGCGGTGGTTTTTCTTCAAACAGCCGAGCCACCCAGGGAGCAAAAGATTCACGCACCTGAAGGCGATAACCGCTGGCAACTTTTTTCAGCTCAATACCGCGACCGCTGCAAAGTTGCTCTAATTCCACCAGTGCCTGCTCCACTGCCTTATGGGTTGGCCGCTCGGTTTCGTCAAACACGTCTCTGAGCTGCTGCACCGTTAACGGCTTGCCCGCTGTCAGCAGAACCGCTTCGATAATCCCTGTAACGGGTAAGGCAGCATCACTCATCATAATTCGTTGCACCGGTAATCAGGGTTTTCAGACCGCAACCCGCGCCCGCAAATGAATGGGGCCAAACGGGTCAGCCTGAACCCACTCAACCAGCTGCTCTTTTACCAGCTCTAACATTGCCAAAAAACTGACAACAACCCCCAGACGCCCTTCGTCCGGCAGGAACAGGCTTTCGAAACGAATAAAACCGCCTTGTTGCAGCCGAGCCAGAATCGCCGACATGCGCTCGCGGGTCGACAGTTTCTCTCGCTCAACGTGGTGGCTGCTAAACATGTCTGCACGTTTGAGCACGGTTTGCAGTGCCCGTAAAATCTCCGCCATAGCCACCTCGGGATAGCTGCGTACCGAGGGAAGCTTTGGCAACCCGGCATCGGCAACAAAGATATCCCGCTCCTGGCGCGGCATCTGGTCTATGTCTTCTGCCGCTTTTTTAAACCGCTCGTACTGCTGCAAACGGCGAATCAGTTCTGCCCGTGGATCGTCTTCTTCGTCTTCTTCAATCTGCTGCCGCGGTAACAGCATCCGGGACTTGATTTCAGCCAGCGTGGCCGCCATCACCAGATACTCCGCCGCCAGCTCAAATCGCATAGACTCTACAACGGCAATGTATTCCATATACTGGCGGGTAATAGCACTGACGTCGATTTCCAGAATGTTCATATTCTGGCGCCGAATCAGGTACAACAACAAATCCAGAGGGCCTTCAAACGCGTCCAAAAACACCGCCAGAGCGTCTGGCGGGATATAAAGATCGAGCGGCAACTGCGCCAGCGGTTTGCCCGCTATTAAAGCCAGAGGCGGCGGACCCACACCCTGTGGCTTTGCCGCCGGACCGGCTGGCGCTGCTGGGTCAGTCAGCACTTCAACGATAGCTCAGGCCCATGGCAGAGCGCACTTCGTCCAGGGTGTCGCGAGCTGCGTCGCGAGCGCGTTCGCGCCCTTCCTCCAGAATGGAACGAATCAGATCCGGATTGCCTTCGTACTCGGCCGCACGTTCGTGCAATGGCCGCTGCTCTTCCACAATGGAATCAATCAGCGGTTTTTTGCAGTCCAGGCAGCCGATGCCGGCGCTGCGACAGCCAATTTCCACCCAACTGCGGGTGTCGGCATCGGAATAAACCTTGTGCAGGGCATACACCGGGCATTTTTCCGGCTCGCCCGGGTCGGTTCGACGCACCCGCGCCGGGTCGGTCTGCATGGTGCGTATTTTCAATGCTACGCTGTCCGGCGCTTCCCGCAGGCCAATGTAATTGTTGTAGGATTTCGACATTTTCTGCCCATCCAACCCTGGCAGTTTTGACTCAGGCGCCAACAAAGGTTGAGGCTCTGGCAAAATCACTTTACCGCCGCCCTCAATGTAGCCGTACAGGCGTTCGCGATCGCCTAAGGAAATATTTTGCTGCTCTTTCAAAAGAGCACGGGCCGTTTCCAGCGAATCCAGATCGCCTTCTTCCTGGTAACGTTTCTTCAGGTTGCGATAGAGTTTGGCGTTTTTCTTGCCCATTTTCACAATGGCCGCTTCGGCCTGGTCTTCGAAGCCTGGCTCACGCCCATAAAGATGATTGAAGCGCCGTGCGATTTCACGGGTGATTTCAACGTGGGAAACCTGATCGGCACCCACCGGTACACGCCCTGCCCGATACATCAGAATGTCAGCCGACTGGAGTAGCGGATACCCCAAGAACCCGTAGGTAGCGAGATCTTTCTCGCGCAGCTTTTCCTGCTGGTCTTTGTAGGTCGGAATGCGCTCAAGCCAACCCAAAGGCGTGATCATCGACAGCAGCAGGTGCAACTCGGCGTGCTCAGGCACCTGAGACTGAATAAACATCGTGGATGAACCGGGGTTAACGCCCGCAGCCAACCAGTCGATAACCATGTCCCACACGTTTTGTTCAATATTAGATGGGTCGTCGTACTGCGTGGTCAGGGCATGCCAGTCGGCGACAAAAAAGAAGCACTCGAATTCATGCTGGAGTTTTACCCAGTTTTTAAGCACACCGTGGTAGTGGCCAAGGTGAAGCTTGCCGGTCGGACGCATGCCCGACAATATCCGTTGCTGGGAATCTACAGAACTCAAAGCAAGAACTCCTTCTAATGGAATACAAGAGGCGCCATATTACGCCAGGCGACCCGGCATTATAAGCAAAAAACCCCCGCTCTGCAGAACAGAAACGGGGGTTTTTAAAAATGACCGTGGGTTTTACCAGCCAGTCACTTCTTTTAGAGCCTTACCAATGTCGGCCAGGCTGCGCACGGTTTTCACACCGGCGTCGTTCAGAGCAGCAAACTTCTCGTCTGCGGTACCCTTACCACCGGAAATGATGGCACCGGCGTGGCCCATACGCTTGCCAGGAGGCGCTGTTACACCGGCAATGTAAGAAACCACCGGCTTGGTGACGTGCTCTTTGATGTACGCTGCGGCTTCTTCTTCCGCCGTGCCACCAATTTCGCCGATCATCACAATCGCTTCAGTCTGCGGATCTTCTTGCAGCAGCTTGAGGATGTCGATGAAGTTGGAACCCGGAATCGGATCGCCGCCGATGCCAACGCAGGTAGACTGGCCGTAGCCAAAATCTGTGGTCTGCTTGACGGCTTCGTAGGTCAAAGTGCCAGAACGCGACACAATACCGACTTTACCCGGCTTGTGAATGTGGCCCGGCATGATGCCGATCTTGCACTCATCCGGTGTGATAACGCCCGGGCAGTTGGGCCCGATCATGCGCACGCCTTTGCGATCAACGTACTCTTTGGCGTACAGCATATCGATGGTAGGAATACCTTCGGTGATGCACACAATCAGCTCGATTCCGGCATCTGCTGCTTCAATGATGGCATCTTTACAAAACGGAGCCGGAACGTAGATCACGGTCGCGTGTGCACCGGTCTTTTCGACAGCCTCACGTACGGTGTTGAACACCGGTAGGCCCAGGTGCTCTGTGCCACCTTTGCCGGGGCTTACGCCACCGACCATGTTGGTGCCGTATTCAATAGCCTGCCGGGAGTGGAATGTACCCTGGGAACCGGTAAAGCCCTGGCAGATTACTTTGGTGTTTTTATTGATCAGAATGCTCATTATTTGCCTCCCGCGACTTTAACGACTTGCTCTGCGGCATCGGCCAGGCTGCTGGCGGCGATGATGTTCAAACCGCTTTCTGCCAGCACCTTGGAACCCAGTTCAGCGTTGTTGCCCTCAAGGCGAACAACCACAGGCACTTTTACGCCTACTTCTTTAACCGCGCCAATGATGCCTTCAGCAATCATGTCGCAACGTACAATACCGCCGAAGATATTTACCAGTACGGCTTGCACGGCATCATCAGAGAGGATGATTTTGAACGCTTCGGTTACGCGCTCTTTGGTAGCACCGCCGCCAACGTCCAGGAAGTTAGCCGGGCGTCCGCCAGCCAACTTGACGATGTCCATGGTACCCATGGCCAAACCAGCACCGTTAACCATGCAGCCGATGTTGCCATCCAGCGCTACGTAGTTCAGTTCCCAGGCTGCAGCTTCGGCTTCACGGGAATCTTCCTGTGACGGATCGCGCATGGCCTGAAGTTTCTTCTGACGGTACAGAGCGTTGCCATCAACGCCGATTTTGGCATCCAGGCAGTGAAGATCACCGGCCGGGGTGATAACCAGAGGGTTAATTTCCAACAGCGCCAGGTCGTAGTCTTCAAACAGCTTCGCCAGACCCATGAAGATCTTGGTAAATTGGCCGATCTGTTTGCCTTCCAGGCCCAGTTTGAACGCCAGCTCGCGTCCTTGGTATGGCTGTGCGCCTACCAGCGGATCGATTTCGGCCTTCAGAATTTTTTCCGGGGTTTCTTCCGCCACCGTTTCAATTTCAACACCACCTTCGGTGGAGGCCATGAATACGATACGGCGGGTACCACGGTCTACAACCGCGCCCAGATACAGCTCTTGGTCGATGTCAGTCAGGGATTCAACCAAAATTTTGCTAACCGGCTGGCCGTGCTCGTCAGTCTGGAAAGTCACCAGCTTCTTGCCCAGCCACTGCTCGGCAAAGGCACGGATGTCGTCGGTATTTTTAACCAGCTTTACACCGCCGGCTTTACCGCGGCCACCAGCGTGAACCTGGGTTTTAACAACCCAGCTATCGCCACCAATCTTTTCTGCAGCTGCTACTGCCTCATCCGGGGTATTACAGGCAATGCCCTGTGATACCGGCAAGCCATACTCAGCGAAAAGCTGCTTGCCCTGATATTCGTGCAAATTCATAGTTTATGTCCTGCTTTTTAATGAAGGATAGACACCTGTGGGATAAACCCGCTAGCGGCAAATCCATCTTGATAGACCCTGATGACACCGGCCCAACGATTGCATCTAGAGAAACCAGAGTCTCTAAAACAAGAGTCTCTAAAAGTCATGGGGCGCCCTACGGCGCCCCATGACTTTCTGGCTTACTATTTCTTCTTGCGACGATTGGCCATGTGAATTGCACCACCGTTAACTGCAAGAGCTGCCTCGTGCACTGACTCAGACAGAGTCGGGTGAGCAAAACAGGTCAACGCAAGATCTTCTGCGCTAGAACCGAACTCCATGGCGATAACGCCCTGGGCAACGATTTCAGACGCCGCTGGGCCCAACACGTGGAAGCCCAGAATGCGGTCGGTTTTCTCGTCCGCAATAATCTTCACCATGCCCACCGCCGAATTGGCGGCCATGGCGCGACCGTTTGCCGCAAACGGGAAGGTACCCACTTTATAAGCCGCACCATCAGCCTTCAGCTGCTCTTCGGTCTTCCCAACCCACGCGACTTCCGGCGCGGTGTAAATGACATTGGGGATGCAGTCGTAGTTGACCTGTGGCTTATGGCCGGCAATGCGCTCGGCAACCATAACACCTTCTTCAGAGGCTTTATGGGCCAACATCGGGCCACGCACCACGTCACCGACCGCCCAAACGCCGGGGGCGTCGGTTTTACAGTGGTCGTCTACGAATACAAACCCGCGCTCGTCCATGTTCACACCGGAGTCTGCTGCCAGCAGGTTGTCCGTATAGGGGCGACGGCCAACAGCCACAATCAGCCTATCGACCATCAGCTCCTGCTTGCCTTTGCTGTCTTCGTAACTTACGTAGACCAACTTGCGCTTGACCTCTGCACCCGTTACACGGCCGCCCATGACAATGTTCAGGCCCTGCTTCTGGAACTCTTTCAGAGTGGCCTTGGCAATCTGCTGGTCTACCCCTGGCAAGAACGTATCCTGCGCTTCCAACAGAGTCACTTCAGCACCCAGGCGGGCCCAAACGCTGCCCAGCTCCAAACCGATAATGCCGGCACCAATCACACCCAATCGCTTGGGCACTTCGGTAAATTCCAGAGCGCCTTCAGAGTCGGTGATATAACCTTCGGTTTTTGGCGCTGGCGGAATCTCAATCGGACGAGAGCCTGTCGCCAAAATAACGTTATCGGCTTCATAGGTCTTGGTCTTGCCGTCGTTATCAGTCACTTCCACCTGCCGGCTTGCCAGCAGCTTGCCGTAACCATAAATCGAGGTAACACCGTTTGACTTGAACAGGCCCGCGATGCCGCCGGTCAGCTGTTTAACAATGCCGCTCTTACGCTCCATCAATTTACCGATGTCCATAGTGACATCGTTGGCGATGATGCCCTGATCGGCGAAACCATGTTTTGCTTCTTCGTACTTGTGAGAAATCTCCAGCAGTGCCTTGGACGGAATACAACCTACGTTAAGGCAGGTTCCACCCAACACCTGTTTGCCTTCGTCCGAAGACCAGCTTTCTACACAGGCGACGTTCAGGCCCAGTTGCGCGGCCTTGATTGCAGCCACATAACCACCGGGGCCGGCGCCAATTACGATTACATCAAACTTGTCAGCCATAGTTAATCCTGTATTCCGATTCGATAAGTGGAGTGCCTATACGTCCAGCAGGATACGCGCGGGATCTTCCAGCATATCCTTGATGGCAACCAGGAACTGCACTGCTTCCTTGCCGTCAATCATGCGGTGGTCATAAGACAGCGCGAGGTACATCATAGGCTGTATTACCACCTGACCATTCACCGCCATCGGACGTGGCTGGATCTTATGCATACCCAGAATCGCCGTTTGTGGCGGGTTCAAAATAGGCGTCGACAACAGGGAACCAAAGGTGCCTCCGTTGGTTATGGTGAAGGTGCCGCCGGTCATTTCATCAATGCCCAGCTTGCCCGTTTTGGCCTTGGTACCGTACTCGACAATTTTCTTCTCAATGTCGGCAAGGCTCAGTGCGTCAACGTCACGTAATACCGGAACCACCAAGCCGCGCTCGGTGGATACCGCCACACCGATATCCTGGTAACCATGGTAAACCATGTCGTTGCCGTCGATGGACGCATTCACCGCAGGGAAGCGTTTCAGGGCTTCGGTAGCCGCTTTGGTAAAGAAAGACATAAAGCCCAATTTAATACCGTGACGCTTTTCGAAGCTTTCTTTATATTGCTTGCGCAGTTCCATGATCGGCCCCATGTTCACCTCGTTAAAGGTGGTCAACATGGCAGCGCTCTGTTGTGCATTGACCAGGCGCTTCGCAATGCTGGCGCGCAGGCGCGTCATGGGAACGCGTTTTTCAATACGCTCACCGGCACTGATCTCGGCTACGGGCGCAGCGGCAGGCTTGGCAGCAGACGAGTCACTAGAAGACTTGGCGTTATCAATGTGGCTCTGAACATCTTCTTTAGAAATCCGGCCGTCTTTCCCAGTGCCTTTCAATGCACTGGGCTCAACGTTGTTCTCGTCAGCCAGCTTACGCGCGGCCGGGCTCAGAATCGCATCTGAGGAGGACGCCGCGTCGGCGCCTTGGTCTTTGCTTTCGGCTTTGTCTTTGCTTTCGGCTTTGTCTTTGCTTTCAGCCGCGTCTTTACTGTCGGAGCCCTTGGACTCGCCAGCAGCGCCTGCTTTGAATCTTCCGATCACTTCACCGCTCTCTACGGTGTCGCCTGCGTTTTTCAAGATTTCTTCGATGACACCGTCAGCCGGTGCAACAATTTCCAGCACCACTTTGTCGGTTTCAATATCAACGATCAGCTCATCGCGCGCGCAGGCTTCACCCGGCTGCTTGTGCCAGGTCGCGACAGTACCTTCTGCGACCGACTCCGGGAATACGGGGGCTTTAATCTCTGTAGACATTACGGTTCCTTTGTTCGATAGATCGGAAGTTCGATAGCTCGGTAGCTCGTCAGACTTCAAATGCGTCGTTAACCAGTTTTTTCTGCTGTTCGATGTGCACAGACATGTGGCCGGCAGCAGCTGCAGCCGAGGCATCACGGCCCGCATATTCGAGGTGCAGTTTAGGGTTCAGCCGCTGCAGCGCGTTGCGCATATGGTGCTGGCTGCTATACCAGGCGCCCTGGTTCATCGGTTCTTCCTGGCACCAGACAGCGTGCTTAAGCTTGCTGAATCCCGCCAGTAATTCGTCCAGATCTTCACCCGGGAACGGATACAGCTGTTCTATACGGATAATGGCCGTGTCGTTACGCTCGCCGGTTTTCTTCTTCTCCAGCAAATCATAATAGACCTTACCGCTGCAAAGAATAACCCGAGTGACTTTTTTCGCATCAGACGGCTCTTTTTCCGGCAGCACGGTCTGGAATGTTCCTGAAGTCAGGTCGTCAAGGCTGGAAATAGCTTCTTTGTGGCGTAACAGGCTCTTTGGCGTGATTGCAATCAATGGCTTACGAACCGGGCGCTTCACCTGTCGGCGCAGCATGTGGAATACCTGCGAGGGCGTTGTGGGTACACACACCTGGATATTCTGTTCCGCGCTCAACTGCAAGAAGCGCTCGATACGCGCGGAGCTATGCTCTGGGCCCTGCCCTTCATAGCCGTGCGGCAATAACATGGTAAGGCCGCACAGACGGCCCCACTTATGTTCACCACTGGCCAGGAACTGATCAATCACCACCTGGGCACCGTTGGCAAAGTCGCCAAACTGCGCTTCCCAGACAACCAGCGAGCTAGGCGATGTGGTCGCATAGCCGTATTCGAAGGCCAGTGCGGCCTCTTCGGATAGCAGAGAATCGTAAAGCTCGAACTTGGGCTGATCGTCAGACAGATGAGTCAGCGCAATGTGCGTAGAGCCATCTTTCTGGTTATGCAGTACGGCGTGACGGTGGGAGAAAGTACCACGACTAACGTCCTGCCCTGTTATACGGATCGGATAACCTTCGTTTAACAATGTTGCATAGGCCATGATCTCGCCGTAACCCCAGTTAAGAGGCAAGGCGCCGGCCGTCATCTTGTCACGATCCTTAACGATTTTAGACACCTGACGCTGAATACTGAAACCTTCCGGTACTTCGCTCAGCTTTTTACCCAGCTTCTGAATGGTCTTCAGTGGCACGCTAGACTTGCACTTGGCTGTCCACTCATGGCCCAGATACGGAGTCCAGTCAACATGCAACTTGGCGTTTGGTTCTTTAACCAACGCCTTTACAACGTGCTCTCCCTTATCCAGAACCGTGCGGTACTCATTTTCCATCTGCTTGGCGAGGTCTTCGCTCACGACGCCAGCATCAATCAGACTGTCCACATAGATGTTACGCGTGGTTTTCAGCTTACGAATTTTCTCGTACATCATCGGCTGAGTAGCGGCAGGCTCGTCGGCTTCGTTGTGACCACGGCGGCGGTAGCACACCAGGTCAATAACAACGTCGCCTTTAAATTCGTTGCGATAGTCCATTGCCATCCGGGTTACGAACAACACTGCTTCCGGGTCGTCTGCGTTCACGTGCAGAATCGGAGCCTGTACCATTTTGGCGATATCTGTACAGTATTCGGTAGAACGGGCGTCTTCTTTCTTGCTGGTGGTAAAACCAATCTGGTTGTTGATCACAATATGTACAGTGCCGCCAGTACCAAAACCGCGGGTCTGTGACATCTGGAAGGTTTCCATCACCACGCCCTGGCCTGCAAACGAAGCATCGCCGTGCATGATCACCGGCAAAACCTGCTTGCAGTCTTTATCTTCGCGGCGGGTTTGGCGAGCGCGAACAGAGCCCACAACCACCGGGGACACAATTTCCAGGTGCGAAGGGTTAAAGGCCAAGGCCAGATGAACCTCACCACCCGAGGTCATCACGTTGGACGAGAAGCCTTGGTGATACTTAACATCACCAGAACCTGAACCCGCCTTATTCTTGCCTTCGAACTCGTCAAACAGTTCTTTCGGATTTTTGCCCAAAATATTGACCAACACGTTCAGGCGGCCACGGTGGGCCATTCCCAGAACGATTTCTTTGGTGCCACCGGAACCGGCGCGCTGAATAATTTCATCAAGACAGGGAATCAGGCTTTCGGCACCTTCCAGGCCAAAACGCTTAACGCCGGGATAACGTGAACCCAAATATTTTTCCAGGCCCTCTGCGGCGGACAGGCGTTCGAGCAAATGAATACGGGTATCGGCATCAAAACCGGGGTTGGAGCGGATCGGCTCCATGCGTTGTTGGAACCAACGCTTGATGCGAGTCTCAACAATGTGCATGTATTCTGCACCAATACTCTCGCAATAAGTCTGCTGCAGGCCTTCTATGATGTCGCCTAGCTTCATCGTTTCAGAACCGAAACTCAGCGAACCAGTCTGGAACTCGATATCGCTATCGGCGTTGTAAAGCTCGTGAAAAGCCGGGTCAAGATCTTCAACCAGCTCACGCGGCTTGACATTCAGCGGGTCCAGCTTCGCGTGCTGGTGACCACGAAAGCGGTATGCGTTAATCAATTGCAGTACGCGTGTCTGCTTTTTGTCCGCATCGGGTACGGCACCTGCTGGCGCAGTATTGCTAGCCAGAAAACGCTGATTGCGGGAGATATGCTTAAATTGTTCGCGGATTGCGGAGTGGGCAATATCTTTGCCCTGATAGCCATCGACACTGGGAAGCTTGTCGAAGTAGCTTCGCCACTCTTCAGGAACGGCGTTAGGGTCTGAAAGATAGGTTTCAAAAAGCTGTTCAACGTAGGCAAGATTACCTCCCTGTAGATGGGAAGTTTGCCACAACTGCTCCATGATGCTTTCGTGCATTTTGAATAGCTCACCTTGGGCTGGTACGGGAAGCCGTAATGGTCGGCCAGTGCCTCATGCCAGTCAATACGGGTTTTTACGCTGTCGACTTTGGTTGAAGGCCCCGCCAAATTGGCGAGGCCTTCAAGAATAATACTCAACAGACACAGTATAGCGTCTGTATTACATTTTGCCGCTCAAGTTGCCCGTTGCAGCAACAGGTTCCGAATATGGCCAATAGCCCGGGTCGGGTTAAGGCCCTTCGGGCACACGCTGACACAGTTCATGATGCCGCGGCAACGGAACACGCTGAACGGATCGTCCAACTCAGCCAAACGCTCGGCCTGGGCGGTATCACGGCTGTCCGCCAGGAAGCGGTAAGCCTGCAACAGGCCTGCGGGGCCAATAAACTTATCCGGGTTCCACCAGAACGACGGGCAAGCCGAGGAACAGCATGCGCATAGTATACACTCGTAAAGACCGTCGAGCTTTTCACGGTCTTCCGGCGTCTGCAAACGCTCTATAGCGGGCGCCGGCTGATCGTTGACCAAGTACGGCATGACCTTTTCATACTGCTTGTAAAACAGGCTCATATCCACAACCAGATCACGGATGACCGGCAAGCCAGGCAACGGACGCAATACCAGCTTGTCTTTTTTGATCACCTGAGACACCGGCGTGATGCACGCCAGGCCATTTTTGCCGTTCATGTTCATGCCGTCAGAGCCGCACACGCCTTCACGGCATGATCGCCGGTACGACAGGGTGACGTCTTTTTCTTTCAGCAGATTGAGCACGTCCAGCACCATCAGGTCTTTACCTTTCGGAAGTTCAACCTCGACATCCTGCATGAACGGGGCGTTGTCTGCTTCCGGGTTGTAACGATAAAGGCTTACCAACATAGTCTTCGTCCCCTTAATACGACCGAATCGTCGGCTGGAATGTGTCGACAGTCTTCGGCGAGAAGTTAACATCGCGCTTGCCAACCCGCTTGTCCAGCGGGAAATAAAGCGAGTGCTTCAGCCAGTTCTCGTCGTCACGCTCAGTAAAGTCGTTGCGGGCATGAGCACCGCGACTTTCCTTTCGTTCTACCGCTGATACGGCAGTGGCGTAAGCAACTTCAAACAGGTTATCCAGCTCCAACGCCTCAATACGCGCGGTATTGAACACGTTGCTGGTGTCGGTCAGGCGGGTGTTGCGAACACGCTCACCGATTTCATTCAGCAGCTGCAGACCTTTATCCATGCTTTCACCGTCGCGGAATACACCGAAATACAGCTGCATGCAGGTTTGCAGATCTTCACGAACCGCCGCGACGTGTTCACCTTCGCGGGCATTAGCCAACCGATCCAGTCGCGCCATGGCGCGCTTGATGTCGGCGTCACTGGCGCCGTCTACTTCAAAGCCGTTGCGCAACTGCTCTTCAATGTGCAAGCCAGCTGCACGACCAAACACGACCAGGTCCAGAAGCGAGTTGCCGCCAAGACGGTTGGCACCGTGAACTGAAACACAAGCCGCTTCACCACAGGCAAACAAACCACGAATTGGCTGATCTTTGCCGTCATCGTCTTGGGTCAGCGCCTGACCGCCGACGTTCGTCGGAATACCGCCCATCATGTAATGACAGGTTGGAACAACAGGAACAGGCTCTTTCACCGGATCTACGTGAGCAAAGGTCTTTGATAGTTCACAAATACCCGGCAGACGCAGATTCAGGGTCTCTTCACCCAAGTGGTCGAGCTTCAGCAGAACGTGATCTTTTTCAGGACCACAGCCACGGCCTTCAAGAATCTCGATAACCATAGAGCGTGCAACAACGTCCCGGCCTGCAAGATCTTTGGAATTGGGCGCGTAGCGCTCCATGAATCGCTCGCCTTCGGAGTTGATCAAGTAACCGCCCTCACCCCGACAGCCTTCGGTCACAAGCGTGCCCGCACCGTAAATGCCGGTGGGGTGGAACTGCCACATTTCCATGTCCTGCATCGGGAAGCCGGCACGCAGGGCCATGCCGATACCGTCGCCGGTGTTAATAAGGGCGTTGGTGGTAGAGGCATAAATACGGCCAGCGCCGCCGGTCGCAAGAACCGTTGCTTTGGCTTTAATGTAAGCCACTTCACCCGTTTCGATTTCGATGGCAACAACACCAACAACTTCATTTTTCGCGTTTTTGACCAGATCTACCGCATACCATTCACTCAGGAAGGTAGTGCCACGCTTCAGGTTGGCCTGATACAGCGTGTGCAGGAGCGCGTGACCGGTACGGTCGGCCGCCGCACAGGTGCGAGCTGCCTGGGTAGAATCATTCGGCCCTTTGGACTGACCACCAAACGGGCGCTGATAAATACGACCCTGCTCGGTGCGTGAGAATGGCAGACCCATGTGTTCAAGTTCGAATACAGCTTGCGGACCTACAGAACACATATATTCAACCGCGTCCTGATCAGCAATGTAATCTGACCCCTTAACGGTGTCATACATGTGCCAGCGCCAGTCGTCGTTGGGATCCGCGCTGGCGATCGCACAGGTAATGCCACCTTGGGCAGACACAGTGTGCGAACGAGTTGGAAACACCTTAGTAATACACGCGGCTTTAACGCCGGTTTCAGTCAACTGCAGCGCTGCGCGCATACCAGCACCGCCGCCGCCAATCACGATGGCGTCAAAGGTCATGGTCTTGATGTTAGACATTAATTAAAACCCCCACAGGATCTGAATACCCCAAACCACATACACGAACATGGTCAAACCGCACGCGGCCTGCACCAGAAAGCGCGGCAAGGCTGATTTCATATAGTCAGTGGTTACTGTCCACAAACCAACCCAAGCGTGCGCGCCAATCGAAAGCAGAGCCATCAGCGTGACAATACGCATCCAGGTTTGGCCGAATAGGCCTGCCCAGGTGTCGTAGCTCATGCCGGGATTGGCAATAATGAAGACGAAAAGAACCACTGTGTACAGTGCCAGAACATAGGCCGAAACACGTTGCATTAGCCAATCGGCAACACCGCTGCGGCCCAGATTCGTTACACTACTTACATTGCCCATACCCAAACTCCTGCCAGTACGATCAGAATTATGGCAATGGCCAGAGTCACTTTGGCAGCCACCAGGCCGCTTTCCAACTCTTCACCAATACCCATGTCCAGCAGCAGGTGCCTGATGCCTGCCACCAAGTGATATAGCAGGGCAGATAAAATGCCCCAGATAATCAGCTTGGCGAAGAAGCCGCTCAGCAATTCACTTACATGGCCGTACCCTTCTTCCCCAGACAGGGAAAGATCCAGACC
The DNA here is from genome assembly GCF_000372805.1 of Marinobacter gelidimuriae. Lineage (GTDB taxonomy): Bacteria > Pseudomonadota > Gammaproteobacteria > Pseudomonadales > Oleiphilaceae > Marinobacter > Marinobacter gelidimuriae. Next base: position 73,146 of record NZ_KB889941.1, on the reverse strand, counting down.
ATAAAGCATGAACGCTACACCGACAAACATGATGATGCCGCTGACGCGGTGCAATATGGAGGTAATGGCTGGCAATGGAAAATGAAACTTGCCGAGATCGAGATTTACTGGTCGTTTACTATTCACAGCGCTCCCACACTCTCTTTTGTTGCCGCGGAGCCGGCAAGCCGGACGCAGATGATTGGTATGTAAGGATCAATGTGCAGATACGAGACTGACACACGATTGGCTCAGGGTATGGAGGGATTTTTTCCCGGCAACTCGTTGCGCGCTGGCTGGGTTGCGTTGGGGAAAGGCGCCGCGGTCGGCTAAACCCCCAATTCAGGGCTAAAGATTATAAGGAGTAAGCGAATTAATTACAAACCTGCAATTGACGCAAATCACTGCCAGTAAACGAATGTATATCAAGACAAAAGGCTTATTGACAAAGCCCTGCAAGCGCCATAACGGATACCGGCATTTACTCATTGACGTTATCGAGCATTTTTATTTTTGCGTAGCCTTTTGTTGACAAAGAAAGCAATCAGCCTATATGTTGCCGCCAGTTTTGCGATAATACGCGCCTTACTCGCGCATTCTTAAACTCTGAAAATCTGACACGCTTTTAAACAATGGAGAGCACCATGACCGACAGGAAAGCCACGCTAACAGTGGGCAATAAGTCCCTTGAGCTGCCGGTTTACTCAGGCACCGTCGGCCCAGACGTTATTGATGTACGAAGCCTGGTTCAGCAAGGCGTGTTCACTTACGATCCCGGCTTTGTATCCACAGCGGCTTGCGAGTCCGCCATCACCTTTATTGATGGCGAAAAGGGCGTGCTCTTGCACCGTGGCTACCCGATCGAGCAGCTGGCAGAACACTCTGACTACCTGGAGCTCTGTTGGCTGCTGCTGCACGGAGAACTCCCCACTGCCGAAGAAAACAAAGCATTTCACGAAACCATCAAAAACCACACCATGCTGCATGATCAAATGCGCAATTTCTTTAACGGTTTCCGTCGTGACGCGCACCCAATGGCCATTATGTGCGGCGTTGTGGGCGCTTTGTCGGCGTTCTATCACGACCAGATGGACGTAACCGATGAGCACCAGCGCGAAATTACCGGCCACCGCCTGATCGCGAAAATGCCCACCATTGCAGCTTGGTGTTACAAGTACAGCATGGGCCAACCCTTTATTTACCCACGTAACGACTTGTCTTACGCCGAAAACTTTTTGCAGATGATGTTTGCCACCCCATGTGAGGAATACAAGCCAAATCCGGTCCTGGCCAACGCAATGGACAAAATCTTCATCCTGCACGCTGACCACGAACAGAACGCATCCACTTCTACCGTGCGCCTGGCGGGCTCTACCGGCGCCAACCCTTACGCGTGTATGGCTTCTGGCATTGCAGCACTCTGGGGGCCTGCTCACGGCGGCGCCAACGAAGCGGTTCTGGCCATGCTGGCCGAAATTGGCGATGAAGCCAACATCGAAACCTTCATCGACAAAGCCAAAGACAAAGACGACCCGTTCCGCCTGATGGGTTTTGGCCACCGGGTCTACAAAAACTTTGACCCGCGGGCCAAGGTCATGGCCGAAACCGCTGATGAAGTACTGAGCGAACTGGGCCTCGAAAACGATCCACTGCTGCGCATTGCCCGGCGCCTGGAAAAAATCGCCCTGGAAGACGAGTACTTCGTCGAGCGTAAGCTTTACCCGAACGTAGATTTTTACTCTGGCCTGATCCTCAAGGCGATCGGCATTCCGACGTCCATGTTCACCGTTGTTTTTGCCCTGGCGCGCACCATCGGCTGGTTCTCTCATTGGAACGAAATGGTTAGCGGTAGTTACCGCATTGGTCGTCCGCGCCAGCTTTACACGGGTTCGCCCAAGCGCGATTACCCGAAAGATTGATTCAGTGATGCAAACATCCTGATCAAACATCAGAAAAACCGCTAGTTTTAGCGGTTTTTTTGTTTTGTACCAATCCTGAGGAGCAAATCATGACAACCGTGAGCTTTATTGGTCTTGGCGTTATGGGCTATCCCATGGCCGGGCATTTGGCAGCTGCCGGCTACGATGTCCAGGTGTGGAATCGTACCAACAGCAAAAGTCAGCAGTGGGCAAAAGATTATAACGGCAAAGCCTGCGCCAGCATCGCCGAGGCGGTGCAAGGCAGCTCCATCGTTCTTACCTGCGTGGGCAACGACGATGATTTACTGGCGGTGTATGAAGGCGACGCCGGCATTCTCGCCAATGCCACCCAGGGCACACTGCTGATTGACCACACTACCGCCTCGGCCATGGCTGCCGAACGCCTGGCCGAACTAGCCGCACAGCGCCAACTGGGCTTTATGGATGCGCCCGTGTCTGGCGGACAGCAAGGCGCCGAAAAGGGCCAACTGACCATTATGTGCGGCGGCAGCAGCAGCGACTTTACAACAGCAGAACCGGTGTTAAGCACCTACGCTAAAGCTCTGAATCTTATGGGGCCCGCTGGCGCGGGTCAAAAGACAAAAATGGTCAACCAGATTGCCATTGCGGGACTGGTTCAGGGGCTGTCAGAAGCCCTGCACTTTGCCGAACAGGCTGGCCTGGATGCCAGTAAAGTCGTTGAAGTCATCTCAAAAGGCGCTGCCCAATCCTGGCAAATGGAAAACCGGTCCGCCACCATGATTGCCGGTGAATTCGAACACGGCTTTGCGGTGAGCTGGATGCGTAAAGATCTGGCCATTTGCCTGGAAGAGGCGCGTAAAAATGGCGCTCGTTTGCCGGTAGCGGCACTGGTAGACCAGTTCTACGGAGATGTGCAGCAGATGGGTGGCGAGCGCTGGGATACGTCGTCGCTCATCACGCGTTTGCGCCCCAAAAAGTAAGGTGCCTAAGTTTAATAGCCGAACTTTTTAGTCTTTATAAACGACTATGGACGGGTTTTTACCCGCCCATAGTTTCAAGACTCAATCCGCCGCACTCATTTCTGTTTAGGCTGCCACTTGCCGCTCACGTACCAAGCCGACCAGCCAGTCGCTTTGCCGTCTTTTCCCGACATTACATACTGCTCTTTGGTTTTCCGGCTGTAGCGGATCACCGACGGATTACCCTCAGGATCGCGCTCCGGTGCTTCCATCAAATAGTTGTGCTTGGGATCAATCTCGTCGCGGTGGGGTTTAATTTCCAGTACCAGCGGCGGACGGGTTTCCCGATTCTTGGGAAACTTGCTGGCTGCCAGGAACATGCCGGACGCGCCATCACGCAACACATAGGTGTCATCCACTTTCTGGCACTGCAACTCCGGCATCGCCACCGGATCCATCTTGGGCGGTGCAGGCTCGCCACTTTTCAGCAGCTTGCGGGTGTTTTTACACTCATCATTGGTGCAGCCAAAATACTTACCGAAACGACCGGTTTTCAGCTGCATTTCGCTGCCGCACTTGTCGCAGTCCAACGTTGGGCCATCGTAACCCTTAATACGAAAACTGCCCTGTTCGACTTCATACCCGGAGCAATCCGGATTATTACCACACACGTGAAGCTTGCGGGTTTCGTCTACCAGGTAGCTGTCCATGGCCGTGCTGCACTTGGGGCAGCGGCGCTTCATCCGTAACAGGCGGCTTTCGCCCTCACCTTCCACGTCTTCTTCAGCGCTGGCCACTTCGTCACCGGTCACCAGGTTAATGGTGGTTTTACAACGTTCTTTCGGCGGTAACGAGTAACCCGAACAGCCCAGAAAAACACCGGTGCTGGCCACGCGAATTTGCATATTCCGACTACACGTAGGACACGGAATGTCTGTTTCCGTAGGCTCGTTAGGGCGCATACCGCCGTCGTCGTCATCCGCTTCAGCTACTTCCAGTTGCTGTCGGAAACGGCCATAAAAATCATTCAATACTTTTTTCCATTCCACATTGCCTTCGGCAATATGGTCCAGATCACCTTCCATCTGTGCAGTAAAGCTGTAATCCATCAGGTTACCAAAGGATTCACACAGCCTTTCAGTCACAATTTCGCCCATTTTTTCAGCGTAAAAGCGACGGTTTTGCAGGCGCACGTAACCACGGTCTTGAATGGTCGAAATAATTGAGGCGTAGGTAGAAGGCCGGCCAATACCCTGTTTTTCGAGTTCTTTAACCAGACTCGCTTCAGTGAAGCGCGGTGACGGCTTGGTGAAATGCTGGGTGGGATCGAGCTTGTCCAGGCCAAGGCTCTCGCCAACACGGATGTCTGGCAGCGCTAAATCTTCGTCTTTTTTTGACGCCTGGGGCGCCACGTTCAAAAAGCCTTCAAACTTGCTGATGCGGCCACGGGTGCGCAGCTCGTAATCGCCGTTGGACACGACGATAGACGTACTGAGAAATTCGGCGTCGGCCATTTGGCAAGCAATGAACTGGCGCCAAATGATGTCGTAAAGCTTCTCGGCGTCTTTTTCGATACCGGTAATAGCGATCGCCTTACGGGTAGCTTCGGTCGGGCGAATAGCCTCGTGAGCTTCCTGAGCGCCTTGCTTGCTGCCATAGATGCGCGGGCTGTCCGGCAGGTATTCTTTGCCAAAGGTAGACTCTACGTACTCGCGGCTGCTGTTAACGGCATCCTGGCTCAGGTTGGTGGAGTCGGTACGCATATAGGTGATGTACCCGGCTTCATACAAACGCTGGGCCAGCATCATGGTTTTCTTAACGCTGAAGCCCAGGCGGTTGCTGGCGGCCTGCTGCAACGTCGACGTTATGAAAGGAGCACCCGGGCGCGAACGGGTGGGTTTGTCTTCCCGCTTGGCCACCGCAAACTCACCCATTTTTAAACGCGTGACGTGGTCATTGCTCTGGGTTTCGTTAACCGGGCGATAGGGTTTGTCGTTGTAGCGGGTCACTTCAAAACGCACCGGCTGCTTGGCGCTTGTGGTTGCAAGGCCTGCAAACAGCTGCCAGTACTCTTCCGGCACGAACTTGCGGATTTCCCGTTCACGCTCAACAATCAGCTTCACCGCAACCGATTGCACACGGCCGGCGGACAAACCGCGGGCCAACTTGGCCCAGAGCAGCGGCGACACCATGTAACCGACTACCCGGTCCAGGAAACGCCGTGCCTGCTGGGCGTGCACCATATCGGTGTCCAGCTTGCCGGGGTCTTTGAAGGCGCCCTGAATAGCGCGCTTGGTAATTTCGTTAAACACAACGCGCCGGTATTTTTCCGGCTCGCCGCCAATGGTTTGCTGAAGGTGCCAGGCTATGGCCTCACCTTCGCGGTCCAAATCCGTTGCCAGATAGATGTGGTCGGCAGACTTGGCCAGGCGTTTCAGCTCATTAACGACCTTTTCTTTACCCGGCAAAATTTCATAGCGCGCGCTCCAGTCGTGATCCGGGTCTATACCCATGCGGGCGACCAGCTGTTCACGAGCTTTACGCTTCTTGTGCACCACCTTATCTTCAGGGCTCAATTTACGCGTGACAGCGGCCTGGCGCGCACGCTCTTTGGGGTCGCTGGTGGACCCGCTGCCGCTAACCGGAAGATCACGAATGTGCCCGACGGACGACTTAACAATGAAGTCGTCCCCCAGATACTTGTTGATGGTCTTCGCTTTCGCTGGCGACTCGACAATTACGAGACTTTTACCCATATCGGAGATCTGTATCCTTGGCGGTAAATCGGTCAGTTGTGCAGCAAACCGCAAACTCGCTGTAAAATCAGTCGGGTATAAATACAACCTTGCCGCTGACATGTATAGAATCACTGTTTTACAGGGTCAAGAATAGCAAGACAACCCATTCTTTGTTTTCCATCCGGCTTTTTTCATTCGGAGAAACAACAAGGCCCGGCGAGTTGCCGGGCCTTGTTGTTAAACGTCAGCTAGGTTCCGCAGGGAATCACAGCCGCTCCCACACCGTCGATATACCCTGGCCCAAGCCGATACACATGGTGGACACACCATATTTACCGCCGTTGGCCTGCATGATATTCAGCAGCGTGGTTGAAATGCGCGCACCAGAGCAACCTAGCGGATGGCCAAGTGCAATAGCGCCGCCGTTAAGGTTTACTTTCTGATCCACGACACCCATCAGCTTGAGGTCTTTCAACACCGGCAAGGACTGCCCGGAAAAGGCTTCGTTCAGCTCCCAAAAATCGATATCCTCGATTTTCAGGCCTGCACGCTTGAGCGCTTTCTTGGTCGCAGGTACCGGGCCATAGCCCATAATAGCCGGGTCAACGCCTGCTACCGCCATGCTCACAATCCGCGCCATAGGCTTCAGTCCAAGGGCTTGGGCACGCTCGGCTGACATCAACACCATCGCCGCTGCACCGTCGGTGAGCTGCGATGACGTACCGGCTGTTACTGTGCCGTTTTTCGGATCAAACGCCGGGCGCAATTGGCCCAATGACTCAACGGTCGTTTCCGGACGAATGGTTTCGTCGTGCTCAATCAGCACTTTGAAACCGTTCTCATCGTGCCCTTCTATAGGGACGATTTCGTTCTTGAAACGGCCCTCATCGGTGGCTTCCTGCGCCAGGCGATGGGAACGCGCTCCGAATTCGTCCTGTTGCTGACGGGTGATGCCGTGCATCTTGGCCAGCATTTCTGCGGTCAGGCCCATCATGTTGGAGGCTTTGGCCGTGTACTTGGACGCCGCCGGGTTGTGATCAAACCCGTCGGTCATACCAATGTGACCCATGTGCTCGACACCACCCACCACGAACATGTCACCGTTGCCGGTCATGATCGCCTGGGCCGCGGTGTGAATTGCACTCATGGCCGAACCACACAGACGGTTAACCGTCTGGGCACCGGCTTCGTGGGGCACTTTTGTCAGCAGGGAAATGTGGCGTGCCACATTAAAGCCCTGCTCGCGGGTCTGGTTCACACAGCCCCAAATTACATCTTCTACTTCTTTCGGGTCGAGCTTGGGGTTGCGCTCGAACAGTGCGTCGATCAGGGTTGCCGACAGGGTTTCTGCACGTACATTGCGGAAACAGCCGTTTTTGGCGCGGCCCATCGGAGTCCGCACGCAATCGATGACGACAACGTCTCTCGGATTAAGGCTCATAGTTCTTTCTCCGTTCGGAAATCTCGTTCAGGGTTAAGCAAAGAAGGTCTGGCCGTTTTTTGCCATGTCACGCAGCTTGTCGGTGGGCTGATACAGCGGCCCAAGATCTGCGTATTTGTCAGCCAGCTCCACAAACGTGTCCACGCCCATCTGGTCGATGTAGTGCAGTGCGCCACCGCGGAACGGAGGGAAGCCAATACCGTAGATCAGGCCCATATCGGCGTCAGCCGGGCTTTCTACAATGCCGTCTTCCAGGCAACGAACGGTTTCCAGACACAGCGGGATCATCATCCGCGCGATGATTTCATCGTCTTCAAACTCTTTATCACCCTGAACAACCGGCTTCAGCAGCTTGTAGGATTCGTCATCGACCACTTTTTGCTGCTTGCCCTTGCGGTCCAGCTCGTAGCGGTAAAAGCCCTTCTCATTTTTTTGGCCGTAACGCTTGTGATCAAACATCACGTCGATGGCGGTGGTGCCTTCGTGCTTCATACGATCAGGGAAGCCTTCAGCCATCACTTCACCAGCATGTTTGCCGGTGTCCATGCCGACCACATCCAGCAGATACGCCGGGCCCATGGGCCAGCCAAACTTTTCCATCACCTTATCGACTTTCTGGAAGTCGGCGCCGTCACGTACCAGTCCAATAAAGCCACCGAAGTACGGAAATAGCACCCGGTTGACCAGAAAACCCGGGCAGTCGTTAACCACTATGGGCGTTTTACCCATGGCAGTGGCATAAGCCACGGTGGTCGCAATGGCACGATCGCTGGTTTTCTTACCGCGGATAACCTCGACCAGAGGCATCATGTGCACCGGGTTAAAGAAGTGCATGCCACAGAAGTTTTCCGGGCGCTTGAGATTCTTTGCCAACAGGTCGATAGAGATGGTCGAGGTGTTAGACGTCAGAATGGTGTCTTCACGAACCTGGCCTTCAACCTCGCGCAGAACCGCATCTTTCACTTTGGGATTCTCAACAACTGCTTCAACAACCAGATCTACGTTCTTGAAATCGCCGTAGTTTAGCGCTGGGGTGATGCTGCTCAGCACGTCCGCCATCTGATCCGGTTTCATGCGCCCCTTGTCAATGCGCTTGAGCAGAAGCTTCTTGGTTTCTTTCAGGCCCAGGGCGATGCCTTCGGGATTGATGTCTTTCATGATGATGGGCGTGCCTTTAAGTGCAGACTGATACGCCACGCCGCCACCCATAATGCCTGCACCCAGAACCGCTGTCAGTTTTACATCGGCAGCGTCTTTGGCCCAGCGTTTCGCCTTGCGCTTGAGTTCCTGGTCATTCAGAAACAGGCCGATCAGACTTGCACAAACGTCCGTTTTCGCCATTTTGGCGAAGCCCTTGGCTTCTACTTCAATGGCCTTGTCGCGAGTCATACCGGCGTGCTTCTGCATCACCTTGATCGCTTCAACCGGCGCCGGGTAGTTTTTCCCGGCCTTGGCACCTACAAAAGCTTTTGAAATCTCGAACGCCATCATGCTTTCCATGACATTCAATTTTATTTTGCCTTTCTTTTCTTCGCGGCGCGCCAAATTGTCGAGCTTGCCGTTGTTCACCTGGTGAATAATGCTCAGCGCAGCGTCAACCAGCTTATCCGGTTCAACAATCGCATCGACCGCACCCACCTTGAGCGCAACGTCTGCGCGATTTTCGGTCGCACCACTGATCCACTCAACCGCGTTATCTACGCCAATCAGGCGTGACAGGCGCACGGTGCCGCCAAAGCCCGGGAAGATTCCCAACTTGGTTTCCGGTAGGCCCACTTTGGCTTTTGGTGCCATAACCCGGTAATCGGTGGCCAGGCACATTTCAAAACCGCCGCCCAACGCAATACCGTTGATGGCGGTAACCGTGGGGAATGGCAGGTCTTCAATGGCACTAAAAATTTCATTGGCGCTTAAGTTGTTGGCCACCAGTTCGTCTTCCGGGCCGGAAAACAAATCTTTAAATTCGGTGATGTCTGCGCCAACAATAAAGCTGTCTTTGGAACTGGTAACAACAAGACCCTTCAGATCCGTCCGCGACGTCAGTATGTTTGTCGCATTACGGAGCTCTTCCAGGGTAAGGCGGTTGAATTTGTTGACAGACTCGCCCTGCAAGTCAAAATTCAACTGGGCGATTCCGCCTTCGATCTCTTTAACCGTGATGGCTTTACCTTCGTAAATCATCAACTGATCTCCAGTCTGTGATTGAAACTGTTTTGCGCGCCGGTGTGCTTGCACATTCACTTGCAAGATCCCGACTGCAGATGCAGCGAACCTTTAACCACTGCGGCCGCTGCCCGATCTTCAATTCAAATTCATACAGCCGTTTGAATATCGAGGCCACACGATGAGAAAAAACCGTCCGTTTGTCAATTTCTTTCTTAACACGCCCCATCGCAGGCAACGGCAATTGTTACTGCGCTGGCTTACTCGATAGCGCTGCTAACAACGCCTAACTCAGCCTAACCCCTTTTCCGCCGGGCTTAACCATACTATCCTGTAATTAAGAGTTCTGACATTCGCAACACACGGAGTAATAAAGCCATGTCTGTTTACAAGAAGTTGCTGGTTGCCATTGATTTAACGGAAGAAGCGCCACAAGTCCTGCACAAAGCAAAAGAGATGGCTATTAGCCAAGGCGCTGAACTGATCCTGACACACGTGGTAGAGCCTGTAGGTTACGCCTATGGTGGCGATATTCCGATGGATTTGACCGAATTACAGGACCAGCTCGACAAGGCTGCCCGCGAACAGCTGACCAAGTACGGTGAAGAATACGGCATTCCCAAGGAAAATCAGGTGGTGACCGTTGGCCGCCCCGAGTCTGAAGTACACCGCTTGGTCAAAGAACACGCCATTGATCTGGTGGTTGTGGGCAGCCATGGCCGCAAAGGCTTTCAGTTGTTGCTCGGCTCTACCGCAAACGGAGTACTGCACGGCACCGAGTGCGATGTGCTGGCCATACGTATTTTTTAACACTGACCGTGATTAGCTGATTGCTTGCCGGCGAAACTCCGGCAAGCAATCGAGCTAGAAAATGACCGGACTCATTTCCCGGTCATTTCCTCCAGTTCCATCCAACGCTCCATTGCGGTCTCCAGCTCTGCTCCCACCGCCGTCAGCCGGGCCAGGGTTTCATCAACTTTCTTCGCAGAATTAGCGTAGAAGTCCGCTGAACCGATGGCGTCCTGCAGCTGTTGTTGCTCCTGCTCCAGGCGCTCAATGGTTTTCGGCAGCTGCTCCAACTCCAGTTTCAACTTATAACTGATTTTTGCCGCCGTGGGCTTGGTCCCGGACTGCGCAGCTGGCTTACTCTTGCTCTTACTTTCCGGCTTTTGCGGCTTGTCGCGCTGCCTGTCGGGCCGGCTGCCGCTTTTTTCGGCTGGAAATTGGCCGCCTTGGCGGCGCCAGTCGGTATAGCCCCCAACAAACTCGTGCACCTGGCCAGTACCGTCCAGAAACAGAGTTTCGGTGACCACGTTGTCCAGGAATTCCCTATCGTGGCTAATCACAATCACCGTGCCGCGGAATTCCGACAGCTGCTCTTCCAACAGCTCTAGAGTTTCAACATCCAGGTCGTTGGTGGGTTCGTCCAGCACCAGCACGTTGGCGGGCTTGCTGAACAGCTTGGCCAGCAGCAAGCGGGCGCGCTCGCCACCGGAGAACACACTGACAGGCGACCGTGCCCGCTCCGGGGTAAACAGGAAGTCCTGTAGATACCCCATAACATGTTTGCTCTGACCATTAATATCAATAAATTCGCGACCTTCCGACAGATTATCAATCGCATTTCGAGTTAAATCGAGTTCGCCCCGCAGCTGGTCAAAATAGGCCACTTCCAGGTTTGTGCCGCGGCGAATGCTGCCTTCAGTGGCTTCCAGGTCGCCCAGCAGCAGGCGCACCAACGTGGTTTTGCCGGTGCCGTTTTCACCCACCAGGCCGATTTTGTCACCGCGCAGAATGGTCAGGTTCATGTCGCGAATAACCGCGGGGTAACCCGGATAAGCAAAACCGGCGCCCAGAGCTTCGGCCACCAGCTTGCCGGAGCGAGCAGCGTCTTCCACCGCAAAAGTGGCCGTGCCACCGCGCACCCGGCGTTGGCGATGTTCTTCACGCATCGCTTTAAGTGCCCTCACCCGGCCCATATTCCGGGTACGGCGAGCTTTTATGCCCTGGCGAATCCAGGTTTCTTCCTGCTTCAGGCGCTTATCAAACAGGGCTGCGTGACGCTCTTCTTCTTCCAGGGCCTTTTCTTTCAGGTCCAGATAGTGATCGTAACTGGCGGCAAAGCTGACCAGTTGACCGCGATCCAGCTCCACCACCCGGGTGGCCATTCGGCGAATAAACGCACGGTCGTGGCTCACAAACAGGATGGCACCACGGAACTGGGCCAGAGCGTCTTCCAGCCAGGCAATAGCGGGCACGTCCAGGTGGTTGGTAGGCTCATCAAGCAGCAGAATATCCGGCTCGGCCACCAGCGCCCGCGCCAGCAGAACCCGGCGTTGCCAGCCACCCGACAGAGTACCCAGCGTGCGATCGGGATCTACGCCGTACTGCGCCAGCATGCTGGTGACTTTTTGATCCAGGCGCCAGCCGTCCAAAGCCTCCAGGCGCTCCTGCACCTTCATCATTTGATTCAGGCTTTTTCCGTCTGTCTGTTGGGTCAGGTGGTGGAACTCAATGAGCAGTGCGCCGGTTTCAGGAAAAGCGCCAGCAACCACATCGTAGGCGGTGCGGGTATCGCCAGAGGGCAAATTCTGTGGCAACACCGCCAGCACCGCGCCGTCTTCCAGGCGGACGATGCCGCCGTCTGGCGTTACTTCATCGTTGACGATTTTCAGCAGGGTAGACTTACCCTCGCCGTTACGGCCCAATAGGCACACCCGCTCACCGGCCTCCATCACCAATGAGGCATTATCCAGCAGCGGCTGCATTCCAAACGACAGGGAAACCCCGTCCAGCGTTAACAAAGGCACGTAGTTTATTACTCCGATTGATTCACGATAACGCAGTCACCCACGCTCAGCCGGCAAGGCGAGTCGTGAATGGCATTCATTCAGCTCCACTAGTGACGCCGTATTGGTCACCAGCAACGGATAACCGTCGGCAAAACTCACACGCCGACGTTCTGTTGCCAGATTGGTCTGCACCTGGCGAAAACTGCTATCAGGCATGAATACGAAGCGCAAAGACAGGCCACAAAAACGACTGATGGCCCCATTGGCCGCGTCACAACCCACCTGGCCCTGAACCCAATCGCGCCACACTCGCACAAACAGGTTCTCACCACTGGTTTGCAGCGCAATAGGGGTTGCCTTGGCAGGGTAATAGAAACCTCGCCATCGGCACCCAGCGAAGGCTGAACCAATGCCAGCTGTGGCAGGGTGCGCTGGGTTACAAACTGACACTCGTCGTCAACCAGCATCCAGCGCCGGTCGCCGGCCGGGCCAAATTCGTCCAGCTCAAACGAGTCCACGGCAATACCCGCAAGGGATTTGACCGGATACAGAAACAGCGAGTGCACGCGCATGAAAGTCTCCCGGCGGACAGCATGAAAAATGAAGACGGAAGAGTATAACCGAGCGCTAACGCCATTGCCCTTGTGTTTGCCCTTGTGTTTGCCCTTGTGATTGAAACGAACATAAAAAACCCGGCCTTTTACAAGACCGGGTTTTCAAATTTGGAGCGGGAAACGAGATTCGAACTCGCGACCTCAACCTTGGCAAGGTTGCGCTCTACCAACTGAGCTATTCCCGCTAATGTTATCGTAAGTTGTTGCCTGACAACGGATGCGCATTATACGGATGTTTCCTCTAGGGTCAACAAACTTACGCGAAATTTTTCAACATAATCCTCAGGATACCCGCGCTTGATCTATTAAAGCGGCGCCCTGGCCTTCAACGCTTCCAGATTAATAGTCTCTGAGCCCATGTCCTGCCAGTTATCCGGATGGCAGGTAAACAACAGGATTTGATGGCGCTGCGCCGCGTCAAACAGAATTCGCTTCATGCTGTCGAGGCGAACGCTATCGCTGTGTACCAGCGAATCATCCAGAATGATCAACGTCGGCTTGCCGGCTTCTTTCAATAAATCGGCGTAAGCCAAACGACTGATAAGGCCCATCTGCTCTCGGGCGCCAAAACTGAGCTCGGCCATCTGACCGGTTTCCCCGTCGCGGGTGAAACGGCCCGGGAGCAATTGACTGTCTACCTCCAGCTGAGCGTCGGGAAACAACACCGTAACGTAATGATTCAGGTGTTTTTGTAACGGCGCTTGCAAACGCTGAGTCAACGCCTGGCGCTTTTCCGTTAATAACTGGAGCAGCAACTGCAGCGCCTCTGCCCGGCGCTGCAGTTGCTGGCAACGGCGCCGGTTTTGCTCCAGTTCGGCCAGGCAACGGCCACGCTGCTGCTCCAGGCCTTCGGCACCCCAGATTTCCAATCGTACCCGCAGCTCCTTCAACTCAAGCTCGCGCCCTCGCTGGGCCTGCTCAAGCTGATCCGCGCTGGCTCCGAGGCGCTGAATATCCTGCTGCACTAACTCCGGCCGCGCCGCGGCAATTTGCGCCAGCATCTGCTTCAAACGCTCCTGTTGCCGCGCCTGCTCCTGCTCAACTGCGGTCAAATCGCTGTTTAACTGTGTCACTTCCTGCTGGCGTTGCTCGCTGTTCAGACTGGCGCGCAACGTGTGCCACTCGTGATCGGCGTTCTGGTAACGATGGGATGCGGCCAAAAGCGCCTTTTCGTGTTCGCTGGAGCGTTTCTCTGCTGCTGATAACCGATTTTCAGCGTCACTGCGCAGATCTTGCGCCTGAGCCAGAGCCGGTAAGCCTTTAGCCAATGTCGTAGCGGGTACCAAAGCCTCTTTTTCTGCGCAGTTACGCTCAAGCTCCGCGCTCAAGGCCTGATAGTCGCTGTCCAGACTTGCCAGACCGCCGGGCACCAACGACTGCAACAGTTCCAGCAATCGATGAACATCCGCTTGCGCACGCTCCTGAGCGACCAGCGTATGTTCTGCCGCCGCCAGGTCTGCAACGCCCAGAGCCTGTAACTGCTCACCCAAGGCCAACTGCAATTGTTCCAGCTGGCGCTGACAGCGGGCCAAATCATCGCCTCCAGGGGTAATTGTAAACTCGCCAACACCCGCAATGCGCAGGCGCGTGCTGCTCAGCAACAATTGCTCGCCCTGATGCGGCAACGTATCCTGGCCCAACTCGATCTGTTGGCCCGCCTCCAGTTGCCATTCAATTCGCGTGGCAATTGCCTGAGAACGCAGACGTGCGTCATCCAGCTGACGCTGGGTTGTACGCAGCCGATCGACGGCGGCTTTGCTGATTTGATGCCGTGCCGTCAGCGTACGGCTCTCGCCCAGGGCCTCTTGTAACTCTGCCGCCCGTGATTTGCGCTCAGACAGCTGCTGCAACTGCGTTTTTGCTCTGGCGCTGCTGTGTTCCAGTCGCTGCCGAGTTTCCAGCAGCCCGGCCTGACGCTCTACCTCCAGCGCATCGCGATATTGGCGCTGGCACTGCTCTAAAGCCGCATGCAAACCGGCTGCGGACGCTTGTACGTCATTCAGTGCCTGCTGCGCCGTGTTGTGTTCCTGCTCGCGCTGCTGCAACTGTTTGCCATCTGCCTGTACCTGCTGTTTGTTGCGCTGTAACAGTGCCGCCCGCTGCTCTACCGAGGTCAAGGCCTGGTTCAACGTTTGCTGCTGGCCCTGTAACGACTCAATATGTCGATAACGCTCCTGGGCTTCGGCAAGAGCCTGACGCACCTTTACCCAGGGTTGCTCACGGTCAATCTTGTGGAATTCGTGCGCAACCTTGGCGAGCCGGTCTACCTGATTTTGATACTGATCTATGCGGCTTTCTAACGCATCGAGCTCTTGCTGCCCAGGCAGCTCGTCAGCCAGCAATTGCTTGTATTCACCCCTTGGTACGCCGCCTGCGGTCAACAGTTCGCCAAGCTGCTGGCGTACGGTGTGAATCAACCCATCACCGCCCTCACTGACAACTTCCGATACCAGGCTGCTCAACGCCGATTGCAAATGATCGCCCGCATACACAACGGCCTGTTCAATATTCTGCCCACTGCCCTGTTCTACCCAGAGTAGCCCCGGAATACCCCAGTGCTCTTCTTTACTCGCGCCTTTTTTGGGGAACTGATAACCCAAGAGCTGAGCCAACTTTTCTTCTGCCTCCTCGCCACTGTAAGTGGTGCCCTGTATCGACAGGTCACAGCGTTTGCGCTGCAGAAAGCTCTTGTTCAACTGCCACTTCTGACCGTTATGGTGGAACACCAATTCGATGGCGGGTGCTGCGGATGAATCACCCCAAGGTCGCAAATCTTCGGCGGACTTGGAGCGATGGCGCTCAAAAAATGCCGCCCGAATGGCCCGCACCAGCGTGCTTTTACCCGCCTCATTTGGTCCGGAAATAACATTAATACCACCACTTAAGCCATTCAATAAAAACGGTTTTTTGAACCGTTTAAACTGCTCCACCCGCACACTTTCAAGTTTCATGGGTGCTCCTCCTTGCGGGCTTCAAGTAACAGGCTGGCGAGTATGGCCAGGGCATCGCGGGCAGTCTGCGCTTCTGCACCACTCTGCCGGGTTTGCAGCTGCTCAAGCACATCACCGACGTAGCCGCTGGCCTGCAATCCCGCCAGATCTTCCTCCGTGGGCGCCAGCAACAAACGGGAGCGATCGTAGGTAACGCTGCGATAACGCGCCTCAGCGCGGGACAAAGCGTCCGCCAGACGCTGCTCACCCGCCAGGGTGATACTGCCTTCCAGCTTAAGATCCAAAACGGAACTTTCAGGTAGCTCGTCAAGACGCTTCAGCAACTCATCAATATCGGTCTCTACCACCAACTTTTCTTGCCATTGATGCCAGTGATAGCGTGCCGTTTCCAGTGCTTCCACCTGCGGCAGAGCGCCAGGTTCGGACACGGTCACCAACAGTGCAAACCCCGGCTGATTATTACGGAAGCGCTCAGGCTCCGGCGTACCGCTGTACCAGGTTCTCTCATTAATCTCCTTCAGGCCGTGCCAATCACCCAACGCCAGGTAATCCAGCGCGGCGCTTGCGCTGCGATCGGCGGCAATCGGATTGGTGGCGTCAATGTCTTCCGCCAACACGCCTTGCACACTGCCGTGGGCCAGGCCCACCCGCAGCCATTGCGGCGGGGTGCTGATTGAATCAAAGGGCGCGGTCAAATCTTCGTAGGTGTGGCGCTGAGTCAAGGGCGCCGCCAATACCGCAATTTTTTGCTGCGGTAACTCTATAACGCCACTTTGTAGCGCAAGGTGCACGTTGCTCGGCACGGCGTTGATACGCTGGGCGCGGGTCCACACGCTTTCGGCCAGTGCTGCATCGTGGTTTCCCGGCAGCATTACCCAAGGCCCTTTAAAACCCGAGGTCGCGTTAAATGTGCGGCGGATGCAGCGGTCAGATACGGTTTGCGCATCAAAAACGTCGCCGGCCACCAACACGGCATCGCAGTTGTACTCCACCGCCAGTTGCGCCAGGCGCTCGATAGCGCCATAGCGCGCATCAGCCAGTGCACTGCTGTTATCGGTATCAAAGCGATTGAAATAGCGCCCTATTTGCCAGTCGGCGGTATGAAGGAACCTTGGCATAGTGATGGCCTGATTGGTGACATTAAAGGCGAAACATTAACACCAATATACCGTCTGGCGCAGCCTGTGCCACTAGAACTGTATATATAAACAGTGCTAAGCTGCTACACTTACTGATCGCTGCATTCGCCTTGGTCAGGTTTTTTTCATTTTAAAACAGTCGATACCGGTTTAAACACCCGGCAAGGAGACGTATATGGGCGTACAAACGCTTTACTTCAGCGACCGTGATGGCAAGGAGAAAGCAATGGCTGATCCCAACAATCTGCTGTTCACTTCTAAAAAAGAAGCAGATGAACGCGATAAAATGCTGGAGTTTTCTGACGAATTGCGGGTATTTCTGGAGCGCAGGGTAGAAGGCATCGGCGAGCAGATGGCTGAGCAATGTGCGCTGGTACTGGCGCAAGAACGGGAGCTGCTGGCGCGGGCGCTGAAAAAACCCGAGCTGCTAAACCAGACGGCAGCCACCCCCGACCAGTAAGGTAATTTTAGCGAATCAGTATTCCAGCCCCAGAGCAAACTGGCCCAACGGCACGGGTCTGGAATACAAAAACCCCTGCAGCAAATCGCAATCACTGGCCGTCAGGTAGTTTTGCTGCTCAACCGTTTCTATGCCCTCGGCCACTACCAACAGGCCAAGATGGTGCGCCATGGTAATCACCCCTTGTACAATCGCGGCACTGCCCCGATCGGTTGTGACATCGATGATGAAACTGCGGTCCAGCTTTACCTTGGTAATGGGTAGCTGGCGCAAATAGCTCAAGCTGGAAAAACCGGTACCAAAATCATCAATAGCCACCTGAACTCCCAGGTCACGAAGACTCTTGAGCATGGAGATGGCCTTATCGATGCCAGAAAGCAGCACGCCCTCCGTCACTTCCAGCTCCAGCAATTCCGGCGGTAGAGGCTGCACCATGGTTCCAGCAAAAGGTATTGCCGCCCTGGCGTTTGGCTTCGCGCACTGCCAGGGCGGCATTGTCCAAGAGTTCTTTTGGTTGTTCGACTGAACCGTCGTCTGACGCAATGCCAATACTGGCGCTGATACTCAAGCGCTGGCCTTCTATGTCATAGGCTTCCGCAAGGCGAGTCAACATTCGACTGACAAGCATCTTCACTTCGGCCTCGGTTTTCAGGGCCGGCCGCATAACAACAAATTCGTCTGCCGCCAAGCGGGTGACTCATCATCGTTGGCTAACAAATTGCGCAGTGGTGATTGCTTGATGCATAGCGTCCCTATTGAGGAAAGTCCGTTACTTACAGAACCGGTAATACCAACGTTATAAACTTACTGGCCGAAACGTTTTCCATTGAACAAATAGTCGCTCTCTTCTTTTGTGTTGGTTCGCCCCAATGCTTTATTGCGATGCGGAAAACGACGGAAGCGCGTGATTATTGCCTGGTGTTCAAGGGCTGATTGCAAAAAGCTGCCTATAAACTCCTTTAACAAGCCGCTGGTAGATGCTGACAGCTGTTCATAACACTCTATCGCAAGTGACTGATCTTCTTGGCGTTCGGAGTGCTGCAAGGGCATATAAAAAAATCCCCGCTGAATGGCCGGTAACGACACGTCAAAACCTTTATTCATACCCTGCTTACACAACTTTCGAGCCAGAATGTCCTGCTCAAATGCCAAAGCACCACCGCGAAAAATATTGCGCGAAAACTGGTCAAGCAGCAGAATTTCAGCGAGTACGCCGCCAGCCTTTTTCTGCCAGTGGTCAAGACCCTGCTCCGAGGCAAATAAGACCAGCGACAAAAAACGCCTACGGACTTCCTGATCGAACTTTCGGTTACTCAGAAACCAGCGGTTGCGATGAGCCGAGTCAGGCAGCCCATTTTTGTCTAACTCACCAAACCAGAAATCCAGAATGTCTTTCCAATCGAACATTCACTATTACCCTGTTAAGGTTGCGGCCATATTACCTGTCTTTACGCCAGTGTACGTGGGAAACAGGGCAACAGACACCCTTCAACACTAGGGGGTCTTCGACGCAAGGAATGAAAACACCATGAGCAGACACATATTGCTGACCGGTGGCACCGGTTTTATCGGGCGGATTCTATGCCGCGAATTACTGGCAAACGGAGACCAGATTACGGTTTTAAGCCGCCAGAGCGCAGCTGATGTGCGCGCTGTATGCGGTCGAGTTGAAGTGCTGCCGGATTTGGCCAAACTGCAGGGCCATAAAGGCTTTGACGCCATTATCAACCTGGCAGGCGAAGGCATTGCTGATAAGCGCTGGAGCGAGACGCGCAAACAAGCAATTCGCGACAGCCGTATCGAACTTACGCAACAACTGGTAGAGGTGGTAAAAACCTGGCTGCAGCCGCCGCAGGTTATGGTGTCTGGGTCCGCTGTTGGTTTTTACGGCGCCCAGGGTGGCCTTGAGGTAACCGAAGCAACACTTCCACACAGCGAATTCACCCATCGCCTTTGCAGTGACTGGGAACAGGCCGCCATGGAACTCACTGACATGGATGTGCGCGTTTGCCTGTCGCGAACCGGAATCGTGGTGGGCCCCAACGGCGGCTTTTTACAACGCATGATTCTGCCGTTCAAACTCGGTGTGGGTGGCAAGCTTGGCAGTGGTGAGCAGTATATGCCTTGGGTACACCGGCAGGATGTTGTAGGGGCTTTGCTGTGGATGCTGAATACCGAGACCGCATCGAGCGCATACAACGTTGTCAGCCCATCTCCGGTGACCAATGCAACATTTACAAAAACCTTGGGTAGTGTGCTCCATCGCCCCACGATTCTGCCGGCACCCGCCGTGGCCTTAAAGCTGGCGCTCGGCGAAATGTCCGGACTGCTGCTGACCGGCCAGCGCGCAATTCCCGCCAGACTTCAGGCTGAGGGTTTCGAATTCCGTTTTACGGATCTGGAGCCTGCACTAAAGGATGCGATCGCAAACTGAATAATAGCGGCAGAAAGTGTTGACACGGGCAAGGTCGCCTCATACTATATGCGCCACCTCAATGAGGCAAGTAGTTGCATATGTTGCGTCCCCTTCGTCTAGTGGCCCAGGACTTCGCCCTTTCACGGCGGCAACAGGGGTTCGAACCCCCTAGGGGACGCCAATTCGCTCTTCCTATTTTGCCTTGTTCTGGAATATAAAAAATCTCCGCAAACTGCCTAAGTTTCCGGAGATTTTTTATACAACTCGTCTTAATTTTCTCTTGTCAGGTCTCGTGACCTTAATCAAACTGGCTTGTCGGCCTTCTTCCCCTCGACTTTGATAACGTCAGGACCATGGGCTTTTTGATCGCGCATAATAAAGACCCCAAACCCTACAAAGAATGCCACCATCAGCAGCACAGTTACGATTCCAGCGATAACAACAGTGTCCAGATACATGGCAAATCTCCTAAATTCTCGTGTTTCGATCTGAATTCAGGTTACGACTTGCCGCATACCCCCGTGTTGATCTACATCAAGCCCTATAGCGGCTTAAAAAAATAAGCCGTTGCATATATTCCAACTTTCATTTTTCTTCCTTTTAACCCCGACCAATACAAGACAACGCGAAACTTTGGCTGCTATAGTCCATTATGACCTTTCGCTAGATTCTGACCACTTGCGGGCAACTGATCCTTGATATGACAACATTTTTTAGGCGCCTGAACCTGCTTCGTCAGCGCTCGCTGCTGTCTTTGCGTTTACTGGCCTGGGTCTTGATATTCAGCCTGGTATTTACATTCATCTCTTCTGCCATTCAACTTTACTCAGACTACCGCAAAGAGCTTACGCAAATTACAGCACGCATGCAGGCCGTCGAATCCAGCGACAGCTCCGAGCTGGCGCGAAGCCTGTGGGCACTGGATCAGAAGCTTTTGCAAATCCAGCTGGAAGGAATTCTCAGCCTCCCGGATATTGTGCACTTACGGCTTGCGATTGAGCCCAGCTCTGAATTGGTGATTGGTGAAATTCCCCGCGACGTTGCCACCATCGTTCACAGCTTTGAGCTAGTTCATGGTGAGGGCGGCGAGTTCAAGCTGGGGCGACTTACCATTACCGCTGACCTTGCGCGGGTGAATCAGGACATGAACAGACGGGTGGGCATTATTCTCGCCACCCAGTCGAAGCCGCCAGGCGCATTTCCAGCTGCCTGCGCGGCACCAGCACAGTCGCTCGCCTGGGCGGCGATGAATTTCTGGTGATTCTGCCGGGGCTGCAAAGCGCCGAGGCGTCGTCTCAAGTAGCCGAACGCATACTCGAAACTTTTTCAATGCCCTACCAATTAAACAGTCACGAGGTGTACGTCACCACCAGCATCGGTATTGCGGCGTTCCCAGCAGATTCTGACAACAGCGGCGCGCTCTGCAGCAAGAAGAATTCGAGTTAGTTTACCAACCCATTGTAAACACCGCTAACGGCAACCTGCTGGCGGCAGAGGCTTTACTGCGCTGGAACAATCCGGAAATTGGCCAGGTCATGCCCGACCGCTTCATTCCGCTGGCCGAGGAGACCGGGCTTATAACGGCTATTGGTGAATGGGTAATTCTACAGGCCTGCCAAGCTGCCATGACCTGGAAAAACCAACTGGGTCGCGATGTTGGAATTTCGGTGATGGACGCATTGTCTACCACCGGCCTGGCTGCCGAGTTTCTGGACCTGGAAATTACCGAGCGCCTCATTCTGGACAACTCGATTGAGACCGCCCAGATTTTACGGGAGCTTGACGAGCACGGCGTGCGCCTGTCGGTAGACGATTTTGGCACCGGCTATTCCGCCCTCAGTTACTTGAAAAGCTACCCGTTTGATACACTCAAGATTGATAAATCGTTTGTACAAGACGTTCTCAAAGACCCGGATGACGCAGCGCTTGTCAGCGTAATCATCAATATGGCGCACAGCATGGGGCTCAGACTGATCGCAGAAGGCGTTGAAGAGGAAGAACAGGTCCAATTTCTTCAAAAGGCAGGTTGCGATTGCGCCCAAGGCTACCTTTACAGCCGACCACTACCCGCTATTGAATTCAGTCAGTGGCTGGATTCGTACACAGGCCATTAAAGAATCTGACAAACCGGAAATCCAGAATTATGCAAAACACATTGTTAGTGGTGAACTGCGGTAGTTCATCGCTAAAAATTGCGCTTTTTGACAAAGATCGACAAAAGATTGCCTCGATGCTGGCAGGACGACTGAACACTCCCAATGCCCGCTTTCGCATTGGAAAGCAACGCGACGTCACCATGCTGCCTCCCAACACCACGCACCGGGAAGCCCTGGCCGTGCTGGTGGATATAGCGCAGAAAAAGGGCCTGATGCCGAAACAACCGGCGGCTATTGGCCACAGGGTTGTTCATGGTGGTGAAACATTTCGCGAAGCGGTACTGATCGACGACGAAGTACTGGCCGCCATAGAGGCCTGTAATTCGCTGGCTCCACTGCACAACCCGGTTAACCTTGAAGGCATTATGGCAACCCGCGAGCTGTTTCCGTTGGTGCCTCAGGTGGCGGTGTTTGACACAGCCTTCCACCAGACCCTGCCGGAACAGGCATTCCATTACGCACTGCCACAGCACTACTACCGTGACTGGGGTATACGCCGCTACGGTTTCCACGGCACCAGCCACGCTTACATGCTGCAACAGGCAGCTCTCCGCCTGGAACAATCCACGGCTGAGACCTCCATTATTTCTGCGCATCTGGGCAACGGCTGCAGCATTACCGCCATACGCGATGGCAAAAGCGTTGATACCAGCATGGGTCTGACACCTCTTGAAGGGCTGGTAATGGGTACCCGAAGTGGGGATGTCGATCCCGGACTGTTTGATTACTTGCAGAGCAAAGGCGTGAACGCCGAGCAACTGCACAACGAACTCAACCACAGCAGTGGTCTTCTGGGGCTGTCGGGGCAAACCAACGACATGCGCACCCTGAGCGACCTGGCGGATCAGGGCGACCAGCCAGCGCAACTGGCCATCGATGTGTTCTGCTTCCGCCTGGCCAAATATGTCGCGGCCATGATGGCATCGCTGAACCGGCTTGACGCCCTGGTGTTCACCGGTGGCATTGGCCAAAACAGCGCCCGCGTACGCCAGCAGACCGTCAAACACCTGGCGCTGCTTGGGTTCGCCATTGATGAGCACAATAACGATGATAACGGCCTGAATCGTGATGGCCGAATTGACTGTAAAGAATCGCGCTTCCCAATACTGGTGATTGCTACCGACGAAGAACGGGTCATCGCGGGCGAAGCAGCACGCCTGGCAAAACTCAACTAACCGATTTGTACAACGCTAGCGGCGGAATTTTTAACTATGGCAAAAAGTCTTTTTATTGCACCAACCTCCACAGATTCCGGCCTGACGTCTGTGTGCCTGGGCCTGTTGCGAGCACTTGAGCGGGTGGGTGTCAGCGTTGGTTTTTATAAGCCGTTTTGCCAGGTGGTGCACCAAGCCGATGCGACCCACAATAATGGCAAAGACTCTTCCGTTGAGTTTGTGCGCACGCACAGCCATCTTCAGCCACCGACACCAATTACCCTGAAAGAAGCACAGCACGCGCTCAATCACAACAAATCTGACTTGTTGCTTGAGCGTGTGGTGGGTGAGTACCAGAAAGTGGCGTGCACGGTCGACGTGGTGATTATAGAGGGTCTGGAACCCGGCCAGGATGGCACCTACATTACCCGTCTGAACGCCGAAGTCGCGCGGAACCTGGGTTCTGAAATCATTTTGCTAACGTCACCTAGAGGCTGTGACCCCGTCGAGCTGGACGAACAACTTGGTTTTTCTGCACGACTGTTTTCGGGGCAGAATGAAGCTGACGTTTTGGGCGTCATTCTTAACAAAATCGGTGCGCCAAAAGAACGCAACATGCCCGGCATGACGACCCTCACCGCGACACCGTCTGAAGATTACCGCAACAAATGCAAAGTGTTTAGTAGCGGGCAGTATCGGTTGTTAGCCGAAATACCTTGGGAACCAAGCCTGCTGGCACCGCGGGTTTCAGATATAGCGCGCGAACTGAAGGTAAACGTACTACACGAGGGCCAGATGCAGGCCCGCCGGGTGCACCGTGTTTCTGTTTGCGCCCGCACCATCCGCAATATGACCGAAATCCTCAAGTCCGGCACCCTTTTGGTGACTCCCGGAGACCGGGAGGATATCGTTGTGGCCGCCGCAGTAGCGGCCCTGAATGGCGTGCCCATGGCCGGTATTCTGCTCACCGGCGGTCTAATACCAGACCAGAGGGTGATCGAATTGTGTCGCCGGGCCATGGAAACCGGCATGCCGGTTCTTAGCACCACCACCAACACCTACGAAACTGCCCACCTGCTGGCCGGCCTGTCGAGGTCTATCCCTATCGACGATCCGGAGCGGATCGACACCGCCATGAACCTGATCGCGCCGCGTATTGATACCGACTGGCTGCAGGAACACCTTAAGGTGCCGCGCCAGACCCGTATGTCGCCACCGGCGTTTCGCCACCAGCTTTCTGAGCGCGCCCGTGCTGCCAACAAGCGCATTGTTTTACCAGAAGGCCACGAGCCGCGCACAGTACAGGCAGCCATCATCTGCCATCAGCGCCAGCTTGCGCGCTGCGCGCTGATCGGCAGCGCCACCGAGATACGTTCCGTAGCGGCTTCCCTGGGTCTGGAATTACCACCCGATCTGGAAATTATCGAGCCGTCTGCGGTGCGCAAGCGCTACGTGGCGCCCATGGTGGAATTGCGGAAACACAAAGGCATTTCAGCCGAAGTGGCGGAAAGCATGCTCGAAGACAATGTGGTTTTGGGCACCATGATGGTCGCGCTGGAAAAAGCCGACGGCCTGGTGTCCGGTGCCATCCACACCACCGCCAACACCGTGCGCCCTGCCCTGCAGCTGATCAAGACCCACGACAACGCCAAAGTGGTGTCGTCGGTATTTTTCATGCTGTTACCGCAGCAGGTTGTGGTTTACGGAGACTGCGCCATAAATCCGGACCCCAACCCGGAGCAGCTGGCAGACATTGCCATCCAGAGCGCCCAATCAGCCGAAGCATTCGGCATCGAGCCACGCGTGGCGATGATCAGCTACAGCACTGGAGAGTCTGGCAGCGGTCGGGATGTGGATAAGGTACGCGAAGCTACCCGGCTAGCGCGCGAAAGGCGCCCGGACCTGCTGATTGACGGCCCCCTGCAATACGACGCCGCCGCCATTGAAAGCGTGGGCCTTAGCAAAGCACCCAATAGCCAGGTAGCCGGCCGCGCAACTGTGTTTGTATTTCCCGACCTGAATACCGGCAACACCACATACAAAGCGGTGCAGCGAAGCGCTAACGTGGTCAGCATTGGGCCTATGCTGCAGGGCCTGCGTAAACCGGTGAACGACCTATCACGGGGAGCACTGGTGGAGGACATCGTATTCACCATCGCCATAACCGCTGTTCAGGCCAAGCAAGTGGAAGACGCCAGCAAAGCCTGATCTTGCCCGGCCTTACGGTCTTACATAGCCAACGCCCATAAAAAAACCGGCCCGTTATTGTTCATAACGGGCCGGTTTTTTTAGCGCTTAAGGCTTTTCTACCTATCAGCGCTTCAGGCTCTTCTGCCGCGCTTTTTTGGGCTTGCCGCCGCCCTTCTTTTCATCGTTGTCTTTTTTGACTTTTTGCCGCGGCGTCATCCGGTTCACTTTATGAGCAAACGGGTTTTCACTGGAACGGAACTCGAATCGGATCGGCGTGCCGGTTACCGCTAACACCTTGCGGAAGCTATTCTCCAGGTAACGTTTGTAAGCACCGGGCAAAGAGTCTGTCTGATTGCCGTGTACCACAATCGTCGGCGGATTAGAGCCACCCTGGTGGGCGTAGCGCAGCTTGATACGACGACCATGAACCATGGGCGGCTGATGTTGGGCAATCGCGTCTTCCAAAATCGTGGTCAGACGATTGGTTGGCCATTTTGCCATAGCCGACTCGTAGCAGGCGTTGACCGACTCGTACATCACACCCACGCCGGACCCGTGCAACGCAGAAATGTAATGCTTGTCGGCATAGTCCAGAAAGTCCAAACGCCGACGAATCTGTTCCTTTACTTTGTCACGGTCTTCGCCGTTCATGCCATCCCATTTATTGATAGCAATCACCAACGAACGGCCAGCACTTAGCACGAAGCCCATAAGATGCATGTCTTGGTCGACCAACCCCTCGCGGGCGTCAATCACCAAAATCACCACGTGGGCGTCGTCTATGGCCTGCAAGGTTTTGATGATCGAGAACTTCTCTACCACCTCTCGCACATTTTTGCGTCGCCGCACACCGGCGGTATCAATCAGGGTGTATTCCTGGCCCATGCGCTCATAGGGAATATAAATGCTGTCGCGGGTGGTACCCGGCAGATCGTAAACTACGACGCGCTCTTCACCGAGCATGCGGTTTACAAGGGTCGATTTGCCCACGTTGGGGCGGCCAACAATACCGATGCGAATGCCGGGGTGATTATGCGCTCCGTCTATATCTGCATCTTCCTCCGGCGTCGGCAGCAAAATTTCCAACATAGATCGAACGCCGCGATTGTGGGATGCGGCAATGCGAAATTGGGATTGAAAACCCAGTGCATAAAAATCGGATGCTACCAGGTTTGGATCCTGGCCATCGGTTTTGTTAATCACCAGGTGCGCGTGCTTGCCCGATCGGCGCAGCTGATCAGCAAGTACCCGATCACCAGGCATTACACCAGCGCGGCCGTCCACAATAAACAGAACGATGTCGGCTTCTTCAACCGCCTGCAAAGACTGCTTGGCCATCGCGGTGTCAAGCCCGAGCTCGTCGCCCATCAAACCGCCGGTATCGATGACAATAAAACGCTGATTTTCGTAATTGCCTTCACCGTATTTACGGTCGCGGGTCAGTCCCGGAAAATCGGCGACCAGTGCATCCCGCGAACGGGTCATCTGGTTAAACAGTGTGGACTTGCCCACGTTGGGGCGGCCCACCAGGGCAATGACTAAATTCATAGTGTTTCACTACTCAAAAAAAATGTCATTCGCTACTCACAAAAGAAGTCGGCCCGGTTTGAAAACCGGGCCGCGTGTCGCGTCAGTTTTTCGATTGCAACCTATAAGCGGCGAGTTTACCGCCGTTGCCGAAGATCAGCAGATTACCATTACTCAGGCGCTGGGCCGGTACGCGGATACCGTCACCATCAAATTTCATCTGCCCTACCAGCTCACCACTTTCCTGGGACACCACGTGCAGGTAACCGTCAAAGTCACCTACCACCAGGTAATCGTCGAAGGGCACCGGCTGGGTCAGCTGGCGCCAGGCCAGTTTATCCTGGGTCCACAGGTCACGGCGATCGGACCCCCGCATAGCAACCAGGTCGCCGTTAGCAGACGCCAGAAAAATGTTGCCGTTACTGACCATTGGCGAATACAGGCTGGAGGCTGTCTTGCTCCAGATGTCATTGCCGGTGCGCAAATCAATCAGCGCCAGCTTACCCTGATAGCCCACCGCCAGAATCGCGTTTTCCAGCACCAAAGGCTGGCTGGTAATGTCGACCAAGCGCTCAAGCTCGGTACGGCCCTGGGGCGCACCTACTTCGTACTGCCACAGCGGCTGGCCAGATTCTGCAGACAGAGCCAGCAGTTTGCCGTTGGCAAAGCCGCTTATTATAACGTCAGCACCTACCAGCGGCGCTGCTGCGGCGCGAACCGACAAGGCCGGCACAACACTGTCATATTGCCAACGTTTTTCACCGTCAGCGGCATTGAATGCCAGCACGCGGCCGTCGGTGGTTTGCACAACCACCAGACTGCCATTGGACTGCGGCGCCGACAGAACTTCGGTCGGCAGTGACGCGCGCCAAAGCTCGCTGCCGTCTTCCCGCGAAAGCGCCAGCAAATCGGCATCGCGGCTCACCAGATACAGTTGATTGGCATCGCCACCAACACCGGCAAAAATCCGGTCTTTCACCGAATTCTCCCAAATCTGTTTGCCGGTTTCTGCGTTTAGGGCAAGCAACTCTCCGTCAGCCGATGCGGCGTACACAACGTCGCCGGCGTTCAGCGGTGCCAGGTACAAAAACTCGCCGTCATGGCCGTCACCCACCGTAACGTTCCAAACCCGCTCAAGTGACACCTGCTGATTCACATCAGGCAATTGTGCGGGCTGCTCAAACGTATCGTTGGCGCTGCAACCAATTACAAGGGCGGCGGCCATAAGCACCACAGCACTGGCGCGCAGCTGCCGGAAACCTGCGCTTAACGTCACGCATCACCCCCGACACCCAGATCCGCCAGTTTGAGTTGCAGAACGCCACTGCGATTTTCTTCGCCCTGTTCGCGGGCTGCCAGGTAGGCATTACGTGCCCCTTCCTGATCGCCTTTCGCGAGCAAAATATCACCGCGCAATTCGGCAAACATAGCACCAAAAGCGTCGCTGTCTGTGGCACCGTCAATGGTGGTCAACGCCGCATCATAATTTTCCAGAGCCATTTGGGCTTGCGCCAGGCGGCTGCGCACAACCAGAGCCAGAGGCTGAGTCTCCGCCGCTTTATTCAGTGCCCATTGCAAGGATTCAACAGCGCCTTCGGCGTCGCTGTTCTGCATGAGCTGAACCCGCGCCAGCATCAAATTGGCG
This sequence comes from Marinobacter gelidimuriae, assembly GCF_000372805.1. Classification (GTDB taxonomy): domain Bacteria; phylum Pseudomonadota; class Gammaproteobacteria; order Pseudomonadales; family Oleiphilaceae; genus Marinobacter; species Marinobacter gelidimuriae. The sequence goes on along the minus strand of NZ_KB889941.1, from coordinate 44,921 downwards.
TAAATCGCGTAAGCGCTGCCGGCATGATCATCGCGCAGGGTTTTAGCCACGAAAGCGACGGTGTCGGCGCTGGTTCCATCTTCGGTGCCAAAGGCGTTCATCAGAGTGACAAACTGGCTGGCGGCCTCGGTACGCTGCTGGGCCTGCTGGTTTTGCCACGCCTGCCAGCCGAACACAATCGCCAGGGCCGCACCAATACCAATCAGCAGCGAACTACCGTTGTTCTTCCACCACTGCTTGATCGCTTCAACCTGCTCTTCATCTGTACGCAACTCGGCCATGATAACTCCTGTTGTAAATTAGAAACGGCGCTTTAAAAGGATTACTACGACAGCGCCTGCGCTAGAGCCTCGGCAACCTGCTGCCGCGGGAGCTCTTGCTGGGGCTCGTCTGTACGTAAAGGTTTAAGGCCAACACTTTGATTCTGAAGCTCGCTATCACCCAGAATGAGTGCATAATGGGCGCCGCTTCGATCGGCTTTTTTCATTTGGCTTTTAAAGCTGCCCGCACCGCAATGGCTAATAATGATGTAGCCCGGCAGGTGGTCACGCAGTTCTTCAGCAAGAAGCAGCGCTGGCGCAACCGCCTGATCGCCCATGGCGGTAACGTACACATCGGCCTGGTTGTTGACCGACTCGGGTATCAAATTAAGGGTTTCCAACAGCAGGATGAGACGCTCCACGCCCATGGCAAAACCAACGGCGACCGTGGGTTTTCCGCCCAGTTGCTCTACCAGTCCATCATAGCGGCCTCCGGCGCAAATCGTGCCTTGGGCGCCCAGGCTGTCTGTAATCCACTCAAATACCGTCTTACCGTAGTAGTCCAGGCCGCGGACCAGCGCCGGATTCACCGTGTACGCGATTCCGGCGGCGTCCAACAATTGCTTCAAGCGTTCAAAATGATCACGAGATTCGTCGTCAAGCCAGGCGTCTAGTTTTGGCGCCTGCTCCAGAATCTTACGGGTAGCCGCGCTTTTGCTGTCCAGAATCCGCAAAGGGTTGCTTTCAAGCCGGCGCTGACTGTCTTCATCGAGCTCGGCTTTGAATTGCTGCAGGTAAGCAACCAGCGCCTCGCGATAGTTTCGGCGGGCTTCAGCGGTGCCAATCGAGTTGATTTCGAGACGCGCATGGTCAGCCAGACCAAACGTTTTCCACAAACGCGCCGTCAGAATAAGAAGCTCTGCGTCTATGTCTGGCCCAGCCATGCCAAAACACTCGACACCCACCTGGTGAAACTGGCGGTAACGCCCTTTTTGTGGGCGCTCGTAGCGAAACATCTGGCCGGTGTACCACATCCGCCGGGTTTGATTGAACAGCAGGCCGTGCTCTTCGGCCGCGCGCACGCAACCGGCAGTGCCTTCCGGGCGCAGAGTCAGGCTGTCGCCGTTGCGGTCTTCAAAGGTGTACATTTCTTTTTCAACAATGTCGGTAACTTCACCGATAGAGCGCTTGAACAGGTCGGTCTGTTCCACAATCGGCATACGGATTTCCTGGTACCCGTATTGCCCCAACACCTTGCGCACCGTTGCTTCGACATATTGCCAGACCGGAGTCTGTTCGGGCAGGATATCGTTCATCCCGCGAATTGCCTGAATCTTAGCCAAGTTAAACCCTTAAACGTCTCTGTGGTTTGTGCAGTGGCGCTGCGCCAATGCATTGCCTACCTGTTGTGGCTGTTGTCATCGATAGGTGTTATCGATAGCTATAACCGTATTCGTTGCATGTTAGTCAGCGGAACGGACAATAATGGCTTTTTCGGTTTCCTGACGGCGAGCAATTTCTTTGCGAATCAGACGTTCAAGATCGTCAGTCAAATTTGCGTTGTCCAATTTCTGCTGAGGCTTACCATTCATATAAAACAGGTTTTTCGGGCTGCCACCGGTTAAACCAATATCGGCCTCTTTGGCTTCGCCCGGGCCGTTCACGATACAACCAATAATGGCCACATCCAGAGCCTGCTGCACGTCTTCCAAACGCACTTCCAGATCGTTCATGGTCTGGATAACATCGAAATTCTGCCGCGAACAACTGGGGCAGGCAATAAAGTTAATGCCGCGGGAGCGCAAGCGCAAACTTTTGAGTATGTCGTAGCCAACCTTGACTTCCTGCACCGGGTCTGCTGCTAGCGATACGCGGATAGTGTCGCCAATGCCATCCATCAGCAATAGACCAAGCCCGATAGACGACTTCACAGTACCGGAACGGAAACCGCCGGCTTCGGTGATGCCCAGGTGCAAAGGCTGGTCAATCTGCGTGGCAATCTTGCGATAGGCTTCTACCGTCATAAACACTTCGGACGCTTTAAGGCTGACCTTAAAATTCTGGAAGTCGTGGCGGTCAAGAATATCGACGTTGCGCATGGCAGATTCCACCAGCGCGTCTGCGGTAGGCTCGCCGTATTTACGCTGCAGGTCTTTACTTAGCGAGCCTGCGTTAACGCCGATCCGAATTGGAATATTGCGGTCGCGGCAGGCACTGATGACCGCGCTGACGCGGTCTTCCCGACCAATGTTACCCGGGTTTATGCGCAAGCAGTCAACGCCCAGTTCGGCCACCCGTAACGCGATCTTGTAATCGAAATGAATATCGGCAACCAGCGGAACACCCGCGCGGGCGCGAATACGGCCAAACGCTTCTGCGGCTTCCATTGACGGCACAGACACGCGGACAATATCGGCACCGGCGTCTTGAAGGGCCTGTATCTGCCCCAGCGTTGCTTCCACGTCGCAGGTTTCGGTGTTGGTCATACTCTGGACGGCAATCGGCGCGTCGCCACCCACGGGCACATTGCCCACCATGATCTGGCGGGATTTACGTCTTTTAATCGGAGATTCATGCTTCATTTGGGAGAACCCATCTGTGAAAACCAGAAGTATCGGCGTTTACGTTGAGCTATTAATTCAAAGCCAAAACAAACTCGGCGCGATTACCAACAATGCCTTTACTACCAAGATCGACGGGCGCACCTTCAAAGCGCATGGCCCCTATCGCATTAGCGGCACCAATCACCAGACGAATATCGGTTTCAGCGCGCAAATCAATGCGGTCGCTCTGGCGTTTCAGACCGCTGGCCAGGCTTCTACCGTAAGCATCTCGAATCTGAACCCAGCAATCATCAATAAATTCAATTTCCAACCGGCCCCGGTTGTCGGCAACTTGGGGTGCCTGTTCCGTATCTATCGTCGAACGATCATTGTCGACGATGACGGCCGAATTTCCTACTGTCTGCGCTGGCGAAGACCCCGAGCCGTCAGCTGGAGCCTCGCCGTCAGAAAAAGTTCCTGTGCCTGCCGCTATAAGCGGTTCTAGCGCACCCTCTGCGTTCGCGGACGAAGCCGACACATCGCCATCACTCGTTTCGTCTGGCAACAAGTTATCTGGCGTAGATTGTGTTGTTGAGTCATCGCCGGCGCCCGTCAAACTAGCCAGCTGCGAAGGATTGTAAATAAACGAAAACACCAAAAAGCCCAATACTGCCAGTGCGACCAGCCACAATGCGGCTTTGGCTACACGGCGTTTTTTGCGCCGCCGGCGTTCTATATCAATCAGCGGATTCGCTGCTTTCGCCTGCGCCTGCGCCTGGCGCATGGGCTCCAGCTCCACGTTAAGATCGGCAATCAGGGCGTTACCATCCAGGCCTACTTGGCGCGCATAAGCGCGTATGTAGCCTTTCAGGAAGAGCTCTGTATCAATCAGCTCGTATTTGCCATTTTCGATGGCCTGGATAATGGCCGGGCGAAGATGCTGGGCATCAGCCACTTCGGCTACGCTAAGCCCTTTCGCCTCGCGGGCCTGTTTTAACTGTGGGCCCACCGGCCGATTGCCAGGGGCAGCTTGATTCTCTTCATTGGCCATTAGACATCAGTACCTTGTATTGCCGGAGTTCTGCTGATTCGGGGAAATTATTCCGCAACATTAACGCCAAACTGGCCTCTTGGTCACGTTTGTCCAGCAGGCGGGCAATGCGAACTCCCACCAACAGGCTTTCAGATGAGTGCTGCAAGCGGTCATTGCGCTGCATTATAGTTAGCAGCCGACTGTAATAGAAGTCGGCGGTTTTCACGTCACCGGTTTCTAGCAGCACTCGGGATAACGCCAGCAATGTTTTGGGATCACTGCGTGCCAACTCGGTGGCACGGCGATAGCTGCTAACCGCAGTTGGAAAATCACCCAGCTGCTCCTGGGTCATTCCCAGGTTGAAAAAAACGGAACCTCGATCCGGATAACCGGTATCGCCAGAGGCCTTGGCAAACTGGTCGCGCGCCTGTTCCATTCGGCCCTGGCCATACAAAAACGCGCCATAATAAACATTGGCGCGGGTATTTTTTGAATCGGCGGAGATCGCGCGTCTGAAATTGCTTCCAGCCAGTTCGGGTTCACCCTCGTTGGCGAAAATAAGGCCCTTTGCGGCTAACGCCGGCGAGTTATTCGAATCAATTTCCAGAGCCCGGTCCAAGTGATGGCGGGCTCGCTCAAAATTTCCCTGGCCAATATACGCTGATGCCAACTGAACGTAATCTGCCAACGCTTTTTGGCGATCGGCTTCGCGGGCAAAGCGGCTGTCGGTGGTCGTCACACAGCCCGACAACATCGCTGCCACCAGCATCAGCGACATCATAAAACGGGCACTGACAAACTGATTTACCATAGCCGTGAACTCATCCTGAAGCTGCTATTGGAGAAGGCCTGCCGCATCCACAGCCGGGTATTTACGCTGAAACCTGCTGCACTGCAATGTAACGGGCACTGCGACGGGTTCGGTCTTCTACCTTGCCCACCAGTTGCCCACAAGCAGCGTCTATGTCATCGCCACGGGGCATGCGTACGGTCGCAATATACCCTTCCTCGTTCAACACCGTCTGGAATCGCCGGGTGGCATTCATGCTCGGACGTTCATAGCCACTTTCCGGGAACGGATTAAATGGTATCAAGTTGATCTTACACGGCAAGCCGCGCAGAACCTCGGCCAGTTCTCGCGCTTGATCGACATGATCGTTCACACCAGCCATCAAAGTGTATTCAATGGTTGCCTTGCGCTTGTCTGGCAAACGACTCAAATAGCGGCGGGTAGCGGCCAGCAACTCTGCTATTGGGTACTTTTTATTAATAGGTACTAACTGGTTACGCAACTCATCATTTGCGGCGTGCAAAGAAATAGCCAATGAAACATCGGTAACCTCACCCAGCTTGTCGATCGCTGGAACCACGCCCGACGTGCTCAGGGTTACCCGGCGCTTGGAAATGCCGTAGGCCAGATCTTCCATCATCAGATTCATGGCGTCTACGACGTTGTCGAAGTTCAACAAGGGCTCGCCCATGCCCATCATCACCACGTTGGTAATCGGACGATCTGGGCCCGGCGCATAGGGCATGAACGTTTTGCGCGCAGCCCACACCTGCCCAATAATCTCGGCAGAGGTCAGGTTACGGTTGAAGCCTCTCTTACCCGTTGAACAAAAACTGCAATCCAGACTGCAACCAATCTGTGATGACACGCACAGAGTGCCACGTTCACCGTCAGGTATCAGCACGGTTTCTATGTTGTTGCCGTTGTCCATGCGCATTACCCATTTACGGGTGCCGTCTTTGGCCACTTCGTCATAGACCACTTCCGGGCCACGTACTTCGGCGATCAGCTTAAGCTTGTCCCGCAGAGGCTTGCTCATATTGGTCATTTCATCGAAGTCACCCACACCACGCTGGTGAATCCATTGCAGCACCTGAGTAGCGCGAAAACGTTTTTCCCCCAGGGATTCAAAATAGGCCTCAAGCTTGGCTTTGGGCATTCCCAGAAGATTTGTTTTTTCAGCGAGTGCTGTCATTGTATAACCTTAATCAAATAACCAATCCGGGGGCAGCAACGCCGCCCCCGGTGAACAAAATCAGCCGCGCGGGCAAATTTCATTATCATTGAAAAAATAAGCAATTTCGCGCTCTGCGGAAGCAGCCGAGTCGGAGCCGTGAACCGCATTGGCATCAATAGACGATGCAAAGTCAGCGCGGATGGTGCCAGCTTCCGCTTCTTTCGGATTAGTAGCACCCATCAGATCACGGTTTTTCAAAATGGCGCCTTCGCCTTCCAAAGCCTGAACAACCACCGGGCCAGACGTCATAAACGCAACCAGGTCGTTAAAGAACGGACGCTCTTTGTGCTCGGCGTAAAAGCCTTCGGCCTGTTCCTGGCTAAGGTGCGACATCTTTGCTGCAACAACATGCAGCTCTGCATCTTCAAAACGGCTGATGATTTTGCCGATTACATTTTTTGCAACGGCATCAGGCTTGATGATCGACAACGTGCGTTCGTTTGCCATGGTGATTCTCCATTAGAGGTTGGATAAAAAACGAGCCTGCAATTATACGCAGTCACGGGGCCGGTGCCTACCGCGCAGACCGCAGCCGGCCAACAACATCAATAATGTGTGCCGCCGCAAAGTCGACTTCTTCGCCGCTGGTATAACGGCCAAATGAAAACCGCAGCGCACGGTGAGCCTGCTTATCGTCTAGCCCGATACCCCGCAAGACATAAGATGGCTCCAGTGTCGCCGATGTGCAGGCGGAACCGGAAGACACTGCCAATTCACGCAGGCCCAGCATCAGGGTTTCTGCATCAACGCCCGCGAACGACAAATTGATAATGCCAGGCACTCGCAGTTTGGCGTCATCATTGGTTTCACTGCCGTTGAGACCGGTATTGAGACTCCCGTTTAGAGAAACCCCTTCAAGCTCTGCCAGCGCCCCAAGAAAACGCCCACGCAGCTGTTCCAGCCTGGCACTATCGGCAGAAAGGCTGTCTGCCGCCAACTCAAACGCTTTACCCATACCCACAATTTGATGCGCCGGCAGGGTGCCAGAGCGCATGCCGCGCTCATGACCGCCACCGTGAATCTGCGCTTGAATACGCACATCCGGAGAGCGTCGCACGTAAAGCGCGCCTATCCCTTTGGGGCCATAAACCTTATGCGCCGACAGTGACAGCAAGTCGGCGTTCAAGGCCTTTACATCCACCGGTATTTTTCCGGGGGCCTGGGCCGCATCAACATGAAAAAGCACACCGCGGCCGCGCAGTTGGGCGCCAATGGCTGCAATGTCACTAATGCTGCCCAATTCGTTGTTTACCAGCATCAGGCTCACAAGCACGGTCTCTGGCGTCAGCGCCTCAACCACTTGTCCGACGTGAATACGCCCACAGGCATCAGGCTTCAGCCAGGTAACCTTCACGCCCTGCTCCTGCAGCCAGCCACAGGTATCCAGAACGGCTTTATGTTCGATCATGGAGGTAATAATGTGAGGCGCATCGTGCCCGGCCACCGCGCCTTTGATCGCCAGATTGTCAGACTCGGTCGCGCCGGATGTCCATACGATTTCGCGGGGGTCGGCGTTGATCAATGTGGCCACCTGGCGGCGTGCAGTTTCTACCGCCGCTTCGGCCTGCCAGCCATAACCATGGGTACGCGAGGCAGGGTTACCAAAGGCGCCATCCAATGTCAGGTAGCGCATCATTTCTTCGGCAACGGCAAAATCTGCGGGCGTAGTGGCCGCATAATCGAGGTATACAGGTTTCTTCATGGTATTAAAAACCAGACTTAAACCGGCGCCTGTTCACTGAGCAGCCGAGTGTTGATCGTTTCACAACCTGCATCGCTCTGGCGCAGATTCTGGCGGTCCGCCACTTGGCGGATTTCACGTTTTTTCATCAGATCGCCCAGGCTGATGTTATCCAGGAACTGATGAATCTGCTCGGTGAGGTCAGTCCAAAGGTGATGGGTCAGGCACTTCTCGCCGCTCTGACAATCGCCTTTGTTACCGCAGCGAGTGGTGTCAAGTGACTCGCTGACAGCGTCTACCACCTCTGATATAAAAATGGCATCAGCGCCGCGACTCAGGCGATAGCCCCCGCCCGGGCCGCGAATGCTGGCCACCAAGTGCCTGCGTCGCAGCCGCGAAAATAGCTGTTCCAGGTACGACAGGGAGATTTCCTGGCGGGCTGATATATCAGCAAGCGTAACCGGCCCATGGTCACCGTGCAGTGCAAGGTCCAGCATAGCGGTTACCGCGTACCGGCCTTTTGTTGTCAACTTCATAAACTCCGCCCCGCGATGGAAATTGACCTCTATTCGCAAACACGAGTATGAATTGACCAACTAATTCAGTCAAGTATTCAGCGGCTATCCTTGGTGGGCTCGCTTGCATTCTTCTTGGCGCCTGCTTTAACACTCTCTTCGACACTCTCTTCGACACTCTCTTCAGCGCTCTCCTTCGCACTGTCTATACTACCCGCTTTGGCGCTCGGCTCGACCGCCGCCGCTGCAACCACTTTTGCGTCTTCGCGGTTCTTTTTGCGCGAAGCCTCGCTGTCTGTATCGCGTAGGCAATCAAAATCGTCCTCTGACAACACCGGCAAATCGCCGTTCGGATAGTCGGCGCTTACCTTGCGCAAGGCTTTGCACATTATTTCCATGCGGTCGTCTACCGCGTGCATGTGGTCGAGCAGCGAACGCATTGCCCGCGCCAGGGGGTCTGGCATTTCTTCGGTCACGCCATAGGCGTCAAAGCCCATGCGCTCTTCCATTTCCCGGCGCCGCGAGCTTTGCTCGTCTTTATCTTTTTCAATCACGCGGCCCGGTATGCCAACAACGGTTGCGCCAGCTGGCACCGCTTTTGTGACCACCGAGTTGGAACCCACTTTGGCGCCCGCGCCTACTTCAAAGGGCCCTAATATTTTGGCTCCGGCGCCTACAACTACTCCGTCACCAATGGTGGGATGGCGCTTACCCTTGTTCCAGCTGGTGCCGCCCAGGGTAACGCCTTGATATAACGTAACATCGTCACCGATGACCGTAGTTTCACCAATAACCACACCCATACCGTGGTCAATGAAGAAGCGTCGACCAATGGTGGCACCGGGATGAATCTCAATACCCGTAAACCAGCGCGTAAGCGTAGAAAGGGTACGAGCCAGCCACTTCAGGCCCACCCCCCATAACCAGTGTGCCACCCGATGCAGTAAAAGTGCGTGCAGGCCAGGATAGTTGGTCAGAACTTCAAAGGTATTACGCGCAGCGGGATCGCGGCGGAACACACTGCTGATATCTTCTCTTAAATGTCTAAACATGACGTTTGCCCTGGTCCTGCTCCGGCGCTTGTGGCCCGGTACCGGAGGTTGATTGCTCGATTCCCGAGGCGCCTGCCGTTTTTTGAACGGCCGACAAAACACCTCTTAGGATATTAACTTCCATCTGGTCCATTTTCGCCCGCTGGAACAACCTGCGCAGACGCGCCATCAGTTGGCGCGGTTTGTCCCGGCGATGAAAATCGATTTCTTCCAGCACCTGCTGCAAATGGCCAAAAAAGCCTTCGACATCGCCAACGCTGGCAGGAGCAACGTCCCACCCGGCGTCACCAGGCTGCGCAATCGGCTCTAAATAGGGCCGCCGGGCATCCGCTTCAAGGCCCTTCAGATAACTCATGCGCAATTCATAACACATTACCTGAACCGCCATCGCCAGATTCAATGAGCTGTAATCCGGATTGGACGGAATATGAATATGATAGTGGCAACGTTGCAGTTCATCGTTGCTCAACCCGTGATTCTCTCGGCCGAACACCAGCGCCACTGTGCCTTGGCCGCAATGACTGGCTGCCGCAGTTACGGCCTGATCCGGCGGCATCACTGGCCAGGGCACCTTGCGCCCGCGAGCGCTGGTGCCCATAACCAACACGCAATCTGCCAGCGCTTCATCAAGACTATCCACCACGGTTGCAGTGTCCAGAACATCCGATGCTCCGGCGGCTCGAGCGTACGAGGTTTCATCCGGGAACGATCGCGGGTTCACCATCCACAGATTTCCCAACCCCATATTTTTCATGGCTCGCGCTACCGCACCAATGTTGCCAGAGTGGGAGGTTTCCACCAGAACAATACGAATTCGGTCGTTGTAGGTGTCGGGTGAGCCCAGCGGGCGGGACGGTTTGTGCATGGTAACGGCCTGTCAGCAAAATTAGGCGGCAATAATAACAGATAAATCACGAAAGCCGGCGGGCAACCCGAGTGTCAAATGACCATTATCCGTGCTTGTGCGGAGTCTAAAAACAGACAAAGCGCACACCGACTGATATAATACGCGGCCTTCATACACTCGGATGTTGATCACTCAGATGCAACCAGCGATTAAAATGGCCCTGCGCGTTGCGCGCCAGGGGTCGGACTACCTGAAAGCACATTTCGAGCGCCAGGAACCCAGCGACAAAGACAACAGCGAGCGCGAGCGTCAGCTGGATCGCGTCGAACAGGCCATTTACGATAATTTCGTAGAGCAGCTCGAAAAAGCCTACAAAGACCACCACATTGCTCCCCTGAACGAAGCGGATGCTGGCACCTATGACAAAAGCTGGCACATCTTTCCGGTTCTGGGTCGCGACAATTTTCTGCGAGGTATTCCGGAATTTGTTCTGGCACTGGCCCAGAAAAAGAACAACCGGATTGAGAGCCTGTTGATTGTTAACCCAATCACCAGCGAAGAATACTCGGCCAGCCGTGGCCACGGCGCCGCACTGAACAGCCGCCGGGTGCGGGTATCAGAAGTGCGCCAACTAACCAGCTCGGCGCTGGCTACCAACGTTCTTGACCAAGCCCGTAAAGACGACAACCCACAACTGTGGGGCGAAATAGCCACCGTTCTGGCGACCAACTCACGCATTTTCCGTACATCCGGATGCGTGGTGCTGGATATCGCACGGGTATCGGCCGGCCATCTGGACGCAGTGATCGCTTTTCGTCCGGAAGGCGCCGAACTGGACCTGGGCGTGGCCCTGGCGATGGAATCGGGCGCCCTGACCGGGGACTTCTTTGGCAACCCATCGGCCAGTAATGCAAAGCAGCTGATTGTGGCTAACCCCAAGCTGTTTCGTGAATTGCTGAAGGAACTGCATCCGTTCCGTGGCCGCTTGCCCCGCTAAAGCGAACTTGCCCTGCTAGCAAGGCATGCACAAAAAACCGCCAATCCCGAGAGACTGGCGGTTTTTTTATGGTTGCGAAACCACTGCCGATAAACCGGCGGGCTTCCCAAAAAGGCCTCTCAAAAGAACTACATACGATCCAACCACTCCGGCGGCTGTTCGTTTTCGTCCTGACCGACCACACCTTCCTTCACCGGCAAGATCAGATCTTCACGAGACACACCGAGCGCAATCAGCAGGTTCGCCGATACGTAAATGGAGGAATAAGTACCCACCACCACGCCGATAATCAGCGCCAGGGCGAATTTATTAATCGCCTCACCGCCGAACACGTAAAGCGCAATCAGCACCACCAGCGTGGTACCAGAGGTATTGATGGTACGGCTGATGGTCTGGTGAATGGAAGTGTTGATCACCTCCCATGAGTCCCCTACCCGCATGGTGCGGAAGTTTTCCCGGATACGGTCGGCCACCACAATAGTGTCATTCAGCGAGTAGCCGATGATGGCCAACAGGGCGGCCAGAACCGTAAGGTCAAAGGTCCACTGAAACAGCGAAAAAATACCCAGCACAATGAGGACGTCGTGAGCCAGGGGCAGCACGGCAGCAATACCGAATTTGAACTGAAAGCGCATGCCAACGTAAATCAGCACCACCAACAAGGCAATCAGCATGCCCAAACCGCCATCCTCTTTCAGTTCTTCGCCTACCTGGGAGCCGATAAACTCCGAACTGATCAGCTTCAGCCCAGCTCCGCCGGCGGTTAAGGTGCTAGTGATCTCCTGGGCCAGCATATCGTTAGCCGACTCTGACAACCGCACCAAAACCGTTGTATCAGAACCGAAATTCTGCACCACAAACTGGTCATAGCCGGCGTCACTCAACGCTGTGCGTATCTCAGCAAGAGCTGGCGCTTGTTCGTATTCAAATTCCACCGACGTGCCGCCGGTGAAATCCATGCCGAAGTTCAGCCCGCGCACCGCCAACAGGCCGATAGCGAGCACCAGTAGAGTAATCGAGAGTATCGTAGCAATCTTCCGAAAACCCATAAAATCAAACGGTTTTTCCTGAGCGTCATGCATTAGCCTGCTTCCCTCCGATCGAAAGTTTCTCGACCCTGCGGCCACCATAAACCACATTGACGATACTGCGGCTGACCAACAGGCCAGAGAACATCGATGTTATAATGCCCAGGCTTAAGGTAATCGCAAAACCTTTCACCGGGCCGGAACCCATGGCAAACAGAATGAGCGCCACCAGCAGGGTTGTGATGTTAGCGTCAAAAATGGAGACAAACGCCCGCGAGTAACCGGCATTTATGGCCAACTGCGGCGCGGTGCCGGCTTTTAACTCTTCTCGTATACGCTCGAATATCAATACGTTGGCGTCTACTGCCATACCCACCGTTAGAACGATACCGGCGATACCCGGCAATGTTAGCGTGGCCGACAGAATCGACATGCAGGCAATCAGCAGCATCAGATTCAGGGTAAGCGATACGTTGGCAATAAGCCCAAAACCGCGGTAGTAGAGCGCCATATAGATCAGCACCAGCACAAAGCCCAGCAATACCGACATCATACCGGCGTCGATATTTTTCTGACCCAGGCTGGGGCCAATGGTTCGTTCCTGCACAAAGTACATGGGCGCGGCCAGTGCACCGGCGCGCAGCAGCAGTGATAGCTCCGACGCTTCCGGAATCGAGTCCAGACCGGTTATACGGAAGCTCGCACCCAGTGCAGACTGCACCGTTGCCAGGCTGATGATGCCTTTGTCCACTACCCGTTTTTCTTCGGTGACCACTTCGCCGTCAACCATACGGTCTTCGGTTTCGGTGCGAAACTCAATAAACAGCACCGCCATACGCCGGCCAACGGCGTTGCGAGTGGCACGGTTCATCAAATCGCCGCCCACAGAATCCATTGTAATGCTGACTTGTGGCTGGCCGTTCTCATCAAACTGCTGCTGGGCATTGGCCACGTTATTACCTGTGGCAATGAGCGCACGCTCTAAGCGAGCGGTACGTTGGGGCGTATCGCGAAAACCAAAGGTTTCGACACCGCCGGCTGGCGTGTCTGGCCGAGCTTCCATTCGAAATTCCAGATTCGCGGTGGCGCCCAATACGCGTTTGGCTTGCGCGGTATCCTGAACACCCGGCAATTCAACAATGATGCGACTGGAGCCCTGGCGCTGCACCAGCGGCTCGGCCACACCCAATTCGTTCACCCGGTTACGGATGGTGGTCAGGTTCTGCTCAAGGGCGTATTCCTGAATGGAGCGCACTTCGGCTTCCGACAGGGTTAGCGCAATAAGGCGCTCGTCGCCACGGGTGCGCTCATCCATTAAAAACTGCAGGTACTGACGGCGAATCAGGGTGAAGGCATCGGCGCGGGATTCGTCATCACGAAAGCTGAGAATAATTTCCCGTTCGCCTTCCAGATTTCCCTCTAGCTCACCACCGCGGTAGCGAATGCGCTCCCCGCGCAGTTCACGTTTGATTTGTCCGGCCAACGCTTCCAGGCGCTGGTTCACAGCGGTTTCCATATCCACTTCCAGCAGGAAGTGAACACCGCCGCGCAAATCCAGGCCCAGCTTCATTGGGCCTGCACCCAAGCTGCGTAGCCAGCCGGGAGTAGAAGCAGCCATGTTCAGCGCAACCAGATAGTCGTTACCCAGTACCGCTTGCACTGCAGGGCGGGCCTGAAGCTGATCTTCGCCGCTGGTTACCCGAATAAGCGCGTCACGATCCTGCAAACTGCTGCTTTTTACCTCGATACCCTGGGCTTCCAGAGCCTGCACCGCACGCTCTAAAACGCGTGCGTCGACTTCGGTACTGCTGCGGGCACCGGTAACCTGAACCGCAAAATCATCCGGGAACAAATTGGGGAGTGCGTATATAAAGCCGATTGCCAGGGCAACCAGGATAGTGAGGTTTTTCCAAAGCGGATACTTGTTAAGCATGGGGTTCCTATAAGCCGGGCTGGCGCCGACCGTGGTGTTTCAGCCAGATAGAACCAGCCGGGCTGAAAAGCCCGGCTGAACGTCCGTTGGCGCGGCTCAGATATCTTTCAACGAGCCTTTTGGCAAAGCACCGGAAACCGCCACTTTTTGAATGCGAACTGAAACGTTGTCGGCCACTTCCAGAACAATAAAGTCGTCAGACACTTTGGTGATCTTGCCAACCATACCGCCAGAGGTAACCACTTCGTCGCCTTTGTTCAGGCCGGACATCAATGACTTGTGCTCTTTGGCGCGCTTGGACTGCGGACGCCAGATAAGGAAGTAAAAAATCAATATAAAGCCGGCAAAAAAGATAACCTGCCCGATAATGCCCATGCTACCGCCGGCCGCGTCCTGCGCCATTGCCAGCGTGGGAGCCAGTGCCAGCAGTGCGGCAACGAGTAATTTGATCGATTTCATGCATTTTCTCCGTTAATTGAATAATAAAGTGTGAATAACAGGTTCAGGCGCCGCTAAGCTCGGGCACAGTTGCGCCGCGCAAGGCGTAGAATTCGGTTACAAAGTTGCACAATGTACCTGCTTCAATGGCCCCACGCAATCCACTCATCAGGTTCTGGTAATAGCGTAAATTGTGAATGGTGTTCAGCTGCGAAGCGAGCATTTCTCCACACTTATCCAGATGATGCAGATAACTTCTGGAAAAGTTCTGGCAGGTGTAACAGTCACAACTGTCATCCAGCGGCGCGGTGTCGTGGCGGTTTTTGGCGTTGCGAATCTTAACAGTGCCGGTAGCGGTAAACAGATACCCGTTACGGGCGTTGCGGGTAGGCATTACGCAATCAAACATATCCACACCGCGATGCACTGCTTCTACTATATCCTCAGGGCGGCCTACGCCCATCAGGTAACGGGGCTTGTCCGCAGGCATTTTTGGCGGCAAGTCGTCCAGAATGCGAATCATGTCCTCTTTGGGCTCGCCCACCGACAGCCCGCCAATGGCGTAACCGTCAAAACCGATGTTGGTCAGGCCGTCCAGCGACTGCTGGCGCAGGCCTTCGTACATTCCGCCCTGCACAATGCCGAACAGCGCCGCCGGATTCCCCTCATGGGCATTCTTGCTTCGGGCCGCCCAGCGCAACGACAACTCCATCGAATCTTTGCCTTCTTTCTCGGTAGCCGGGTAAGGCGTGCATTCGTCAAAGATCATCACGATGTCAGAACCCAGGTCGCGCTGCACCTGCATCGCAATTTCCGGGTTCAACTCCACCGGCGAGCCATCCACCGGCGAGCGGAAAATCACGCCCTGCTCGGTAATTTTGCTGGTTTCGCCCAAGCTAAACACCTGAAAGCCGCCGGAGTCGGTCAGAATCGGCCCCTGCCACTGGGTAAAATCGTGCAGGTCGCCGTGGGCTTTGATCACTTCGGTGCCCGGGCGCAGCATCAGGTGAAAGGTATTACCCAAAATGATGTGGGCGCCAATTTCCTTGATGTCACGGGGTAGCATGCCTTTCACTGTACCGTAAGTGCCAACGGGCATAAACGCCGGCGTTTCCACCACACCGCGGGGAAAGGTCAGGCGGCCACGGCGCGCACGGCCGTCTTCACCCAGTTTTTCAAAGCTCATGAAACAGGCGTCAGTCACCGGGTTTCTCCGTGGGATTCTTGTGTTTCGGGGCCGCCCTGCGGCTCCGTTGCAGCATGCCACGGCTGGGCAGCTGTCCGGTAATAAACATGGCGTCGCCGTAGCTGAAAAAGCGATAGCGTTCATGCACGGCTTCTTTATAGGCACCCATCACATGTTCGTAACCGGCGAAGGCGCTGACCAACATGATCAGCGTTGATTCGGGCAAATGGAAATTGGTGATCAGCGCGTCTACGGTCTGAAAGCTGTAACCAGGGTAAATAAATATGTCAGTGTCGCCCGTAAACGGGCGCAGGTCGCCGTGGCGACTGGCTGATTCCAGCGAGCGCACCGAGGTGGTGCCCACGGCAATCACGCGGCCGCCACGGGCGCGGGTGCGGGCCACCGCATCTACCGTGTCCTGGCGCACATGAGCCAGCTCATGATGCATTACGTGATCTTCCAGTTTGTCTACCCGCACCGGCTGAAAGGTGCCGGCGCCCACATGCAGGGTCACAAACGTGGAGTCTACGCCCATCGCTGCGAGCTTCTGCAGCAGCGCTTCATCAAAATGAAGGCCAGCGGTTGGCGCGGCAACCGCACCGGCCTCGCGGGCATAAACGGTTTGGTAACGCTCCCGGTCAGACGCCTCATCCGCGCGATCAATATAAGGTGGCAGGGGCATATGACCCAGGCGATCAAGAATATCCAGCAGTGATTCGCTGCCGTCAGCCTGCAACTCGAACAATGCATCGGCGCGGGCGATAACGTTCAACGCAGTCCCGTCTTCCAACAATACCTGTTGCCCGGGCTTGGGGGATTTTGACGCGCGCACGTGGGCCAGCATCTGCTGATCGCCGGTAATGCGCTCCACCAGAATTTCTACCGCACCGCCGGTTTCTTTTTTTCCGAACAGACGCGCAGGAATCACCTTGGTGTTGTTGAACACCAGCAAATCACCGGGCTGCAGAAGATCGAGCAGGTCTGTGAAACGGCGATGATTCATATCGCCAGACAGGCCATCAAGGCAAAATAGACGGGAAGCAGAGCGTTCACTCAACGGATAGCGGGCAATCAGCTCATCCGGTAAGTCAAAACGAAAATCGGAGACATTCATGAAAATGACTATGCACGAAACCGCAGGGTGCGGCTTATAAATATATGGTAGCGGCGGGCGGACTCGAACCGCCACACTATCACTAGCAACGGATTTTGAATCCGTCGTGTCTACCAATTCCACCACGCCGCCATCAGAAGAGGAGCAATTATACTGACGCTGAGCCTGAAATCAATAACAAAAGCAGAACAATTGCCCTGCCCTGGCAATAATTTACAAACGGTCAAACAACGACAGCTGGGATACCCGTGCAAACGATTGCTGTGCCGCCTTGGAAACCACTAAAAATATATTCGCCAGAAGCGTCCTGGGTATTGGCCATTTGCGCCAGCTGCTGCAGGCGTTCTTTCATTTCCGAACTGATAGACAGGCGATCGTTTGCAGACAGCAAGCCGTTACCGGCCTGCACCGTCAACTCACGCACGCGCTGCAGAATGTCCAGGGAGCTTGAGATGGAGCTCTCTTCCTGGCCCAGCCGGTTGTTGGCCAGTTGCGCGTTACGCTCGTAGGTTTCGATGCGACTCACTTCCTGGTCCAGCTTCAGAATCCGCGCTGCTGCTACCGGGTCGTCCGACGGCCGATTGACGCGCTTACCGGTGGCAATCTGCTCGTCGGTTTTGTTCAGCTGTGCGCTCAGATCCTGCAGCCGGTTGATGCCGCCGGAAAAGATTTGTTGTGAAGATATTCTAATCATCTCGCATTACCTTTTTGAACCTTGCCCGCTTTAGCGGAAGGTTTGCAGCAATGTGTTGAACAGGTCCTGTGCAACGGTAATCACCTTGGCCGACGCGTTGTAAGCGGCCTGGTACTGAATCAATTTGCCGGCTTCCTGGTCCAGATTCACCCCGGAAACCGACTCACGCTGATTGAACGACTGCTCCAGCAAGGTTTTTCCTGCCGCCAGATCCAGCTGGCTCTGGCGGGTTTGCACACCCACAGTTTCCACCAGCCCGGCATAGCCTTCGGCAAAACTCTGGCTGCCGTTGTTCAGTGTGTTTTTTGTGCCAAACGATGCCAGAGACTCGGCGTTGCGGTTGTCGGATACGCCGTTTGCGTTAAATTCGATATCAAAAATGTCACCCACCTTGGGCTGTCCGGTGAAGTTAAACTGGAAGCCTTCGTAGAGGGCATTTAATGGGTCTTCGCTAAACAGTCCCTGACCCTCGATGTATGGTTCTGCAATGATCACGGGGGTGTTACTTGATTAAAAACTGTATATGCCAGCCCACTACTACTGCCGTCGACAAATTCAACTCTCATTGGCAAATCGATGATCGGGTCAATCACCCCCAACATGGTGCCCTGACTGATAGCACCAGAGCCCGTGTTGATCTCGCGCCCTTCGGCTCGCACAGGGCTAGGGTCTGTTGACAATTTACTGTAAGTCTTTGAAAGGTAAGAGAAATTGTCAACAGACCCTAGGAATTACCCGACTATTCTGAAAAGCATCACTATTGAAGTTCTTAAAAAACAGCCCACCCAACTCACCTTCCAAGTCCATACCAATCTGATGCTGGCTGTTCATGGTATCGGCCAGCGCAATGGCAATACGGCCGAGCTCGTCAAACGCCGGCGCTAAGGCCTGCTGCTGGAAGTATCTAAGGCCGCCCAGTTTTCCACCCTCAATCTGGCTGTCGATGTTCACAACCCGACCACTGGTGCCCAGCGTAAACTCCAGCATTGAGGGGTCAGAGGCACTGGGCCGAGTGCCCAGTTCTGCAGCAATGTTGCCTATAACCAGGCCCTGGCCGTTGTTCAGGGTGACATTCACCTGCGCGCCTTCGGTTGGGCTGATTTTTATGCTGACCAGTTCAGACAGCTGGCGCAGTTTTTCATCACGCTGGTCCAGCAGATCGTTGGGCATTCTGCCCTGGGCAAGGCCGGGGGATTGGGATATCGCCGAGTTCAGATCGGCAATACTGGCAATCAGCGCGTTGGCGTCTTTAGCGCCCTGCTGCATCTGGGTTTTGACCGATTCGCGCTGCTGAATGAACTTTTCATTGAGCGCAGAAAAGCGGTTTACCACTTGCTGGCCTTCACTTATTACAAGCTGGCGCTGGGGCAATGAAGTAGGGTCTTCAGCGGCGTTCTGCAGACTGGCAAAACAGTTGTTCAAGACCTTACTGAGGCCCGTAGACTCGCCACCCAGCAGGTTATCCAACCGGCTTAGCTCGTTGTTCAGGGTTCTTTGCTCACCCTCAAGGCTGGAATCCTCACGGATTTGCTGCGTCAGGTATTCGTTTGCCAGGCGGCGAATGTTTTCCACATTGACGCCGGTGCCAATACTGCCGGCGCCGGTGCGCTGCGGTGTCTGAACGCCAAACTGCACCTCCTGGCGGCTATAGCCCGGTGTGTTGGCGTTGGTGATGCGTTGCGCCATGGGCAGCAGGGCCTGCACGAACTGTTCCGGAGATTCAAAGCGCGCGGGCTGAGCTGGCGCACCAAAGCGTCCGCCAGGCCGGTACCCTGGTTGCCAGCCATCGACAGACTTATCTGATTGTCGAACATATCCCGATAAGCCTGGCTCTCGTTGGTGTTCAGGTAGTTGCCTTCCGCCATCACATCACCGGCTTTGCGCATAGACTTGAGCATTTCCGCCAGAAACAGGCTTTCAAATTGCCGCGCCACTTCCCTCAGTGCCGACTCCTTGTCGGTACGGGCCTGGGTTTTCAGCGCGTTCAAGCCTTCGAAGTCGGTGTAGACATTGGCCTGTTGAATCCGGTAGTCCTGCATCGTTCTGCCCCTGCTACTCTAGATTACAATCAGCTCGGCGCGCAGTGCACCGGCCTGTTTTAACGCTTCCAGTACCGCCATTACGTCACCCGGAGCCGCACCCACCTGGTTTACCGCCTGAACTATCTCGTTCAAGGTGACCGCAGGGCCAAACTTGAACATGCGAGCCGGGTCTTCGGTCACCGCAATCTGAGAGTCTTGCACCACTTCGGTGTTGCCAGCCGCTAACGGATTAGGCTGCACCGCATTGGGGTTTTCCTGAATAATCACCGTCAGGTTGCCGTGGGCGTAAGCCATATCCGGGCCCAGGTTGCCGTTGATGGCTTCAACAACCCGACGGGCGGTGGTGAAGTCTGAGCGCAACAGATTGAACGTAACGGTATCGCCACGGTTAAACGGCGAAGCCACTTCGCGCTCGACGGTGGCGCCGTTGGGGATTCGGCCGGCGCTGGGAATGTTAACGGTAATGCGCGAGCCGTCCAGCCCTTCGGCGCCAAAGCCACCGACAATCAGGCTACCTTGCGCAAGCGCATACACGTTGCCATCAGCGCCTTTCAGCGTGGTCATCAGCAGGGTGCCGCCGCGCAGGCTTTTGGCGTTGCCGATAGACGACACGGTAATGTCGATTTGCTGACCGGGCTTGGCAAACGGTGGAATGGTAGCGTTCACCGTCACCGCAGCAACGTTCGCCAGTTTTGGATCAACGCCTTCCGGCAGAGTGACGCCAAACTGGTTCATCATGTTACGGAAGGTCTGGTTGGTAAATGGCGCTTTGTCGCCGCTGCCGGCCAAGCCAACCACCAGACCATAACCCACCAGTTGGTTGTCACGCACGCCTTTGATGCGGGCCAAATCCTTAAGCCTGTCAGCCATCACCGGCGAAGCCACCATTAACGCCATTAATGCTATTGCCAAACATTTGCGCACATTCGTTTTACACAGAATCACTTTGGAAAGGTTCACAGAGGCCACCATTCGCTGTTGAAAAAACGCCCCATCCAGCCCATCTGGTTGGCTTGGTCAAAATCACCGGTGCCACCGTAAGCAATGCGGGCATCGGCAATGCGGTTAGACGCCAGAGTATTGTCCGGCTTGATATCCTGAGGCCGCACCAATCCTGTCAGGCGAATGTATTCTTCGCCATTGGTCAGCGACAGCCACTTCTCGCCACGAATGCGCAACACACCGTTAGGCAATACTTCGGTGACCGTTACGGTGATGCTGCCGGCCAGGCTGATGTCACTGTCTTTCGAGATACTGGTTTCCGCGTTTTTACTGGCGCGGGTAGACTCGTCCAAGGTAACCGTAAGCACATCGCCCACATTGAGCGCTACTGTGTCGCCGTAAAAATTGTAATTGCGGCTAACCTGGTAAATAGAACCGGTTTCGAGATCGCGCTGCATCATCGCCTGGGCCCGCACCGGAGCGTATTCCGGGTCATCCGGCATGGCGCGGGGCCGGCTCATGGCAGCGCAACCCTGAAGCACCGCCAGCACCAGAACCAACGCAACGCTGGCGCTGCGGCGGAACTGTAAAAAAACGGCGTTAGCTGTCATAGCGAAACCTCTGGCCGGCAACAACCGGCGTTAACCAATATTGTTGGTGATGAACTGCAGCATCTGGTCAACAGTCGATACTACTTTCGAGTTCATTTCATAGGCGCGCTGGGTGGTAATCATATTCACCAGCTCTTCCACCACTTCCACGTTGGAAGACTCAATAGAGCCCTGCTCCAGCGAGCCCAGCCCGGCCTGGTCATCGGTGACAGCGGTTACAGTGCCATCGCGACCGTTAACCGCCATATCCAGCGGCTGCTCGGTTATCTGCAAGTTGCCCTGAGTAAACTGTTTGGCGGTGCCCACAACCCGCACACCGGTACCCAACTGCAACCCGGAGGGTAGTTCGGTGTTTTGCGTGTTCAAACCACCGGGTTGGCGTTTCACCTGATACAGCAGATCCTGAAACACCGCGCGGTCGCGCTTGAAACCGGTGGTGTTCACGTTCGCCAGGTTGTTGGCGTGGGCGCGCTGGGCCAGCATGTTCTGCTTGGCACCGGACATTCCGATGTAAAGGGCTTTGTCCATGGGGAAGGCTCCTGCCGGATATTTGACTGTTACCAGTCCTCAAGCAGGAGTCGTGCCAGTTTGAGTGGCAACGAAATAAGAAAAGCTCAGGAGTGAGCAGAACCGGGCCTTATCTGGCCCGGTTCTGCTAAAAGCACCCTGGCGGGCGCTGGATTGCTTACCTCAGGTGGATGATGGTCTGGGTGACCGCATCCGAGGTTTCAATGGTTTTGGCATTGGCCTGATAGTTACGCTGGACAATAATCAGGTTCACCAGTTCCGCAGACAGGTCTACGTTGGATTCTTCAACCGAGCTGGACTGAATCGCCCCCAGGGTTCCGGTATCGGGCCTACCGATAACCGCCTGGCCAGAGTCGAAGGTTTCTACCCAGCTTGTATCACCAGACGGTGACAGCCCGTCGGTATTGTTAAAACTGGCCAAAGCCACCTGCCCTAAGGAATTGGACTGGCCGTTCGTGTCGCGAGCAAAAATGATACCTTGCTGCGACACATCCAGCCCCGACAGCCGGCCGGTGGTGTAACCATTCTGTCGCTGATCATTTACTCCGAAGGCCGCGCCGTACTGAGTAGTACTACCCAAATTCAATATAAACGCAGAGCTGTCCGGTGGATCCTGAATCGGAAGTAAAGGATCTGCAGGTGGCCCATCGGCGCCATTGGCGATTCCACTCCCGTCTTTTGGAGTCCAGTCAGTAATAGAAATCTCACCGTTAGTGTTACCGTTAATCGACGCCAGTTTGCCACTTTGATCAAACACTGCGGCATACGGGGTAATGTCAGTACCGCCCACCGGCTCAGACAGCCGCGGCCTGACGGCGCAGCACATTAGCGTGTTTGTCCCGAACTCGGACTTTGAGGGTTTTGGTGAACTCAGTCATACTGTATATAACCACAGCGCTTTTGCTAAGACAAGACCTCTGTCGAGGTCACGCTATCCATCCCCACCCAAATGTTAGGGAAGTCGCTCCCGCTCCACTTGAGTCAATTGGATGGGGTATTTCGCGACTACGTTGATAAAATTCTGCATCGACTGGTCGCTCTGGGCCACGGCGACCCGGCGATTCGAAAATCAGTGAAACAACTGGCGGAATCAGAAGAATGGCAGGCAAAAACCGACGGCCAATTCAGTCTGGCGCTGTTTGGCGTGGTGCACTTTGAGCCTGAGCTCATGCAGGAAATTCTGGAAATGGATTCAGCGCCCCAGCGCCTGGCCTACACGCTGGAGCTACTGAACGAACTCTAATGGGTGCCCTAAAGAGTGCTCTGGGGAGTGCTCTATAAGGGTGCCCTATTAAGGGTGCTCTCCAAGCGTAGATAGGCGCTGGCTACTGCGGCCAGCGCGACACAAACGCCGCCGGCTCAAGACGCGGCACCGCAGGCTTGGCACAAACAACGCTGCCCGTGTAAATAAAGCCAATCACCGATTCCTGCTCGCTCAAACCCAACGCCCGTGTAACCGCCGGATTATAAGCCGGCGACCCGGTTCGCCACATAACACCGAAGCCCGCATCCTGAAGCGCCAGCTCCAGCAAAGTGGTGCCCGCTGCAGCGGACAAAACTTGCTCGCTGGCCGGAATTTTCGGATGTTCGACCGGTGACGCAATCGCGATAATCACCATGGGCGACCGAAGCGGCGCTTTGCGAAGTTTCGCCAGGGTTTTCTCATCTGCTTCCGGATCGTAGGTGTCTGCAAACAAGTCGCCCAAGCGCTCAAGACCTTCGCCTTCCACTACCAGGTAACGCCAGGGCCGTAACAGGCCATGATCTGGTGCTCGTGCCGCACAGGCAAAAGCCTGCGCCAGAACGTCTGGCCCCGGCGCCGGTGCCTGCAGCCGGGGCTCAGAGCTTCGGGCAAGAATAAAATCGCTGATAGCCGTCATATAATCCTGTCAGGTGTTAAAATAAAGCGTTTTAATTGAGCAAATACGGTAACCGTACCTGCTGGCGATTGCCTGGGTCATGCTCAAAACATGCTAACCGCAAGGATTCAATTCTGAAATGAACGGATTATCCGCAAAAAAACCGGCGGCCGCCGCGCCCATCATGCCCGATTATCTTGGCCGCATACTGGGTTACGCCGCTATGGCCGTGATTATGGTCGCCGGTGTTGCTGAAGGGCTTTACTCAGAGTGGCTCTTTGGCATGGCGGGATTCGCCATCGTTTGGCCACACCTGGCCCAGCTGTTTGCCCTGGATGGCCGCAAGCGGAACTCAACCACTGTTCGTCAGAATTTGTTGCTGATAGATTGCGCCATTTCCGGGGCGTTTATCGGAAGCTTGGGGCTGGTCAGCATTTCCGCCGCGACCATTGCCTTAATGGTGACGTTCACCTGCTTTGTGGTGGGTGGTTTAAAGCAGTGGGCCTGGGCAGCCTGATACTGTCTGCGTCGGCGCTGGCCACATTCTTTTTGTTCAACCCCGACCACACCATCACCCTGCCCCTTTATACAGATTTGCTAGCAGTGATCGTAGCCGGTGTTTACGTTTGCGCAACCGCACTGTTTTCCCACCAGCAGGCCAAAGCCCTACGCCAAGCAACGTCGTTGATTCAGACCCAGCGCGAACAGTCCATCGCACTGTCGCAAATTGCCCTCAAGCACGGTGGCACCATTGACAAGTTTATGGGCGACTCCATCATGATCTTTTTTGGCGACCCCACCAGCCGTGGTCAACGGGCGGATACATTGGCCTGCGTGTCTATGGCCATCGACATGCGCAAACACATGAAGCCTTTTCACTGATTAAAGACAGCATTATGTGCCGCGATAAAGGCGAGGTAACGGTTAAGGGCTTCAGCAGGCCCATTGCGGTGTATCAGGTAATCGATTACCGCTGCGACCTGGGCCGCAACCGCAGCTTTCTGGAACACGAACACAGTGGTTTTACCCTGTATCTGGATTCGGAAAAAGTGAACCAAAACGACCGAACCGCCATACTGCGGGCGTTAGACGAAGCCTCTAGCCGCTTGCGCCATCAGCGGGACTAGACAGCACAAGCGCGACTCATAAAAGGCTACTGCCGTATAAGGCGCGGGCCGGAATTGGCATCAGCACGGGTGCTGCGCCACGGATTAATATCCAGACCGCCGCGGCGGGTATAGCGGGCGACCACAGTGAGCGCTTGCGGCTTGCAATGGCGCATCAGATCCGTGAACAGAGTTTCTACGCAGTGCTCATGAAAGTCCTGCTTCTGGCGAAAACTCACTATGTAGCGCAGCAGGCCAACCCGATCCAGTTCCGGCCCGGTATAGTCAATTAATACCGAACCCCAGTCTGGCTGCCCGGTTACCGGGCAATTGCTTTTCAACAGGTGTGAACACAGCTTTTCGCTGACGATCTCTGTACCGGTTACAAGGGACTCTGGCGCGTAGCCGTAAACCACGTCCGCCAAAGGTTCGTCATCAATCAGCTGATATTCCTGCGGCCGCCCCTGGGCCAGAGCGCCTTCATCTACGCTGTGCAGGGTCACCCGAACCGCGGCGCCACAGGCTGAAGACAAGTCTGCAACGATCACTTCGCAAACCCGCTCAGCACTGGCGTACACGGTCTGGTTCAGTGAATTCAGATACAGCTTCAGCGATTTCGACTCCACCAGCTGGGGCGATTCTGCCGGAAACTCGATTTCCGCCCAGGCCACCACCGGCACGCCGCCAGGGCGCAGCCAGGACACTTCCCAAGCCTGCCATAAGTCCCCGCCAAACCAGGGCCAGCGACCATCTTCCAGGCCTATACGCTGGCGGTTGTGCAGCCGCGGGATCGGAAACAGCTGGCCGGGATCGTAGGTGTCCGGGTATTCGCTGGCTTTCCCCAGCGGCGCGTTATCAAGTGTCATAAATTTTCCTGAATCAGTTACGAATGCCTTTGCCACGGCGCAACAAGTTCAATGCAACCGCCGCCAACACCACAATAAACAGCAGAATCATGCCCAGAGACACAAACGGATTCACGTCTGACACACCCAGAATGCCGTAGCGAAAGCCATTTACCATGTACAGAATCGGGTTGATCATAGACACACCACGCCAGAAGTCCGGCAGCAGATCAATGCTGTAGAACACGCCGCCCAGATAGGTCAGCGGTGTCAGTATGAACGTCGGCACAATGGAGATGTCGTCGAACTTGGTAGCCAGCATGGCGTTGATAAAGCCGCCCAGGGCAAACAACGCCGAGGTCAAAATCACCGTGATCACCACCATCAATATGTTATGGAATTCCAGATGTGTGAACGCCAGCGATACCAGAGTCACAATCACGCCTATGCCCAGGCCACGGGCCATACCCCCACACACATAACCGGTCAGAATCACCCAGTTCGGCACCGGCGATACCAGCAACTCTTCAATGTTGTGCTGGAATTTCATTGAGAAAAATGACGACACCACATTGGCGTAGGAACTGGTGATCACCGCCATCATGATCAGGCCCGGCACAATAAACTGCATATAATCGAAGCCACCCATCTGGCCGATGCGAGAACCGATCAGATTGCCAAAAATGACGAAGTACAGCGTCATAGTGACCGCAGGCGGCAACAGGGTTTGCGCCCATATGCGGGTAAAGCGGCGAATTTCACGACTCAGAATTGTATAAAATGCAGTCCACAGTGCGTGCGGTGTCATAACTGCGCCTTCGGGTCGTTGTCACTGTTGTCGGCGTTGGCTTCAACCATGCGTACAAACAGCTCTTCCAGGCGGTTCGCTTTGGTGCGCATGCTGTCTACCTCGATGCCCTGCTGTTGCAGCTGCACAAAAACCTGATTCAAACCGGACCCTTTTTGCACATCCACTTCCAACGCACCGTCTTTATCAAAGCGGCGAACATAACCGTCGAGCTGGGGCAGCTGTTGATGACCACCGGCAAGATCCAGTACAAAGGTTTCCACGCTCAGTTGCTGCAGTAACTCGCGTTTGCTGGTGTTTCGCAGAATCTGGCCGTGATCTATAATGGCGATGTTGCGGCACAGGGCTTCGGCTTCTTCCAGGTAATGGGTTGTCAGAATAATGGTGGTGCCATTGCGGTTCATTTCTTGCAGAAACGTCCACATAGAACGGCGCAGCTCAATATCCACGCCCGCGGTGGGTTCGTCCAGAATCAACAGACGCGGTTCGTGCACCAGCGCGCGGGCAATCATCAGGCGCCGCTTCATGCCACCAGACAGCGTGCGCGACGGAGTATTGCGCTTGTCCCATAGCCCAAGCTGTTTCAGGTATTTCTCGGCAGAGATCAGTGCCTGCTTTAGCGGAATACCGTAATAGCCGGCCTGAGTGGTCACAATATCCAGCACTTTTTCAAACTGATTAAAGTTAAACTCCTGGGGCACCACGCCCAAGTTAAGCTTGGCCGCCGACAGTTCGGTGTCCAGATCATGGCCAAACACTCGCACCTGCCCAGCGGATTTATTCACCAGCGACGACACCACTCCCAGGGTGGTGGATTTGCCGGCGCCGTTGGGGCCCAGCAACGCAAAAAAGTCGCCTTTGGCCACTTTGAGGTCAATACCTTTAAGGGCCTGAAAACCATCGCCATAGGTTTTGGTCAGGCCCTGGATTTCCAGAGCGTAAGCCATAGACATTCCTGACAGAAAAACATGGGGCTGAATGCGGGAACTGCGTGACTGGATACTGTGTCACTTTTTATAGACTGCGTGCCGAGTTATAGACTGCGTGCCGTATCGCTTCTTAAAGAGCACGGCAGGCTTAATCGGGCGGGAATATTAACCGCTATAGGTTGCTGTCGGCAAACTGTAAACCGTAACCCTCAGGGGTTTTACGCCGCACCACCATGTGCAAAATCGGAGCTGCCATCGGCAAGCCCTGCACTTGAACGGTCACTTTGTCCCCAAGTTGAGGGGCAAATTGTTGGTCTTCAATCGCAATAAACACGCCGCCGTCAGATATGTCGCGGGTACCAAACTCAAAGTTGCCCAGGGTTTCATGCTCAACTTTCACAGTCGCACTCATGGATGTACGCAAGTGTTCGCGGCGGTCATCTGGGGTCATAGAATTTGCACCAAGGCTGAGGGATATTGATTCTATGAAGAATACCACCAAATTTCTCAAAGTATAGACAGGCAGTATTGACTATCCAGGTAATACAAATGATAATGGTTTGCGTTGTTAATATTGATTCGACAAGCCTGACAAAACCACACTCCCTCAACCGAGATTGCCATTATGCGATTGAAACTTGCTGCCACAGCTGCCATTGCCCTGACCGCCATGCCCGTGGCCGCGTTTGCTGACGGCGAAGTGAACATCTACTCCTACCGCCAGGCTTACCTGCTGGAACCTCTGCTGAACGCGTTCGAAAAAGAGACCGGCATTGAATCCAACGTGGTATTCGCCAAGCAAGGCCTGGCCGAGCGCCTGGACCGCGAAGGTCGTAATAGCCCCGCCGACGTGGTGATGACCGTCGACATTTCCCGCATCGACGAACTGGTAGAACGTAATCTGCTGCAAGGCATCACTGACAACAAGATTCTGAACAAGAACATCCCGGAAAACCTGCGCCACCCAGATGGCGAGTGGTTCGCACTGACAACCCGTGGCCGTTTGATCTACACCTCCAAAGACCGCGTTGAAGAAGGCGCAATCACCACCTACGAAGACCTGGCAGACGAAAAATGGAACAATCGCATTTGTACCCGCAGCGGCAAACACCCTTACAACATCGCACTGATCTCATCGATGATTGCTCACCACGGTGAAGCAGACACCGAAAAGTGGCTGGCAGGCGTAAAAGACAATCTGGCACGCAAACCCCAGGGCGGCGATCGCGATCAGATTAAGGCCATTGCAGCCGGCGTGTGTGACGTTGCCATTGGTAACAGCTACTACTACGGCAACATGCTGCAAGATGAAAACGAACGCGAAGCCGCCGAAACAGTGCGTCTGGTATTTCCCAACGCCGACGGCCGCGGCACCCATATCAATATCAGCAGCATTGCACTGACCAAAAGCGCACCGAACAAAGACAACGCCATTAAATTGATGGAGTTCCTGTCTTCTGCAGAAGCCCAGCGCATTTACGCCGAAGCGAACGCAGAGTACCCGGCTAACCCGAATGTTAAGCCTGTGGGTATGGTTGCCGAGTGGGGCGAAATCCACCCAGACTCCATTTCATTGCAGGAAATTGCTGACAATCGCAACGCCGCTGTAAAACTGGTCGACCGCGTAGATTTTGACGGCGAATAAGCCCGTTTGATCGAAAAACAGCCGGCGGCAGCGACTTCCTGCCGCCGGCTTGCTTGCAGGCCAGCCCCCAGCTGTCTAGAATCGGAATCCTTTTCATCATCATTTTGAACCAGTCTTCATCAATGGTTCATTGCTTTTCAGCCTTTGTGTCGGGCTGAATCAGAAGGATTCACATGTCTGAAGCTGCCACCGGCGCCAACATTGCGCCGGCCCAACCGCTGCACATCAAGCGCACATCTAAACGCTGGCTGATTGCCGCAGCACTGATTACCGCCATTGTCGCTCTACCTGTGCTTGCCGTCATTTACCTGGCATTTTTTCCAGACGAGAACATCTGGCCGCACCTGATGAGCACCACCCTGCCGCGCTACCTGGTAACCACCCTTAAACTGATGCTGGGCGTAGGCATACTTGCCTTGGGCATTGGCCTGTCCAGCGCCTGGGCCGTCACCATGTGCGAGTTTCCCGGCCGCAAGTATTTTGAGTGGGCCATGCTGCTGCCCTTCGCGGTGCCGGCTTACGTTATTGCGTATGTGTACACCAGCCTGTTGGACTATGCCGGGCCTGTGCAAAGCGCCCTGCGCGCTGTGTTTGGCTGGACCAGTGCAGCGGATTACTGGTTTCCCGAAATCCGCAGCCTGGAAGGCGCCATCCTGATGATCGGTTTGGTGCTCTACCCTTATGTGTACCTGCTGGCCCGCGCGGCGTTTTTGGAACAGTCACCGTCGTTGTTCGCGGTTAGCCGCAGCCTTGGCCACTCTGCTATCAGTACATTTTTCCGCGTGGTGCTGCCCATCGCCCGCCCGGCGATTGCCGTTGGCTTGTCACTGGTGATGATGGAAACCCTCAACGATTTTGGCACCGTCGACTTCTTCGCCGTGCAAACCCTCACGACCGGCCTGTTTGATACCTGGATGAACCTGGGCAATCTTGGCGGCGCCGCACAGATAGCCAGCGTCATGCTGATATTTGTACTGGTGCTGGTTACCCTCGAGCGCTATTCCCGCCGCCGCCAACAGCAGTTCGCCGCCCGCGACAACCGCGAGCCTATCCGCCGTTTCACCATGTCGTTTCCACGCCAGATGGTCTGTGTGGCGGTGTGTGGTATTCCGGTTTTTTTGGGCTTTGCTATTCCAGGCGCCACTCTGGCCACTTACGCCATCGAATATTTCAGCGAAAGCTGGAACCCGGATTTTATTCAAAACACCCTGAACAGTCTTTTCCTGTCTAGCGCTGCAGCGCTCACCACGCTGGTTATTGGCGTAACCCTGGCCTACAGCCGCCGGCTGCATAACACCCGTGGCATGCAGGTGCTTATGCGGCTGTCGAGCCTGGGCTACGCCATGCCCGGCGCCGTGCTTGCGGTAGGTGTGATTGTGCCATTGGCAGGATTTGATAACTGGCTAGACAGCCTGATGCGGGATTACTTTGGTTTCAGCAGCGGGCTGCTGCTTAGCGGGTCAGCGTTTGCACTGATATTCGCCTACACCGTGCGTTTTTTGGCGGTGTCCGCCGGCAGCGTGGAAAGCGCCCTGCAGAAAATCACCCCAAGTATGGACATGGCTTCACGCTCTTTGGGGCATACGCCGGGCAAAACTCTGGTGAAAGTTCACCTGCCCATGTTGCGGGGCACCCTGGTAACCGCAGCGCTGGTGGTGTTTGTAGACTGCATGAAGGAGTTGCCGGCCACGCTGATTCTGCGGCCGTTCAACTTTGAAACCTTGGCCACTTACGTGTACCAGTTTGCATCTGACGAAAAGCTGTTCCACAGCGCATTGCCGGCGCTGATTATCGTGGTGGCCGGCATTATCCCCATTATTCTGATGAGCCGCTCCATTTCCAACTCGCGAGCCATGAACTGACGCCCTTTCTACGCTAAAAGGCTTTCAGCGCGTTAACGAGATCGCGAGCGCACGTCAGAGACCACAAAGCGCCCCCTAAAAACAGCCGCCGGCTCTTGCTGCGGTTGCAGCGTGGGTACGCCGCAAAAAATCTCGGCCGCTAGCTCCAACCGCGCACGGCCGTGGCGAGCCAGACTTTTCCGAAAGTGGTCTGGCATCTCGCCGTCTGGTAAACGGCACACGCTAAAGAAATCCCCATCCACCGGCGACTTGTATTCAATCGTGCCCGTTTGCACCACAACTGTGCCTTTCAACTGAAGGTCAGCCAGCGCCAGCTCAGCAACGCTCCAGGCGGCCGATACGCCAACGCCGTAGAGGCTGCCACCAAAGCCCGTGCCCTGGTGATTACTGTTGGGTGCAAGCGGAGCGCTCAACAACAATGCCGTGCCGTCCCATTCCAGCAATGTCAGGCCCATAGCCTTGGTTAATGGAATCTGCTGATTGATACGCTTTTGAAACTGCGCGAGGCGCGACATGCCATACTCCTGAAAACATGCTGCTGAAAACATGTTCCTGAAAAAAAGGAACGCCCCTATAACGGCATACCCACAAATAAACTTTGGTTTTTACAGAAAAGCCCGGCAATGGCCGGGCTTTTCACAAAATCACCGGTGATTAGTGCCAAACCACCGGTTTACGCTCGGCATACCAGCCTTCAACCTGGCTTTCGTAAGCCGCTTCAACCACGTTACGTTTAAGCTTAAGAGTAGGCGTTAGAAAACTGTTTTCGATCGACCACTCATCGGTAACCACCGCAATGAACGCCAGTTTCTCGTGTGGGTCCACCGCACGGTTTACCTGCTCGCGCAGGGTATTCAGCTCTGCTTCAACGGTTTTGCGCACCGCCGGGTCTGCCATCTGCGGCCGCAAATTTTCATTGAGCAGTACCAGTGCAAACGGATTGGTCTGATTGGCGCCGGAAACACACACCATCTCAATGCTTTGATTTGCCATCAACCGGTTTTCCAAAGCTGCCGGGGCAATGTACTTGCCTTTGCTGGTTTTGAACATCTCCTTGGTACGGCCAGTTAGCTTCAGGCGCCCCATCTCGTCCAGCTCGCCTTTGTCGCCGGTTTTCAAAAAGCCGTCTTCGCTCATGGTTTCGCGGGTGCGTTCTTCATCCTTAAAGTACCCCATCATAGTGGCCGGGCTTTTTACCAGAACTTCACCGTTGTCACCGATGCGCACTTCCACCCCGGGCAAGGCCTCGCCAACATAACCGATTCGCGAGCGCCCCGGTTTGTTCATGTGGGAATAGGCCAGGTTCTCGGACATGCCATAACCTTCCAGCAATTCCAGCCCAAGGTTGCGATACCAGCTCAGCACGTCATTAGAAAGCGGTGCAGACCCGCTGCCCGCCAGTTTCACCTTGCCAAGCCCCAGACCATTGAGAATCTTTTTCTTGATGACACCGCTGACCAGTGGAATTTTCAACAACAGATTGAGCTTTTTCTGCGGCATTTTCTTCAGTACGCCGTGCTGGAATTTCACCCACAGCCGGGGCACAGACAGGAAGAGCGTGAGCTGCGCGCGTTGCACATCGGCCACGAAAGTATCCATGAATTCAGCAAAGAACAGTTGAAAGCCGTTATACAGCGAGCCGAACTCCACAAAAGCGCGTTCAAACACGTGTGCCAGCGGCAAATAAGACAGCATACGCTCGTTTGATGAAAGCCCCAGAGTTTGAGTAGCACCTTCAGCAGCAAATGCCATGTTAGCAAAACTCAACATAACGCCTTTGGGCTGGCCGGTGCTACCAGACGTATACACCAACGTGGCCAATTCACCGGCTTCGCGCTTCACCTCGCCTTCCAGCGGCGCCGTGTCGCGAATAATGTCGTTCCAGGTCACAAAGTCCGTGGGCGGGCTGGAAGGAAACGAAATGCAGTGCATGGTTTCTGGCACACCGGGTTTCATCATGTCCCAGTCGTCCAGCTTGCCAACGAACAGGGCCTTGCACTCGGAGTGTTCAAGGATGTAGCCAACCGTGGTCGCGTTCAGCGTCGGGTAAATGGGCACAGACACATAGCCCGACATCCAGATTGCCCAGTCTGCCATCACCCAGTGGGCACAATTTTTCGAAATCAGCCCAATACTGCTGCCAGCGGGCAGATCCAGCGATTTCAGATACGCAGCCATGCGCCGGGCTTCGTCGGCTGCACGGCGCCAGGTAAACTCGTCAACCTGGCCGTTTCCTATCGGCTGGGTCAGGTATAAGGAGTCCCCGATGGTGGATTCCCAATGGTAAATCAAGTCGAGAGGTAGCTTATTCGTTGTTTTCATTTGATACCCTGCTCATTCAGTCCGATTGGAAAACAGCCTTTTAAACCTTGGCAGTCAGCGCTTATTGGTCTGTATATCACGATGACACATTACACCAACGTATGATGTCTTGAAATATGTGAGCCAAACATAAAATGCTATCAATATCCGCAATCGCCTGCCGGCCTTGTAACGCCCGCCAGACCGATGCAAAATCGCGCCGGGCTCCTTACCCCGCAAGCGCAAATCCTGTGGTAAACTTCCGCTCCTTGCACAGGCAAAGCAAAAAAAACCAACATGAAATCAGTTAACCGACTCGGAGATGGTTGTATGGCCAAGAGAATGTTGCGCACCCTAATTGGTGCATCCGTGCTTGCCGCTGCCAGTTTTGTTCAGGCCGCAGAGCTCCCTGTTGTTGCTATTACCCAGATTGTAGAACATCCCGCTCTGGACTCGGTCTATGAAGGCATAAAAGATGAACTGGCAGAGCGTGGCTATGTAGACGGCGACAACATTCGCATCATCCACGAAAGCGCTCAGGGCAACACCGGCATTGCCGCCCAGATTGCGCGTAAGTTTATAGGTGAAAGCCCGGCTGTTATCGTCGCCATCGCCACGCCGTCTGCGCAAACCGTTGCGGCCGCAGCCCGCAACATTCCGGTTGTATTTTCCGCGGTCACCGATCCGGTTGGCGCCAAGCTGGTGATATCACTGGATGCACCCGGCGCCAACATCACCGGCGTATCGGACATGCTGCCCATCGAGAAGCATCTGGATTTGCTGCAGCGCCTGGTACCAAACGCCAAGCGTATCGGCACGGTTTACAACCCGGGTGAAGCCAACGCCGTGGCCTTGGTAGACATGCTTGAAGAAAGCATGAAAGCCCGCGACATGGTGCTGGTAAAAGCCGCTGCCACCAAAACCTCCGAAGTGCTGGGCGCATCCCGTTCGCTGGTGGGCAAAGCAGATGCCATCTACCTGACCACCGATAACACCGTCATCAGCGCAGCAGAAGCCGTGATTTCTGTGGGTGAACGCTCAAAAATTCCGGTATTTGCCGCCGACACCGCCACGGTTTCCCGCGGAGCAGTTGCTGCGCTGGGCTTCAATTATTACAATCACGGTCGCCAGACCGGTGCCATGGTGGTACGCATTCTGGAAGGTGCTAACACCGCCGATATGCCGGTAGAAACCATGGACACCCTAGACCTGTTTGTTAATCCCGAAGCCGCCGCACGCATGGGCATGACCATTGCCGATGACATTATTGCGGAAGCCAAAAAAGTGGTTTCCAACGCCAAGTAAAGCCTGACTTACACGGGCAGGCGGTAACCAACCCGACCTGTCCGTTTTCTTTTACAGCGAACCTTATTCATGCTCAGTAACATTGCCTTTTATGGCGCATTAGAAACCGGCCTGATATACGGCCTGGTTGCCTTCGGAATCTACCTATCATTCCGTGTTCTGGACTTCCCCGACTTAACCGTAGACGGCAGCTTCCCCCTTGGCGCTGCCGTAGCCGCCATGCTGATTATTGCCGGCTGGAACCCTTGGCTGGCAACCGGTGCCGCGATACTGGCCGGCATGGCCGCCGGTGCCGTAACCGCCCTGCTCAACGTAAAGCTGAAAATTCTGAACCTGTTGGCGTCTATTCTGACCATGATTGCGCTCTATTCCATCAATCTGCGCATTATGGGCCGCCCCAACGTGGCACTGTTGATGGAAGACACCGTGCTAACGCCCTGGTACAAACTGGGGCTTGAATATTATCAGGTACCGGTGTTGCTGTTCACCCTCGTTATCGGTGTGTCGCTGTTTCTGCTTTGGCGTTTCATGAAATCTGAAACCGGGCTGGCCATGCGCGCCACCGGTGCTAACGCTCGCATGGCTAGGGCCCAGGGCATCGCGACTGGTGGCATGATTGTTCTGGGTGTGGCCGTATCCAACGGCCTGGTGGGCCTGGCCGGCGCACTGTTCGCCCAAAGCCAGGGCGCAGCCGACGTCACCATGGGCGTGGGCGTTATTGTGATCGGCCTGGCATCGCTGATTGGCGGTGAAGCGGTTATTACACCCACCAGCGTATTTCGTGCGTTGCTGGCCTGCGTGGTCGGCGCCATCATTTACCGCCTGGCCATCGCCTTCGCACTGAACGCCGATGCACTCGGCCTGAAAGCGCAAGACCTGAACCTGATCACCGCCGTTCTGGTCACCCTGGCCATTGTTCTGCCCGGTGCCCGCGTGTCACTGATGAACAAATTCAAACGCAGAAAGGCCTGAGGAGGCACCATGATTACCGCAACAGACCTCCGGCTGACCTTCGGCGAAGGCACCCCATTGGAAAACCCGGCTCTGCGTGGCATGAGCCTGACCGTCAACCAGGGCGAATTTGTCACCGTTATCGGCAGTAACGGCGCCGGAAAATCCACTTTTTTGAACGCCCTGGCCGGCGAAGTGCTGGTCGACAGTGGCAAAATTCTTGTCGATAACATCAACGTCACCAAGCTGCCCACCCACAAGCGCACCGGGCGCGTAGCGCGGGTATTTCAGGACCCTTTAGCAGGAACCTGTGAAGGCTTGTCGATTGAAGAAAACCTGGCCCTGGCCATCAAACGCGGCAAACGCCGCGGCCTGGGCACTGCGGTGAAAAAACAGTATCTGGAACGCTTTCGCTCCAGCCTGGCCACGCTGGGTTTGGGCCTGGAAAACCGCCTGACCGATAAAATGGGCCTTCTCTCTGGCGGCCAGCGCCAAGCCGTTAGCCTGTTGATGGCAAGCCTGACACCGTCCAGCATTCTACTGCTAGACGAGCACACCGCTGCGCTGGACCCAAAAACCGCGTCTTTCGTGCTGGAGCTGACCCAGAATATTATCGCTGAACAGAAACTCACCGCACTGATGGTCACCCACAGCATGAAGCAGGCGCTGGAAGTAGGCACCCGCACCGTGATGCTGCACCAGGGCGAAGTAGTGTTCGACATTGCAGGCAAAGACCGCGAAGGGCTGGAAGTAAAAGACCTACTCAACCTGTTTGAACAACAGCGCGGCCTAACCGTAGACGACGACAGCCTGCTGCTGAGCTAATCCCCCGTTACACGGCGCTAATCTGAAAAGACACAGCCGCCTCCAACACATTGAAGCCCTTTGGTTTTCAGTTTGTTGCGATTTTGCAAGCGCTTTTCCATTGATTTTAACCCTCATATTAGCCCGGGCCATAGCCGGGCTTTTCTTTTAAAAACACTACATCCTGTTATACTAAGGGTCGATCTGGCCTATATGTAGGACTACACACCAATCTGTTGTAGAAATACAGTCGTAGTCAGACACACGTTTCCAGCCCGGCGCTCAGCACGAGCGTCTGGCAAAAGCACTGATAAAGTAATGACATGGCGCACCGCACACGGCGACGCTTTTTTTCCCGACACACACAGTTCGAGGGCGGCAATGAACGCTAAAGCACAGGCATTAGTCACAACCATTCCGATGCAAGACGCATCACTCGACATCTGGAACAGCAAGTACCAGCTGAAAACCAAAACCGGCGACGCCGTCGACAAAGACATTCTGGCCACCTACGAGCGCGTAGCCCAGGCCCTGTCAGAAGTCGAAAACAAAGACCTGCGCGCCAAACACTACAAAGACTTCGCCTGGGCCCTGAAACACGGCGCCATTCCTGCCGGCCGCATTATTTCCAACGCGGGCGCACAGGCTCACAAGCCTGCCACCTCTACTATTAACTGCACCGTTAGTGGCAACATTAACGACTCCATGAACGACATTCTGGGGAAAAACCACGAAGCAGGCCTAACGCTTAAAGCCGGCTGTGGTATCGGTTATGAATTCTCTACCCTGCGCCCCCGCGGTGCCTACGTCGCCGGCGCCGGTGCCACCACATCCGGCCCGCTGTCGTTTATGGATATCTTCGACCGTATGTGCTTCACCGTGTCATCAGCCGGTGGCCGCCGCGGCGCTCAAATGGCTACGTTTGACATTCACCACCCAGACATCATCGACTTCATCCAGGCCAAGCGTGAAGATGGCCGCCTGCGCCAGTTCAACCTGTCGCTGCTGATCACCGAAGACTTCATCAACGCCGTACGTGACAACGCCGACTGGAGCCTGTCCTTCCCGGTGACCGATAAAGAAGTAGAAGAAGAAGGCCTGGACCTGACCAACCCGGCCCAGTTTGTATACCGTGACTTCCCGGTAGTAAAAGACTACGTGATGAACGCCGAAGGCAAAATAGCCTGCCGCATTTACCGCACCCTGAAAGCCCAGTTCATCTGGGACACCATCATGACCTCCACCTACGACTACGCCGAGCCAGGTTTCATCCTGATCGACAAAGTAAACCAGATGAACAACAACTGGTTCTGCGAGGACATTCGTGCCACCAACCCGTGCGTGACCAGTGACACCTGGGTTCAGACCAGCCAAGGCCCCCGCCAGGTCAGCGAGTTGATTGGCAAGCCCTTCACCGCCATGGTGGACGGTCAGGCCCACGAATCCGGCGCCGAAGGCTTCTTCAAAACCGCCGACAAAGAAACGATGGTGCTGAAAACTGCAGAAGGCTACGAACTCAAGCTGACAGCTGATCACCGTGTGCGCCGCGTGAGTGCTTTCACCCGCTATCGCACAGAAACCGAATGGTGTGCCGCTGGTGAACTACAACAGGGCGACCGCGTACTCCTTCAAGATCAGCGTAAGCTGGCCGACTGGGAAGGCACCCTGAATGAAGACCAGGGCTATTTACTGGGCTTGCTGGTCGGTGACGGCACTCTGAAGCAAGACAAAGCCGTTCTGTCGGTATGGCAACCCGCCATCGCCGTTAACGGCGGCCCGGCAGCCACCGGCCACAGCGCCATCATGCAGGCGGCTGAAACAGCCCTGCGCAGCCTGCCCCACCGTGCCGATTTTAACGGCTGGCAGCAAGTCAGCGGCCGTAACGAATACCGCATGAGCACCGCTGCCCTGAAACAGCTTGCACACGACGTGGGCATGAGCCCGGGTAATAATATTATTACCGCAAGTCTTGAAAAAGCATCTTCAGCGGCTTATCGCGGCTTCCTGCGGGGCTTTTTCGACGCCGACGGTTCTGTACAGGGCACCCAGCAAAAAGGCGTGAGTGTTCGCTTGGCACAGTCTGACCTGCAAAGATTGAAGGCAACCCAGCGCATGCTGTTACGCCTTGGCATCGTTGCCAGCATTTACGAAGACCGGCGCGCCGCCTCAACCGCTACCCTGCCGAACGGCAAAGGCGGACAACAGGCTTACCCCACCCAGCCCCAGCACGAACTGATCATAAGCGGAGAGAACCTTCGCCGCTTTGCTGATGAAGTGGGTTTTGCCGACACCGACAAACAGAGTCAGCTTGAAACGTCACTATCCAGCTACAAGCGGGAAATGAATCGTGAGCGCTTCGTAGCCCGTGTTACTGCTATAGAAACAGCGTCTGTCGAAGCCGTTTACGACGTGCAGGTTCCCGGTATCAATACCTTCGATGCCAACGGTTTTCACGCCCACAACTGCGGCGAACAACCCCTGCCCCCTTACGGCAGCTGCCTGCTGGGCTCGGTAAACCTGACCATGTTCGTGGACTACCCGTTCACCGACAAAGCCAGCTTCAACTATGAAAAGTACAAAAAAGTCGTCGGCATCTTCACCCGCATGCTAGACAACGTTGTGGAAATCAACGGCCTGCCGCTGGCACAGCAACGCCACGAAATTACCGACAAGCGCCGCCACGGCATGGGCATTCTGGGCCTGGGTTCTACCCTCGCCATGCTGCGTATGCCTTACGGTTCTGAAAAATCTGTGGTGTTCACCGAAGACGTCGTACGCGAAATGGCCGTAGAAGGCTGGCGCCAGTCCCTGGCCCTGGGCGAAGAAAAAGGCGCGGCGCCGATCATGGACGACGAGTTCGAAATCACCCCGAAAATGCTGGGCAAATGCCCGCAGCTGAAAGCCGACGGCTACAACCTGGGCGACAAGCTCAAAGGCCGCGTGCTGCACGCCAAGTACAGCCGCTACATGCAGCGCATCGCTGAAGTAGAACCGGAGCTGGTGGCACAGCTGGCAGAGAAAGGCGGCCGCTTTACCCACCACACCTCCATCGCGCCCACCGGTACTATCAGCTTGTCACTGGCCAACAACGCCAGTAACGGCATAGAGCCAAGCTTCTCGCACCATTACGCCCGCAACATCATTCGCGAAGGCCGTAAAACCAAAGAGAAAGTCGACGTGTTCTCCTTCGAGTTGCTGGCCTACCGCCACCTGAGCAACCCGGGCGCCATGCCGTTCTCGGACGACGCTGATAAAAAACTGCCGGATTACTTCACCACCTCGGATGACGTAACCCCGGCCCAGCACGTAGACATTCAGGCCGCGGCCCAGTTGTGGGTAGATTCGTCTATCTCCAAAACCGCTAACGTGCCTACAGACTTCGCCTACAAAGACTTCAAAGACATTTACATGTACGCCTTCGACAAAGGCCTGAAAGGTTGCACCACCTTCCGCTTCAACGCAGAAGCTTTCCAGGGCGTACTGGTTAAAGAATCCGATTTAGAAAACACCGTCTACGAATTCACCCTGGACGATGGCACCAAAGTAAAACTGAAGGGTAACGAACAGGTCGATTACGACGGCGAAATTCATTCCGCCGCCAACCTGTTTGATGCTCTGAAAGAAGGCACTTACGGAAAATATTGATCCGAAAACCGACACAGGAATACAGACATGCCAGTAAAAATCAGCAATAAAATCGTCGGTTATCGGGTAACCAAAGCCGACGAAAACAACCAGCCTGCGCCGGCTGTGGAAAGCACGCTCGTTAAGATGAACGAATACATCGAGCGGCCAGAATTTTTGTTGGGCACCACCTACAAAATCAAACCGCCGGTGGCGGAGCACGCAATGTACATTACGATTAATGACATTCTGCTGAACGTAGACACCGACCACGAAAGCCGCCAGCCCTACGAAGTGTTCATCAACTCCAAGTCGATGGAACACTTCCAGTGGGTCATCGCCCTCACCCGCGTCATCTCTGCGGTATTCCGCAAAGGCGGCGACCTGACCTTCCTGGTGGAAGAACTGCGTTCGGTATACGACCCCAACGGCGGCTACTTCAAAAAAGGCGGCGTGTTCATGCCCTCACTGGTCGCCGAAATCGGCGCCGTGATTGAAAAGCACCTCAAGGCCGT
The DNA here is from genome assembly GCF_000372805.1 of Marinobacter gelidimuriae. GTDB lineage: Bacteria > Pseudomonadota > Gammaproteobacteria > Pseudomonadales > Oleiphilaceae > Marinobacter > Marinobacter gelidimuriae. Next base: position 4,896 of record NZ_KB889941.1, on the reverse strand, counting down.
TGGCCTGCTGGAAAGCGAAGAAATGAGCGAAACCACCAAACGCATCCTCGCTGAAAAGCGCGCTGATTTTGAAGCCAACCAGAGCAAAGCCACCAACGACGACACGTCCGGTGACTTCCCACCCAACGCCACCACGTGTGGCAAGTGCAGCACCAAAGCGGTGATTGTGATGGATGGCTGTGCGACTTGTTTGAATTGTGGCGACAGTAAGTGTGGGTGATTTGGTAGATTGATGACGTGATAAAAAGGCTCGGGGTTTTGCTTCGGGCCTTTTTTAGATGGCAGCCGAGTATTTTTGGTAATCGAGTGGCAGCTTCGTTATTGCGTTGTGATATTACAAAGTTTGACGATGTTAGGCTGGTAATTGGCTGTTTTTGGGCTAATTTTATGAGTAAGTTGCTTGGAAACTGCGTAATCGTGATGGGTGAAAACGAAGATGTCAGATGATTCAATAATGAAGGGCGCGGCCCAATACGCTGTTATGCGTAAAAAGAGTTCGAGCTATGGAACAACAATTTAAAAATTGGCTTATAAAAAGGGGATACTCTGAAATTGGAGCGGCAAATAGCTATTCACGCGGTATTCCTCAAATATCAGATCATTACAGTCAAAACACCGGAGAAAAGCTAGATATATTCGCTATTACTGACCAAACCCAGATAAGCAAGATTGCCCATGACTATAGTCAATCTGGCAGGTTTTCATCTTTCGGCTATGAACAGCATGGGCGGTATCGAGCCGCCATTTCAAGGTATGCAGAATTTTTTGTTCATAAACACGAAATATCAACAGTAGACTCTGAAATTATTGATGATTCTTCTAACGAAAAAGAATCTGAAATAGCTCAAACAAATTTTGCATACGAAAGAGATTTACAAACAACTCTATGTGCTCAAATATCAGAACTATTTCCGGGTTACAAAATCTTTGGAGAGTCCAATCTTGGCGTTGAGTACTCGATAGGCGGGCGAAGAATAGATGTATTGCTAGAAAAAAATGATACTGGTGAACTCCTAGCCGTTGAGCTTAAATCCGGAGCCGCAGACTTTAAGGTCTTTGGTCAAATATCTATGTATCTAGGCTTACTAGAAACTCAATTCCCTGAAAGAAAAATATCAGGTGTTATTGTCGCTGGCTCCATCGAGGACAGCTTAAGGCAGGCTTGCTCAATTACTGACAAAATAGAGCTTAAAATATATAGAATGAGCATTGAACTTGAAAGCGCATAACAAGGCGCTGCTACGGAAATTTTACTCGCTGGCGCTCCTAAATTTCCGCAGAGCGCGGCGTTATGTGTAAAATTCAACAATCCAATCATATGGAGTAAATATGAGCTACAAAACAGAGCAAGAAAATTTTTGGTCAGGTGAGTTTGGTGACGAGTACATCGAAAGAAACCAGGGTGAAGCGAGCATCGCTTCAAATACTGCATTGTTTTCAAGAATATTAAATTCAACAAATTCTATCTCAAGTGTTATTGAGTTTGGTGCAAACATTGGTCTCAACCTTGAAGCAATAAAACGCCTATTGCCCAATGCAAAGCTTTCAGCAATAGAAATAAATGAAAAGGCAGTAAATCAACTAAATGAAATTGAAAACATCAAGGTCTACCATTCCTCAATTCTTGATTTCCAGCATGAAGGAGAAATAGATTTTGTTTTAATCAAAGGAGTGCTGATACATATCAATCCAAACGAATTAAAAAACGCCTATGAACTACTGCATAAAACCAGTAGAAAATACATTTGCATCGCCGAATATTACAATCCATCTCCTGTCGAGGTGAGATACCGTGGACACGAAGGGAAACTTTTTAAAAGAGATTTTGCCGGTGAAATCATGGATCAATTTCCCGACTTAAAACTTATTGATTACGGTTTTGTTTACCATAAAGATAATAACTTCCCACAAGATGATACAACATGGTTTTTGCTTGAGCAAGCAATAGAATATACACATAGCAAGGCGCTGCACTTGACCGTTATGTAACCTAAAAGGATGTTCCGTGATATTTCTATCTCATAATTATAACGATAAACCAGTTGTTGAACAGATTGCCATCAGACTTATGGAATTGTTTGGACAAGACAAAGTGTTTTATGATTCTTGGTCTATACAGCCGGGCGATGGAATAGTAGATAAGATGAATCAAGGGTTAGGGGACTGTGAACTTTTTCTGTTCTTTGTTTCTAAAAATAGCTTACAAAGTAAAATGGTTGAACTTGAATGGCAAAATGCAGTTTTTAAGGCTACTCAAGGCAAAACTAAAATAATTCCTGTTAAAATTGATGATTGCATGATGCCACCAATTTTAATGCAATCCTTATATATCGATTTATATGGTCAAGGACTTGAAATAGCTCTTAGACAATTAGTAGACGTTACATCGGGTAAAAACACTTTTCAAAAAGGCCCTCAAGAGTTTTCAAACTTACGTGCTTACACTTTTCAAGAGAATGGAAAAACATTCGTTGAATGTCATGCAGAGTTTTATCTAGAAGCAATTTCAAGCTTTTTAATTCTCACTCATAACTCGGAAAATGAAATTAACTTTAAGTGTTTGAGTAGCTCTATGACATATGGTGGCTTCCAACCGAATATAAAACTCAATGATGGTCAAGAATATAATGCGCAATCCGTTCGCATTGAAAGAAGCACAGCACCTGGCTTCCCATTTGTCATGGAATTAGAACCGAAAGATGGATCTCAAGTGAAACTAGTAGGTGTAATGCATGAGAAAAAACAAGGAGAGTTCAACATGATACCTATGGTTCAGGGTAAAAAGGTTACATAACAAGCAAATCAACTAGGACTAAAAACAGCTGGCCACTGCTCGTGCCTCGCTTATTTTGGCCAACAATTTTTAGCCTGTTATTTGGGCGTTAGAACAGCACAATAACGGAGCATTCTACTTTTTTAATTCGATAAACTACCAGAATTTACGGAGAATTTTATGCCAATTATAAAAAGCTACGCAGTTGGCGCGGGTGATATGTTCTACGTTCGCCATGGGAGTGATAACTTTACCATTATTGATTGTGACCTTTCTGATGAAAACCGGGATGAAATTATCCAGGAACTTAAAGACGAGAGTAAGGATAAAGGTATAAGACGGTTTATATGCACTCACCCAGATGAAGACCATTTTGGTGGAATTCACTGGCTTGACGACTCATTGCCAATCTACAACTTCTATGCCGTAAAGAATCAAGCTATTAAAGATAAGGATACCGAATCGTTCAAAAGATACTGCGAATTAAGAGATAGCGACAAGGCATTTTACATATATAAAGGATGTTCACGAAGGTGGATGAATATGGGGGACGATGAAAGAGGAAGTGCTGGCATCAATATCTTATGGCCAGATACGGATAATGAGCACTTTAAGGAAGCTCTAAGGGCATGCGATGCCGGTGAAAGTTACAATAATACTTCTGCTGTGGTTCGGTACAGCTTTTCTGGAGGAGCGAGTTTCCTTTGGCTTGGGGATCTTGAGACTCAGTTCATGGAAGATATCGTGGATGATATTGAATTGGAAAAAACAACTGTTGTTTTTGCGGCACACCATGGCAGGAATTCGGGGAAAATACCAAATTCTTGGCTCGAAAAGCTTGATCCTCAAGTTATTGTCATTGGCGAAGCTCCATCTCGTCATCTTAATTATTACACTGGATATGAAATACTTACCCAGAATAGAGCAGGTAATATAACGATGGAGTGTGTCGGAGATAAAATCCACTTTTATTCTTCGAAAAGTGACTACTCAAAGGATTTTCTTAATGCCGAAGGATGTGCAAGCTACCCCAACTACTTTGGCAGTCTTACTGTTGAGACAGAATATACGCTTTAGCAAGGTGTTTAAAAAATATGAGCGAGCTGTCAAAGTACTTCGATGAATATAGTTTCAACGCCAGAGTCAAACCAGCCTTATTTTTGGTTTTTCCAATATTTATATCTTTGCTGGTTCTTTTTGAGCCTGTAAGAACTTGGGAGGGGTCTGGCCTAACATTTCTTGTTGCCTTCGGTATTATCAACTTTGCGGCGAATCAAATGTCCTCAAAGGGAAACGAACTACAAGAAAATCTATTTAAAAAATGGGGTGGAGCGCCTACAACTATCATACTGAGACACTTTGACAACACCTTGGATAGCTTTACAAAATCCCGCTATATGGAAAAGCTGCGATTGGTTGTTCAAAACTTTAGTCCAACAACCTATGAATATGAAAGGCTGAATCCTGCAGAGGCAGACGCTCTTTATGCGTCAGCGTCAAACTACCTCAGGGAGCACACGCGGGACACTGCCAAGTATAATTTATTATTTAAAGAGAATATTTCCTACGGGTTTAGTAGAAATATTAGGTCATTTAAAATAATGGGTATATTCATAACTCTAGCATCCATTTTGGGAAGTTTACTTGCTATCTATTTTAGCTTTTTAGGTATTGAGAGTATTACGATTGGCAGTCTGGTTTCTGAAGTCCCATTTGAGTATGTTGGTCTCATCATCATTCACTTATCGATGCTATGGGCTTGGGTTTTCTTAGTGACAGAAAAGTGGGTAAGGACTAGAGCTTTTGCTTATGCAAAGAGGCTGTATTCCGCATGTGAGCAGATCAAAAGAGAGTGACAGGCATTGTGCAAGTCGCTCTAAAGTTTCTAATCGGGTAGCCGAGGGTATCTAACCCTCAGCCCCCACAACACCCTGCATGCGGGTCCGCACAGGGCGTTTCACTTAGGATAGTGAAGCTTGATCCAACCATCACGCAACGAATAAAGCCCCTCAGATTTCAAATATTTTAAAGACAATGCTTGATTGATCCCTGGAGTTTTAGCGCTACGCCATGGCCCTTTGCTGGTAATGCCACACGCAACGGCTGACTGCACATGCACACCT
>NZ_KB889940.1 GCF_000372805.1 Marinobacter gelidimuriae | reverse complement strand
GCCCGATCACGGAGATCAGACTCGACCCAGTCCAGCACGATCGGATGGGCGTCGAGCAGGTTGGACATGGCTTCGAGCTCGATGGCGATGTCGTGTTCAAGGACAGAATCGAATAGACTGGGCTGGACGGTGCGTTTCTGTCGCATTGTTGCCTCTCTTGTTTGCGTTTTGTCATGATATTCAATGGTTTGACTGTTCATGATAGCAAAAACAAGTAGAGGCTTCTCCTCTTTTATTGTAATTCAGTAGAAAATTCAGACGCTTACGTTTCCGGATGGACACTAACTAGGTTTTGCAGGACCGTGGTGTGATTGGGTCCACCGAAGAGGCGAAGAAGGAGCGATCAGCACATGCTTGTGCTGATATATCTATTACACGATATGCCAAATCTGCGTTTCTGTTTCGAACTCAGCTATTCCGACGGCAGCCAACGATTGAAGCCCTTCCTCAACAGATTTTCTGGGTTTCCTTTTGAAGAGTTGACTGGTTCCGGCTACAGCTGCAGCGCGTCTCATATCATCACCGGAACGCTGGATGTATGAGATCAAGCGGAAATCACTAGTAAAGGTATGCAGTGCCATACAGGCTGGCCCTGCAACTGATGCGATGCGAAGAGAGCATTTGTCGCCGGCTTACACGACAGATTGGGGCCATTTGCCGGAGGTGAGATAGCGTAGGTCACCGGATGCAGGATGCAGGATGCTTGCATGTTGGCTGCGGAGAGAGACTTTACTGGCTGAATCGGTATTGCAGATAGACTTGTACGGATATTTACCGTACAGTTAGAGAGTGTCTTAATGGCACTATAAAAAATGGGGAATTAACTAAGGAGGCTCTGCGGAAAACTCGTTGAATTAAATGAGAAATTCCGCAGTTGATAATAGATGCAACAGAAAATCGCAAGGCTGGATCTACGATTAGATCCAGACATCAAGAACCTTGCGGTGCGGGCTTCTGCCTTGGTGGGCTCGAAAACTTTGAGCGATTTCGTTGTGCAAGCGATTCGCGAAAAGGCCAGTCGAGCAATTGAGGAAGCAGAAGTTGTGCGGTTGAACAGTGAGGCTTTTGCTGCCTTTAAGGCGACCTGTGAGTCACCGGGGACAGTAAACGAATCGTTGTCAGCAGCGATGCACCGCCGACATAAACGGAAACTGGATAGTGCTTTTTATAGAAGAACTGAACAAGAAGCTTCACGACCGTAAAACATTTGATTGCGGGCTTGCTGACGTCAACGAGTTTTTGAAAAAACGGGCGAGTCAGCAAGCCCTGCAATCCGTCAATAGAACGTGGGTGGCGCTTTCTGATGATGTGGTTGGTGGCCCGCAAACTCAAATTGTTGGGTTTTACACCCTGACCAATTGCACTGTAGCCCATACAGAAATTCCGGGGAATTACCCACACTATCCATTACCCGCTTTTAAATTAGCCTGGTTAGGTGTTCATACCGATTACCAAAGAACGCCCAAGCGCGTTGGCGAAGAACTGTTAATAGAGGCGCTTCTTCAGTCCTGGAATTTGTATACCCACACCCAACTAGGTGTCGCGCTGGTCGTCGATCCGCTAACTCAAAAAAGTGAAGACTTTTTCCGGAAGTACGATTTTCAGGGAATTGGTCAATCGTTTCATGGCAACGAAACCCTTTATCTACCGATGGAAAAAATCCGGCAAATAATTGAGACCGATTTACTCCTCGGGGCCCAAAATAAGTTTGGCTCTAAAGCGGAGGCTCAGCGGTGGCTTGATACCCCGGATGACCTTTTCGGAGGGCTAACGCCTCGTAAAATGATTGATGAGGTGGGTGGTGTCAGGGCTCTAGAAGAAGTGCTTTATCATAGCTGAATGAGATGCTGAGTAGGCATTTTATAGGAATTTCCTAAATCTAAGCTCCGATGGATTCGGCCGGCTTACCATAACCGCGATTATGCGCAGTGCGTTATTGTGCTCAGCTCACACAGAGGCGGGACGCTTCTTGAGGCTTTTCTCAGAATTGTCTATTTCTCGAAAAACTTGATTTTCGAGCTGACGAATTTGTGTGCGAACCGCTGTGCTATCTGTAATTTTCTCTGCGAGCCGTAGGTATTTGAAGAAGCCGAGCCTGGGGGCTCCTTTGGGCAGAATCTTGCCTTCAATCTGATCATAAATGCCCTTGCCGTAAGCTTTCCCATATCCGAGCGAAGTGAGACGAGCGTACAGCTGACGCTTCTTTAACCTGCGCTCTCCGTTCTCAGCAGCTGCGATTCTGGCTCGTTCTATTGCCCGTTTAGCTTTGATCATAAATCGCGAGATAGTCGAATCCCGAACTCTGATGTCCCGACCGTCAAAGGTAAATCCGAGGTAGGCAACCGGACTCAAGCCTTGCTCTTTGAAGTATTGATCCACCGATAGGGATCGCAACGCTCCGTTCGTGATGCTGAACCGGCATCGCACCGTTTTAACTGAGTTGACCTGGAGCCGAATTTTGTCCAATTCGGCCTGAACGATCGATTCCGCTGTAGCCCCTTGTCCTTTCGGGACAATAATCAGGATATCGTCACTGTACCTGCGGTAACTCCCTCCACGGGTGCGGATAGCCTCCTGAATCGCCAGATCAGCATCATACATATAGAGGTTCGCAAGAACGGCACTGATAGGCAGCCCCTGAGGAATGCCCGCCGGATGTCCTTTGAGATAAGCCGGGACAGGTTTTCTTTTTACTGCCCAAACGAGCTCATGCCGAGAGCGAAGATGAGGCTTTACAAAGGTCCTGAACTCCTTTGGGGTACAGATAGCCTCGCCAGATCTTCCGGCACGCCGTGAAATCTCACCCCCAAATGTGTCTCGCAAGGTGGGAACCGTTACTGCTGTGTCTCGGGTACAGGCTTTGAAAACGGCATAATGATCATCAGGCAACTGGTTTTTACAGAGCAGCCGCGTCCAGGCGTCTTTCAAGTTCTGGTGGTCAAGTGCATCAAAGAAGCCCTCAACGTCTATGGCAACGACATCACAGGACTCCCTCGTCTTGATTTCCTGGAAGGCCTCAAGAGCAAAATGCACATTACAGCGTGATGGGTCGAAACGTCGGTAGGCTAAAACATGCTCGCCACCGTGGAGAGCATATCTGTCTTCTAAACATTTCCCCAAGTATTTGGCGTAATAAGCGTATATGTGGGCGTCGCTGTGTGCGGCAAAGACAATGGGACGGATTTTCGTTTTCCACACCCGGCGCCCATAATCGTCCTTAATGGACAGGGATTTTTGAGGATTGAGTATTACCGGCCAAAAAGCATGGCGAGATACCTGGTTTGGATTGGTAACCAGTTTCTTTGCTTGTGTTTCAGACATGGGGTGGTCGAAGTGGGCGTAGCTGCGGCGGCGGTACCAACCTTCGTATTCATCCATAACGCCTAGTTCCTTTGGATCCGGTGACTACAAGCACGTTGCGGCCGCTTGTCTGTATTGTCACCGTCGAGCGACACCTTACGATGCCACCTGACCACCGAGAAAACCCGACGATCTACTATCTTGCCCATCAACGAGTGGTGGGTAGAAAGCCGCATATATACCTTGATGTATCATCTGATTGGAGGTGTGCTGTGAATAAACACTCGAAACACACTGGTCAAGTTGTGCCGAACGTGCTGCGGACCGGTGCCGACCAGGCGGCGGTCTGCTGGCTTGTTCAAACTATGCTTGACACGGGATTAACCAATCGGCCAGTCACTCATTAGTGAAAGTAGTGCCAGAGTATCGCTACAGGCCCCCGAGGTCAATTCGGGGCATAATTCAGTATACTTTTCAGCTTTTACCTGCGTACGCTCTCTACCATGACCCAATAATGACCAGTGTGTGACCGGTCCTGACAAAGCTATTGTCAGTGCTCATGAAGATCTGTTGCAGGGTAATGCTTTTGCCAGGTTTGTATAAGAAAGAGCGCCGCTGTAATTGCACTGTGAACTGCGAGTCCAGCGACTCTACTGTCTATCCGAACGAACCCTTTTTCTCGCCCGTGTGCATCGCCTGCATGGGTACGAAGTGCGCCCACGCCTTCGACGAGCGTGCCGAGTCCGGTCAGTATTTTTTGAACATCACCCAAGATATCCGGGTGCATGTCTGTGCGGGCAGGCGACAGCTTTAAAGGCTCCCTCACGGCACGAAAAAGACTGCTGATATCTCTCTTTTTGGGGAGCTCTAACCCCAGTTCGAGAAGAACTGAACGGCAGACGCTTTCGAGGGTCGAGCAAGCAGATGTGATTGCACTCTCGGGATCCGACTGGGCCGTTTCTAATGTTCTGTTCAAATCGCGAGTGACCGTGTCAAAGTCAAGAATCTTGGCCGTTGAGACAAGGCTTTGAACCAACGGTGCGGATCCACTGGTCTGCAAGTGGGCAATCAACCCCTGTATCCAGAGGTCGTCCTCGTCAGCGACAGGCGCTTTACCTTTGCTTGCCAGCCTCCACAGCCACAACTTTTGAACGACTGATGCAACGACTGGTCCCTCTTCTGCCTCGATCAGTGCTCGTAGCCGTTTCGCCTTGGAACCTCCATGGAGATCATACTTTTCGTGATAAATGTCGAAACCGAACTCGTCTTCAAAAAATTCAGAAAAAGTCCGATTTGAAAAATCCAAGACATAGCCTTCTCGCATTTCCAGTAATTTATCGAGTCTCCGGATTTGAGATTGTTTAAGTTTTGGCAAAGTCGGCACCATTGGAATCTTTGTGTTTCGGGGTCAGTAAGCACAAGTAGCGAGGAGCAAAGTCTCTTATCAGACTAGGAACGCCGGTCAGCAGTTGTAGCCCACCTCCGGGACGTTTGACCGGTAGGCCCGAATCTACATCTAAGGCTGACAGCTCTGCTTCTGCGCAGGACTGCGACGCCCAAAGAATCAGTTTCCTCACAGGATAGTCCTTCCTAGTTGCCTCTGGTAGCCGGGCAAAGTCTACATTGACTAGATCCATGTTCGGGCTGCCAAAGTAGCGATAACTGCCGATGCTGTCCTTGCCGATGTATTTCTTTCCTGTTGGATAGATGATCATGTAGACCTCCTGCTTTACCGACCGCTCCCTTCCACTATTGGCGTCTACTCCGTATTAAGTGCAGCGCGCGACTTTAAGTGTCGCACTAACTGTTGATAATGGTGGCGGAGAACCCAGGCTTCTGACAAATGATTGCATCTTGCGAGATGATGCATAAAAAGCTAAGTTACCTTTAATTTTATGCATCATTGAGAATACTGCATGAATCAGCAGGCAAACGAAAGGCATCTCCTCCGCCAACTGGCCACCATCCAGCCTGGCTATCCCTTCAGAGGGAAGCTCCCTCTGGACGGCAATGGCGATGCCTTCGTGGTCCAGTTTCGGCACATCGTCTTAGGCGAACGACTCAGAGATAAGGAAGGCAGAACCCTCGATCGAGTCAAACTCCCTGGTCGTAAGCGCCCCAACTACTTATGGCCTGGCGACTTGGTGTTTATGGCCAAGGGTACGCGTAATGATGCCGCCGTCATTGGGGATGTGCCCGTCAACACCGTTTGCACCCCGAACTTCTATCACATTCGGCTCAAGCCAGAGGCTTATAGGCTGATGCCTGAATTCCTGGCCTGGCAACTCAACTATGTGGATGCCCAACGGTATTTCGCCATGTGCTCCCAGGGATCCGCTGCGCCCAGCATCACCAAGTCCCAGTTGGGCAACCTGCCCGTCGTGATTCCGTCATTTGATAAGCAGAAGCTGATGGTCAAGCTGGCTGACGCAGCCACCCATGAACAGAATCTACTGATTCAGTTAATCGAAAATCGGCAACGCATGATCGATGCGGTTGGCCGCCAACTACTTCGTCCTGATCCGACTACAGGGAACCAATATGAGTAACGATACAATCAAACAGGAACAGATCAACAAAGCGGTCTGGAGCGCCTGTGACACCTTCCGGGGGACCGTTGATCCGAGCATCTACAAGGATTACGTCCTGACCATGCTGTTCGTGAAATATCTGTCAGACGTTTGGCAGGATCACTACGACAAGTATCAGTCCGAGTACGACGACAATCCTGAATTGATTGAAGAATTGATGAAGAACGAGCGGTTCGTGCTGCCCCGAAGTGCCACCTTCTATTCGCTGCACGACCAGCGTCATGAGCCGGGCAATGGTGAGCGCATCGACAAGGCCCTGCACGCCATCGAAGAGGCCAACATCGTCAAGCTGGCCGACGTGTTCCAGGACATTAGCTTCAACTCGACCAAGCTGGGCGACGAAAAGCAGAAGAACGAGATCCTGCGCCACATTCTGGAAGACTTCGCCCGGCCTGACATGAACCTGCGCCCGAGTCGTATCGGGAAGCTGGATGTGATCGGCAACGCCTACGAGTTCCTGATCAAGAACTTCGCGGCCACCTCCGGCAAGAAGGCTGGTGAGTTCTACACCCCACCGGAAGTCTCCGAGCTGATGGCTGAGATCGTTGAGCCGAAGGAAGGTGACGAAATCTGCGACCCGGCCTGTGGTTCCGCTTCTCTGTTGTTGAAGTGCGCCAACCGGATTCGCAAGGGCCGCGACGGCTCAAAGAACTTCGCTCTGTTTGGTCAGGAAGCCATCGGTAGTACCTGGGCGCTGGCTAAGATGAACATGTTTCTGCATGGCATCGACAACCACAAGCTGGAATGGGGCGATACCATTCGAAACCCCTTGATGCTGGATGAGAATGGTGGCCTGAAGCACTTCGATATTGTGGTGGCCAATCCTCCGTTCTCGCTGGAAAAGTGGGGCGTTGAAGGTGCTGAGAGTGACCCCTACGGGCGTTTTCGTCGCGGACTGCCTCCCAAGACTAAGGGTGACTACGCCTTCATTCTGCACATGATTGAGACAATGAAACCGAAGACCGGCCGCATGGCCGTGGTGGTGCCCCACGGTGTTTTGTTCCGAGGTTCCAGTGAAGGCAGGATCCGGCAGAAGCTGATTGAAGAAAACCTGCTGGATGCCGTGATCGGCCTGCCCGAGAAGCTGTTCTACGGTACCGGCATCCCGGCGGCCATTCTGGTTTTCCGCAAGGACAAGGCCGACGCTAACGTCCTGTTCATCGACGCCAGTCGTGAGTTCAAGGCTGGCAAGAACCAGAATCAGTTGTCCGATGAATCTATCGCCAAGGTAGTCGAAACCTACAAACAGCGCGAAGGCTCAGACAAGTACGCCTACCTGGCCAACCTGGAGGAAATTCAGGAAAACGACTTCAACCTCAACATCCCCCGCTACGTGGACACCTTTGAGGAAGAGGAAGAGATCGATCTGATGGCAGTGCAAGCGGAGCGGAAGGATATCGAGGCGGAGATTGCGAAGTTAAATGAGCAGATGGCGGGCTATCTGAAGGAGCTGGGTTATGGCGTCTAAAGGTGATGAGATTCCGAGAACAGATATCATGTTTAGCGCTATTGGGGCTGGAGAGTAGTATGAACCGAGAGATGCTAATTAAGAAACTTGGTGAGCTTTGCAGCTTTACTCAAGGGGTCCAAATCGCAGATAGCGACACCATCAAAGAATCAGCTCCTGGATATGTTCGCTATATTTATATTAGGGATTTGTTTTCGGACAAATTCCTCGTGTATGTAAAAGATAAATACCCAAAAAAGATTTTGTCTGAATCTGATATTGTAATGGTAAACACGGGTAATACATCAGGAAATGTCTACAAGGCTAAAAAAGGAGTGTTATGCAATAATGCGTTTAAGATTGCCGTAAAAGAAAGTGCTCGCCACCTTCTGGATCATGATTATTTATGGGCTTACCTCAATAGTGATGCTCGCGAAATAATGTTAAAGCGTCTATTCAATCCAGCAGGTCAGCCTCATGTCGGCCATAAGAATGTCGCCAGATTGGAAATTTCGGTTCCTCCTATCCCCGAACAAAAAAAGATCGCCAAGATCGTCTCCACTTGGGATCAGGCCATCACCGCCACCGAGCGACTGCTTGAGAACAGCCAGCAGCGGAAGAAAGGGTTGATGCAGCAGCTGCTAACCGGGAAGAAGCGGTTGCCGGGGTTTGAGGAGGAGTGGCAAAAGATCGAGCTAGTGTCCCGACTGGTTAATTAGCTTATTTATTATCAATGGCGCTGAGTTTTGCTCGCGTTACCGATGTCATAATGGATTCCGCACTTTTATGCCAACGGAATGGCTTTGCCAGCTTCTCGTTATGGACCTTGATGTATCGACGAATGGCCTTCTTGAGTTCGTCGACGCTGGTAAAAATACCCCGGTATAGCGCTCGTCGCTCCAGTTGGCCAAACCAACCTTCGACAGCGTTCAACCACGAGGCGCTGGTGGGTGTAAAATGAAGCTTAAAACGAGGATGCTTCTCCAGCCAGGCTTTCACGNCGGGTNTTTTATGAGTCGAACTGTTGTCCAAAATCAGATGGAGGTCCTGCTCGCTCGGCGTTTCTCTGTCGATTTGCCGTAGAAAGTCGAGAAACTCCCTGGCTCGATGACGTTGGGTGAGCCGTCCGATCACCTCACCGTTCAGGATGTTAAAAGCCGCATACAAACTGGTGGTG
>NZ_KB889939.1 GCF_000372805.1 Marinobacter gelidimuriae | reverse complement strand
CGGGTGAAAGTGGATCGACGCACCTTACCCAAAGGCGGCGCATTTCGGGTTGTGGGCTTCGAGAAACGTCAGGTCGTTGATCTGGACATCCGCCGTTACGTTACCGAGTACCAGGCCGAGNTCCTTCTGTCGCGTGCGCAGTTATCTGTCGACGGCGCGTAAGCAGAACGTGTCTGCCTCGAAAGCCCTGATGCATTTGTTCGAGGGGAGTGTGCCGCCGTTCATGGCGGTGGGTGCGGGTAATGATACGACCGTTTTAAATCAAACCAGCTGAATAGTTACGGTTTATTTTTAACTGGACTGGAAGCCCCGAATTATCAGGGCTCTGGTTTAAGCGAGATATGCTGGGTTATTCAGGACGAGCACCAAACCTAGACCCAGGTGTACTGGGAACGAGCCTACATCAGGCACTGGAACTGTTCAGGTATCTAACGATGGCTCTCTCATGGAAATCAACAATCTTCGCTCGGCCCCATGAGGTCAAGAGAATTCTTCGACACTCGCCCTCGTACAGTTGACTGCCATCTGACCAGATTGGAGAGCGCTTGCCCGCACGGGCGGGCCGACTGAAAAGATACCCAACGAGCTTCAGGTTAGCGTCTTGATGTGGTCACCTATTCGGATCCTGCTTCGCCACCAAGTTCTGTGCTTCCAGTTATTCGTAATTGGGGCCATACTGAATTTTGGGTCAATCAGTTGTGGCGAGAGGCAATAGACATGAGCAAAGGACAAGACAGTAAAAAATCTGAGAAAAAGAAACCGCTTTTGACCGCAAAAGAAAAGAAAGCGGCCAAAAAATCGAAAAAAGGTGACACCAATGTTCTGGGAAACTAGATAGTCTTAATAATAGATAGTTCTGACAATAAACAGATCGGATAACGAAAGCAGCGCAAAAAAGCCATCATGGCAGACAAGCAGCAGGTGCAGCGTAGCAGCGGTTATATTCTGGGTGGAGTTAGCCCGCTGGGTCAAAAACGGCCGCTGACGACGTTCATTGACGAGTCAGCGCAGCTGTTCGAACGGATTCATGTCAGCGCCGGTCGGCGGGGGCTTGAAATTGAGCTGGCGCCGGAAGACCTGGCCACGCTCACCCAGGGGCGCTTTGTGGCGTTGCGCCAGGAGTGATGCCCGACTGACTGGGCAAAATCTCCACACACCAAGGGTTTTAAACCGAGGCGCGGGCTTCTTCCATCAGCTTGTTTAGCGTTGCGCTGGGCTGCATCACTTCGTTCACTTTTCCTGCGGGCGCGTGGTAGTAACCACCCAAGTTTACTGCTTTGCCTTGAATCACTCTCAGTTCTTCAAGAATCTTGTCCTGGTTGGCTCCCAGCTTTTCAGCCAGCTTGGCAAAGAAGGTTTTCAATTCCTTGTCTTCGTCCTGCGCGGCCAATTCCTGTGCCCAGTAATGAGCCAGGTGGAAGTGGCTGCCACGGTTGTCTAGCTCGCCGGTAGAGCGCGACGGAGACTGGTTGTTTTCCAGTAGGGTTTCGGTGGCTTTGTCCAGAGTTTGGCCCAGCAGGCGTGCACGGTGGTTATTGTGCTTTGCACCCAGCTCGTCCAGCGATACTGCAATGGCCAGAAACTCACCTAATGAGTCCCAGCGCAGGTGGTTTTCTTCAACCAGCTGCTGTACATGCTTGGGTGCAGAACCGCCAGCACCGGTTTCATAAAGGCCACCGCCGTTCAGCAGCGGTACGATGGACAGCATTTTGGCGCTGGTGCCCAGCTCCAAAATCGGGAACAGGTCAGTCAGGTAGTCACGCAATACGTTGCCGGTTACCGAAATGGTATCCAGGCTGCGGATCAGGCGTTCCATGGTCCAGCGAATGGCACGTACCGGCGACATGATGCGGATGTCCAGACCATCGGTGTCGTGGCCTTTCAGGTAAGTGTTTACTTTGTCGATCAGCTGGGCGTCGTGGGCACGCTCGTCGTCCAGCCAGAACACAGCCGGCATGCCGGTGGCACGGGCACGGTTAACCGCCAGTTTGACCCAGTCGCGGATGGGCAGGTCTTTGGTCTGGCATGCACGCCAGATGTCGCCGGTTTCTACGTTGTGCTCGGTCAGTACGGTGCCGTCTTCGGCGATCACACGAATAATGCCGTCTTCTTTGATTTCAAACGTCTTGTCGTGGGAGCCGTATTCTTCGGCCTTCTGCGCCATCAAGCCGACGTTTGGCACGGTGCCCATGGTGGTGGGATCAAACGCGCCGTTGGTTTTGCAGAAGTTGATGGCTTCCTGGTAAATAGTGGCGTAAGTCGACTCTGGCATGACCGCCTTGGTGTCTTTCAGCTTGCCGTCACGGGCCCACATCTTGCCGGAGTTACGGATCATCGCAGGCATGGAGGCGTCTACGATAATGTCACTGGGCATGTGCAGGTTGGTAATACCCTTGACCGAGTCCACCATGGCGATTTCCGGGCGGTGCTCGTAGGTTTTGTGCAATGCTTCCTGAATTTCTTCCTGCTTTGACTCTGGCAGTAGCTTGATTTTCTCGAGCACGGATGACAAACCGTTGTTCGGGTTTACGCCGATCTCGTCGAACAAGTCGCCAAACTGGTCAAACAGTTCTTTATAGTAAATCTTCACCGCGTGACCAAACACGATTGGGTGGGAGATTTTCATCATGGTGGCTTTAACGTGCAACGAGAACATCACGCCGGTGTCTTCGCAGTCTTTAATGGCCGCTTCGAAGAATGCACACAGCGCCTTTTTGCTCATGTTCATGCCGTCAAGCACTTCGCCATCCAGCAGCGGCAGTTCGGCTTTCAGCACAGTCTGCTCGCCTTTCTTGTTCTCGAACACGATGCGGCTGTTGGTGGCCTTGTCCAGTGTGACGGACTGCTCTGAGGAGTAGAAGTCGCCGCCTTTCATGTGCGCTACGTGGGTGCGCGATGCCGGGCTCCACTCGCCCATGGAGTGCGGGTATTTGCGGGCAAAAGCTTTTACCGCGGCAGGAGCACGGCGGTCAGAGTTGCCTTCACGCAACACCGGGTTTACAGCGCTGCCCAGTACTTTGTTATAGCGGGCGGTGGCGTCTTTTTCTTCGTCGGTCTGCGGGTTTTCTTTGTATTCCGGGACTTTATAGCCCTGCTTGTTCAGCTCTTTGATGGCGGAGCGCAGCTGGGGATTAGAGGCGGAAATGTTCGGCAGTTTGATGATGTTGGCGTTGGGGTCTTTGGTGTATTCACCCAGTTCAGCCAGGGCGTCGGGTACACGCTGGTCTTCTGCGAGGTAGCCCGGGAAGTTGGCCAGGATGCGGGCCGCCAATGAGATATCGCTGGTTTCAAAATGAATACCGGCCGGCTTGGCGTAGGTCTTCAGGATCGGCAACAGTGACCGGGTGGCAAGCGCTGGCGCTTCGTCAGTCAGTGTGTAGATAATTTTGGTTATTGACTCTGTCATGTTCGTCCTCGAGCTATAAAGGGTGGATTCAGGACGGCCACGGCCGCCAGCTGTGCTGGGCACCTCTGGCTCTGGCTGTGACTGGTTGGTGGCTTTTATTAGACCTGCTACGATAACATTTTTTTGGGAACTGCGGCTAAGATCTTAGTATAAGGACGGATTTTGGTGGTGTCGCCTTGGTGGGAGCAGGTCCCGATTTAACCTTCCTTCGGCAACAACCCCGCTTCTTGCAAACACGCCTGAATAGCATCCAGCGCTTCCGGATTGGCCAACGCGTCACGGTTGTCGCTGCGAGCAGAGCCGTTGATGAGGCGGGCTACGGCAAGTTCTACTTTTTTACCGCTGCGGGTGTAGGGAATGTCTGGTACCGGGATGATGTGGCGGGGTACGTGGCGGGGGCTGGCGCCTTTGCGGATTTGGGTTTTCAGGCGTTTAAGCAGTTCTTCGTTCAGGGTTTCGCCGTCGGCCAGAACCACCAGCAATACCACTTCTACGTCGCCTTCGATTTGGCGTCCGACCACCAGGCTGTCTTTGATGGCGGCTTCGGTTTCTACCTGGCGGTAGATTTCGGCAGTACCGATGCGAACGCCGCCGGGGTTCAGGGTGGCGTCGGAACGGCCGTAGATAATGGCGCCGCCGTGTTCGGTGAATTCGATGAAGTCGCCGTGGGCCCATACGCCAGGGGCGGATTCGTCGAAGGTGTCGAAGTAGGCATTACGGTAGCGTTCGCCGTCTGGGTCGTCCCAGAAGCTGACGGGCATGGACGGCAAGGGCTGGCGGCATACCAGTTCACCGCGGCCGGAGCTAACGGATTGGCCGTTGTCGTCAAAGGCGGCGGCGTCTACGCCCAGGAAGCGGCACTGTATTTCGCCGCGGCGTACAGGTAGCAAGGGTGTGGAGCCTACAAAGCAGCCGCAGATGTCGGTGCCGCCGGCGATGGAGCCTAACAGGGCATTCGGTGCGCCGTCTGTGTACATCCAGTCGTAGTCTTCTGGCAGCAGCGGCGAGCCAGTTGAGAAAACGACTCTGAGAACGCTCAAATCCAAGTCTTTAGCCGGGGTCATGCCGTCTTTACGACAACCGGCCAGGAATCTCGCGCTGGTGCCGAAGTGGGTGACTTTTTCATCGGCTACGGCTTGCCACAGCATGTTCAGGCTGGGGTAGCCCGGCGAGCCGTCTACGGTGATCACCGCCGCGCCGGTCAGCAGGGCAGATGCCTGCCAGTTCCACATCATCCAGCCACAGGTGGTGAAGTACATGAAGCGGTCACCGCTGCCGATATCGCCGTGCAACATCAACTCTTTCGCGTGGTTGACCAGCAGGCCAGCGGTGCCGTGTACGATGCACTTGGGTTTGCCGGTGGTGCCAGAGGAATAGAGGATATACACAGGGTGATCAGGGGCCACCGCAGTGAAAGACGGCCGTTTGCCAGCGCCGGCCGCAAGGGCCTGCTGCCAGTCGCTGACTAAGGGACCTTCAATAGCCGGTGCGTCCGGTAGCTGTGGCACGCTGACCACGCATTTCAGCGAGGGCAGGCCGCTAATCAATTGGGCGAATTCTTGCTGACGCTGGAATACTTTGCCGCCGTAGCCGTAGCCGTTTACGGCAATCAGCGCGGTTGGTTCAATCTGGCCAAAGCGGTCCAGAATGGCACCAATGCCGAAGTCCGGTGACGCTGAACTCCAGACCGCACCCATGCTGGTGGCCGCCAACATGCCCACCATGGCCTCGTAGCCGTTGGTGACAATACCGGCAACCCGGTCACCTTTGATAACGCCCTGGCTGCACAGATAGGCTTCCAGAGCGCCCACGTCGGCGCGCAACTCCGTATAGGTGCGGCGCAGTACCGGGCGAGTTTCGCAGTAAGCAACAATGGCTTCGCTGTTAGCCTGTTCGCCTTCGGCGTGGCGCAGCAGGTTGGCGGCGAAGTTCAGAGTCATACCCGGAAACCATTCAGCGCCGGGCATGTCACGCTTGCCCAATACCTTTTGCGCGGGCGTGTGGCTGATCAGTCCGCAGTAATCCCAAACGGCTTTCCAGAAGCCTTCAAGGTCGCTCACCGACCATTCATGTAGTTCGTGATAGTCCGCAAAGGGGCCGTAACCCAGGTCTTCCAGCCAGTGTTGAAAGCGCCCCATCTGGCTGTCTTTGAGGACTGTGTCAGAAGGAGACCAGACTACCGGAGATTGTTCGTTGTTATTCATCATTTTGCGCGAGATACCCCGTCCTTCAGGTCGGGGAGGGAGTGCGCGTCGTGCGTCAGCGCGACTCGTTTTCCCTGTCTCCCTCCTCCTTTCGTTGGTTGGGTTGGATGTGATAGCCGTAGCCATCCGCTCGCTGGGTTAAAACACAGTGGCGATGAGATATTCCTTGAATAGCACTACTACTTGTCTGGATATTGAAGCTGCCGGTTTTACGAACCGCCACACGACCCAACCAGGTGCCGGCTTTCGTGCCTGTTGGCACAACGGCTCGCACCATGTCGCCGGTCTGAAACCCTTGGACTTTCTTCTGGCGCATCAGATAGCCACGAGGGAAACCGTACTTCGTTAACCGTGTGCGTTTGTAGCTGCCTCGGCCGGTGGATTTGATCGCCAAGGTTGGAACGTCCCAGCCCTCTACGATCTCGACTTCTCCAACGCAAGCCGCATCCAGGGCGTGTGTCTTTGGAATGCTCAGTCGCTGCCGATTGAATTTCGTGCGGCCGCCGGTACCTACTTCAACCGGCAGGGCCGTTTGCTTCAGAGCTTGATACAGCGCCCACCGGGTGGAATTGACCGCTGAAGCGTCTCTTAAAGGCTTCTTGCACTGTTTGAGGATGCGATCCAGCCTGGCCTGGTGGTTCTTCAGCCGCTTGGACGATGCAAAGAAATCAGCCAGAGAATGCCTCCCTTTCTCCTGGTTGCATGGCCGGCACGCCAAGGTCAGGTTGCTGATCCGGTTTGAGCCACCGTTGGCTTTTGGGTCAATATGCTCAATTTGAAGCGGCGTATCAGTGTCAGCGCAATAGGCACACTCGCGCCCCCATTTCTCCAGCAGGTACTCGCGGATCTCGTAGCCGAGCAAGGTACCTTGCTGGTATTCAACGCCGCTGACTTCCGGGTTTTCCATCTTTTGCGTATCGAATCGAACCAGCTCCTGGCTTATAGATTCAACCAGCACCAAAGATCGAAGCCGATTCACCAGGCTTTTTGTAGTGTCCACACGGTGTTGCAGGCTCGGGGCCAGCCAGCCTTTTGGCTTGGTGCGATTCAGGAATCGAGGCTCCCGATAACGCAACTGGTTGCGACGACGGCGACGGAACGCTCGGCGTTGTTCCAAAGACTGGCTGATCTGACGACCGCGATGAGCCAATTCCATTAACACTAGAACGTGTTGCTTCTGGCCGTTTTCCCGAACCACCGCAATCCCGGTGGTTTTGCTGCCGGGATCAATCTTGATCCGAACCGGCTGTGTATCGCCACCGGTACGGTCTTTTAATCGGATCGTAAACGGATACGCACGCACCACTACCGCTCGCCTACGGCCGAGCAGAAGCCGCGCGCGCTTTTCGGTGCACGGCATCCGTGGTTGCTTGCGTCTATCCAGTACGAAGACCGACATCGTTTTCCTTTCAATGAATGCCCTTACGGGCCTTGTGACGGAGGCCGAAGCCTCTCTCCCCTCGGGAATGTCTATCACCGGCTCCCGCTTGCGCGGCGACCAGAACCTTCGGCGCTTTACCTTTCGCCAGCGTGATCCCAGTCTTCCAGAGCGCCGAACTGAGGAAGCATTCGGCGGTGGGTCTTAGCGACCTGTGATAAACGTAGCGGGTTGGTGTCCGCTTTCCCTGGTCAACCTGGCTTGCAGGATATTCTCTACAAGCCCCATCCTTTAGGGCGGGGTAGTTGACCCGTTGCTCCGTTTTCTTACTGCATATGCCAGCCGTGGCTGACCACAATCGATTGCCCTGTGAGCGCTGCTGACGGGAAAGCCGCCAGGTATACGGCAAGTTCTGACACATCCACAAGGGTAGTAAACTCACCGTCTACCGTGTTTTTCAGCATCACCTTGGCGATTACGTCTTCTTCAGATATGCCCAAAGCCTGTGCTTGCTCAGGAATCTGTTTGTCCACCAGCGGCGTGCGCACAAATCCGGGGCAGATAATGTTGCTGCGCACACCGTGCTCGGCTCCCTCTTTGGCCACCGCCCGGCAAAGGCCAAGCATGCCATGTTTGGCAGCAACGTAAGGCGCTTTCATTGGCGACGCCTCCAGCGAGTGTACCGAGCCCATATACAGGATTGTACCGCCACCTTTGGCGTACATGGTTTGCAGCGCAGAACGAGTCAGCAGAAACGCACCATCTAGGTGAACGCTCATCACTTGGCGCCAGTCTTTAAAGCTCAGCTTATCCAATGGCGCAATGTGTTGTATGCCGGCGTTGGCCAGAACAATATCTAGGCCGCCCCAAGCGTCCACCACAGAGTGTACACCCTGCTCCACCGCCTGTTCGTCGGTAACATCCATGGCCAGTGCCATGGCACTTCCACCGATGCTGTTTATGCTTTCAGTCACTTCTTGTGCCGATTCGTAATCAAGATCAGCCACTGCTACTCGGGCGCCTTCGCGGGCATAGTGTTCAGCGATGGCGCGGCCAATACCACGGCCAGCACCGGTAATCAGGGCAATGCGATTGTGCAGGCGCATGGCGCTGCCTCCTTTGGATGAAAGTCATTGACGCAAGGTATCGAAACATAACTGGCGCGGCTCAAGGCCCACCATACACTTCGTTGGGCAGCCAGGTTGCCAAGGGCTAAGACCAGAACACCAAAGCAATGGCCAGCAGTTGCAGGCAAATGAACGGCAATACATCCAAATAGATGTCTCGGGTGGTGATCTCAGGTGGGCATACGCCCTTGATATAAAACAGCGAGAAGGCCCTGGTGCCACGCCAAAAACTCAGCCTCCAGCAGGTTATCAGGAATAGCCGCTACGTTAACGCCTACAAACGATTTCCCTGCGCGGTCAGAGGCGGCATGAATAGCTTGGGCCAGAACTTCTTTGCCGGCGCTGGTTTCGCCCAGTAACAACACCGCCATTTCACGCACGGCGGCCAGGCGGGCACGACGTTTTACCTCAATCACACCGAGGCTAGCGCTGACAAAATCACTAGAGTCTGTTGACGTTTCATTGCATCGGCAACCATAAAAACCCACAAGCCATGGCGACGCCGCT
>NZ_KB889938.1 GCF_000372805.1 Marinobacter gelidimuriae | reverse complement strand
CGATGCGCTATGGCCTATCCCTACGCAAAGCGGCCAAGGTGACCGGTGTCAGCCTACGCACGGCCTTTCGCTGGCGTCATGCCTTTCTAAGCAGTCCCAGAGATCATAAGGCTACGTCGTTGTCCGGCATCATCGAGGCCGACGAGACATTCCTGCCGGAGTCCTTCAAGGGAAAAAAGACGATGCCTCGGCCAGCCCGTAAACGTGGGGGCGGTAAGGTGACTCTGGTGCCCATCGCATTGGCGCTGGATCGCTCCGGACACATTACCCACCATGTTCTAGAGCACGACACCAAGGAGGAAATTATCGCAGCCTTGGCCCCAGTGATCCGCGAGAACTCCGTCTTGTGCACAGAGGGCAACCTTTCCTATGTAGGAATGGTGAAGACGTTTGACCATCTTGAGCATAAGCGATTGATTGCGCAGGATAACAGCCGGGTTATTGAGGGTGTTTACCACATTCAGACCCTGAACAATTTTACCCAACGCTGGAAGGGTTGGCTTAAGCGCTTCCACGGTGTCGGAACGGCCCACGTGGACAATTACCTGGGGTGGTTCCGCTTTATGGACGAAAGGGAAGAGTTTCAAGATATTGCTTGGGTTCGGGAGGCGATTCCCAGTTTGGAGTGGCCTACCAACAGGTAAGCACAACAGCGCCCTATTTTCTCGCTGTAGCGGCCCAGCTTGTACTGCATTTTCTTCTCGCCACCGGTGCGCGATCGCTTAACCGTGTCGGCTTTTCGGTCGTTGGCTCTGGCCATTCGGGCGTATCGGCGCTGGTATCGCACTCGGCGTTTTCCCAGTCGATTTAGAGACGCTGCCGCCGCATCCGGCAGGTGATATACCGTGCCTGCCGAATCCGTCACCTGGCGTTCCACGCCCAGGTCGAAACCCACCACTTGGTTTTCCAATTCGGTTTCGATGAGCGAGGCGGCGTACTGCCGAACGGCGCCCTCGTCCATCACGTCCAGCGTTTTGTCGAAGCTCATGGAGAGCCAGAACCGGCGTCCCTTGCGAGATAGAAACAAGGCTTTTCCGGCAGTTTCTGCCGCAAAAGGCACGACCATGCCGGTCAGGTACTGACCGCGATGGCGCTTGCCAGAGTTGGTCTTGAGCTGGATCAGACAACGCTCGCTATCCAGCGGCTGAACATTGCACCCAGAAATTCCTCGATCAAAGTGAATGTCGACAAGGACGATAGCAAATTCATTTCCCCCAATTCGGAAGGCGGGGCTGCCAGTGGGTAGCGCCTGTGCCAAGCGGCTTGCCACGACCTGCAAAATTTCATCGCCAGCGTCTTCGCCCATGGAATGATTAACCAGCCGGAAAATATCGAGGTCCAGTATAAGTTGTGCAGCGTCAACTATCTTGTCCGGTCCGCCGGCCAAGTTAATTGCCGCGCTATAATAAGTAGGGCGGTGGGTAATGTCCGATCATGAGCGGCCGTAGCATCAGCCAGGGATTTGAGGAGCGCTGCGCGATTTCCCAATGCTGTAACAGGGTCTGCCTTTGAATGCACGGCCTTTAGGTAGCGGGGGTTAGTAGATGCGTGGCTAGCTGGAATTGCACTCGATCTCGAAGGTGAATAGCTCATTAAGGTACCTTAATCATAAGGAATGTCGGTCTCGCCCGGCATTCCTTATTTGCCGCCTTCGATAATCGGAAGCTGCCGAGCTATTCAAGCTCGGAAGTGTCGAACGTCAACGCGGCTTCAATGTCGAGAATGCCTTGTCCGTGCAGTTCCGGATCATAGCCCTCAAACGACCGGTCGGCGCTTTCCAGTAATACGGTCAATACCGTCCGGTTGGAGAGTGTTGGGTTCTGGCTCTTAACAAGTGCCGCGGCACCGGTGACGATCGGAGTCGAAAACGATGTTCCGCTCCACA
The DNA here is from genome assembly GCF_000372805.1 of Marinobacter gelidimuriae. GTDB lineage: Bacteria > Pseudomonadota > Gammaproteobacteria > Pseudomonadales > Oleiphilaceae > Marinobacter > Marinobacter gelidimuriae. The sequence goes on along the minus strand of NZ_KB889938.1, from coordinate 7,533 downwards.
TTCCAAGGCTTTGATTGTTTGTATGGCTTGGCGCTACCACGTTGATGCCCGGCGCCAGGATAAACCGGTCCTGAATATCGGCGTCAGACCCCGGGGTGTTGCTGAGCTCTGACGGCTCACCGGTGCTTGTAATGGCGCCGACATAAAGAAATTGGGGGGCAATTACGGGACCTGAGACTGCCAAGACGAGGGCAGCGCCTTCGTCAAAGCTGGAATCGGCGCTGCGCTTAACCGTAAGGTCTTCGGAATCGTTTCCAGCTGCGGTGATCAATCCGATATCGCGCTCTGCCAACTTATCCCAATAAGGCTTCTCGTCTGTTTCCGCAGAGCCAAACTCGTATTTCGATGAATCAATGAAAAAGTCAACACCCCCGACGCTTACTGACGCGAAATCGAAACCATTGTTAGCAATCTCGTCAATCATACCGATCACAACCGAGCCATCCATAAAAACACTGGTACGAGTGATGTCGATAACGAGCAAATTAACGTCCGGGGCAACGCCACCTTCCTCCCCAATAATGAGGGAAGACACGGCGGTCCCGTGGCCGTTTTCATCAACTTGCGGGCCATCATCGAAGGTCCGGTATTGGTTTTCCGCCGTGAACTGGTGTTCTTCTTCGGTGAGGTAGTTAAAACCGGAAACGACCTTCCGGCTGTTTTGGTTAATCGTCCGGCCATTAAACTCTTTGTGCTCGATATTAATGCCACGATCAAACACCGCCACTTTCACGCCAGCGCCGGCAATGCTCCGGTTTTCTGCAAACTCCGCGTTGATGATCTCTTTATGAGCGCGGCGCTGTTCCAGTGTGAAGCCGCTAACCAATTCCGGTTCGGACACGCTTGGCTCTTCAACAGCGCTCCCGGAATCACCGCCGCAGCCAGTGAGTGCAAGGGTCAACGCCAGGCCAATCAGGGTTTCTTTCGTGTCCATAGGTTTTTCCTCATCCGACTATGATGCCGTGTTTTTAGTGATCTTTAAAAACTTCTTATAAGGTATCTTACTCTGAATTATGCGCTCCACCATAAGTAGTTTCCGCACTTTGCCAGTATTTCTGTTTTTCACGGAAAGCCTATAGTTCGTGACATCGTTGGTCGAAACGCAACACGTCCCAAGTTCAGTCTCATGTGCCATTGTATACTGCATTTTACTATCTCTTTTACTGAGGTTGACTGAGTTTAATCAGAGGCAAAATACATAATGACAACTGAGCGGCATTTTTTGAGAAGCGCAGGTGTCCACGAATGGCTTGCGGGTTTCTCTGCCTTAGCATTCCAGATTGTGACTTTCAAACTGATATTGATGACCGGATTGGGAGACAGCTTATCCGTCGCTGTCAGCCTGACCGCTTTTGTGTGCCTTTCTGGTATTGGTGCATTATTTGGCGGTTATGGGCGAGGTAACCATCGACTGTCTGTTGAGATCAGTCTTGGTTTGTATGGATTGATGCTTTTTGGTTTTGTTCAGATGCAGGGCGCTGACAGCGTTATTCTGCTTCTTGGTCGCTATTCTTTGGAATTGAAGCTGGTCTTTGCTCTCGCACTCTTGGCTCCACTGACCCTGCTTTCCGGGGCATTGCTGCCGCTTTATGAGCGAACAAGGTGCGAGCTTCCCCTATCCGGATCAGGCCATAAACGCGACGCTTTCACGGTGGTTTTTATTGCTTTTCACGCCGGTGGCGCCGCCGCGTTGATCGCTCTTGAGGTTTTTGTTTTTCCGGTGATGGGATGGATTGTTGCCGGTCTGATCCTGGGTGCTACCTCCGTTGTAAATGGTTTACTGGGAAGGCGTCAGGCAGTCGACACGCTTGATCCGGTGAGAACAACGCCCGCGGAATCTTCATTTTGTCCGAAGTATTATGTTCTGCTTTTTTTGTTGTCTGTCTGCACCGGGGTTGCGGGCTTGATTGTGTACAAGGTATTTGACTACCTGGTCGGCCCGAACATTCGTAATTACACCATTGTGACCGCATTTATTTTTGCCGGGTTAGCTATCGCTGGCGTTCTAGTTCGGCGGTTTATCCGGTCAATGTCCGATATTGTTTTCATGACAGTCCTTGGTATCGCCTGGCTCACCGGTATAGGCGTCACTCTGCCTCACTTACTGCCCCTGTTGATTCATGTATCAGACAACATCTGGGTAATCTATTCTTTGGTTGCCATCCTTCTAATTGTTCCGATGTTTGCATTCCTGGGTGCATCGATCCCAGGTGCCGTGAAGCTCGGTGCTCAAAGCCACTTTACGCTGTTCCTTGTTTCTCTTGGTAATGCGGTCGGCTACTGGCTTTACATCGCTTTCAGCGATCTCAATCTGGATCTTATTTTTCTGGTTCTTGTCATTATTGCGCTTTCTGTAGCCATTTTTCGTTTAAAGCCTTTGATGACCGTAGCGGTCGTTATTTTAGGAATTACCGGGCCGATTCTGTCCAGCCAAACGGCAATTCATCAGTCCGTACTTGCTCAGATGGCGCTGATGCGAGCAAATCTGTTTCAGGGTCGCATGCTTAGCCTCGGCATGTCCGCTGTTGATCGGCCATACGACACCGTTGACTTCCTTGGTGCCTGGAATTCCTACGGGTGGAGCGCTGATCACATCGCTGTTTACACGGATCGTGATTCGCCTCCTGTATACACCTCTGATTACCTTTATATCGGTGGCATGAGAAGTCTCAAGATATTCAGTGATCGTCCTTACAGCGACTCTTATAACCTTCAGGTCGGGGAATCGGTATCAGCTTTGCTGCCCGCGTTTTTTGCAAATGACGACAATCGGGCACTGGTACTCGGCGCTGGCACCGGCGTAAGCGCGGCGGCTATAGACTCGTTTTTCGGCAACACTGAGATCGTTGATATCAGTCCCGATGCTCTTGAGCATCTGGTTCATTTTTCAGAATTGAATGACCGTATTTATGATCGTGCTCTTCTACACGAAAAAGATGCGTTAACGCTGCTTACCGAAAAACAAAATCAAGGACAACACTACAATTACATTTTTAATACCCTGACCGGGCCTGGATATTCATTTTCTGCGTGGATGTATTCACGGGAAAGCATGCGGATGATTCGTGACAGCCTTGAACCCGGTGGAATTTATGCCTTCTGGCTGGACCCAAGAACGGGAGATGATGGAGCCAGGCTTTTAATTAATGCGGTCCATGACGTTTTCGGCCATACCCGGGTGTTTAAGGTAGGAAGTGACACGATTGTTAATCCATCCTTTGGTGGAGATGGCGACCATGAATGGGAGCCAGGTTATCAAGTGATTCTATCGTCAACTGCGCCGCTGACGCTCAATGAAAAGACCGGCGGACAACTAATGGACACCCTCGGCCAGATCGGCATTCGTTCGGCGGACTCGCGGACCACAGAAGACAGTATTCAGCAATTTCTTGGCTCACGATTCATAACCACCCCCTTGTCACCGGAGGCGTCCTTAGCAGGTGCGGACATGGCACGCATGGCGTATGCCTATGATTACAAACTGGAGCTTTCCCGGATCGTTGAGTTAATCGGCTATAGTGAAGAAGCAGCCCGATGATCTGGGTTCAGCTCCAGGCATCCAAGTAGACATGGCGCCTATATTCGATGCCCACCATGCGTGAGAGGCCTTCATGCCGTTGGCATTCGCTGGCTCAAGCGTGGCAGTAATCCGGCTGGCCTTGATCGTAGCGGGCCAACCTGTCCTTTTGTGGCCTATGTGTCAGCCGGAGCCAGGTGGTACAATACTGCTATTGGCATTTTCCTGCGCTTGGTTTAGGGGGGGGTGATATGATTACCGCCGAAATTGAAGAGTCGGTTTCACACAAAGCGGACGAAAGCTGTGGCAGGGCTTTGGCCGGCATTCGGCGGCTTAGAGGGCGCACCGGTGCCGATGTTGCGCGTGAGTCAGGCTTGTCCCGAAGAACCATAACCAAGGTAGAGCAGGGCGACGACAGTGTTGCCTTTAGGAGTTACCTGAAGGTTGCGGATGTCATTGGCGCGACCTGGTTATTCAGGTTGTTCGATGACACTCGCGCTGACGCCGGACTGATACCAGCTTATTACTTGACCGGGGCCTCGGCGCTTTGCTTGCCCGGCCGGGGCGACCACCCGCCCGCTTTGTGGTATACCCACCGCTTGAGCAATCCCGGAAGCTGGCAGATCGCGGGGGCTGGTATCACCAGCTCCATAAACCTGTTGGGCGTCAACGGGCTTTGGGACGCGACCAGTAGCATGGCGAGCCTGGGGGTCAAGGTTCATCGTATCTGGGCCGCCAGCCATGAGCGGGCTATTTTCGATCTGCTTTATCACTTTTGCGAGGTATCGGGAAAGCCGATACCTAACATCCAGGCCAGCGATATTGATGATGTGGTGAGTCTGGGCGACGTATCTACGTGGATGGAGCAATTATCACCTTTTATTTCCGCGCCAGGGCTCCGTCGCATGCGAGCGTGGATGGAATCATGAGTGCGATGACCGGCAATCATCGCGAGCAAGTGCACAAGCGGCTGATGAAGGCTGTTTGTCGGGTTATTCTTGACGATAACAAACCCTTGGTGCTGAAGGGTGGCACTGCGCTTTTGCTCTGTTATGGCCTGGATCGCTTTAGCGAAGACCTCGACTTTGATATTGAATGTTCGCTCCGGGGTCACATCAATATCGAAAGTGTTTGCCGGCAAGCCGTTAAGTTGGCCAATAAGGATGGCTCGCAGATCCGGCTGGAGGCCTTCTTTAAGCAGAAGAAAACCGAGACGACTCACCGTTGCCGGCCCAGCTTCTCAATGCCAGGCGAATCCACACCATTTTCCATTAAGATCGAGATTTCATCCCGCCAGCTACCAGTGCAGCATGAGATTGCAATCATCAACGGTGTGAAGGTGTACCGCGCCAATGCAATCGCTCGCCAGAAGCTCTTGGCAGCCACGGAAGATCCAAGGCGTAACTATCGAACGGCTGCCCGCGACCTCCATGATCTGGCTTTTCTTGCCTCAAAATTTGAAGCCGACCTTTCGGCAGATGTTTTGGCTGATCTGGAGTCTTTTTTTGCCGACCAAGAGGCATTGCTTATGCGCTACGCCGATGCCTATGACATGGACCCCATATTGTCGGGCCGCATCTTTGCGGATCTATCCGTGATCGAAGCTTGGGTACACGATCGAGATGAGCCCGAAGGGCCGACCCTGTTTGGTCCCGGTTAGTGCCAGATGCGGCGCCCTCCCACCTCTGACGATTTCTATGTCCAATATTTAAGTGTATTGGACTTTGAGGATTTTTTGCGTAGACCCGACTCTACTCCCCTAGATGGCCAACCACCCAAAACGCTAAAAAAAAATAAACAATATGATAAAGAATTACTTGGCCTTGGCTTCTCGAACCCACCTGAATAAAATTTAGGACTTTGCGTGGAATTACGAGCCCAAGCTATTGATTTTTGGTTTATGAAATTTAGTGCTCTCTCTCTGAGGGTAATTTCTGTGGAGTGAACAGCGCTTAACGCTTTATACTGTATATTTAACCAGCGACGAGGTAGACATGAACACGGATTCCTTCAGTACCCCTGTCGCCGAAACTCAACCTATAGCCTCGGTTTCTTCAGGCAGCGTGCGCTGCGGATTTCCTTCCCCCGCAGCTGATTACGCCTCCCGGCCACTGGATCTCAATGAATACTGCATCAAGAAGCCCTCCGCGACCTTTTTCGTACGCGTCGAAGGCGACTCGATGATCGGCGCCGGAATTCACAACAATGATTTATTGGTGGTGGATAAAAGTCTTCCTGCTACTCACCGCAGAATCGTTGTCGCAGTGATCGACGGAGACTTCACCGTGAAGCGATTAGATCTTACGGACCCCAACCACCCAGTTCTTTTGGCGGAAAATCCTGAGTACCCGGACATTCACCTTAAAGAAGGCAGTGAACTTGAGGTGTTTGGTGTTGTCCGCAGCGTCATACATTCTCTGATGGATCTATGAGTAGTGTTCGACCCCAAGTTTGGGCGCTCGCAGACATAAATTCGTTTTACTGCTCAGCTGAGTCGCTATTTAATCCTGCCTACCGCGGTAAGGCTTTGGTCGTGACCTCAAACAATGATTCTGTAATTGTTGCCAGATCAGCGGAAGCGAAGGCCATCGGCATTAAAATGGGGGAACCGGTTTTCCAGGTAAAGCACCTCCAGAAGTCACACGGATTGGTAATCTGCTCATCAAACTACGAGCTGTACGCAGACATGTCCGCTCGTTTCATGCAGACATTGGACGACCTGGCGCCGGCCGTGATGCCTTACAGTATTGACGAGGCTTTCATGGATTTATCTGGGATGTCCGCGTTCATGGACTTGGCTGAGTTCGGACGAATTGTTAAGTCGAGGGTCGCCAGAGATACAGGGCTTCCCATCTGCGTCGGGATATCGTCAACACTGACCCTTGCCAAGCTGGCAAATAACGGCGCAAAGAAGTACCCAGCCACCAAAGGTGTCGTCGACCTAACCTGCCCTGCCCGCCAGCGCCGGCTGCTGCGTATTACGCCAGTAGGTGATATCTGGGGTATCGGGAAAAAACTGAGCGCAAGGTTGATCGACGCCGGCATTCATACCGGGCTCGACCTGGCGCAAGCGAATACAAGCTGGATTCGCAGCGAGTTTTCAATCGTCGTAGAACGCACCGTCAGAGAGTTGAACGGGATTGCTTGCCAGGAGATCGAGGCAGTACCACCCACGAAACAACAGATTATTTCGAGTAAATCCTTCGGGCAACCTGTTCTTGAACTGGAAGACATGCTCAAAGCTGTAGCCAGCTATGCCGTGCGGGCCTCCGAAAAGCTCCGGGGCGAGGGGCAATCTGCCGGGCAACTCACCGCTTTCTTATCCACCAGTCGCTACGGCGCTGATGAACAATATTCGAATTCGTTAACCGCTCCTTTGCCGCATGCTACCCAAGACACTCGGATTATTGTCCATTCAGCTATAGAGCTAATCCGGAAGATATGGAGGCCAGGGTTACGATACAACAAGGCTGGGGTCATGCTCGGTGATTTCCGAACACCGGGCGAAGAGCAGGAGGACCTGTTCGCTGCAGTTTCGGATTCTGTCAAAAGCGAAGTGGTAATGGGGCTACTCGACCAGATAAACGCATCGCAAGGCTCTGGATTGATGAAGTTTGGAAGAAGTGCTGGGTCAAATGCTTTGTGGGAAATGAAACGAGGAAACCTGTCCCCAGCCTTCACTACGCGGTGGACGGATCTACCCAAAGCTCGCTAGGGTCTGTTGACAATTGCTCGTAAGCCTTTGAAAGGTAAGAGCAAGCTCGTATAATGAAGTTCCGAAACAACAATCATACGAGCCCGCAATGCCCAGATACATGCTCACAGAGGAGCTGTGGTCCAAGCTAAGAGAAATATTGCTTCAATTCAGTCTGTATAACAAGGCAGGTTTGCGCAAAACAGTCGAAGGCATTCTGTTCAGAATGCGGACCGGTGTGCCCTGGAGAGATCTGCCAGGCCACTTCGGAAAATGGAATTCTGTCTACAAAACCTTCAATTACTGGTCGAAAAAAGGCATC
>NZ_KB889937.1 GCF_000372805.1 Marinobacter gelidimuriae | reverse complement strand
TAACCCTTGCCTGGAATAGCGATTACGCCACTTGAACACCGTGGGGCTACTGACACCGAGCGATTCTGTGACCTCCTTCGGGGACTGCCCAGCGTTCAATGACAACAAAATTCGCGCTCGTTGCACCAGATGCTGGCTCATGGTGCCCATTCGCAACCAGCTCTCCAGTTCCAGTTGATCGTTAACTGTAAGATTAAAAGGTGCAGGTTGCCGCGCCACAATAACATCTCCATAATTCGTGAGTATCGCGAAATTATAGCAGGGTTAGGATAGCTAATTAACCAGTCGAGACACTAGGGGAAGCGCTTAAATACCAGCAGCCCACGCCGTTTCTGGTTAGGTCGACTGAATACTCTAATGATTTCCCAACACCTGTTTTGACAGCTGGCAAGAGCTTTCTATTGGGATACTCTGATGAGGAGTTTGGGATTTACAGAAATGTGCTACCGACCATCATCTTCGATGATTTCACCACGGCTAGCCGCTTCGTGGATTTTCCATTTAAGGTCAAGTCCAGCGCTATCAAAATTCTCACTTCTAACTCGGGATTCTCAACCAGATACCTTTTGGAAGCGATGCAAATAATCCGATTCAAAGTCGGAGGGCATCAACGTCATTGGATTTCAATTTTCGCAAATCTTGTTATTCCTTGCCCTAGCTTTGAAGAGCAGAAAGCTATCTTAAAGGTACTTGCCACTGCTGATCATGAAATTTCAGCACTACAGAATTTCCTTAAGAGTTTAAAAAAGGAAAAGAAAGCCCTGATGCAGCAGTTGTTAACTGGTAAACGGCGAGTACAAGTGGAGGCAGCATGAGCAAGCTAGAAAACAAAATCGAAGCCCGGCACCGGAGTTTGTTCGATGTCCTCAACGAGCAAAAGTACACAGTCGATTACTTTCAGCGTGAATTCAGCTGGGGTGAAAAACACATTGAAGAGCTGGTGACAGACTTGACTTCCGCCTTTCTCAGTGAGTACACCCCGGGTGATAGTCGCGCAAAGGGAGAGCAATATAACAACTACTATCTTGGCCCATTTGTTGTCAGCAGCAAGGATGGCAAACGGAGCATTATCGACGGCCAGCAGCGTTTAACGTCGCTGACACTGTTCCTGATTTATTTGAACAACCTTCAGAAAGGACTCCAGTTTCACGAAAAGATAGAACCAATGATCTTTTCTGAGCTGCGCGGCAGTAAGTCATTCAACATTACAATTGAGGAGCGTATTCCGTGTCTTGAAGGTCTTTTCAATCAAGGGGAGTACGTGCCAGATGATCATGATGATGAATCCACACACAACATGGCAGAGCGGTATCAGGATATTGAAAGAGCTTTTCCAGACGAATTAAAACAGGATGCCTTTCCATTTTTTATTGATTGGTTCAGGTACAACGTGATCATGATGGAGATCATCGCCTACTCTGATGAAAACGCCTACACCATCTTTGAAACAATGAACGATCGTGGTCTGAATCTGACGCCGTCAGAAATGCTGAAGGGTTTTATGCTGTCGCGTTTCGACAACCCAGAGAAGCGTAAAAAAGCCAACGATTTCTGGAAGCAGGCCATGCTAAGCCTGAAAGCCTACGAAAAGGATGAGGATCAACGCTTCTTCCAATCATGGCTGCGGGCTCGCTATGCCGACAGTATTCGCCCTGGCAAGGCGGGCTCTAAAAACGAGGATTTTGAGAAGATCGGTACTCGTTTTCACAGCTGGGTGCGCGATAACCTTTCCAAAGTAGGTCTAGATGCTGATAAAGGCGACTCGTTCGAGCAGTTTGTGCAGCAAGAGTTCCGCTTTTACCTTAGGGCTTATGTTCGCATTCTAGATGCGGAGAAAACCCTGGTACAGGGCTTGGAGCACGTCTATTACATTCACCGCTGGGGGATTGCACCGACGCTCAGCTTGCCACTCATGCTAGCGGCTCTTAACACTCACGACAGCGACGAAATCGTGGCTCAAAAAATCGATACCGTTGCGGCCTATATAGAAACTTTTTCGGTTCGCAGATCGGTGAATTTCCGCAATTTCTCTGCCAGCTCCATCCGCTACACTATGTATAGCTTGGTAAAAGAGATCCGTGGCAATGAATTGCTCGACCTTAAACTGTTGCTTGGGCAAAAATTACAGGATATGAAAGAGTCGTTTGATGGCATGAGCACCTTCCGGATGCACGGCCAGAACAAACGCTTTGTGAAGTTTCTGCTCGCCCGTATGACCGGCTGGTGTGAGCACCAAGCAGGAATGAGCAGCAGTTTCGTGACCTACTATCAGCCGGGCAGCGGCAAACCCTTTGAGGTAGAGCATATATGGGCGGACAAGTTTGCACGTCACAAAGACGAATTTGAGCAGGAGCACGAGTTCCAAAACTACCGCAACCGGCTGGGCGATCTTGTATTGCTGCCTCGGGGTACCAACCAGTCTTATGGTGATCAGCCTTACGAGAAAAAGCAGACGCACTACATCAAAGAAAACCTACTAACAAAATCACTTTGTCCGCTGGCTTACGAAAACAATCCAAATTTCCTCAAGCTTCATTCGACGCTGAATCTCCCGTTCGAGTCACATGAGATCTTTAAAAAGAAGGATATTGAAGCGCGGCAGGAGTTGTACCAGTCGATCTGCGAGCGTATCTGGCCTGAGACCTTAAAAGGTACGGAGGCCTCGTGAACACCACACCTCAAGGGAATGAGCAGCATTCCAGTCACATCCCTGCCATTGCCACGCTGATTAACCTGGGCTGGATTTTTCTGCCTGCTTCAAAGTGTCAGGCACTGCGAGGCAATCAGAGAGACGTGGTGATGAAGCCGATTCTGGAGCAGGTACTACGCCGACGCCGGTTTGAGTTCAAGGGAGAAGAATATCCACTCTCCGATCAGGCCATCGACCAGATTATTCGGGAAATCACCACGCCGTCCATGGCCCAGGGCCTGATGGATGCCAACCAGTCTGTTTACGACATGCTGGCCTTGGGTATAACCGTGACGGAGTTTGTCGGTGGCAAGAAGGCCCAGCCCACGATTCATCTGATTGACTGGGAGAACCTGGATAACAACGAGTTCCATGTCACTGAAGAGATGGACGTGTTGTCTGCCCAGGGGACACATACCCGTCGGCCCGATGTGGTGGCGTTCGTCAATGGAATTCCTTTGGCGGTAATCGAAGCTAAGCGGGCCGCCTCCGGCAACCCCAATAAAAACATGGTGGAGGAAGGCATTAGCCAGAACCTCCGCAACCAGAGAAACGACGAGATTCCCTACCTGTTCGCCTTCGCCCAGCTGCTGTTTTCTATCAGCCGCAACGATTGCCGGTATGGAACCACGCACACGCCGACCAAATTCTGGTCGAAGTGGAAGGACGAGGAGTTCGACGACGCTCATATCCAGGGAATCAAGAATCGCTCTTTGTCGCCGTCCGACAAGGACACCTTGTTCCAGGACAAGCCACCGAAGATCCGCGCTTACTTCGAGGAGCTTTGGTCAAAGACCGTGCAACCTACGGAACAAGACAAGCTACTGGTCGGCCTGCTGAATAAACACCGTTTTTTGGAGTTCCTCCGGTTCTTCATCCTGTTCGATCGCAAGATAGGTAAATCGCGGCCCGTTACCCGCAGGTCTTCGGCATCAAAGCCTTACTGGATCGCATCTCCGGATTCAAGCCCACCGGTGAGCGCCGGGGCGGCGTCCTCTGGCACACCACCGGCTCTGGAAAGTCCTTCACCATGGTCTATCTGTGCCGGGCTTTGCTAATGAATGATGATCTGAAGAACTGCCGGGTCATCGTGGTCACTGATCGGGTGGATCTTGAGAAACAGCTTTCCAAAACCTTCCTGACCGGCGGCGCCTTTGGCAGCGACATCGCCGGCAAGAAAAGCGGCGACTCCCTGGCGAAAACTCGCTCCGGAAAACAGTTGGCCGAGCGTATTGGTCACGGCAACGAACGGATCATATTCACCATCATCAATAAGTTCGCGTCAACCGCTAAACAGCCAGAATGTTACAACCCATCCGAGAATATTATCGTCATTGTCGATGAAGGACACCGGAGCCAGGGTGGTGAAAATCATCAAAGAATGCGCCAAGCTCTGCCCAATGCGTCGTTTAATGCCTTCACCGGCACCCCGCTGCTGAAGAACGAGAAAAGCGAAACCGCCGAGAAGTTTGGCTCCATTATCCACGCCTACACCATGAAGCGGGCGGTGGAAGACGGCACGATCACACCGTTGCTCTACGAAGAACGGAAACCCTTACTGGAGGTGAACCAGAAGGCCGTCGACACTTGGTTCGATAAGGTAACTGCGGCTCTTTCAGATCAGCAGAAAGACGACCTCAAACGTAAGTACGCCAAACAGGGCCAGATCTACACGGCGAACGACCGTATTAGAGTCAACGCTTTCGATATCAGCGTGCATTTCAGCGAGAATTATAAGAAGGCGGGTCTGGAGCTCAAGGGGCAACTGGCTACTGACAGCAAGCTCAGCGCGATCCGATACAAACAGGTCTTGGACTCGCTTGGTCTGGTCACCAGTGCCGTTGTAATTTCCCCTCCGGACACCCGTGAAGGAAATACCGATGTCGATGAAACCAACCTGCCCTTGGTGCAGGACTGGTGGAAGAAAAACGTCACCGGAGATCCTCAGGACTATGAGAAGGACATCATTGAGGACTTTGGCACCGACGGACCGCCGGATATCCTCATCGTTGTCGACAAACTCCTAACGGGCTTCGACGAACCCCGCAACGCGGTGCTCTACATCGATAAACAGCTGAAGGGACATAACCTGATCCAGGCCATTGCCCGGGTGAATCGATTGCATCCACAGAAGCCTTTTGGCTATCTGATCGACTATCGGGGCATTCTCAAAGAGCTCGATACCGCCATCCGGGACTACCAGAACTTTGAAGACCAAACCCAGGGCGGTTTTGCTATTGAGGACATCGAAGGCCTGTATTCCAACGTAGACACCGAATATAAGAAGCTGCCTTCTCTACATGACAAACTCTGGGGCTTCTTCGGGCACATCGATAACAAGCTGGACCCGGAACCCTACCGTCAGGTTTTAATGCCCAAATACGAGTCGGACCCGGACGGTTTGGAAGTGGATACCCGTCAGGCGCTGCGCGAAGACTTCTATGAAGCTGTCACCGAGTTCGGTATGTGCCTAAAAACGGCGCTTTCTACTCAAAGCTTTTTCGAGGACAAAGCCTTCACCGAGGCCAACATTCGACGGTACAAAGCGGACCTGAAGTGGTTCTCCGACCTGCGCAAGACGGTTCGAATGGATGCCCAGGAAACCGTGGATTATTCCCAGTACGAGGGCCAAATCCGGGATCTGATCGACCGGTACGTGACCGGTGTGGATGTTGCCCCCGGGGATGAGCCGATACTCATCGATTCAGTAGACAACAATCCAGATAACTGGAGCGATGAGAAGACAAAAAACGAAACCGACAAAATTAAGACCCGAACGAAGAAGACCATCGAAGAGAAGCTTGGCGACGACCCATACGCCAAGCAGGTGTTCTCGGCACTGCTGAAAGAAGCTATCGAGAAAGCTGAGTCCATGTTCGACTTCAAGGCTCAGTTCAAGCTGTTCAGCGACCTAGAAGCTATGGTCGAAGAGCGAGATGTGCCCGATCTTCCCACCGATGCGTTTAAGGGCAACAGACATGCCCAGGCGTACTACGGTGCCTTCAAACTAATGCTAGGAGATGATTTCGCAGTATTGGAGGCGGATAAGGGTGAGCAGTTGATTGAGGAGGCTTTCGAGATCGACAAAGTGGTGAACCGGGCGGTGGCCGAAAACTCCCTGAACCCGGCTGGTATCGAACAGGATGTTCGCAAGTCGTTATTACCCCGTTTGTTCTCTCTGGTTGGGTTGGATAAAGCCAAAAAAATGCTGGACGAAGTTGTGCAGATTCTCCGTAACGGGGGAGCGAAGTGATGACCTCCGCGGCGCCCATGCCCGAAGACTCGCCGCGTGGATACGTGGCCCGGTACGGTGGCAGGGAGTTTCGATATCAACTGTGCTATCTACCAGGCCACACCAAGGCAACCATCAAGGTTCATGTGCATCCCAACGGGAAGGTTCAGGTTGATGCGCCGGAGACAGCCCCGCTTTCCGAGGTTAAATCTGCGGTGCAGCGCCGAGCCCGCTGGGTACTAAAGCACTTGGATGGTATCGAAGAGCGCAATCGCTATGTTCTACCACGACAATGGGTAAGCGGTGAAAGCATGCTGTACCTGGGCCGGAGGTATGTGCTGAAAGTCATCCCCGACTCGGAAAGGTCAAGAATGAGCTGTAAGCTCATTGGTGGCCAACTGCGGGTGCAAGGAAAAAAAGTAACGCCAGCACGAATACAGAAAGCGGTTCGTCAGTGGTACCGGAACCGAGCCGAGGATGTGTTCCAGCGTCGATTGGATCTAATGATCGACACTCTGCCGTGGACAACGAAGGCACCAGCCTGGCGCATGATCGAAATGCAAACACAGTGGGGCAGTTGCTCACCGGAAGGTACGGTGCTTCTGAATCCGAATTTGATCAAAGCAACGACTCGCGCCATCGACTACGTGCTGCTCCATGAGCTTTGCCACCTGGTGGAGCATAACCACAGCCCCCGGTTTTATGGACTCCTGGATCGGTTTATGCCGGAGTGGCGGTCGGTGAAGGAGCAGCTTGATGGGAGGGCGGAGTTGTTTTTGTCTTTTACCAAGGCCGGAGATGATAGCGAGCTTACCGTCTGATCTTTTTCTTTCAACGCGAATCAGTCTGCTTAACTTTTTTTTCTGCTTCATCAGCGGTCAACCACTGAATGGAGGGCGATGACTTCTCAAGGTGAATCACTCCATTGAGCGTATCTGTGCTTTTCTCGCTGGCCCGGTAGTGAATCAATGAATCTAATAGCTCCATGAGCATGCATTTGAAACCACTGTCTTTCAGCAGGGTATGGTCTCCGTCCTCAAATCGCCAAGTCGCACCGCTTATTCCTCCTTCATCCTCGTCAGCAAAGAACACTAAGTCCCCGGTGATAGCTGTCTCTTTCAGCAACTGCTCTGCTAGCTGGAGCAGGCGGTTCTGGGCGAAAGATTGTTCAGGGTTCATAGAATATGACTCTCATGGTTTTGGTCGGTGTAAGCTAAGCCAGATACGAACGAGCCGTGGCAGGCCTCGTAATACGTTTCCATATCAGACGCCAGCACAGCGACATACAACGTCGTTTAAGCGTTGCTGGTTTCGATAAGCAGTTTGGCTGCTTGAATCAGATGCGCCTGATGATCAACCATGTTTTTGATAATCGTCTGCCGGATTTTGTCATCCAGGAGATCAAGTACCGGCCCGTCAAAGGAATTAAAGTTGAGGACGGTAGGTTCCTGGTTCGCTGCTGGGCTGTGGTAGTAACAAATCAGCCAGTCCGCCTCTTTATTTGCCACCGCGTTGCCATCGTTTAGCATTTCCTGCAATTCCAACTTTGTTTCTGATCTGGAAACCGGCAAGTCTGAATCACCCTCAATGCGTAAGCCGTAGTGGATAGCGTGATAGAGGTTCACGTATAAGCAGAGTTTTTCACCGCCAATCTCCCCAATCGCAAGCTTGATACCCACATGCTTGCCACCGCGGCTGCTGACGAAATAGTTCTCAGAAATTGCTCTAAGATTTTTACCGCCGTACACCGTAGGTTCCTCGCCAAAAGCGCTGGCCAGAGCGGCAGATAACTCCTCCCAGAATCGGAGCATAACTTTCGCCTTTGCTTTAGGCAGCGCTTTTTCGACATTCAACGCGGTTTCCAAGTCTTCGCGATTATTGGACAGGTTGTCGGCGATTAGGGTGGTCATAGAGGTTCCGGCTCCGGTGAGGTTTTCGAGTAGGCGCTTGTATTGAATCAGGGCGTAGGACAATTCCGGTTTGTGCGCACTGGCATCTGCGCAATCGCAGATCCACTGGCGGATGTCCTGTGAGAAGGACAGGCAATGAACATTCTCCTGTTCAAGGTTTCTGAGGCTATAGGTTGATGGGGCTTTGCCATCCAGTGTGAGGTAGACCAGTACCGCCGTTTTCCGATTTCCAGCCCGGCTGGCTAGCTCAGTATAATAGTCATGGAGCTGAGCCTTTTGATCTCCGGCGTCAATTTTCACCTCGATGCCAATAATCAGATTCTGCGACTCAACAACGATATCAACCCGTCGCTGATCCTCGGTGGCCAGCTCTCTCGTGACTTTGACCTGGCCACTGATCGGCATGGAGAGTTTCAGAACATCTTTAACAAAGGCACCAAGAAATTTTGCGCCTTCGCCGTGCCTTCCGCTCGGGTCCAGTAACTCCGTAAGGTATCGGGAGTGGGTGCGTGTTTCATCCCGTTGGAGACCAAGAATCGAGAAAATGTTGAACCGCTCGCCGTGACGGTTCGCATTCACCATGCATGTATCGACCAATTTTTCCAGACGATGAAACCTGTGAGTGAATTCTACGTTTTCTGAAGCATTATTGAGATTGCTCATACTGCTGCTTCCTTTCGGTGACTGCGTGTAAGGGAACGTACCGAGGGTACAGCAGCTTTATGCTGAGGTCGTCCTCGTGCGGGTCGTGTCCGTCTGTCTCATAGATGCCTACTCAGAGCTAATTCTTTTCAACAACGCATGCCCTGTCAGTAACTTGAAGCCGATTTCTCGATGATAAAGATTTTGGACAATCTCAACCAGGTCTTGTCATTTTCAGACGGTGATGGCGCAAAATATCAGTAGTCAGCAGCACTGCGTGCTCAAGTGCTCAAGTGCTCAAGTGCTCAAGTGCTCAAGTGCTCATTTAACGGTGACGATCTAGCATATTCACTTCTACTATTAATGCCCGTTCAACTTTGGCTGCATCGAGCGTCACAATAGAGTACACCCATAGGGGATGGTGCAGTGTGACACCTAAAGGCGTCACTATAGGGTGTAAAATGTATTTTGTTACAGTATCATTATCGAAACCACCCTAATGTGACATAAACACTATGCCCCGTATCGGATACCTCAAACGGCCACAAGTTCAGCAACGCGCTCCGGACACAGCGAAATAGCGACCGTTCCTGATATTCGATTTAGTAGACACTGGGACCAACCATAAACCTTTCCTCCGACAAACTTATGAGTTTGAGTATACGGACAGAATGAACTGAACGCCAAACGTCGCCTAAACGCCGGGATTCCGCCCCTATGACTGAAAACCTCCTTGCGCAGTAGCCTCCTGTGACTTGGATGGCGGCGCTACACGATTCATTGTATTAGAGCAGCCCTGCCCAGTGTTTCGATAGTTACTACAGCCCCAGAATTCCCCGTATTGTCCGTGCCGTCTTTTCATTGAACCACTACAGAAGCTTATTGAGTTGTTCTTTTTGGCAGTTGTATACATCTGCCGGGGAACCCTTGTATTTACAGGCACCTATGATTCCAGCTCGGTCGGAAGACCTTAGTCCAGACAGATTGGGAGCTGGCCCTGTTTGCTTTAACTTGTTCAGCTCCTTTTCCTGGCAACTGTAAACATCGGCTGGTCCACCT
>NZ_KB889936.1 GCF_000372805.1 Marinobacter gelidimuriae | reverse complement strand
TAACGACCAATCCATATCCGCATTGACCAGATTTTTGAACAGCGACAACCGTTCGCAAGTCGCGCTTGTTATAACTATTTTCTTAAAGCGTCACTTCTTTTAGCTTCGACCAATGCTCATCACTGAGCATAAACCGGGGCATGGCACACTCATTTTATTGATGGCTTAGGAACCTTGAAATTACGATTTTGTATTTTATTCAATGAGTTATACTAAAACGCCAACAGCTCCGAGTGCGACTTCAAAAATGATGTCCATGATGGTCATATTACCTGATGGGCTTACGATGCCAGAGAAAAGAATCCGTTGACGAGCCATCTGTGGGATGGGCTTAAATAGTTGGCATAGAGTTCCCCTGTCTCACTTGAGCTTCTTCAGTTGATCCAACACCGTCTCCGGAATTGCAGCCTCGGGGATGTGCGTGACGTGGAAGTCGGCGGCGGACGGCAATGGCGCTGTCCCGAGCCAGAACTCGTCGGGGATGACGGTCCCCCGCAGATCGGTCTCGTTAATGCTCACAGCGTCTTCCCTACGCATGCCGGCGATGAGCCGGTAGTGCGCGGTCACATTGGTGATGGGCGTGTACGTGCCCAGGTCGACGGTCTTTGACGGCTGTTTCCCGGGCAGGGGCCTGTCGTCGAGCAGCACCGCGGCGAACGGTAGCGCCGCCAGTGCGCGGAGCCAGGCGGCGACGTATACGGAGGAGTTCTCCGCGTCGTCCACGTCCAGGTCCTCCACTTGCGTCGAGCCCGAGAAGTGATGGGTGGCGCACAGCCACTGCATCGGTGACGGTATCTGCAACACCACCGCGCCTGACGCCATCGCGATGAGCGTCTGCGCGATCTCTGCCGCCTTGCCCGCTAGATCTTTATCGCCGAGCATCGTGCGCAGCGCGTAGCCTGTCCGCTTCTTTGCGGCCATCGCAGTCTCCAGCGCCGGCATCTGCGACAGCTGGTCGTCGTAGAAGTAGCCTAGGTCGAAAATTGCGAGGTCGGGTGCCTGCAGGCCTTGTGCTTGGTTGAAGAAGCGGGCGTATGCGGTCGGGTCGCCCCAGGGGACGGCTCGGTTTCGGAGGAACACGGCGCGCGCGTAGTCGTGGTGGTCCAGGAGTAGCGCGGTGGCGCGCCCCGACGGGGGATTGGCGATCACGGAGACGAGGTTGGCGTTCATTGGATGTCCTCGGGGGATGGGGGCGATGCCGCGCAGCGGACTCCGCCGCGCGGCATCGCAGGGGTCAGGATTTGTGCTGCACTTGCTCGCCGCACTGGGCCTCGAGCTCGTCGACGCGCTTGCTGAGCTTCTCGATCTTGAGCACCCGGCGGTCCGGCATCATGATCAACGGCAGGTCCTCGAGCCGCCCGGTCACCCGCTCGGGCTCGCTCTTGCCCCAATGCGTGGCAACCAGCTCATCGGTGTCATCGCCCCAGGACCCAAAGTACAGTAGATCCTTCGGCGGCTCCGGGGTGACGAATTCGGCGACGAACTCCTTATAGGGCTTGCCCCGCTTGAGCCGGTCCTGGCGCATCTGCGTCCGCAGCGCCGCGGTCTTGTCCTGGTCCACCACGAACGTGTCCGGCTGGTACACCACCCCGTAGAGCTCGCTGGCTACCTTGTCCGAGATCCGATCGAGCTCCAGGTCGCCCATGACCAGCTCGGGATCGCGCTCGAGGATGTCGCCATAGCCACCGCCCGAGCCCTGGCTAATCATGTACAGCTCGCCTTCCTTGGCGACGTCGAACTGCAGGCCCATGTGCGCGGTCTGGTAATTCCCGCCCTCATATGGCTGTTCGTTCATTACGCGCTCCATGGAGAGGTCAAACTTCGACGGGTCCTTGCGGATGATGTCGTAGATGTTGATGTTCTTGACCATCGCCAGCGGGTATGTAGGGCAGCCGTAGCCGCCGAACATGCCGGTGACCGACGAGAACTTCGCGCCGGTGGTGACGGTCATGAACCCCCACGCCGGCGTGCCGCGGGAGGCGACGATCATCTCGTAGCCCATGCCGCCGCGGTACTTGCCAAAGCCCTGATTATCGCGCACGATCCGCTTGCTGACGAGCTGCAGGAAAGGGACCTCCTCCTCCATCACCTCTTGCTCGGCGATGTCGGCCATCGCACAGAACAATGGCGCGACGCCGTCCTCGCCGTCCCGGAATGCCTTCGCCCCGCCGCCCATGCCGTTCAGGTCGGCGCACAGGTTGCCCACCTGT
Source organism: Marinobacter gelidimuriae (assembly GCF_000372805.1). Classification (GTDB taxonomy): domain Bacteria; phylum Pseudomonadota; class Gammaproteobacteria; order Pseudomonadales; family Oleiphilaceae; genus Marinobacter; species Marinobacter gelidimuriae. Next base: position 7,526 of record NZ_KB889936.1, on the reverse strand, counting down.
TCGCCGTGCTGGGTGGTGCCGCCCCACAGGAAGTCGTTGATCTGGTTGAACCAGGGGGCGATGACGTTCGAGTACTTGGTGGGCGCGGAGAACTGGATCTTGGCGTACAGGGTCTGCAGGGCCGAGAAGCCGCGGAACGAGGCCTGTAGCGATTGCCCCACCGGCGCATCGTAGCCGGCATCGGCCCAGCTGTGCTCCTCGGAGATCACCTCGATGGGCGAGAGCGCGCCGGTGCTGCGCGGCAGGTCCGGCCACCAGAAAGACAGGATGGCCTGCGTCATAAAAGCTTTCGTCGAGGCGAGCGGCGAGTTGAGCGCCCGGTTCAGGATCTCGGGGCCGGTGCCGGTAATGTCGACGACCATCGAGTCGCCCTTGATGGTGATCTTGCACGCGAACTTGATCAGGATGTTCTCTTTGAGCGTCGAGTCGACGAACTGGTTGAAGGAGACAGTGCCGTCGGGCAGCTCCGAGATCCGGCGCCGCACCTCGGTCTCGACGTTCTCCACTGTGCTGCGCAGGGTCGCTATGAAGGCCTCCTCGCCGACTTCCTCGACCAGGCGGTCGACGGTTTCAATCACGCGCCGAACCGCGCCCATCTTGACCTTGATGTCGGCCAGCATCAGCTTGGGGTCCCGGGTCGAGTGCTGAAGGAAGGTCAGCAAGTCGCGGCGCAGTCTGCCACCCTCAACAATCTTGAACGGGGATGCCCGCAGGCCGTCGTCGAACGGGGACTCCGAGCCCGACGGCATGCCGCCCGGTTCGCACGCGCCGTTCTCCCCCTCATGGATAGTGGCGCCGACCCAGGCGATGATCCGCCCGCCCCGCATCACCGGCACCAGCATCGACTGGTCGGTGTTGTGTACCATTCCGAAGCGGGAGTCGTTGTGGAAGAAACCGTCGCCGGGGTTAATCCCGACGGTGGGCTCGTCCTTCCAGTTCTTCATGATGTAGCGGATCGGGTGGTGCAGCACCGCCGCGAAGGCGATAACGCCGCGGTTAGACATGTAGCTGACGTCGCCCTCCGCAGTGTAGACGGCAACAGAGAGGTCTGCCCACTTCGCGCCGGGCGCCGCGCCCATGCTCTCGCACATCTCGAAGGCCTCGTCCAGCGCGCCGGCCAGGCGTTTGCGAACGCGGTCGGCCTTGACGGGGTCGACCTGCGAGGACATGCAGTCGTTCTCGTGCGACGTGCGCTCATGGATCTGGTGATTCCGCATGATGACGGGGTCTGGCCCCAGGAACAGCGTCGTCTCGTCCATGAACTTGTCGACCCACTGCTGCTCTTGCTCGCTCAACTGTCGGGACTCGCTATGCTCGGCGAACTGTCCGGTGTCGTTGTTTGAAATTGTCATGATGTTTCGAACTCCTTCCGAAAGAACTGTTGTTGGGTGGGCTGTGCGTCAACCTTTGAGGAGCCAGACGGCGCCCTGGATTGTCGGCTCCAAATGCCACCCCGGCTCGACCAGATATGTCGTGCTCCCTGTGGTGACGATAGCGGGGCCGGGGATGACGCGGTCGTGCTTGAGCGCGCGCTCGTCGTAGACCGGCGTCTGCACGGGCTCGGCGATGTCGGTGAAGTGCACCATCCTGTGCGAGACTTCCTCGGGGACCGTGCGGCCCTCGCCGGTCTTGATCGAGTCGAACTTGACGACGTCGCCCTCGACGAAGGAGGCAACCCGCAGAGTCTGCACCCGGACGCCGGCCTCCGGCGCCTGCGTGCCCTCGCCGTAGCGCAGGCCGAAGATCTCCGCGAACGTCTTGATCAGATAGAGCACATCCGCGACCCCGACCACCCGGTTGATCTCGAAGGACACTGCTGTGGTCACGAGCTGGTTGCCGTAGCGCATGTCCAACTCGAGGCGGTACTTGACGTCCTCGACATTGTAGCCCTGGCGCACCAGGTCCTCCGCACCCTTCGCCTCGAGCTCCTCGATATAACTGTTGAACAGCTCGTAGTTGTCGTAGAGGACGCGCTTGCGCGGCTCATAGAGCACGATGTACGCGCTGCGCTCGTGGATGTGCAGGGGCTTCATGTTGCCTGCACCCAGCGCGGAGAACACCGACGCGAACGGGGGAAACAGGATCTTGCTGATCCCCGCCTTCGCCGCGATGCCGCACGCGTGTAGCGGGCCGTTGCCGCCGTAGGCCAGCATCGTGTAGTCCTCGACCAGGCCGCCGCGCGAGCGCAGCTCCTTCTCGATGCCGATCGCCATCTGCTCGTCGACGGTGCGCTTGATGACCTTAGCTACGTCGACCACATCTAGGTCGAGCTCGTCGCACAGCGTCTCCCCGATCGCGTGCACCGAGCGCTTTTTGTTCAACGTGATGTAGCCGTTAGCGTAGTTCTCGGGGTCGAGATAGCACAGTATCAGGTCGGCGTCCGTGACGGTGACGTCGAGCCCGCCGCGTTCGTAGCAGGCGGGGCCGGGGTCTGAGCCGGCCGACTGCGGCCCAATCTGGACCGCGTTATGGATGCGGTCGAACGACGCGATCGAGCCGCCGCCGGCGCCGAGCGTGTTGAGGTGGATCATCGGCACCGAGACGAGCCAGCGGCCGATCGTGGGCTGGAAGTCGTAATGCCGCACGCCGCCCTCCGGCACGAGGCCGATGTCGAAGGACGTGCCGCCCATGTCCATTGAGACGACGTTGCCGATCCCGGTGGCCTTGGCGAGGTGTTCCGCCCCGCTGACTCCCGCGATCGGGCCGGAGTGGATGGTCTGCAGCGCGTCGGTGGAATTCGACTGCGCCATCCCGCCGGAGTTGTGGATGACGAGCATCGGCTTCTCGTAGCCGGAGTTGCGCAGGTTGTTGGACAGCTGGGTGAGGGCGTAGAACATCGTCTGGTGCAGGAAGGCGTCCACGATCGTGGATGTGGCTCGCACGTACTCGCCCTTGCGTCCGGATACTTGATGACTGAGCAGCACCGGGATCGCGCCGAGCTGGTGCGAGGGATACTCCTCGAGGATGATCTCCAGGATCTGCTGCTCATGCGTCGAGTTCTCGGTAGCGTTGGTCAGCGCCACCACGATGGCCTCGGCGCCGTTGTCGACCAGCTCGCGCATCTGCTTGCGCACGTCGTCGACCATGACCGGGACCAGGATCTCCCCGACGGAGTCCACCCGTTCCTTGATTGAGCGCACCAAGTGGCGTGGCACAAGCGGCTCCGGACGCTGGGCGTCCGCCATGTCGCCCTGTTTGGTGCCGTCCAGGCCCTCGCCGTAGCCGCGGCCACGGGAGAGGTGGATCGTGTCCTCAAAGCCGTGTGTGACCAGTGCCGCGACCTTCGGCCCCTTCCCCTCTATCAAGGCGTTGGTGCCCAGGGTCGTCGCGTAGCGCACCGAGTCGACGTCGCGCAGCGCGTCGTTGCGCGTGACGCCGGCCCGCTGGCACGCCAGGTCCAGGGCCTCGTTGAAGCCGAAAGCCAAGTTGTGGTGGGTGGTCAGCGCCTTGGCCTCGACGTAGATGTCGTCCCAGACAAGGAAGCAGTCGCTAAAGGTCCCACCGATATCAACAGAAATGCGTTTCATGGAAGTCTCCTCTGTTCCGGTCGATCAGTGGTGAGAGTGGGGCTGGCGGGGTTCGGCGATCGCGTTCTCGCCGGGGCCGTAGTTGATGAGCTCCTCGGGGACACCTTCTCGGCTGGCCCACTGCTCACGCAACGCGTCGATGTCCCAGAGCATGTCGACGGTCGGCGGGTGGCCGGGCGGGACGTACTCGGTCTCGATCTGCGTGCCGCAGCCGGGGCAGTAGAACTCGAGGATGCGGCAGAAGTTCGGATCCGGCGCGAACGTGTACTCGTACTTCTCTGGGTCGAGGATCGCCGGGTGGATCTCGCGGGGATCGCGGTCGTACACCAGGGTTCCCTCCTTGTAGTTGCCGCGGGCATTGCCAAGATCGTGCTCGCATACCCGGCACAGCCACCGCTCGGAGGCCAGGTCGATCGCGAGGTATTCCGTCATGGGGATTCGCATGGTTTTTGCACCTTCTTTTCGTCTAATTTTTTGGGGGGAGAGCGGGCGAGCCGCTACTAGTGGGTGTCCGTGAGCAGTAGGTCGCCGGAATTGGAGATCTCCAGCTCCCAGCCCGCAGGGACCCGTGCGGTGAAGAACTGGCCCTCCACGATGGCCGGGCCGGGCCCCGTCGCGCCCGGAGCCTGCTGGTCGAGCAGATACACCGGCAGGTCTTCGACGACCGCAGCCGACGTGCGCACGGCGCGGGTACCCGCCGACACCGCCGCCGACTTCGTCTCTGGGGAGCCGCCCTGGACGATGGGGTGCGGCAGGCTTCTAGCTGCCCGCAGCGCCAGGATCGTCTGCTGCCCGCCCTCCGAGCGCACGTCCGCGGCGCTGTCGATCGCCTCCGACAACGTCCGTCCGTCCGTCCGTCCGTCCGCGTGCTCCACCAGGTAGGACCAGTCCAGCGTGCATTCATCGATGTCGTAGCCCTCCTGGAACATGTCGCGCGTCGCCAGGCTCTCCAGCTCGCCGGCAGCGGCCTCGATCTGTGCCTGGGACAGGTCGGTGACATTGCGCTCGTAGGACTGCGAGATGTCGGAGAAGCTGATGCCGAACGCTGAGAACACGGCGGCGAGCTTGGGGATCAGCACCTTTCGCACGCCTGCGATGCGCGCCGCCTCGCAGGCGCTCATCGGCCCGCCACCGCCAAACGCGGCCAGCGTCGTCGTCTCTGCACTGTCCACCAAGGACGCGAAGGATTCCGACACCTTGTGCGCGTATGCCGATGCCATCTCTATCAGCGCCTCCTCGACCGTGATGCCGAGCGGCTCGGCGATGCTCTGCTGGATCACCGCGCGGGAGCGGTCCGCGTCGAGGAACATCTCACCGTCCATGAACTTGTCGGGGTCGAGAACGCCGAGCAGGAGGTTGACGTCGGTGATAGTCGCCTGGGTGCCGCCGAAGCCGAAGCAGGCAGGCCCCGGCGCCGAGCCGACGCTCTTCGGCCCGACGATGATCTGCCCGTCCTCCACGGCGATGATAGAGCTGCCGCCCACGCCGGTGGAGTGGACATCGCTCAGCTCGTAGGACACTGGGATGCCGTAGATCTCGCCGCGGCGTGCGGTCGCGATCTCGTAGTCCCACACCGTGCCCACATCCGTGGTGGTTCCGCCAACGTCGATCATCAACACGCGGGGCAGTCCGTAGGCCTGCGCCAGCGCCCGCGTGCCCTCTAGGCCGCCGCGGGGGCCGGAGGAGTAAGTCTTGAGCGCGACAGATTTTGCGACTCTCGAGGACCCTCCGTCGTTGCGGTAGATCAGGAACGGGTTCTTCACCTTGTGCGTGCGCAGTCGCTGCTCCGCGCTGTAGAGGAGGCGCTCCACCGTGGGATGCAGGAAGGAGTTGATGATGCCGGACCAGATTCGACGCGCCCGCACCTCGTCGGCGGCGAACTCCCAGCTGAATAGCACGGGGACAGAGCCCAGGAGGTGCCGCGGGAACCGTTCCAGGATGATGTGCTTGAACAACTTCTCCCGCGCTTGACTGCTGGCAGCGAGGACGATCCGCTCGGCGCCGGCCGTCGTCAGACGGGTCATCTCGGCTACCAGCGCCGCGGTCAGCTCGTCGCCGTCCAGCCCGCTGGGCACGATCGCGGTCCGGTCCCCGACGATGTCGTCGAGCAGTGACCACGACCTCGCGTCGTGGTGCAGCTCGCCGAGGATGTCGACGTCGTCCACGATCAGGCCCAGCCTCGGCCCCTTGTGCTCGACCAGCGCGTTGGTGCCCTGCGTGGACGAATACCGAATGTGCTGAGTCGAGTGGAGCAGCCCGGACAGGTTGGGCTCGCCATAGATGACCGTAGACGCCTTGGTCATCGCGTCGAATAGGCACTGGGACAGATCGACGGGCGTCGTCAAGGTCTTGGTAAACGCGAAGTCGGTACCGCTGCCGACACAGATGTCGGTTAAGGTTCCGCCGTTGTCGATGTTGATTAAACGTTCCATCGAAACTCCTAAAGTTATAGTTATAGTTGTAGTGGGAGGATTAAAAGTAGAGTGGTGGGATCACTCGGTGATGACTTGGGGTACTCGATATTTGCCCCAAATTGGGACACTCCCGACCACCCAAAACTCGTATTCTATTGGTAACTATTTAGCCCATCCCACAAACGACTCGCCAACGGGCTAATAATTACGAATGCTCCTCTTTTCATTATAATCTCCTAGCGTGATTTACAATCTTCGCGTGGCCCGCAACCTAGCTATAGTCCTTTCTGCCTCACAGGACCTGAAGTCCGATAATTAGCGTGCTCCATTTAAATTAGTTGCCGCCCATACTTTCCACTACACGTGGTACTACGCATCGACCTACTTTATTCGTGGAACAAAAGCTGTGTAAAAAATTAAACATTTTAAATCAATATATTATGACTCGTTTAGGATTGTGTTTTATTTAATCCAGTGGGTGAAGTCTCGATAGCGGCAAAGACGTACCTCGATGCATTGATCTTTGGGACCTCTGAATAACTTTCGAAAATCAGCGATAATATTACCATCGCCAACCGCATAGGATTCATCGCCACCATGGATCAGTTGAGCTTCTCCGAAGCCAAGTGCCAGAACAAAAAGCGTAAGACACGCCGCGAGATTTTTCTGGAACGGATGGACAAGCTGATTCCTTGGAACCAGATGGGGGAGAAGGTGACTCGTTACTACCTCAAGAGCCGGAACGGTCGGCCACCGTACCCGTTGTCTTCCATGCCGCGGGCTCACTGCATGCAGCTCTTTTATAATCTCAGTGATCCGGCCCGGCGATGGAGGATGCGCTCTACGAGATCAAATCCATGCGCCACTCCGCTGGTTTGAAGCTGGCTCGCCTGCCCGATGAAACCACCATCCTCAAGTTCCGCCACTTTCTCGAACGCCATGGCCTCGGCAAGGTGTTGTTCAAAGAGGTGAACAAGCACATGGAGAAGAATGGCTTGATGCTGCGCGAAGGCAGCATTGTGGACGCCACCGGCTTTTTTATAGCGGTACTTAGGTTGCTGGCAATGAAGTGGTTTAATGGATGTGACCAGCCCAGTTAAGGAATAATACCCTGAAACTGGAGAACGTATATGACCACAAGAAAGCTGTACTCAAAGGAATTTAAGCTGGACGCCATCAGCCTTGTGCTGGAGCAGGGATATTCAAGAGCCCACGCGGCGCGCAGTCTGGAAATCAATCCAAACATGCTGGGACGTTGGATTAAAGAGCATGAGTCGGTCGATGGGCAGGCGTTCAGAGGGAACGGCAAACTGACCGCTGAACAGTTGGAAATTCGCCAGTTGCGAGAAGAAAATCGCCGCCTGAAAATGGAGAAAGACATCTTAAAAAAAGCGACGGTCTTCTTTGCCAAGGAAACGCATTAAAGTATGCGTTCATCACCCGGCATAAGAAGACCTGGCCAGTCGACGTAATGAGTCGGCTCTTGGGTGTCAGTCGCAATGCCTATTATCGGTATTGCATCTCCAAGCATGTGACTAGATTCACTATGCCACTATAATATTGCTATTCATCAAGCTTGATGATC
>NZ_KB889935.1 GCF_000372805.1 Marinobacter gelidimuriae | reverse complement strand
CTTAGAAAACTTAGCCTGACGTAAAACGTTGTTAAACCCAATGCTCTTCCATGTGGTGCTGAAAGTATTGTCAATTTTAAGGTCTTCTTGGTTAAGTAGATCAGCCGTTAATGGTGGTAAGCCCAAAGTCTTTGTGACAGAATTCATTCGATGTCTCTTGTGGTTTTTTACGTTGTCTAGATAACAAGTATTTTACCACAATGAGGCATCTATTCCTTTTAAATCAATATGTTATTGGTGTTTTTATTTATGTTTTGAACCCCGAAACTTGAGTTATAAGAAAGAAGAATCCCAGGCGGCTAAAGACGCTATGGCGCAGATTCTGATTAACTCGCGGATGTGCGCCGAAGGCCACCGCCCGATCTGCCAGGATACCGGTATTGTGACGGTGTTCGTGAATGTTGGCATGAACGTGAAGTGGGATTTTGAAACCTCGCTGGACGATGCCATCAACGAAGGCGTGCGTCGCGCTTATACCCATCCGGACAACATGCTGCGGGCGTCGATATTGGCAGATCCGGACGGCAAACGTGAGAACACAAAAGACAACACGCCCGCCATCATTCATTACAAAATTGTGCCGGGCAACACCGTAGACATTCACGTGGCGGCCAAGGGCGGTGGTTCTGAAGCCAAGTCCAAGTTTGCCATGCTGAACCCGTCAGATTCGGTGGTGGACTGGGTACTGAAGATGATCCCGCAAATGGGCGCAGGTTGGTGCCCGCCCGGCATGTTGGGTATCGGTATTGGCGGCACCGCTGAAAAAGCCATGGCAATCGCCAAAGAAGCGTTGTTGGAGCCTGTCGATATTCAAGAACTGAAAACCCGCGGCGCATCAAACCGCGCTGAAGAGCTGCGCTTGGAGTTGTTCGAAAAAGTAAACGAGCTGGGCATTGGTGCCCAGGGCCTGGGCGGCCTGACCACAGTGCTGGATGTGAAAGTGAAAGATTTCCCCACCCACGCGGCCAACAAGCCGGTGGCGATTATTCCTAACTGCGCAGCCACCCGCCATGCGCACTTTGTGCTGGATGGCAGTGGGCCGTCATTGCAAACCCCGCCGAGCCTGGATGACTGGCCTGAAATTACCTGGGAAGTGGGCGAGAACGTGCGTCGGGTGAATCTGAACACCGTGACTCCGGAAGACGTAAAAGACTGGCAGCCGGGTGAAACCGTGTTGCTGTCGGGTAAGATGCTGACCGGCCGTGACGCCGCCCACAAAAAAATGGTGGACATGATCAACAACGGTGAAGAGCTGCCGGTGAACATGAAAGGGCGCTTTATTTACTACGTTGGCCCGGTGGATCCGGTGCGCGAAGAAGTGGTTGGCCCCGCAGGCCCTACCACGGCAACCCGCATGGACAAGTTTACCCACACCATGTTGGAAAAAACCGGCCTGACCGGCATGATCGGCAAAGCCGAACGTGGCCAGGTGGGTATTGACGCCATTCGCGAATTTGGTGCGGTTTACCTGATGGCGGTAGGCGGAGCAGCGTATCTGGTGTCAAAAGCCATCAAGCACGCTGAAGTGGTGGCCTTCCCGGAACTGGGTATGGAAGCCATCTACGAGTTCGACGTGGAAGACATGCCGGTGACGGTTGCGGTGGATTCCCGCGGATCTTCCGTGCACCAAACAGGACCGGCTGAGTGGCATAAGAAAATCATCGCCGCCAAGGCTGTTTAAATTGAAGGGGACAGATTTCAAATCTGTCCCCTTGAACCCTGCCCCAGTCCAGACCGGGGACGGATTTTAAATCCGTCCCCTTCATCAGGCGCTCAGCTGGAACAGCTGATGCCCATGCCCTTACCCCAGTCTGGGGGCAGGGCAGCGTAGCGTTCTTCGTACTGGGTTTGTTCGTCAAACGGTTTCTTTAGCACCGTCAGCAGCTCCTCCAGCGGCTGATAATCCCCGTTTTGCGCCTCCAGAATCACCTGCTGTGCCAAATAATTACGCAAAATGTATTTCGGATTTACCCGGCCCATGGCGTATTCCCGGGCATCGTGAGCCTGAGTTTCCTGCTCCAGCCTTTGTTCGTAACGGCCAAGCCAGGTATCCGCAATAGCGCGGTCAGTAAACAAGTCGCGCACTGGCCCGTGGCCGCGGCCATACAGCGTCGACAGGCCGCGGAAGAAGCGGGTGAAGTCGACCTTCTGTTCATGCAACATGCTGAAGGTGTCCATAATCAGATGCATGTCGCCGTCATCGCCCTGCTGCAGGCCGAGTTTGTCCCGCATGTTCTGCAAAAAACGAGTGTTGTAGGCGCTTTCATAGTGTTTCACGGCTTCGTGTACGGCGTCTTCACCCATCACCGGCAATAATGCTTGCGCCAGGTAATGGCAGTTTTCGAAGCCCATCTGTGGCTGGCGGTTGTAGGCGTAGCGCCCGCGCTCGTCGGTGTGATTGCAGATATAGCCGGCGTCAAAATCGTCCATAAAGGCGTAGGGGCCGTAATCGAAGGTGTCGCCAATAATCGACATGTTATCGCTGTTCATAACGCCGTGGCAGAAGCCCACGGTTTGCCAGTCGGCGATCAGCCGCGCGGTGCGGCCCACCACGGCTTCGAGCCAGCGCTGATGGCGCTCGGTTTCAGGCAGTGTGATCAGCTCCGGGAAATGCAGTGATATTACGTGCTCCAGCAGCGTTTTTACGGTGTCCGGGCCCTGGTGATGAGCGGCGAATTCGAAGTGGCCAAAACGGATGTGGCTGTGGGCTACCCGCATAAGCGCGGCGGCGGTTTCAATGGATTCGCGGCGTATCGGGTCTTTGGCTTTCACCATGAACAGGGCGCGGGTGGTGGGAATGCCCAGCCCGTGCATGGCTTCGCTGCACAGGTACTCGCGAATGGTAGAGCGCAGCACCGCGCGGCCATCGCCAAAGCGGGAGTAGGGCGTCATGCCCGCACCTTTCAGGTGCCAGTCCCAGCGCTGACCGTTTGGCGCGACGGTTTCCCACAGCAATAGCCCGCGGCCGTCGCCCAGGTCCGGGTTGTACTTGCCGAATTGGTGGCCGGTGTACTTCATGGCGACCGGTTCCATGCCTTCCAGCAGCTCCGAACCACCGCCGACTTTTTCCCACTGGGCAGGGTTGTCACTGTGAAAGCCCAGTTCTCGCGCCAAGTCGTGGTTAAAACACACCATTTTTGCTTCTTTAAGCGGGCTGGGTTGCACGTGGGTGAAGAAGCTCTCCGGGAGTTCCAGGTAGCGATGTTCTACGCGAAAACCGTTGCTACTCATAAAAACCTCTACTCCCGTGTGGCATAAACTCTGCTAAATTTCCTATTAACCACTGTATCAACGACAGAAATCTTAACGCGTCTGCCAGTGCGCTTAAACCATTCATCAGACGCAGTGATTCGGCGGGGTTACATTCCGGAATCTGAAGGTTATAATCTTGAACCGGCTCAGGATGAGCACGAAAAGACACCAATCTTCAGGGATCGAAGATATGCCCCAGGCAAACGGACTGCAGTTTACCGCCCATGTTGGCGAACTCCCCTCTGATCTATTTTCCGTTGTCGGCTTCACGCTGACAGAGCGGCTGTGTGAACTGGTTCACGGCCGCCTTGAGCTGGCCAGCACCAACGCAGATGTTGATGCCTTCAGTGTTCTGGAGCAATCGGTAGTTTTGGTGGTCTGGCAAGACGGTGCGCCGCTTCACTGGTGTGGTCAACGAGTTTGCTCGGGGAGGCAGCGGCCACCGCCGTACCCGCTACGAATTGATCATTCAGCCGCCTTTGTGGCGCTTAGGGCTGATGCACAATAGTCGCATATTCCAGACTCAGACCACAGATACGAGCGTGCGCACGCTGCTGGAAGAGCGGGACGTTGTGAATTCGATGTTTGATCTTAAACGAACAGCCCGGCCTAGTCATTGCCGATCATCACGGTGATGCGCCCCGGCTGGAAGCCGTCGAATATAACGGCAAAGCGGGGGGAAGCACCAAGCAGCCTGCCGTGTTCCGCTTCCGCTTTGAGGAGCGCGTTCGCGTCGCCTCCGTGGCTATGAAAGATTACACCTTCAAGAACCCTGCCTACGCGCAAATTCACGAGCAAAGCGCCTGCGCATGGACGGCCCGCAGATTGCTATAGTCACCGGCCCGGAAGGTGAGGAAATTCACTGTGATGAATTTGGCCGGGTAAAGGTACGCTTCCCATGGGATCAGCGCCAGCGGCGTGAAGAGGCAGAAAGCAGCAAGAATAGTGAACACAGCAGCGCCTGGCTTCGGGTCAGCCAGGGCTGGGCAGGTGGCCAGTACGGCTTTATGGCTGTACCGAGAATCGGAAACGAAGTCATCGTCTCCTTTCTGGACGGCGACCCGGATCAGCCCATTATCACCGGGCGCACTTACCACGCAACCAACACGCCGCCTTACGCGTTGCCGAAACACAAAACCCGCACCACTCTAAAAACCCGGACCCACAAGGGCGGAGGCAGCAACGAACTGCGCTTTGAAGATGAAACGGAAGAAGAACAGGTTTATATCCACGCCCAAAAAGACCTGGATCTGCTCACGGAAAATAACCGCACCGAAGTCATCAATAACGACAGCCACCTGACCGTCGATAACGACCACATCACAGTTGGCGGCGAAAAGCGCCAGTCTGTGTGAGGAGCAGAGCTCATGAACCAGAGTTGTTGTCCACTTTCTCATTCTCCTTTTGACCATTCACCCTGGCCTGACCCTTCCGCTGTCGGACTTATTTTGGATGGTGTCGCTATTCCACAGCTCGGCAAACAAATTTACCAATGGGCCGGCGACCAGCCGATCAGTGCCGAATGTTTATACGTCGCTACTCGCTGGGAGGTAATTTCGGATCTGTCTCCCTGGCTTGTGTGGTTAAGCGGGCCGGAAGACCCGGTACTGCGGGGATTCCTGGAGCAAGGGCCTATGCAAGAGCACGGCTATTTGCTGGTGTCTGCGGCAGACCGGGCTACAGCCAACCGGAACAACCTCAGAAATATGATGCAGCTAGATCAACAGATGAAACAGCTTCAGAACGACCATGACGTTGCTAAATCAACCCACGGCCATCGCTCCGAAAAAGCCCAGAGACTGGTGGCTGAATTCAAGGCGGCCCGTGAAAAGCACCGTGAAGTCGGTAAACATGTAGCGGGGGCCCTCAGTCCGGTTGAGGAAATCGACACCGGCCTGAAACTGGAAACAGCCGCTACCGGTCGTGCCGGCCTGACGTTGGTTTTGCCGGCATTGGATCAGCAGGAATTGGGGAAGTTCGTGGGGCATTTTCGGCAGGGTTTGACCTCGGCTCCCCGAGTGAACCTGATGGGGGATGGGCTTGGGTGAAAGTTTTTGGGCCACCTCAGCGGCAGGTTTTTGGCTGCTCAGGGAATCATGGATACCGCCTATGGTGCCAGGGCTCAAGCCCTGGCCAGTGCCTGGCAGCGTATTGCAGTGACTAGTGTGCATATACGAATGGGAAAACTGCATGTATGGCTTGGTGGTCCGGCCTATCTGGCTGGCGCGGTCAGCGCCGGAATCAGCGCCTACAAGCACCGGGAGAACTGGTTGGAAGCGGTCAGAACTGGCAACTCAGAAGCCCAGACCGGGGCCTTTCTGGGTATGGTTGGTAGTGGCGGTTTGGCGACAGTGTCACCCTTGATAAAGTTACAGGGGAAGACAAAGAACCCACTAGGTTGCAATTGAACTGCCACGGTTTATTTGCGGACAGCCTGCTGGAACCCCCGGAAGGCAAAGCGCCCTACCGGGTATCGGTTGCCGCATGGCGAATTCAGCCAGGGCAGATGGGGCTTGCACAGGCTCTGTGTATATGCTGAATGCGACTTCTGAAAGCCGGTACGCCTTGCTGAGCGAGAAGGAAAGGCAACGGCTGACCAACACCATGGACTCGTTCGGCGGGAAGGTGTCCTACCGGCGCACGCCTGACGGCCGGGATCAGCCCTACGAAGTGAACATTGCCCAGTTCACCTTGCACCTGGGACTAAAGCTGTTCGGTTTCTGGCGCCAAAGCATGCGGCGGGATCAGTCTATTTTCTGCATCCACAATATCAGCGACGAAATACAGCAGGTGGCGCTGAGTGATATCAACCTGATTGGCGCGGATCATTGGTTTGACTTGATCTCGGGTATGGCCATAGAGAACCTGTCGGGCAGTATCACACTGAAGCTGTATCAGAGTGTCTGGTTATCTAATCGCGAGTTTAGTAGGGAGTAGCGCTAAGTCCCCGGCCAATTCTGTGGCATTACAAACCACCGCTGTACTTCGCACCATTGGCCGCTGGCGGCATGGTGTTTCAGTTGTGCGAACAGGCGTGGTGACTGGTCTTGCTGAATTTGCTCCAGAATTTGCGCTGCCTGCTGCGGGCAGGGCGGGTGGCTCTGCTGCCAGGGCCCGATCCAATGGGGCTTGCGCAGCACCACCCAGGTGGCACAATCTTCGGGATGTAATTGGTGCGCATACACCCAGTTGCCCCGTAGGTGGTCAGCAGGAACGTAGGCGGGCACTTTTGCCGGGGGATAGAACAGATACCCGGGCATGAAAATTCGCGCAATCAAGGGCACGCTGATGCCGTGGCCGGCGAGCAATTCGCGGGCCTCTGGCGTTTGGCTGCGCTGGCTTTGCTGGTCTAGCAGACTGCTGGTTTTCAGGTCGAGACGGTCGTGGGCGTTAGGGCCAAACCATTGTGTGTGGCCCAGGTAAAATTTTATAGCAATTTCGTGGTGTTCCACCCGCTGTTCGTGGCGGTTATACACCACAAAGTCCAGCTCGCCGATGGTGCGTCCGTTGCTGTGAATCTGCTGATTCTGCAGCAGAATGTCCCAGCCTAATAGGCTTTCCAGCAGCACCCGATACAAACGTTCTACATAGTGGCCCAAGCGCTTCTGCGGCGGCTCTCGCAGCAGAGGCGGTGCGTTCTGAGGGTGTGCATCCCAGCTCAGCAGGGTGGCAAAATAATCGTTTGGCAAATAATACTGCGGCGTGAAGCTGAGCGAGCACTGCAGCAGCTGTGGCGAGCTGCACAGCCAGGCCAGGTGCCGAATGGCAGGATTGCTTAATGAAAACGAGGTGTTTGTGCTCATCCCCATAGAATACCGTAAACTGTTGCAAATAATGGTAACAGCAGAAAAACAGAAATTCGGCCGGAACGTATAACACGGTTCAGCTAACCCGATTCAAAGCGTAACGCTCAGGAGGCACTATGCAATATCTTCACACCATGATCCGGGTGAGTAATCTGGATGACACCCTGCGTTTTTTCTGTGACTTGCTGGGAATGAAAGAGGTCAGCCGAAAAGACAGCGAAAAAGGCCGTTTCACCCTGGTGTTTCTGGCTGCGCCAGACGACGAAGGGCGAGTGAAAGCCGATCGCGCACCGTCGCTGGAGCTGACCTATAATTGGGACCCGGAAGAGTACAGCGGCGGCCGAAACTTCGGTCACCTGGCCTATCGAGTGAATGACATTTACCAATTGTGCGAGCACCTGCAAGCCAACGGTGTAACCATTAACCGCCCGCCCCGGGACGGCTATATGGCGTTCGTGCGCTCGCCCGACGGTATTTCTATTGAGCTGCTGCAGAAGGGTGAGGCGCTTGCACCCCGTGAACCCTGGGCCAGTATGGAAAACAGCGGCAGCTGGTAAGGGGTACAATAATCAGCGTGGGAAAGGAATCCTGCGCTTGGTATACAAGGAGAGTAAGAATGGAAGATTGGCAAGGATGCCTGGCACCGCAATGCCAGAATGCGCTGGCGAATGCTCGCGCGCTGGTATTACAGCGCGGCGGAGCGGCGATTACCGTTGAAGATTTTTTGCTGGCTCTGCTAGACAGTTGCCACACCCTCAGCCATTTCTTGACAACCTGCAGTATCGACCTCGACGAGTTGACGCGCACGGTGCAGTGCGAACAGCCGATTGTTACCGGGGTGTCTGCGGAAGGATTGCTGTCTAGCCAATTGGTGCACTGGTTTGCCAGAGCGCGCGAGTTGAACGACGCGCCCTGGCTAGACTGGCCGGTGCTGCTGCAAACCCTTACTCACAAAACAGAACGCTTGCAGGAAAAAGCTTACGTTGCGGTGTTGGAGCGGGTGTCGGCCTGGCCAGCCAGCGTTGACGAGCTGACGATGAAGGCAGCGTCTAACGCTGCCGGTGTGCCCATGATGATGGCGCAGGTGGACTGGATTGAGCTTGCCCATACCGTAGCGGTAGAACTCAGCACAAACCCTGCAACATTGTTGTGGGTGAAAGGCCCTCGGGGCGGTGGTAAAACCCGCTGGCTGGAAAGTGTATTGCCATTGCTGGGTATCGATTACAAGCGACTGAATTTGCGCTGCGAGTCAGACGTGCTGAAGGTTGCCGAAGGCGCCCGGCACAGGCTGTGCTCGCTTCAACACTCTGGAGGCTGGCCTCTGTTGGTGATGGACGGCCTAGCGCCGCAGGATCTTTTGCGGCTGGTGGGCCGGCCTGGCAGTGCGGTGGGCGATGTGCTGGCTGCCTGGGGCGGGCCCATGTTGCTGCTGGCTGATGAGCGCATGAAAGCCACGGTGCAGCATGTTGATCAACTACAGCTGTGCCTGGGTCGCTCGCTGACCAGCGTGATGCTGCCGCCCTGTGGAGCTGGCCAGCTCCACGCTATTGTGGTGGCCCATCAGCCGGCGATAGAGCGCCAATGGAATATAGAGCTGGAGCCGGCGGCGATTGATTTCGCTGTCGCACAGCGTCACCGGTTTGAGTGCTGCCCGGGCAAGCTACTGATGTGGTTGGAGCGTGCAGCTGCACGCTTGAATCTGTTTGCCTTGCGTGGCAGCAGCGAGGCTTCGGCTCTGGCGGCACAAATCCAAACTCTGGAGTGTCAGCGCCTGGTGGCCCATGCGCGGCAGAGCAGTGTTGGCGAGCCGGACCTGGCGCTGGAAAAGCTGGTTCGGCAACAGCAGGTCGCAGAAGGTGAGTGGCACCGGCGTCATGCCCGCGGCAGCTTGCGCCAGCTGGGCGTTGCCGATTTGCAGGCCGAGCTGAAATGTTGGCTTGCAGCGAATTCAGCGGGCGTTCACACTGTTCACCATTAGGCGCAGCGATGCAGGTGTTGAACCCTTGTCATCACTTCTTAAATTGTTGGGAGATTGTTTGGGTGCAGGATTTGGAAATTTATATACGCGACCTTGAAGCCGGAGCGGTATCGCGCTGGCTGTCTGATCAATTGGGCCAGGTGTCGCTGAATGACGAGGTCATAACCGGCTTTGTGAAAGGTCACGCCAGTTACAATGGCAACCCGTTGTCGTTGTCGCTCTACCCGGGTGCTTTTGGCAAACGCTTCACGTGTCTGGTGATTGAGGGGCCATCGCTGCCCTGGAACAGCGATCTGGATTGCGCTCGCAGTGCCTGGTGCGCCATCGGTGGCGAGCTACGTTGCAGCCCGGGCAATTGGGCCGAAGGCGACGACGCCACTGAAGAAAGATGGTGGCGAATTGATGAGCGTGGTGAGCATCAGGCCATCTGGAATTAACTGAGAGCGGAATTAATAGAAAAGCGGAATTAGTAACATTATCGGTAACTATTCAGCTGGTTTGATTTAAAACGGTCGTATCATTACCCGCACCCACCGCCATGAACGGCGGCACACTCCCCTCGAACAAATGCATCAGGGCTTTCGAGGCAGACACGTTCTGCTTACGCGCCGTCGACAGATAACTGCGCACGCGACAGAAGGATCTCGGCCTGGTACTCGGTAACGTAACGGCGGATGTCCAGATCAACGACCTGACGTTTCTCGAAGCCCACAACCCGAAA
>NZ_KB889934.1 GCF_000372805.1 Marinobacter gelidimuriae | reverse complement strand
GTGAGCCACCGCAATCGGCAGGGGCCTGTTCAGATACGCAGACGAACCCTCCTTGCCTGCCCAAACCAGTGGTTCCTCATGCACAACCTCGCCACCTGATCACATCTCCTAAAAAAAGCATTGGCATCTGACTTAAGTATATCTGAAGGCAGAGTTGAATTCTTTTCGTTTGATTGAATGCAGAGAAGCCGCCATTATACTTGCTCAATGCAATGAGGTAGGCGCGTTTGCAGACCTCAACCATTCATGCGGGTTAAAGACTCAAACAAGGAGGAACAGCGATGCTAGGCTCCCATAAGAATGATCAGACAATCAGAATGCACACCGCTACCTTGGTGGGTAGCTATTCCCGGCGCCAACAGTTTCGGCGCATGGCGCTGACGCTGTTGGCCGAGAAAGACGACACACTGGCGGATCTGGGTTATAAGCGCTGGGAAATCAACGTGGCACTCAAGCTGCCGCTTCGGACCGATGCCATGGCCTTTCTGGAGCAGCACCGGCAAGCCTCAGGACTCGAATACGACAACGAGAGCCTGCGCTTTATGAAGGCTGGTAAGCGTCCGCGTGGGGTTTATCAGTACGCTTGAGGCAGGCTAAAGCCCCTCTGTCGGTCTGGCTGTCCAGCAGGGCCATCGAAATGCCAGTAGCCGTGTATCCGGACTGCCTTTCATCAGTACGTTGAGGGGCAGGAAGGTTCTTAGGCACTCCCTAACGGTATCGTCTGGGTATTTTTGATTTCACGCAGTGCAAAGTTGGAGTTAACCTGTGCAATACCCTGCAAGGTGAATATTTTTTCGTTCAGGAAGCGGTCATAGCTGGCCATATCCGGCACGATTACCCGCAGCACAAAATCTGTATTACCGGTAACCGCGAAACACTGAAGCACTTCCGGATAGCTGCTTACCTGCTGCTCGATCTCCGCCGTGCTGTCTATGGTGTGTCGTTGAAGTGACAGGTTGACCAGTACACACAAACCCTGGCCGATGCGCTCCGGGGCGAGCTGCGCGCTGTATCCCGTTATGATGCCTGTTTCTTCAAGCGTTCGTACCCGCCGCCAGCAGGCTGCCGGCGATAGCCCGATTTGTTCCGCCAGTTGCTGGTTACTGATTCGTCCATCTTGTTGCAGTATCGCAAGGATGTGCTGGTCGAGTTTATCCAGTTCCACCTGTTTCATTTAGTAACACCTGGGTTTTATCAAAGAATCTTCGGTTCTATTGTCTTTTATCAAAGAATATTCCGCAAACCAAGATAATTCCTGCCCAATACGCAAGCACCTTTTGCGAGCTTCCCTCTAGAATTCTGATCATAAAATCAACAAGAGGAGGGCGCCATGTCCACTGACATCTCTCAACCCGATATCGCTCAAGACCGCAGCGCCGAGACCGGCAGCCCGCCGCTGGACAACTACACGTTAGAAGACCGCTACCTGCGCGACTCTGGCCGGGTATTCCTGACCGGGACCCAGGCGCTGGTTCGCATCCCTTTGATGCAGGCCGCGCTGGATCGCAAGCTGGGGCTCAACACAGCGGGCATGGTAAGTGGCTACCGGGGCTCACCTTTGGGGGCTTATGATATGGCCCTTTGGCAAGCTCAAAAACATCTTGATGAAAACCGCATCGATTTCGTGCCTGCGATCAACGAAGATCTTGCGGCGACCATTATGCTGGGTGCCCAGCAGGTAGAGACCGATGATGATCGTCAGGTGGATGGCGTGTTCGGGATCTGGTACGGCAAAGGGCCCGGAGTTGACCGCGCGGGTGATGCGTTAAAGCACGGCACCACTTACGGCAGCTCGCCCCACGGCGGCGTGCTGGTGATTGCAGGCGATGACCACGGCTGTGTGTCGTCCTCCATGCCGCATCAGTCTGATGTAGCGTTCATGAGTTTCTTCATGCCCACGATCAACCCGGCCAACATCGCCGAGTATCTGGAGTTTGGCCTTTGGGGCATTGCGTTGTCGCGTTACAGTGGCTGTTGGGTGGGCTTCAAGGCGGTTTCGGAAACCGTGGAAAGTGCTGCGTCGGTGGAGCTGCCGCCGTTGCCGGAGTTTGTAACCCCGGATGATTTCACCCCGCCTGAAACCGGCCTGCATTACCGTTGGCCGGATCTGCCGGGGCCCCAACTGGAAACCCGAATTGAGCACAAGCTTGCGGCCGTTCAGGCGTTTGCCCGAGCGAACCCTATTGACCTTTGCCTGTTTGATAACGCACAGGCGCGCTTTGGTATTGTTACCACCGGTAAAGGCCACCTGGATCTGCTGGAAGCGCTTGATCTGCTGGGCATCGATGAAGACCGGGCCCGTGAGATGGGGCTGGATATCTACAAAGTGGGCCTTGTGTGGCCAATCGAGCGGCGCGGTATTCTCAACTTTGTTCACAGCAAAGAAGAAGTGCTGGTTATCGAGGAAAAGCGGGGCATTATCGAGAGCCAGATCAAGGAATCCATGTCGGAACCGGATCGCCCCGGCGAGGTGCTGATTACCGGTAAACAGGATGAGCTGGGCCGCCCACTTATTCCTTATGTCGGTGAGCTGAGCCCCAAATTAGTAGCCGGTTTTCTGGCCGCCCGCCTTGGCCGCTTCTTCGTCAAGGATTACAGCGAGCGTCTGGCGGCTATAAACAGCATGAGTAACGCTCAGGATCCGGGTGGCGTAAAGCGCCTGCCGTATTTCTGTTCGGGCTGCCCCCATAATACGTCTACCAAAGTGCCGGACGGCAGTAAGGCACAGGCCGGTATCGGCTGCCATGTTATGGCGACCTGGATGGACCGTAACACGGAATCGCTGACCCAGATGGGGGGCGAAGGGGTTAATTGGGTCGGCAAGAGCCGGTACATCGGCAACCCCCATATATTCCAGAACCTGGGTGAGGGCACGTATTTTCATTCCGGATCCATGGCTATTCGCCAGGCGGTGGCGGCCGGCATCAACATTACCTACAAGATCCTGTTCAACGACGCGGTGGCCATGACCGGCGGCCAACCCGTGGATGGCGAGATCACCGTACCGATGATCGCGCAGCAGGTTGCCGCTGAGGGCGTGCGCCGGGTTGTGGTGCTTAGTGATGAGCCCGAAAAGTATGATGGCCACAAGCAACTGTTCCCGCACGACGTAACCTTTCACGACCGCACAGAGCTGGATAAGGTACAACGAGAGCTGCGGGATATTCCCGGCTGTACCATCCTGATTTACGACCAGACCTGTGCGGCTGAGAAGCGTCGCCGGCGCAAGCGCAACCTGTACCCGGATCCCGCCAAACGGGCGTTTATCAACCATCACGTGTGCGAAGGTTGTGGCGACTGTTCGGTGCAGTCGAACTGCCTTTCCGTGGTGCCGCGCCAGACCGAGCTGGGCCGCAAGCGTAAGATTGACCAGTCTTCCTGTAATAAGGATTTCTCCTGCGTGAACGGCTTTTGCCCAAGCTTTGTGACCATCGAGGGTGGCCAGCTGCGCAAATCCCGCGGTATGGACACCGGCTCTGTGCTTACCGGCAAACTGACGGACATCCCGGAGCCGGTTCTGCCGGAGCTTGCGGGCTCGTACGATTTGTTGGTGGGTGGTGTGGGTGGCACGGGCGTTGTGACCGTGGGCCAGCTCATCACTATGGCCGCTCATCTTGAAGGCCGGGGTACCTCGGTGCTGGACTTCACCGGCTTCGCGCAGAAGGGCGGCACGGTACTGAGCTATGTCCGCATGGCACCGTCTCCGGACAAACTGCACCAGGTGCGTATCAGTAACGGCCAGGCCGATGCCGTGATTGCCTGTGATCTGGTGGTTGCCTCCTCCCAGAAAGCGCTGAGCGTTCTCAGGTCCAATTACACCCGTGTGGTGGCCAACGAGGCCGAGCTGCCGACAGCGGACTATGTGCTGTTCCGGGATGCAGACATGCAGGCAGACAAGCGCCTGGATCTGATCCGTAACGCGGTAGGCGATGACAATTTTGCACAGCTGGATGCCAATGGTATTGCTGAGAAACTGCTGGGCGACACGGTGTTTTCCAACGTGATGATGCTGGGCTTCGCCTGGCAGCGCGGTTTGTTGCCGCTGTCACAAGCTGCGCTGATGAAAGCCATTGAGCTGAATGGAGTGGCGGTTGAGCGCAACAAGGAAGCCTTTGGCTGGGGTCGAGTGGCCGCTGTGGACGTGAAAGTCATCACCGATCTGCTGAATACCGGCGAGGCGCGGGTAGAAGAAGTGAAACCAGAGCCGGGGCTGGACGAGCTGATCGATATCCGCCACACGCATCTGGTGAATTATCAGAACCGTCGCTGGGCTGATCGCTATACGGACATGGTAAAGCAGGTACGTAAAGCTGAGGAAACCTTGGGCGAGACGAACCAGTTGCTGACCCGTGCCGTAGCCCAACAGCTGTACCGGTTTATGGCTTTCAAGGATGAATACGAAGTGGCCCGCCTGTTTGCGGAAACCGACTTTATGAAGGAGGTGAACAACACCTTCGAGGGTGACTTTAAAGTTCATTTCCACCTGGCTCCGCCGATTATGAACCGCGGCACAGATGCCCAGGGCAGGCCGAAGAAACGTCAGTTTGGCCCCTGGATGTTCCAGGCGTTCAAGCTGCTGGCGAAGTTCCGGGTGCTGCGCGGCACGGCTATCGATCCGTTCAGCTATTCCGCCGACCGCAAGATGGATCGGGCGCAGCTGAAAGATTACCAACGGCTTGTGGAGCGGATTGTCAGTGGGCTGGAGGCCAGCAACTACGACACTTTCCTTCAGCTGGCGGAACTGGCCGGTGAAGTGCGGGGCTATGGTCCGGTGCGCGAACAGGCCGCAGAAGCTGTGCAGGAAAAACAGTCACAGCTGATCAAAGCCCTCGACACAGGCCGCCCGACACTGATTCGAACCAGTCAGGCCGACAACAAGGAGGCAGATCATGTTTGAGTCGCTGAAGCAGTTACCTCAGGATCCGATCCTGCAACTGATGCAGATGTTTCGCGACGATACCCGGCCCGACAAGGTCGATCTGGGTGTCGGAGTTTACAAGGATGACGCAGGCAATACGCCCATCATGGGGTCGGTACACGAAGCCGAGCGGCGCCTGCTTGAGGAAGAAACCACCAAAAGCTATGTCGGGCCGGCCGGAGCCGCTGGTTTCAACGCGGCCATGGTGCGCCTTATCCTGGGGAACGGTAACAGCCTGATTCGTGATGGCCGTACCTCGGTGATTCAGACGCCGGGCGGTTGCGGTGCTCTACGCATGGCAGCGGAGTTTTTCCGGCTGTGTCAGCCGGACACAACGGTGTGGGTCAGCACGCCCACCTGGGCCAACCACATGCCGCTGCTGGGCGGCGCCGGCCTGAACATTTGCGAATATCCGTATCTCAATCGAGAGACGTTAGCGGTCGATTTTCCCGCCATGCTCGAGACGCTGGAAGGCGCCAGAGCAGGGGATGTGGTGCTGCTACACGGCTGCTGCCCTTTGTGGATATGGCCTACCAGGGTCTGGGTGAGGGTCTTGAGGAAGACGCAGCCGGCGTGCGTTATCTGGCGGGCCAGGTACCGGAAATGGTGATTGCTGCTTCCTGTTCCAAGAACTTCGGCTTGTATCGGGAACGCACCGGTGCCCTGATGCTGATCTCTGCAACCGGCTTGATTAACACGGCGGCCACCAGCCAGCTGTTGAGCGTTGTACGTTCCCACTATTCCATGCCACCGGCTCATGGCGCCGCCATCGTTGAAACCATTTTAGGTGATGACGCCTTGCGCGCCGGATGGCAGAGCGAACTAAGCGGTATGTGTGACCGCATCCTTGGCCTGCGGCACGCCTTTGCGGACGCACTGACTCCGGTGGGTGACTTTGGCTTTATTGCCCGGCAGCGCGGCATGTTCTCGTTCCTGGGTATAACACCGGAACAGGTTCGCCAGTTACGGGAAGAGCACGGCATCTACATGTTGGAAAGCAGCCGGCTCGGCCGTTGGGCTTGGCAATATCTGGAAATTTCCATACATCACCGGTGAAAACGGTGGTGGTGCCTTTGTACTGGTTTATCTCGCCTGTATTTTTCTTATTGGTGTGCCGGTTCTCATCGCAGAGATCATGATTGGCCGCCGGGGCGGTCAAAGCCCCGTCGCAACCATGCGCACCCTGACAAAAGCCGAGGGTACATCCAAAGGCTGGCGCATCATCGGCTGGAACGGCGTGGTTGCGTCCTTCCTGGTGCTGTCCTTTTACGCGGTGATCGGTGGTTGGTCGCTGGTTTACATCGGTAAAGCGGCGCTCGGCTCGTTTGTAGGCGCTGATGCAGAAGCCATAGGTGGGCAGTTCAATAACCTGCTGGCGAACCCCTGGGAACTGTTGCTCTGGCACACGGTTTTCATGGCGATTGTGGTGTTTATCGTTGGCCGGGGCATACGCTCGGGCCTTGAAAAAGCGGTCACCATGCTGATGCCGCTTTTGTTTTTAATGCTTATCGTGATGGTGTTTTACGCCATGAGCAGCGGCAGCTTTGGCCGTGCTGTCAGCTTTATGTTCTCGCCGGATTTCAGCCGTCTGACAACGGAAGGTGTTTTAATCGCCCTTGGTCACGCTGCCTTTACGCTCAGTATCGGTATAGGCGTGCTGATGGCCTACGGTTCTTACCTGCCAAAAAACATCAATATTGCCAAAACCGCCATGACCATCGCGGTGCTGGATACTAGCGTGGCCTTGCTTGCCGGGCTTGCAATCTTCCCGCTGGTTTTTGCCAATGGACTGGAAGCCGGCGCCGGGCCGGGTCTGATTTTTGTGACCCTGCCACTGGCCTTCGGCCAGATGGGCGGCGGGATCTTATTTGGCGCCCTGTTCTTTGCATTGCTGCTGGTGGCGGCCATAACGTCCGCCATCTCCATGCTGGAGCCTGTCGTCGAATGGCTTGAGGAGCACAAGGGCGCAAATCGGGTTAAAAGCGCTCTGGCCGGGGGTTTCGCTGCCTGGTTTATAGGTATCGGTACCGTGTTGTCCTTCAACCTGTGGGGCGATGTGCACCCGCTGGGATTTATCGGTTTTTTGAAGGCAAAACGGTATTCGACCTGCTCGATTTTCTGGTCTCTAACGTCATGATGCCGTTGGGCGGACTTGCTATCGCCCTGTTTGCAGGGTGGGCCATCCGTCGCGAGGGGCTGGCTGAAGATATCGGCCTGAAAGGCGGTGGCTACAAAGCTTTCATGGTGATACTGAAGTTTGTAACGCCGGCGGGTATTGCGGGCGTGTTTCTCTATAACCTGATTTAAAGCCATCCTTCCCAAACTGCTGCCAAGGGAACAGTTTGTCCATCCGTGCCAGAAAGGTTTTGCAACGTGTCTTGCGCTTCTTATTCTGGTACTCAGCTTCGGGGAAAGTCGTCTGACCCTCGGTGGCGGTTAATCCGATTGCCGATTCTGGATGTGGGGGTTGGACTTACTGTGCCCGGTAGGCGATTTTCCAGGTTTACGACAAGGTGTATAAATATAGTCTTGCAAAAAAGCAGTTTGAAATTTTGGGTGAAGCCAATAAGAAAGGCAGCGCGCCTTCACGTAAAGCTTTGAAACATAAGGCGCGCCCAACAGGGTTAGAACCTGTGGCCATTGCCTTCGGAAGGCGCAAATTTGCCTGGGCCTGCGCAATGCCTTGGTTCCAGAAGCTAAAGAAATATCAACTGCTCTACCCTGGTCTAGACGTCAGGGCTTTTGCGAACTGGTATGAAAAGACTGCCGCCTATGGAATCATCTACGGTACGTTGGTGACTTTTATGAGCGCTCCTTTCTTCTACCTTTTCAAGCCACTAACATCAATCAAAATAGGCGCTGCCGCAGTTTGGCAACGGTTAGACGCCCGAATGTCGGGCGGCTGTTTCAGAATGCGGCTTTGTAGATAGCCAGTGCGTCGGCTTCCGATACTTCTCTCGGATTGTTTACCAGTAGGCGGGATTGTTTCATGGCATCGACTGCCATGACTGACAGGTCGGACTCACCAATACCGACTTCACGCAAGGTTTGCTCAAGTCCTAGATCAGCACTCAGTGCTTCAAGACGATTGATGAACTCGTCGACCCGCTGCTCTTTCTGAACGGAGGCCAAGTCTGGAAAAACATCTGGAGCTAGGGTGGCATAGGCATCGGCGCACACGCTTGCGTTAAAACGCATGACATGGGGCAATACTAAGGCGTTGGAAAGCCCGTGCGGTACATGAAAAATGCCACCAATGGGGTATGCCAAAGCGTGCACTGCTGCCACCGGCGAGTTTGCAAAGGCTTGTCCGGCTAACATGGCACCCAGGAGCATGCCTGAACGCGCCTGAACGTTGCTGCCTTCTTTTACCGCTGTTTCTATATTAGCGCCGAGCAATCGAAGGGCTTCACGAGCTAAAGCACGCGACACGGGGTTGTTGTTCGCTGATGCGGAGGTATAGCTCTCAATGGCGTGAACCATAGCATCGATACCCGTTGCTGCCGTTACAGGAGCTGGCAGCCCAAGAGTAAGCTCGGCATCCAGTAGGGCAATGTCTGGCAGCAGTTGAGGCGCCACCACACCTTTTTTCTCCGTTTCACCGACGGTGATGATTGAAATGGGCGTTACCTCAGAGCCCGTGCCCGCAGTGGTGGGGATCTGGATCAGCGGGAGTCTCTGGCCTTTGGCCTGTCCAACGCCGTAGACGTCTTCTAGGTTTTCGCCGCCTCCAATTAATAGCGCAATCAGTTTGGCGACGTCCATTGAGGAGCCTCCGCCGAAACCGATAACGCCGTCGATGTTTGCCGCTCGGGCTTCCGCAAGGGCGGCCTCCACCACGGCAACGGGGGGGGGGGGGCAGCAAATACGCGATAGCTCACGCCAGCCTGAGTCAGAGAGTCTGTTGCGGCGCCCAGCAAGCCCGCTTTGATCAGGCCCGCATCGGTCACCAAAAGAACGTTCCTACCAATCTGTGCTCGCACAAGGGTGCCAAGACGTTTGATGGATCCTGGTTCGCAACTGTTAGGTAATGAGTGTCCAGAATCCGGACATCAATGAATTAGGTGAGCGCAGCATGTGGTTGTATTGAATTAACAATAATGGGTTGATAGCCCATTAGTTTTCTTCTGGCTTGTCATTCATCGCCACCGCCTTGCCGATAACCGCGAATTTGATGTTTCGAGCTGAGGAATGACAACGGATATTATACCCCTTGAGGTATATAGAGTTGCAGCGGATAGGTATTTAATCTGGAAAATTGATTAATCCGCGAAGGAAGCTGTTTATGAAGACGAAAGCCGAGTGGCAGGCACTCAGTAAGACAATAGTACTCCGGAATCTGGCCTATATTGGTGGACGTTTTCAGCCAGCTTCCTCTGGTGAGACTTTTCCTTCGATCAACCCTGCTACCGAACAATTGCTGGCTGACGTTGCGAGCTGTGATAAGGCCGATCAGGATGACATGGACACCCTGCTGACTCTGTTAGGCGTAGCAGGAATCAACTTCATCATGGGCATTCCCCCCGCTCTGATGACATCATGCTCAACTACTAGGCCACTTCCTTCCACGACGCCCATGCTCAGGCCCGTGATGCTGTGCGCCTGCCCTTCGATCACGTTGGGCTTAGCGCTCAACTTGCCGAGCACGGGCGCGACAGTCTGTTGCTACACAGCGCCGCCAGTGACCGCCACAGCTACCTGCAACGTCCAGACCTGGGGCGCCGTTTGGATGATGAGTCTGCTCAGTTACTGAATCAGCATCGCGCGGACAACCCAGCGGGTTACGACCTGGCTATTGTCGTGGCAGGTGCCGGCAAGAGCGGAAACTTTCTACTCGGTTGAGTGTTAGTTAACGTTTGATTATTGACCCGGCGAAATCATTGCAAGCTCTGAAAGGCACTTTTCACGTGGGCAGCCAACGCGTCATTGAGGGGATTGGAGCCTCTGCGCACGAGT
>NZ_KB889933.1 GCF_000372805.1 Marinobacter gelidimuriae | reverse complement strand
CCGCCTCGTTGAGCGAGACGGCGGCCACGAACGGTACCTTGTTCTCCGATCCGCGTCCGGCCTTGCCGCCGCTGCGCTCGCCGCCCAGGTAGGCATCGTCGATTTGCACTTGACCGTCGAGGACGTAGCGCGCCTCGCGCTCCACCATCGCCTCCATCACCTTGTGGTGGATGAGCCAGGCCGTCGGGTAGCTCACCCCGAGGTCACGCTTGAGGGCCAGCGACGACAGCCCGGTCTTGGCCTGGCTGATGAGGTGGATCGCCAGGAACCAGGTGGCCAACGGCAGCTTGGTGCCCTGCATCAGGGTACCGGCGATCAGCGAGGTCTGGTGGCGACAGGCGCGGCACTGGAACAGCGTATGGTGACGCCTGTTCACCCGAGAATAGGTCGTGCTCTCGCAGCGAGGGCAGCGAAAGCCGTTCGGCCAGCGCGTCTGCTCTAACGCCGCCGCACACTGCGCTTCGGTCCCATAGCGTTCGAAAAACTCGGGCATCGACAGGCCGGGCTGGAACTGGATGGGGTTCATGGCCATGGCGTCATTCTCCATCTGGAAGCTATACGTATGTACAGTATAGCGCTCGCCGCCATAAAGGAAAGCTGGGCTGACGATCATTGCTAATCAGGAAAAACAATGCTCAATGACTATCGGTGTACTGGCCAAGGCCTCCGGTATGGGGGTGGAAACCATCCGTTATTACCAGCGCAGGGGGTTGATGACGGAGCCCGAAAAGCCCTATGGCAGCATTCGTTATTACGACGGACAGGCCCTCGCGCGCCTTCATTTCATCCGCACCGCCCAATGGCTGGGATTCAGTCTGGATGAAATCGGAGGGCTGCTTAAGCTGGAAGACGGCGCCCATTGTGATGAGACTCGAGCCTTGGCTGAGCGCAAACTGGATGATTTGCGACGCAAGATCGCCGGCTTACGACAGATGGAATCCACTCTGGACAATCTGGTGGAACGTTGCCGGTGCAGTGAAGACCCAAAGCGATGCCCAATCATTCACTCATTGCAAGGCAATCTCGACGCCCCGACCGAGGAAGTATAGAAATGAGCGCAACACATCAGGATCGCGCCATGGGCGCGTTCGTGGGAGAAGCCCTGGGCATTTTCACCACGGCCTGAAAGCCGGGCAGACAGTAGCCACCTGGGCGTCGGTAAAGCCCACCGCCGGCATGGCACTGTGGTTTGCAGGTGATCGTCCACCAAATATAGTGCCACCCCGGGTATCGACGCCAATGCCCTCCAGATTCAGCGTATTCGTGTTTGGGATGCGCCCGGTTTTCCTCATCATATTTTTCGTCTCGGCCATAATCGCCAGGCGGGATTAGTTGAGCAGCGTTTTTCAAAATTTTTCAGTGAGTTGAAGATAGCCTGTAACACTTGCCAGCATTCTGTGTCAGTAAGGTAGCTTCTGCTTCAGGCAGGAGAGGACTCGGGCCGCAGAATGCAGCAGTGCGACTACATACTCCAATGCAATGAATTGAGGAAATTCGATTATGTTTCTCACGAGCAAATCCATAAAAAAGTTGAGCATGAAACCCGATTTCATTACTTTGCCGCTAGCGGCGGTGACGGCGTCTATGCTTCTGGCGGGTTGTGCGTACTCCGGCGCCTCCAGCGAGAGCGCATCCCAGCCCCTTGGCGAAAAGCGAGTAACGCAGGAAGAGGGCAAGGTAACTTATTGGGTGCTCCCCGGTCCTCGCAAGCTGGATCCGGAAACATTCGGCACGCCGGACAACCCGAAAATGCTGCTTGAACCGAAAATCAGAGCGGCTAAGGCGAGCAAAGGCCCCGACACGGTTCCGGAGCTTTTGAAGCAGGTTCCTATCATGGTGGCTGCCCCCGAGCAGGGGCGTAAGGTTATGCCCAACGGCGATTACGTATTTGCCCAGCCCACTCCATTCTCCAACAAAGCGCGGATTATACAGGGCAATTTCGCAGCCACTTTCACCGATAGGGTGAAAACAGACCCTCCGGGCAAACCGGGACAAACACCGGATACCGCCGAATTTTCGGCAGAATTTTCTGACCCACAGGGTAACCAGTACCGTGTGGTCCTGGACCATGTAGTGAAGCCGCCGTTTCCCGGTTATGAAACCGAGGGTGGTGTCATGCTGGATTCGGTTCACCACGGTGCCACCGGGACCGGTAGCCCGCTGATGCCGAAGGTGGATACAATCGCTGCTCTGTGGGGTGTTGGCGATCTGTATATCAACGGCGAACTGGTGGACGATCACCGGGTGATGCACCTGATGACCTCCGAAGTGGTGCGGAACAAGGACTATGAACTCGTACACACGAAGGACCTGCCACTTGCTCCCGAGGAGCGCCATATCAGTGGTCAGGAGCATCACACACATCTGATGATGCCGCCTATCAAAGGCACGAAAAAGGGCCCTGTGTTTTCCCCTGTTCCCACCGCCTTCGAGCTGCCAAATGGCAAAAAGCAGCCATTCCTTCACATCATGTTCGAGCAGGATCAGGTAGAGGTTCTCTGATCCCGGGAACGTTCAGGCATCAAACGGCGGAACCGGGCACCGGCCTGGTTCCGTCGCCAAATTTCCATTACTCAAGGTGAGGCTTATGAAACGCTTCAGAATGCTTCCGTCTGCTTCAATATTGATATTTTTTGTGCTGGCCATGAGCACAGGCGCAGTCTCCGCTGACCAACAAAGGCAGGGCGATCTCAGGACCGTGGAAGTGGTGGCGAAAGAGTTCGCCTTTGAACCGTCAAAGATCGAGGTGGCGCCCGGCTCCCAGGTTAAGATCAAGCTCGTTAACAAGGGTAACCTCAGCCACAATCTGCATACCAAGGGCAAAGGAGGAAAGACCGAAACCCTGCAGACCGGTAACTCGGATACCATTATTGTGACAGCCCCCGAAAGCGGGGAACTGGAATTTTTCTGTAATGTAACCGGGCATAAGCAAGCCGGGATGAAAGGAGCGCTCGTTGCCAAATGATGGAGAGATCATACAGGCTGAAGGGGACTGTTGGCGCCTTTCAGCCGTTCATTGTGGTGACAATGAGATGAAAAGAGCCGAAGGGATTGACGATGAAAACTAACACCGGGGGTATGTCGTGACCAAAACGCCCAGGGATCACGCTATCGGCGCCATCATGGGCGCATTCGTGGGCGAAGCTCTGGGCGTTGGCCCACACTGGTATTACGACCTGAAGGACCTGCATCAAACCTACGGTGACTGGATTAACGACTACACCACACCGAAACCGGGGCGTTATCACCACGGCCTGAAGGCCGGGCAGAGTGCCCAGGCCGGTTTTATTCTGGAACTGATGCTGCACTCACTGGTGGAATGTAATGGCTACCGTGAGGCCGATTTCTGCCATCGCCTGGATTATGAGCTTTTCCCGTTGCTGGATGGCCAGCCCAAAAGCGGCCCCGGCAACTACACCAGTGAATCCATTCGCCACGCCTGGCGTCGGCGGGTCTTTCAAAAGCGCCCCTGCCATGACATTGGCAGCGCAGCAGACACCACTGAGGCCATGGAACGAACCCTCGCCATTGCCGTGCGCCATGCTGTCGAGCCCGCCCTGATGTCCCAGGCGATTGCCGATAATACGGCGCTGACCAGAGCAGCGAAGCCATGCTGTCCATGGGCGTTGCCTATGGCTGTATTCTGGCCCGACTGATTCGAGGGGATACACTGGACGAGCGTATTTCAGAACAGCCTATGAAGTGGATAGCCGAGGGTGCCTTGTCCTTTGAGCCGGTCGCCACCCGGAAACCGGCCCCGGATCACCCGCAGTTGCCACTTAGGGCCAGGCGCCACATTGTCAGGGATGCCCTGCACGCTGCTTCCGATATCGCAGCCATGGCATGGGACCCGAACGTTCGTATCGAACCCGCCTGGAAGGTCTCCCATCTCTACGGCATGCCTTGCGCCTTCTACCATCAGTTACCCGCCGCTTATTACCTGGCTGCGTGGTTCCGTGATGATTTCGAAAATGCGGTACTTAACGCCATCAATGGCGGCGGCCAGAATCAGTCCCGCGCCATGCTGACCGGAGCGCTGGTGGGCCTCGGTATTCCGCAGCGGTTACTGGACGGCCTTGACCGAACGGATAAACTGCAGCGACTGGCCCACGCCCTGGCCTCGCAAATGCCGGATTGACGTTGCAGTTTAAAAAATGTTTGTTTTCAACTGACCAACAAACGGCCCTGATTGTTACACCGAAGGCTAAGAAATGAATCGCTTACATCATCATCACCGCGCCAAACTCAATTCAGCAAGGCTTGCCGGTGCTCTAGTGCTGGCTTTTCTGGTAACCGGCTGTTCGACGGGCGTACTCAATGCCAATTTAAGCGAGAGGTCCTCCCAGTCGCGATACGACTTCGAATCACGACTGCCCGAGAATGACGACCGGCTATTTGTTGTGCTTGCCTTTTCCGGAGGTGGCACCCGGGCAGCGGCGTTGTCCTATGGCGTTCTGGATGCCCTTCGCAATGAGCGCCTCGTAATCGATGACCAGCTTACCCGGTTGCTGGATCAGGTCGATGTGATTTCCGCAGTTTCCGGTGGCAGCTATACCGCTGCCTATTATGGTCTGTTCGGGGATCGACTGTTCGAAGACTTCGAGGAACGTTTTCTGCGTCGCAACTGGCCGCGCACCTATGGCTGGATGCTGGCCAACCCCTTCAACATGGCCAGGCTTGCCTCCCCCGACTTTAACCGCTCGGATCTGATGGCGGAGTTCTTGAACGACAGGATTTTCGATGGAAAAACCTTTGCGGAGCTGTCCCTTGGGCCGCGTCCTTTCGTCATTATCAATGCCACCGATCTGAACAATTCCCTGACCTTCAGTTTTATTCAGCCACAGTTTGACTTGCTCTGTTCGGATTTGAACAGCTACCCCGTTGCCAGTGCCGTCATGGCCTCCTCTACGGTGCCACCCGCGTTCGCTGCCGTTAGGCTCCGCAATCACCCAGGCTGCGGGGCGAGACACAAACCCTGGATCAGTCATGCTCTGGAAACCCGTGACTTGCTGTCCAGAGAGTTTGCTGTAGCACAGGGGCTATCCCGTTACATTGAGCAGGGGGATATGCCGTATCTCAATCTGGCGGACGGTGGCATCACCGACAATATCGGCGTACGGGGCTCCATGATGAGCCCGATCGCCCATCGTGGCGATGTCAAACGCATGGCCGGTGCCTTTACAGAAACGGCCCTCGAGAAGGTCGAAAAAGTTCTCGTCATTCTCGTTAATGCTCAGGTTTATCCACCATATTCCTGGGCGGTGTCGGGTAGGGAACCAGGAACATTCGATACCCTCCAGGCCTCCTTTGATGCGACGTTCAATACATTAACCACTGAAAATATCGCCCAGGCCCGTCGGGAATTTCTGGCCTGGGGTGAAAGCCTCAACCGCCGCCGTCCGCCCGAAAAGCCTCCTGTTAATGTCTACTTTACAACCCTGACATTCAACCAGATTGAGGATCCTGCCAGGCGAGAGAAGTATCACAGGCTCCCCACGGCGGCGCTGGCAGCTGATGAGGTCGACGCTCTGATCAGGCTTGGCGGGGAGCTTCTGCAGCAATCAGAACCGTTCCAAAAGTTTCTCGTTGACATGAAGCCGGAATCCAACGCATCGGATGGTTCTAAAATCGGTACTCCGCCATGAGCGAGCCAAAGCTGTCCTTCGGATCTTCGCTTGATGGCAAATTGCGGTCATCTACGGTCTTTTTCCCCGCTTTGTGTAACAACGACGGTTCTGTCTAGTCAGTCTCAAAGGGACAGCGACCCCTCACGTTATTCAACTAAAGCGGCGACACTCTATGTCCAATAACCTTCAACCAGTTCTCAAGGCACTGTTGCTGGCCCTCATGGTCAGCTTTACGGCATTGCCGGTCATGGCAGACAACCAGTACCCTGCAAGTCCGCTTGCAGCCCTCGGCGGATACAGCCCGGTTTCGTACTTTAAGCAGGGAGTACCGGAAAAGGGCTCTGCTCAGTTCCACAGTAATTACAAAGGAACGACCTACTGGTTTACCGATGAGAACCAAAAGCAGATGTTTGACGCTGCGCCCGCGAATTTCGCACCGGCTTTTCCAAATCACTGCCCTTATAACCTTGCCATGGGCCGCAGCGAACCCATTGATCCCACCAACTTCAAGATCGTGGATGGCCAGCTCCTGTTATTCCATCGTTCTGCAGAACACAATGGACGCAAGCGATGGGAGGAGACAATCAGATCCGGAGCAATGACCGAGCGCGAGCTGATGAAAAGAGCACAAAGTAATTTTATTAACATCAAGTTCTGAAACTGTTCATCCTCGCTTTAAACATCGGGTCATCCGGGTGCCTTCATGCTGGGCATAACATAGCAACCGAACCTGGAGTAGGCCGAGGCTTCCGTGCGTCTCTGCGACGCACTCCATCAACACGCCCGCTTTTACCGGATCCGTTACAATAACTTTGCCTTCTCTCTTGGCGATCGGGAATGCGAGCATGGCAACGGCGGGGAACATTCACTGTAACAATCAGGCTCACAGCGTGTCGTTTATTACTGATCAACAACAAAACTTCATCATTAGAAAACAGGGTTTGCCTCATGGTCTTCCGCCACATTTTTATTCTTTCAGGTCTGGTGCTAAGCGCTGTATTGCTCCTCGCCGGTATTGTATGGCCGGGAGTGAACTGGGTCTGGTTGATCATCGGGCCGTTGATTGTTCTGGGTATTCATGACCTTATCCAGAACAAACACACTCTACTCAAGATCTATCCGATTGTTGGCCATTTCCGTTACCTGTTCGAGTCAGTTCGGCGGGAGCTGCAGCAGTACTTTGTAGAGTCCGATCTCGATGGCGCTCCGGTCAGTCGGGAATTCCGCAGCCTGATTTATCAGCGCGCCAAAAAAGACAATGATACCCGCGCCTTTGGCACCATCTTCGATGTTTACCGCGATGGTTACGAATGGGTAAACCATTCCCTGGCACCCAGAGAATGCATTCCGACTAATCTTCGGATTCAGTTTGGCAGGCCTGACTGCGTCAAACCCTACGACGCCTCCCCGTTGAACATCTCCGCCATGAGTTACGGCGCCCTGAGCCGCAATGCCGTGATGGCACTCAACCGGGGCGCGAAACTCGGAAATTTTGCCCACAACACCGGCGAAGGTGGGATCAGCGAGTGGCACCTTGAGTACGGTGGTGACCTGATCTGGCAAATCGGAACCGGTTATTTTGGTTGCCGCACGCCGGACGGGGTATTCGATCCGGACCTGTTTACAGAGCAGGCGACACAGGATGTGGTCAAGATGATCGAGATCAAGCTGTCCCAGGGCGCCAAACCCGGGCATGGCGGCGTGCTGCCAGCCGCCAAAGTTACCGAAGAAATTGCCCGTATTCGTATGGTGCCCATAGGGGAGGACGTATTGTCACCACCCGGGCACTCGGCTTTCTCCAGTCCCGTGGAATTGCTGCAATTTGTCACCCAGCTTCGGGAACTTTCGGGCGGCAAGCCGGTTGGATTCAAGTTGTGCCCCGGTAACCGGCGGGAGTTCCTTGGCATTTGCAAGGCCATGCTGAAAACCGGCCTGCGGCCGGATTTCATTACCGTGGACGGCGGTGAAGGCGGCACCGGCGCCGCGCCGGTTGAGTTGACTAACTCGGTGGGCATGCCGCTGCGCGATGGCCTGCATTTTGTGCACAATGCCCTACGAGGCATCGGTGTTCGCGACAAGATCAGAATTATTGCCTCCGGCAAGGCCTTCTCTGCGTTTCATATCTTGCGAATGATGGTTCTCGGGGCCGACACCGTGAATTCAGCCCGCGGCATGATGCTGGCACTGGGCTGCATCCAGTCCCGCAGCTGCAATACTGACAAATGTCCTACCGGTATCACCACCCAGAACCCCGCCCGCTACAAACAACTGGAGGTCACCGACAAAGGCATGCGGGTTGCGAACTACCATCACTCATCCATGGAAACCCTGACGGAACTGCTCAGCATCCTGGGCAAGGATCAACTGGAAGATCTGGAGCCCGCGGATATTAATCGGCGGGTCAATCAAGGCAGTGTTATGAACTATGCCCAGCTGTATCCCTGTATTGATGAGGGCTGCCTCTTGCATACGGACTGCGCGCCGGATTCATGGGCCAGCGACTGGCATCAGGCAACTGCGTACAGTTGGCGCTAGGAATGCACTGTCTTGATCTCCAATTCTGAGCCTGACCAATAAGGATTTCCAATGACCAACAGCGTGCCCAGCGACAGAAAAGGCGGTTTCATGATGAATTCACAGGAGCTGGAAACCGCTGTCCGCCTGAAGCTTAATCTCGTGGTGATCATCGTCAACGACAATGCCTACGGCATGATTAAATGGAAACAGCATGCCATGGGTTTTGACAATTTTGGCTTGGATTACGCCAACCCGGATTTTGTTACTTACGCCCAAAGTTACGGCGCCCACGGCTACCGGATACAAAACGATGAGCACTTTCAACAAACTCTGGACACCTGCTTGACGTCTACCGGGGTTCACGTCATTGAACTGCCCGTGGATTACTCACTCAATCACGAAATCCTCAACGTCATGCTTAAGGAGAAAACATGCCAACTGTGAACACAACCAACAGCTTGCAAGTGTTGCGGCCTTATGATCAAAACGTCATCCGCGAGATTCCTATGGACTCGGCGTAAACGGTTATGGGTGCCCTGGCTAAGGCGCATCGACTCTTTCAGGATCAGTCGCGATGGCCTGATCATCCAGTATCTTCACAAGACCGCCTGGGAATGGCTGCCCGACTTTCGTTTGCTGAGTCATATTGCACCTTGATAGTGTGAGTGAATATTGTCTCTCCTGACTCTGATATGTTGGCTATTCGCTCATTTTCAACCCCGACAAACTGCATCGCGAGTTATAGGTACCCTCGGCCCTTAGACTGCAATTGGGACGCCGTTACCAACTTTCCCCGAACGGTCGGATATCCAGCTCGAAGGTCCAGGCTGAGGGATCCTGCTGGCAGAGATTCCAGACGGCATCAGCCACGGCTGCAGGTTTCACGAAGAAATCGTCCGGCTTGCCCGCGAGCCACTCGCGGGTACGAGGCAGGTCCACCACGCCATCGATCACCACATTGGCCACATGGATCTTCTCCGGCCCAAGCTGGCGCGCCATTGACTGGACCAGACTGCGCTGGGCGGCTTTGGCCGAGGCAAAGGGTGCGGTATTGGCCCGACCCCGGGTCGCCGCTGAGGCACTGGTGATGATAATGCTGGCGGTTTCATGCTGGCGCAGCTGAGGCAGCGCCGCTTTGGTGGCCGCCACCAGGCCCTGCACATTGATGCGCCAGTTGGCCTCGAAGTCTTCCAGGCTGGCCTCTTCCACGTTCTTGAAGACACCGCCGCCGGCGTTATACATCATCACCGAAACCGGCCCGAGCTCGCTCTCGACTGCGGCCAGCACTGCGGTGATCTGCTCTGGTTCCATCATGTCACACACAAAGGCACGGGCGCCGGTGACCGATTGCTCCAGCTGCTTCAGATAGTCTTGGCTACGGGCCAGCATCGCCACCTGAAAGCCCTCGGCGCTGAAACGCCGCACAAAGGCCTCGCCATTGCCTGGCCCAACACCCATAACAACACATACCTTGTTCATCTGCTGTCTCTCCCGTCGGTCACACCGGCTAGTTTGTCAGGAACTGGTCAGTCTCGTGTTGAGGGACAGGGTGCTCCACAAGGCGCGCAAGCCGTTTCGCCCCTCTGGCTTAACGCTGTCTCCACGTTACCCTGCCCGGAGTTAAATGCATAGGTTGGACTGTTCAGATGATCCACCAAGATCAGCGCCAAAATCATTCCGAGAATCAACAGGATACGGGTTCGTATTGTAGGCTCGTTCCATAGTTTCCCCCCGCATCAGTTTGGCAACCGGAACCAGGGCCGTAGCCGGATACCAATCAACGACCCGACGAAGGCGCTGGCGAACCATACCCAGGCATGCAGGCTGGCCGAGGCAATGCCAGAAAACAGCGCCCCGATGTTGCAACCAAAGCCCAGCCTGGCGCCATAGCCGAGCAGCAATCCGCCCACCACGGCGGCCAGAAACTGCCGGCCTTCGGGCCTGTTGCGACTGGCTTCATTGAAGCGGTTAGCCAGGCCCGCCGCGAGTATGGCACCGAGCAGCAATCCGAAGTTCATTACCGATGGGATGTTGGTGAGCACTGAATCCTTCAGAGCCATAGCCGGGTAGTCCCATTGCCAGAACTCGAACTGGGACATATTCACACCCACCACCTCCAGCGCCTTGGCGCCCCAGACGTTAAACGCGAAGGTAATGCTCCAGGGTGCGCCACCGATGGCGATGGTGAGGGCATTGCCAGCGGCCAGAATCAGGATCGCCCAAGTAAATGGCCAGCGGCCACTGAGCAACGTTCTCAGCACGCCGTGGTGTTGGCTTTTCCACAGCAGTTCATCCCGTTCAATCGAGCCATGGGCCTTGCGCTCAATGCGGTTGACCCACCAGGCAAGCAGCCCG
>NZ_KB889932.1:5791-10792 GCF_000372805.1 Marinobacter gelidimuriae | reverse complement strand
AGGTAATACCGCAAGTGTGGTTGATAGACACGCAAGAAAGCAGGAGGTTCCGGCTGCACCATCTCGTAAACATCCTGCTCTGCGGTCCAGCGCTGCGAACCATTGTAAAGCACGATAGGGAATACTGGCGGCAACCCACCTTTTGGTGTTGTCACCTTGTTCTTCAGCAGGTGGTC
This sequence comes from Marinobacter gelidimuriae, assembly GCF_000372805.1. Classification (GTDB taxonomy): domain Bacteria; phylum Pseudomonadota; class Gammaproteobacteria; order Pseudomonadales; family Oleiphilaceae; genus Marinobacter; species Marinobacter gelidimuriae. The sequence goes on along the minus strand of NZ_KB889932.1, from coordinate 10,616 downwards.
GTAGAAACAGGCCACATAGTGCATCAACCGGATTGGCATGGCGCGATCAACCCGGGATTGAAACTCCAGCAGAATATACAAATACACCTGCTGAGGCACGCCCTCCCAAGTGATCTCGACAGACCACACCACGTCTTCGAACTTCTCCTCGAACAGCGGCGTAATATAATTACCACTATGGTTCTTGAGCGTATTGAAATCCATCAGGCCGGCAATCTCAGAGGGAGCAAACCCCTCAACTAACTGTTGTACAAATTCCGGGTGGCTGAACAATTCCTTGTAACCGGTGTCGTGGTGATTCGTTGCCATGCGTCCTCCTGACTCAGCAAACTTTATTGTACCACGCTCAGGATTTTCAGCAGGTAGGACTGGATGTTCTCGGGGACAGATTTTAAATCTGTCCCCGCCTTTCGTTTTCCGCCCTCGGGACAGATTTCAAATCTGTCCCCGTTTTCCGTTTCCCGCCCTCGGGACAGATTTCAAATCTGTCCCGGCTCTACCAGCTGTACCGTCTGTCCCGGCTTTATCGGTCGCCCGGGCCACCCCAGACCGCGGATTCAGATTCCACACCAAATCCCCAACACCCCCATTGGGCGCAAAACCCGTAGGCGCCGTTTTAAGAATCAACAACACACCCTCACAATCAAACGCCTGGCTAGCGTGTTGAAGCTGTTTCACTGTATCCGCCACCTCCGGCCAGGTCATACACACTTCACGGGCCATCATAATGCGCGGGTGTGCCGTGCCCTGTGGGTCGTCACCAATCAACAGCTCTTCAAACAGTTTCTCACCAGGACGCAGACCACTGAACACCAGCTCTATCTCGCCATCCGGCTGCTCCGCGGTTCTTTCGCGGCGGCCCATCAAATGCATCATCTTGCGAGCCAAATCGGCAATTTTAACCGGTTCGCCCATGTCCAGCACAAACACCTCGCCACCCTGCCCCATACTACCGGCCTGCAGCACCAGCTGGCTGGCTTCGGGAAGGGTCATGAAATAGCGAATAATGTCCGGATGGGTGACCGTCACCGGCCCACCGCTGCTGATCTGATCCCGGAACAAAGGCACTACAGAACCTGATGAGCCCAGCACATTACCAAAACGCACCATAGAGAAAACCGTGTCACTCTGGCGCTGCGCCAGCCCCTGCAACACCAGCTCCGCCATACGCTTACTGGCGCCCATCACGTTGGTGGAACGTACCGCTTTATCGGTAGAAATCAACACAAACAACTCAACACCGGCTGCAACCGCCGCCTCGGCCGTGTGCAATGTGCCAAATACGTTATTCTGCACGCCTTCAATCACATTGTGCTCTACCAGCGGCACATGCTTGTACGCCGCCGCGTGATACACCGTTTGTACCGCGAACGAACGCATCACCGATTCACAGCGCCGACGATGCACCACACTGCCCAACAGCGGGTGAACACACACATCCAAACCTTCCGCAGCGTTGATCTGCTGAAGCTCGCGTTCAATCGCGTACAACGCAAACTCAGACTGCTCAAAAAGCACCAGACACTTGGGCTGATGGCGGATAATCTGCCGACACAACTCAGAACCAATCGAACCACCCGCGCCGGTCACCATCACCGATCGTTCGAATAGAGACGAAGCCACCTGGGCGTTGTCTGGCCGCACCGGATCACGCCCCAGCAGGTCTTCAATCTCAAGATCGCGAATGTCGTTAATCCGCGCCTGGCCAGCAATCACTTCGCTGAACGACGGAACGGTTTGTACCGGCAAATTCAGCTTTTCCAGCTGCGTCAGCAACTGGCGACGATTGACATCCATATCCGCGTCAACCGCCAGCAATAAGCGTTTAACCCGATGGCTACGCACCGCCTCTTCCAAATGGCTCAACGCAAACGCCGGCAAGCCGACGATCAAGGTTTTGTGGTTGCCAGGTATCAGACTGATGAACATGACAGGGTGGTATTCGTCACCTTGCTGCAGCGCTTTAGCCAGCTGCACAGCCGTTTTACCGGCGCCTATGATCCCCACACGCTCTTTATCACGCCCGGAGGAGTACTGCACCAGCATACGCATGCTCATACGGCTGCCACCGACAAAAATAAACGCCAGCGCAGAGTAGATCAGCGGAACAGAGCGAGGAACAAACACGTTCAAACCGTAACTAAGTAACACTAGCAACAACGTCGAGGCCGCAACGCCGGTGATGATGGTTATAAAAGCCCGGTCACTCATGTATCGAATAACGGCGCGATACAACCCAAGCCGAACGAACACACCCAGCGTAAACACCACGGTAAGCAGAGAAATCAGCAACTGACCCTTATTGGGCTCCCACAAGGCCACGTCGAGGCGCAACGCAAAAGAGGGGCTAAGCCCCTTACGTTAATGCCGATTCAGTAATGACTCCAACGTATCCGAGGTCAATATAGCTTCCAGCCAGACCTCCAGTTCTGGAACACCGGCAGATTGAATTTGCGCTTCGGCCCAGCGGGGAAGCTCACCGAATTTCAGGCTGATCAGCTTTTTCAAAGCGGCGGACTCACCTTGTTGCATGCCTTGTTGCATGCCTTGTTGCATGCCTTGTTGCATGCCTTGTTGCATGCCTTCCGCTCGTAACCGCTCACTCAAGGTAGCCATGGTGTTGCTCTCCTGCGGGTATTGCGCTTTATATTGTTCCATTTCATTATCATCCAAGGCTGAGTAAATGTCGATGAAGTCAATATACTTCAATTGCTTCTCGGGGTCTGGCTCCAGCGTGCTCAGACCCCGTACGGCGCGGGCGTAGACTTCCAGCTTCTGCTCCTCTTTCCATTTCATCAGGTTCAGACACAGCCGGGCGATCAAATTGCTGCTTTTCCAGTAGTCCTCGGCATTCAATTCCTGCAAGGCACAGCGAATGTAGTGGAATCTCAGGTACTCATGGCAGTCACCACCCAAATTCAGTTGAACAGGTTCGCTGCCGCGAGTGTTCAGGAAAATCACCACTGGCACCACCCGACGGGTCTTACAGAGTTCCGACAAATCCAGGCAATAATGGGCCAGGCGGTGTATCGAAAAGCGGTCGGGGTCGGTTTCCTCCTCAAGCACGAACAATAGCGCTTCACGCTCACCGCCCGGCCATTCCACCATCAGCGGTACATCCAACTCGCGAAAGCGCTCACCAAGCCGCTCTTTTAACTGCTCTTGGCGCAATGGAACAACCCGTGCTTTCGGGCCAATGTGCCTGGCCTCTTCGGGGCTAAAAAGCTCAATGGCTTGCCGTGGATAATCGATGATAAGGTTCTTGAAATTCTGGTCGTGGCTAACTCGCTTGGGTCCATCCATACCTTTCGTCCATTTACTGTATTTAAACAGTAATTTAGTGAACCAACTGAGCGGGGTCAAGCCGAAAGAGAGAGCACTTAGTCCCTGCCAGGCACCCGATCACCCGCGCCCTTGCTGGACACCGTCATAAGGATGTACCTGAGTAAGCGTTCATTCCATGGCGTAGTTGACTTACTTAACGTCACGAAGAAGCCGTAACAGGCCCGGCGAGACCTTGTACTGTTTCATGCCGTCGTCTTCGGCCAGCACGATCACGCTTTTACGGTTGATCTTGGTAACAATCCCAACCTTCGGCCCCTCCCGGCCATTGAAGGTCACTTTCGACCCCACTCGCAATTGACTCAGCGCCTGCATGTTTTCTTGGTCTTGCAGTTGATCAATTCGCCGGCAGATGACCCTGTTCATTTCCAGCAACTGGTCGATGCTCATGTCTTCAATGCGCATGGCTTACAGGCTCCGGCTGGCTTGTCTGTCGGGATGACGTGGATCCACCAGAGATCTCAGCGGCTTGTCCGCGAACCGCAATTTCCAGAGCCTTGAGGTCGTCGTCCCGTTGTTTCTTGAACCAGTCCAGCTGGTGTTTCAGCTGACGAATCGCGTCAGACTGTGCGCTCAACTGCTCCCGCAGCAAGGCATTCTCCTCGGCCAGGGCCGAGAAGGAGGGCAGTGCAGCTTGAAAACGCTTGAATTGGCGGTATTTTTGCACCTCAATGCCATCAATCAGCAGCTGTAAATCCGTCTGGGTCAAGGCCCTCTGACCCGCGGCGGAGGACGGCACCCGGAACTGTCCCTGCTCCAGACGCTTGGCCCACAGGCAATAGTCGGTGCGGTTAAAATACAACATCTTCATCTGGGTTTTGCGACGATTGACGAAGACGAAATACTGGCCGCTGAGCGGATCGTGTTTGAGTTGATTTCGAACCAGGGCGCTCAGGCCCCGGAACGATTTGCGCATGTCGGTGGGCTCGGTGCACAGCCAGATCCGAGCCTGGCTATCGAGCCCGATCATCCGTTCTGGCTCAACCGCAGTTCGACGCCGTTGCCGAGGCTCAGCACAATGTTCCAGCCTGGGCCAGAGCCAGCAGACGACGAAGCGCCTATCAGTGACGACAGGTCCAGAAATCCGGCCTCGCCGGAGCCCGCGGAATCAGCAGCCGGTTCTTCGGTCAGGCGCTTACGCCAACGACAGAAACTGGCATAGCCGATGTCCTCCTGCTTGCAAAATTGCGTGGCCGACAAACCGCTGTCACGTTGTTGATCAACTAAGGCCTGCCATTGCTCCTGGGGACGGTATTTTCTCATGGGGATAACCTCGTGCTGGGAAATGTAAGGTTACTGTAGAAAGAAATTCACCGGGGTGGCAGGACGTCTTGGAATGAACGGTTACTGCCGAGCATGTTTCCATCCTGGGCGTTTTTTACGGCGGTCAAGACTTCGAGGTTGCTTTGCAGTTTGAACTGGACGACTAGCCGTTTAGGACCTTATTCCCTGGGGACAGACTTAAAGTCTGTCCCCGCTTTAC
>NZ_KB889932.1:0-5416 GCF_000372805.1 Marinobacter gelidimuriae | reverse complement strand
TTGAGCCAGCGGGTAATGATTCTGTCGGTACGATCCTTGTTTGGGTCCGACTGTATGATCGCCACAACCCGATCCACTGCCTGCTGCAAAGCTTCCCAGCTGTGGCCAGCGTTCTCGACACCAAAAACCCCACTCAACGGTGTCTGGCGCATCGAACGGGGCAAACCCTTCGATCAACTGCTGAACAAACTCCGGGTGGCTGAACAATTCCTTGTTGCCGGTTTCAAGAGCCGGCCGGGGACAGACTTAAAGTCTGTCCCCACTTTGGTGCTGGCTTTACTCCCTGGGGACAGATTTAGAAATCTGTCCCCAAGCGAGCGAGCCAGCGGCGTCTGCGCCCTGAAACAGACCGCAGTCAATCAGAATGCCGGCGGAAGGATGCAACCGGCCAGGAGGGGTAATGCTCAGCTCGTGGCAAGAGCCGGTAACGCCAGATACAGCGCCATGGTGGGAAATGTTGATCATAACAACCTCCTTGTTGCTGGTTTCAGAAGCCGGCCAGGGCCAGACTTGGAGTCTGCCCCTGCTTTGGCACTGACTTCGGGACAGATTTCAAATCTGTCCCGGCTGCCCCGGGTCCAATTGAGCTTCTGGCTAAGGCCTGCGCTCGATAGAGCCTGTGAGAGCTTCAACTACCCATTGATTTATGCTTTTACCCTCTGATGCCGCAGCCACAACAAGGTTCTCGTGCAGACCAGAACTCAAACGAACATTAAACTTACCTGAGTAGTGTTTTTTTGGCTCTACACCATCTTTTTTGCACATATCAAGAAACATTGCTAAAGAGATTTCACCTTCTTTGCGCAATCCTTTGATATCTGTGGCATAAAAGTCGGCTCCGCCATTCAGGTTAACGAACTCACCCCGAAACATTTCTATTTCAGGATCATAATTTATAACTGCCTGGTGGCCCTCAAAGCCCATTAAATTGATCATGGTTTTACCCCATTTATGTCTAACCACCGACGAATACTGCTGACCGCCCCTTTGTCAGTATCAGGAGACGGGTGTGGCCGGTGAAATACTCTTCTTTCACCAAACAACCTGACTCCAACTCGAGAACCTTCACCCTCTTCCAGGCTGCCTCCAAGTTCACGAAATAAGGATTCAATGTCTTTCCATTTAATACTACCGTTTACTGGCCGTGCAAAAATGAGAGCAAGTGTTTTTTGGTGTTTTTGTTTCATAACAATATATTAGTACCACTATTTAGTACTGTCAACAGGCTAGATAATTTTGCTCAAAGTACAACCGAGAACGCTATAGCTGGGGCAGATTTCACGACTTTCCATCACTCAGCAATTACCACCCTCGATTCCGGCTTCGCCTTCAGCGCTTGCTCAAACACAACTTTTAACGCCGCCTTAGCGCCATCATCACCGTGCACCAGCCGAATTTCCCGGGGCGCGTCGGGAATGCCCATCACAAAATTCAGCAAGTCACTTTGCCCCGCGTGGGCGGAATAGCCACCTATTTGGTGAATACGGGCGCAAATGGGGTAACGTTTTTCATCAAGCTCCACCCAGCCAGCCTGATCCGGTGTTCGCACACCGGCGTTGCTGCCGTATTTCAAAATATCCCGACCTGGTGTGCCCGCGGCCTGATAGCCCACGAACAACACATCATTACGGGCGTCGCCGAGCATGGCTTTCAGGTAGTTCATCACCCGGCCACCGGCGCACATGCCTGAACCCGCCAACACCACCGCCGGGCGTTTGAAACTGGCCAAGAACTTCACAGCCTCAAGGTGATCGGCATGGCTGTTAATCAGCGTAAGCTGGTCAAAACCCAACGGGTGTCGCCCCTGGCTCAGCACTTCCTGGGCTTCCGCGTCCCACATAGGTTTTAACTGGCGATAAATGCGGGTGAACTCTGCCGCCAAGGGCGAATCCACCACAACTTCCAGATCCTGCCACTCCACACCCGGCGCCACCGGCTCAGCGCCAAATTCATGAATCAGGCTTTCAATTTCATACAGAAAATCCTGTGTTCGGCCAATACTGAACGCCGGCACAATGACTGTACCGCCGTCAGCCAGGGCGCTCTGCAGCACCTCCTTCAAGCGTAAACGCCGGGTGGTGCGGTCTTCATGATCCTTGTCGCCATAGGTGCTTTCAATCACCAACCGATCAGCACGTTCCGGCGACACCGGTGCCGTCAGCAGCGGCGCGTGGGCAGCGCCCAAATCACCGCTGAACACGATGCGCTCATTAACCGGCCCGCCTTGCTCACTCCCACACTCGCGTTCGTGTTCATCATCGTGCGCTCTACCATGCTCTCCATCACATTCTGCCGCCGTAACATCACACTCTACATACGCCGAGCCCAGAATGTGACCTGCCGGCTGAAAGCGAATATCCAGAGAGCCTCCGGTTTCGTCATCCGCCGAAAACACCGAATGCCACTGCCCATAAGGCACCGGAACCACCCGCTCGCGAATTAATCCCAGCACCCTCTCAATCAGCGCCCTATCTCGTGTGAAACCAATTTTCAGAGCGTCTTTCAGGATCTCCGGCAACATAATGGCTGAAGGCTCAGTACAAATAATTGGCCCGTTAAACCCTGCCGCCAACAAATACGGAATCCGGCCAACGTGGTCTATGTGCACGTGGGTAATTACCAGAGCACGAATATGATCAAGGGGGAAATCGATAGCGAGGGCGGCAATACTCGCCGAAGCAGAGACAGATTGATGAGCCAAAGCGGGGACAGATTTAGAAATCTGTCCCCGTGCGAGCCTGCCGGCGGCGTCTGCGCCCTGAAACAGGCCGCAATCAATCAAAATCCCGGCGGAAGGGTGCAACCGGCCAGGCGAGGTAATACTCAGTTCGTGGCAGGAGCCGGTAACGCCAGAGACGGCGCCGTGGTGGGAAATATTGATCATAACAACGTCCTTGTTGGCGGTTGGCTGGGGCAAGGGACAGACTTAAAGTCCGTCCCTGTTTTTCGTTTTTCGCCTTCGGGACAGATTTCAAATCTGTCCCGGCTTTTGCAACCGTGATTATCTCCGCAGGATGGAGTAGGATTAAATCCTATCTTATGCGGGAGGCCCGTCATGCGTACCACTCAACAATTCAGCATTACTTTACCCAACCAGATGGCCGACGTAGTAAAAGCCAAGGTTGCCGCTGGCGAATACGCCACTGAAAGCGAAGTGATTCGCGATGGCTTGCGGGCGCTACTGGCCCGTGACCGTGCCTTGGAGAACTGGCTCTTCGGTCAAGTAGCCCCTGCTTACGATGCATTGAAGGCTGACCCAACGCGCGCGCTCAATGTCGACCAAGTGCGCGCCCGGTTATCAGCAGAACACCAGAACTCCACTTCACAAACGTAATGGTGTACACCGTTGAGTTTACACCGGAAGCGATGGAACAGCTGGCGGTGCTCTATCGCTATATTGCCACGAAGGCTTCACCGGAAATTGCTAAACGCTATACAGACGCCATCGTAACCCACTGTGAAGAGCTACAGACGTTTCCACATCGAGGAAACCAACGCGACGACATACGGCCCGGACTGCGAATCACAAACTACCGCAAGCGGGCCGTAATCGCATTTGCTGTGGATGACAAGCATGTTTCCATCTTGGGCGTTTTTTACGGCGGACAAGACTTCGAGGTTGCTTTGCAGTTTGAACTGGACGACTAGCCGTTTAGGACCTTATTCCCTGGGGACAGACTTAAAGTCTGTCCCCGCTTTACTTCAGCTTCCGCCTTCGGGACAGATTTTAAATCTGTCCCGGCTTTATCGGCAGCCACCGGCCGCGGATTCAAATTCCACACCAGGTCTTCAACACCGCCATTAGGCGCAAAACCCGTAGGAGCGGTTTTCAGGATAGAAACCACACCCTCACAATCAAAGGCGTGGCTGGCGTATTGCAGTTGCCTGATGGTATCCGCCACCTCCGGCCAGGTCATACACACTTCACGCGCCATCATAATGCGCGGGTGTGCCGTGCCCTGTGGGTCGTCACCAATCAACAGTTCCTCGTACAGTTTCTCACCAGGACGCAAACCACTGAATACCAGTTCTATCTCGCCATCCGGTTGCTCGGCGGTTCTTTCACGGCGACCCATTAAGTGCATCATCTTGCGAGCCAAATCGGCAATTTTTACCGGCTCGCCCATGTCCAGCACAAACACCTCGCCACCCTGCCCCATACTACCGGCCTGCAGCACCAGTTGGCTGGCTTCGGGAAGGGTCATGAAATAGCGAATAATATCCGGGTGAGTAACCGTCACCGGGCCACCGCTGCTAATCTGATCCCGGAACAAGGGCACCACAGAACCCGACGAGCCCAGCACATTACCAAAACGCACCATAGAGAAAACCGTGTCGCTCTGTCGCTGCGCCAGCCCCTGCAACACCAGCTCCGCCATACGCTTACTGGCGCCCATCACATTGGTGGGCCTAACCGCCTTATCAGTAGAAATCAGCACAAACAACTCAACGCCCGCTGCAACCGCTGCCTCGGCCGCGTGCAATGTGCCAAACACATTGTTCTGCACGCCCTCAATCACATTGTGCTCTACCAGCGGCACATGCTTGTACGCCGCAGCGTGATACACCGTTTGCACCCCAAACGAACGCATTACCGCTTCACAACGGCGGCGGTGCACCACACTGCCCAACAGTGGGTGAACACACACGTTCAGACCTTCCACGAGATTGATCTGCTGAAGCTCGCGCTCAATGGCGTACAACGCAAACTCAGACTGCTCAAACAGCACCAGGCACTTGGGCTGGTGGCGAATGATCTGCCGGCACAATTCAGAACCAATCGATCCACCCGCGCCGGTTCACGTCCATATCCGCGTCCACCGCCAACAGCAAGCGCTCAACACGCAGACTGCTCACCGCCTCTTCCAAGTGGCTCAACGCAAACGCCGGCAAACCCACAATCAAGGTGTTGTGGTTAGTGGGTCTGCGCCCTGAAACAAGCCGCAGTCAATCAGAATACCGGAGGAGGGATACGATCGGTTAGAAGGGATAATGCTCAGCTCGTGGCAGGAGCCAGAAACGGCGCCGTGGTGGGAAATATTGATCATAACAACCTCTTTGTTGCCGGTTTCAGAAGCCGGCCCGGGACAGACTTCAAGTCTGTCCCGGCTGTCCGCTTTATTCCCTGGGGACAGATTTTAAATCTGTCCCCGCTTTTCTTCTGTTAATGCTTGTCTTCAATGCGCAGCTTGACGATCTCGTCAACCGATAACCCCGTCGCTGCCGCAATCTGATCGTTACTGAGCACGCCAAATGAAAGAAGATGACGAACGGTTTTACGTTTTTCTTCTAATGCGCGCCAATCGCCCTCCTGACGACCCTCCTGACGACCCTCCTGACGACCCTCCTGACGACCCTTCTGATGCCCCTCCTGACGCCCCTCAAGCCGTTCTTTCTTAACCAAGTTCTCCAAATT
>NZ_KB889931.1 GCF_000372805.1 Marinobacter gelidimuriae | reverse complement strand
CCTGGTGGGTCAACCGCATTGAGCGCAAGGCCCATGGCTCGATTGAACGGGATGAACTGCTGTGGAAAAGCCAACACCACGGCGTGCTGAGAACGTTGCTCAGTGGCCGCTGGCCATTTACTTGGGCGATCCTGATTCTGGCCGCTGGCAATGCCCTCACCCTCGCCATCGGTGGCGCACCCTGGAGCATTACCTTCGCGTTTAACGTCTGGGGCGCCAAGGCGCTGGAGGTGGTGGGTGTGAATATGTCCCAGTTCGAGTTCTGGCAATGGGACTACCCGGCTATGGCTCTGAAGGATTCGGTGCTCACCAATATTCCATCTGTCATGAACTTCGGATTGCTGCTCGGCGCCATGCTCGCGGCGGGCCTGGCCAACCGCTTCAATGAGGCCAGTCGCAACCGCCCGCAGGGCCGTCAGTTCCTGGCCGCCGTGGTGGGTGGCTTGCTGTTGGGTTATGGTGCCCGGCTGGGCTTTGGCTGCAACATCGGCGCACTGTTTTCTGGCATTGCCTCAGCCAGCCTGCACGCCTGGATCTGGTTCGCCTGCGCGTTTGGTGGGTCTTACATTGGTATTCGCCTGCGGCCCTGGTTCCGCCTGCCGAACTGACAACGGGAGCACATGTATGAATCCAGCTTACCGTAAAGGTCGCGTTCTGGCGTTGTTGGGTGCCATTTTGATACTGATTGTCATCGACCACCTGAACAGCCCGACGTTTGCGTTCAACTCGGGCCAGGGCAATGTGCAAACCGCGCTGTCGCAGAAAGACGACTCAGCCTGTGCGCCCTGTGGCGCGCCTTGCCCGTCTACCCGCGACTGACGCCAGTCGGCTCTCGTGGCGGGTCAGTAAGCATCAAGAATATGCGCCATATTGTCGCCTAACGTCTTCCGATCCCAAGCAGAGAGGTTTCGCTCTGCAATGGTAGCCTTTAAGCCCGGCCAGAATGGAATCTTAGCCAGCCATATGCTTGGCCAGCTCCGCACCGCCAGCCTCGGCATAGCGGGCAGATTGAATGATCGCTCAGTAACAAGTACCGTGATGACGCAGCTGAAAATTCCCGAAAACCCTTCCCGCCTTCAACGTGGCCGGTAGAATACTCTGATGAACCGTTCACAATGGGCTTTTCGGCTCACTTTTCTGATCATAGTCGCACTCGTAATGGGGGCCATTTGGCTGCTTCTTCGTCAACTGGGTATGCCTGTTAGTCTGGCGCCAGAAGCGCTGGCTGACTGGCTCAACCAGCAGGGCATGTACGGGCCATTGTTGCTGATGCTGTTGATGATCCTCGCGGTGGTTGTCGGACCGATCCCGACACTGCCCATCAGTGCCGCTTCAGGGCTCGTTTACGGAGTGTTCACCGGAACTGCAATTGCGGTGTCGGGTGCCCTCGCCGGGTCTATCATTGCTTTTTATCTGGCGCGGGTACTGGGGCGTGAGGCAGTTCGGCGCAAACTGGGCGATAACCCGGTGTTTTCAGCCACCGGTTCCCAGCGGTTTCTGTTCATGGCGGTGACGCTGACGCGCCTGATTCCGCTGTTTTCGTTTGCGCTGATCAGTTATGCAGCCGGTGTGACTGCAATCTCGTTTTGGCGTTATGCGCTCGCGACCACTCTTGGCATGTTGCCCATGACCTTCGTTTTTGCCGGGCTGGGTCACAGCTTTGAGCTGAGCCCTTTGCTGACCGTGGTGGCCGCTGTCGTCATTCTGGTCGTTATGAGCACCTTACCGCTGTATCTCAGCAGGCGCCCCCATTCCCGACTGTCTCGTTTTTTGCATCTGGATACTAAGGCCTGAGGTTTCGAGCATCGCCTGTGTAACAGAGCGGCGTTGTCTTTGTCTGTAGCCATGATTCTGAAGTATTACTGACGAAACTGACTTGGGAATGATTATGCGTGGATATCGATTAGTGACAGGCTTTCTTGGATGGGTTCTATTGCCGGGGCTGGTATGGGCGGATTCTGCAGTGGTGGAAGGAGTTGTTGGCACATCGGGTATAAAGTTCATCAACTACAACTGGGCCTTGAACCTGCGAGCTAACTTTCCCGAATTGCGTTAGTTGTTGATCGTCAAAAACCGCCCATTATTTTTCGGAGTTTCTGTAACTTTCACCAAAGTCATGTGTCCTGAAGATTCAAATTCTTGAATTTTCTGACCGAGCAAGGATCGAAGACCGTGGAATCCATCTATTACGTCCTCTGTTGGCATTGTCACCGACGTTGCAAACACAGCCACGAAACCCGCTCCCAGCGGCGTGCCAGCCGACATGGCGTCGTGGCAGTATCATGACCCGGAATCTGAACCACGGGCAAAGCGGACTGTTCCACGCCCTCGGCGTATCGGAAACGGGCCTTGAAAAGCGCCTTGCGGACACCGTTTGGCGCGGACAATCCCTGCGCTTCCTCCCGGACACCGGGTTGGCCCACGCCCATGTGCGTCTTGGCGACAGCGGCCAGTTACTGCGTATTCCCAAACAAAGCCAGGTGGGCCTGGACCCGGAACCGCATCTGGCCCACGAAGCAATCTGTTTTCAGGCGGCGGCGCCCTCTTTGGTGACCCCAGCATTGCATCAGGTGTTACCGGTCAGCCCGGCGCTGCCCCGGGGTGCTCTGGTGCTGGATTATGTGGAGGGTGTGCCATTGGCGTTGCCTGAGCATTTGACGCCTCTGAGCCTGTCATTGGCGAGGATACATCGTGTTGATGTGCCGCAAGCGAGTCACCGGCGCCTGAGCCTTCCTGAAGATCCGTTGGTCAGCATGATTCAGGAAATCCGGAGCCAGGCGGAATTCCTGGCGCGCGCCGGGGTGTCCGCCGACGTTCAGGCCCGGGTGCAGGGGCAGCTTGAGATCGCCACCAGACTGGTCGGCCTGGATGAGCGACCGCCAGAAAGCCTGATCACCTTTGATGCCCACCCCGGCAACTTTCTGGTCGACAAACAAGGCGCCGCCTGGATGGTGGACCTTGAAAAGTGTCGCATCAGCTACCCGGGCTTCGACCTGGCCCATAGTACCCTGTACACCTCGACCACCTGGGACATGAACTCTTACGCCGTTCTGGCGGTCGACGACATCGCCTATGCGTATCAGTCATGGGAGCAGGCTTTCGGTGCCAGGGGCGCCGATCACCGCCCCTGGCATGTGCCGCTTCGCCGACTTATGTGGTTGTGGTCAACGACCTGGTGCGCAAAGTGGCTGGCATTGTCCCGGGATACATCCGGGCCGGACAGGGGCCAGAACTGGTCTGAATCCAATAATGAAGATGCCCTCAATGCCCATGTACGGGAGCGGGCGAACCATTACCTGGAACCGGCGGTCATTGACGCCATCGTATCGGAATTCGATGAACTGGAACGGCTGCTGGCTTAGCCGGTGACCTGAACATTTTTTGACCAACTAATAACGACAACGACAAACAGAGGTTCTGATGAAGTCTACTTTACTGGCGTTATCCGTGAGTCTGGCGCTGCCGCTGGGCAGCCATGCCGCAGTATCCGATGAATGGCCGGCCATCGTTGAGCAGGCGCGCGGACAAACGGTCTATTTCAACGCGTGGGGCGGAGAATCGAACACCAATAACACCATCCGCTGGGCCGCTGGGCAGGTCGAGGAACGTTACGGTATCGACCTTGTCCACGTGAAACTGGGTGATACCGCCGAGGCCGTTTCACGGGTCGTTGCGGAAAAGCAGGGGGGCAACACCTCCGAAGGCGCTGTTGACCTGATCTGGGTCAACGGCGAGAACTTCGCAACGCTTAAAGAGGCAGGCCTGCTGTTTGGCCCCTGGGTCGGACAACTGCCGAACTTCAGCCTGACAGACCCCGAAAACAACCCCGCAGTAACGACCGACTTTACCGTGCCGGTGGAGGGCATGGAAGCGCCCTGGGGCAAGGCGCAGGTAGTGTTCTATTACGACAAATCACTGACTGACAACCCTCCGGGCTCGATGCCTGAACTGCTTGAATGGGCGCAGGAAAATCCCGGTGAGTTTTCCTATCCCAAACCGCCTCAGTTTCTGGGCACCACGTTCCTGAAACAGGCTTTAATTGAGCTGACAGACGATGGGAACGCGCTGTATGGACCGGTTGCTGAGTCAGATTTCGCGGCGGTCACAGCGCCACTCTGGAATTTCCTGGATCAACTTCACCCACACCTTTGGCGGTCCGCCCGTAATTTTCCCGACAATGGTCCGTCCCTACGTCGCCTGATGGGGGATGGCGAGCTCAGCCTGGCTTTCTCCTTCTGGCCCGCCGAGGTGCCGGCCGCCATCGCCAACAACGAGCTGCCGCCAACGGTGGAGAGCTATGTGCTGGACGGGGGCACCATCGGCAACGTCAGCTTCCTGGCCATACCCTTCAACGCCCAGCATAAGTCAGCCGCCATGGTGGTAGCGAATTTCCTGCTGTCCCCGGAAGCCCAGGCCTACGCGCAGCATCCGGACAACTGGGGCTTCCTGACTGTGCTGTCCATGGATCAACTGGACGCCGAACAGAAAGCCCTGTTCGAAGCATTGCCGTCGCCTAAGGGAGGGGTGACACCGGCAGAGCTCCAGCAGGTCGTGGAGGAACCTCATGCCAGCTGGGTTGAGGCCCTGGAAACCGCCTGGCTTGAGCGATACAGCGGCAACTGACCCCATTTGATGATGACTTGAGCTTGCCAATGCTGCGCCTTGCACCCTGGATTATTGTTCTCAGTCTGGTCTTGCCGGTGGTGGGAGGCACCTTGCTTACTGTGCCACCGGCGTTTGGCTACCTGCCGGTACTCGGCGGCGATGACTGGTCGTTTCGTCCGTGGCTGGAGCTGGCGGAAACGCCCGGCATCCTGCGATCGGTTGCCGTGAGTTTTGGCAGTGGCCTGTTGGCGACCGGCCTGGCGCTGATCATCGTCTTCCTGTTTCTGTCGACCATTGCCAATACCCGGTTTGATCGCTGGATCCAGCGGCTGATTTCTCCCCTGTTGTCGATTCCCCATGCCGCTGCGGCGTTCGGGTTTGCCTTTCTGATTGCGCCGTCCGGCTTGCTGTTGCGGTGGCTGTCCCCGTCATTAACCGGGTTTGAGCGACCACCGGATTGGCTGTTGCTGAACGATCCTTTCGGCGTGTCGCTGATCAGCGGCCTGGTGGTCAAGGAAATTCCTTTCCTGCTGCTGGTCAGTCTGGCTGGCCTGCCCCAGCTCAATGCAGGCCAGCGAGTCATGCTGGCACGTTCCCTGGGTTACCTGCCCCGGGTTGCCTGGTTCAAAGCGGTGGCCCCGGCACTGTACCCGCTGATTCGCCTGCCGGTGTATGCGGTGCTGGCGTTTGCCACGTCCACAGTGGATGTGGCGATGATTCTGGGGCCCAATCTGCCGTCCACCCTGAGTGTTCAGGTGGTGCACTGGTTCAATGATCCGGACCTTACCCGCCGTTTTCTGGCCTCGGCTGGAGCCTTGCTTCAACTTCTGGTGACTGCATCGGCGCTGTCAGTCTGGTGGGGGCTGGAGAAACTGATCGGCAAGGGTTTCAATGCCTGGGTCGCCGGCGGCAACCGGCAACGATCTGACGGCACGTTATGGCTGGCTGGCCGGGGACTCATGTTGATTGCAACGCTGCTGCCGGTGCTGGGACTGTTCGCCCTCGCGCTCAATTCCGTCGCCGGCTTCTGGCGCTTTCCCGACGCCTGGCCAGGGTCTGTTACCCTGAGCCACTGGCTGCAGGCATTGCCGGATCTGGCCCGACCGTTCTGGATGACCATGGTCATCGCGACGGCGGCATCTGTGCTGGCGGTGGCTATGGTGCTCGCTGCGCTGGAGCACGAGCAGCGATTGAACCGACCGGCTACCCGTGCGCTCTGGCTGCTCTATCTGCCATTGTTGGTGCCGCAGGTGGGCTTTTTGTCTGGCATTACGGTGCTAAGCCAGATGGCGGGGCAGGCTCCGGCGCTCTGGGTGGTGGTCTGGGCCCACCTGCTTTTCGTGTTGCCTTACGTCTATCTGACGCTGGTGGAGCCCTACCGTCGCTTTGATTTCCGGTGGGTTATCCTGGGCCGATCGTTGGGGCTGTCGGTCAATCAGGCTTTCTGGCGCATTCGATTGCCGATGATGCTGAGGCCGGTGCTAACCGCGATGGCTCTGGGCGTGGCGATCAGCGTCAGCCAGTACCTGCCTACCCAGATGCTGGGGGGTGGGCGCATCGTCACGGTGACGACGGAGGCGGTGGCACTGTCATCGGGCGGGGATCGCCGTCTTATCGGGGTCTGGGCCATGGTGCAGGCCATTACACCTTTCATCGGCTTTGTGCTGGCATTACTGATTCCGAGGTTATTATGGAAAGAACGTCGGGGCATGCAGGCCCTTTAGCTGAGGCTGGCTGCTTACAACTGCAAGACGTTGCCCTGGAGCTCCATGGGCACCACCTGCTTCATCTGAACGAAACCATCAGTCCCGGCGGAGTGCTGACCGTCATGGGCCCCTCCGGTTCTGGCAAGTCGACGCTGCTGGCCTGGATTGCCGGTTTCATGTCGCCCAGCTTTCACGCGACCGGCCGGGCCATTCTGGATGGTGAGGATATTACCGGCCGACCGGCAGAAAAGACCGGGGTGGGTCTGCTGTTCCAGGACCCGTTGCTGTTTCCGCATTTGTCAGTAGCCGGAAACGTAAAATTTGGCGCCCGCGGTGGAAAAGACGACGTAGCCGAGCGGGTAGAAAACGCGCTTGCCAGTGTTGGCCTGGCGGGGTTCGGACACCGCGACCCTGAGACGCTTTCAGGTGGGCAGCGGGCGCGAGTCGCGCTGGTTCGGCTGATACTTTCCCGACCCCGGGCTATCCTGCTGGATGAGCCCTTTTCCAAGCTGGATACGCCCTTGCGGCGGGAATTGCGCGCTGTCGTTTTTGAGCACCTGCGGCAACAGAATGTGCCTGCGGTGCTGGTAACACATGATCAGGAAGATGCCGACGCGGCTGGCGGTATTATTGTCACGATCGACTGACCTGTTGGGCCTTGCCATGCAGCCGGGATTACCCTGAATCCCTGGCGCAATCCCTTGCCCGGCAGTTGGGGCCGGAAAGAATTCATGTGGCCAACGTGGTGATTGATGGCGTGGTGGATTTGCCACGTACCCGTGAGTGGCTGCATGACAAACCGGATGATTTTTTCGTCAACCCATCTGCCGTGGTGGATGCTATCTGGACGCTGTGTCATCAGGATCCTTCCGCCTGGACCTCCAGATGTAGGGCCTGGTGCATTCTGGCCCACCAAGAGTAACCCGCAGATCGACCGGGAGGCACGCCTTGGGTGCCACGGAATGGTTTATCCATTCGTAACCGTCGCGATACACATCGAAGATGGTGCCGAAGGCGCGGGCATCGTTAGCTTTTTTGGTGCGCTGATAAACCAGGCTGCGAAATTCCCGATTGATCGGTGCACCATCCAGATCGGATTCTATGAAGTACTGCTGCATCTCCTGCCGAACTGACTCGAACAGGTAACGGAAATGGCCAACAAGCGGATAGATCTTGAGTAGAGTGTGTTTGTTCTGGAGTAACTATTCAGCTCAAAAAACCTGTGAAAGTTCTTGACAGGGTTTTTTAATCGCCTCCGTCAAGAACCTTCTTGAGAAAGAGCGTGACCTGTTGCCATCGCTCATGGCGGCTCATCGCCGTTTCCTGTAGAGGCCGCATCGCAGCGTGATATCGGCAGCCGCTTTGGCGCACCTCGCGATGGCGGCGCCCGAGAGCATCATGGCGTGGACATCTTTGCGAAAAGAGGAACGCCGGTTAAAGCAGTCATTGATGGTCATATCTAGGACTGGCACAGGTGGCAACCACGTGTGGCTGTCGGGTGGCTTTTCTGAGGCCGGAGCCGGTGTTGCCTGATCAATGATCATCGGATTCGCGGCTTCTGCGCTCCTTTCGCGTTAGGAGAGTTATTCAGTTCCGGCAAATCGAAGGGCTGAGAAGGTTAGACATAAGGTCCAGGCTAAAGCCGGTAATAGTCCAGAATGCCAGCCATATCCTCGCCCAGCTCGACCACTTTGGGAGCGCAGGTATCTCTCTGTGCGAAGGAGCGTAAACCAATGATTTGCGCCTGGAGGAGGCGGGCAAGACGTTTGCAGTCCACGTCCGGTTTTAGTTCGCGATTGCTTTTGGCCTGCTCCAGCACCTCTCCGAGGCGGTGTTCGATGGCATCAAGTACCCGATTAACTTCCTGGTTGATCGGCAGATGGGTGTTGCTGGTTTCCAGCAGGGTCTTTACCATCATGCAAGCGCGCGATGGCATTGGACCGCCCGGCGTACAGGCCAGTGCAATGTCTCTCAGGTAATCCTGAAAGCCCTCGATAATGGAGGTGTATTTTGCAAGGTGACTGGAAAGATGGTCGCCGGACTCTTTGACATAGCAGGCCAACGCTTCGAGAAACAGACCGTCTTTGCTGCCAAACGCTGCATAGATGCTCCCCGGGCGCATATCGAGAGCATGCTCGATCTGTTTGATAGAGGAATTGTGGTACCCCTTCTGCCAGAACAGAACAACGGCTTTATCGAGTGCGGATTGTCTGTCGTAGCGTGCGATTCTTGCCATGGTGTTCAACTTCTCGATGTGGCTGTGCAGTCTCGGCCAAAGGCTGCTGCACAAGTCATTAAAAGGCGTTCAGCGGAATCAATTATATATTGATTGATCGCTCAAC
Organism: Marinobacter gelidimuriae; assembly: GCF_000372805.1. Classification (GTDB taxonomy): domain Bacteria; phylum Pseudomonadota; class Gammaproteobacteria; order Pseudomonadales; family Oleiphilaceae; genus Marinobacter; species Marinobacter gelidimuriae. Next base: position 2,810 of record NZ_KB889931.1, on the reverse strand, counting down.
AACAGGTACGGTGACCAAGTAATTGAACAATCGCTCATTAATCTGGAGGTGAACATGACAGATTTTAAAAAGCATGATATGGACAGTGCGCCGGAAGGGTCCAAGCCTTTCCTGGAAAACTCACAGAAGAACATGGGCATGATCCCGGGGCTTCATGCGGTAATGGCGGAGTCACCTCAGGTGCTTGAGGCGTATCAGAAACTGCACCAGCTGGTTCTGGACAGCAGCTTCGACAACGACGAGAAAACCGTGGTCTGGCAAACCATCAACGTCGAGAATGCCTGCCATTACTGCGTGCCCGCGCATACCGGCATTGCCAAAATGATGAAAGTGTCTGATGACATTATCGACGCCTTGCGTGATGAAACACCGCTGCCCAGCGACAAACTGGAAGCATTGCGCACCTTCACGCTGGCCGTTATGAACAAACGGGGCAATGTTAGCCAGGATGATCTGGAAGCGTTCTTCAAGGCCGGTTACAAAAACCGCCAGGTGCTGGAAGTCATTATGGTGCTGTCCCAGAAGGTAATGAGTAACTACATCAACCACATCGCCGAAACGCCGGTGGATGAGCCGTTCAAGAAATTTGCCTGGAGCAAAAGCCAGTAATGACCGGGCAGACCGCGTGGCAGGTTCCGCACGGTCTGCAATTTTTCGCCGCCCCTTCCCGTCTTCTACGAGACGGGTAGTATACCCGGATGAACCGTTCGAAATGGGTTTTCCAAGTTTCCGCGTTAGTCGTTGTCGCGCTCTTGATGGCGGTGATTTGGCTGGTGCTTCGCCAGCTGGGCGATAACCCGGGGTTCCCAGCGCTTTCTGTTCGTTGCGGTGATGTTGACCCGCTTGATTCCGCTGTTTTCGTTTGCCGGACTGGGCCACAGTTTTGAACTCAATCCGATGCTGACGGTCGTGGCCGCTGCCGTCATTCTGGTGGTCATGAGCACCCTGCCGTTGTATCTCGGCAGACGCCCGCACTCCCGGCTGGCGCGCTGGCTGCATCTGGATACTTAGGGAGGCTCTGAACCTGCGAGCTAACTTTTCCGAATTCCGTTAGTCATTGATCGTCAAAAACCGCCCATTAAAAGCCGCTATTTCTCATAATAGCGGCTTTTGTCGCTTATCGGATAAAAAATTCAGAGATTTCCTTATAACAAAACGCAATAGGCAATAGATAGGGGTCTATGCATTCCAGAGGATTAAAACCATAATGGTCGTTCAAGAATTATCAGCAGAGGAGTAGCATCATGGTTCGGATTTTGGTAGTGGTTTTGGCTTTTGCAGTCAGTTCGCTGGCAATGGCTGAAAGCGACGGAACGCCGCCTCTGGTGGCTGGACGCTAATCTCAATCAGGGTAATCTGGTGGTGCTGGACGTTCGTTCCAGCATCGATAATGGTGGTGACCGCAGCAGTTTCCAGAAGGTCCACATTCCGGGATCTGTGTACAGTAGCTACACTGGGGATGGTTGGCGTGAAAGCCGGGATGGCGTGGCTGGTCTGCTGCCACCGGTTACCAGCCTGGAGCGCCTGATTGGTGGCCTCGGGATCAGTAATGACGATGTCGTTGTCATTGTCCCCGCCGGTTCTGGCGCGACGGATTTTGGCAGCGCCGCCCGAGTATACTGGACCTTCCGGGTGTTGGGCCATAATGACGTGACCATTCTCAATGGCGGTTTTGCTGGCTGGCAGGCCGCCGGTTTCGAGGTGGCCAGCGGTGAGAGTGGTCAGGGTGCGGTGACCGAATTCAAAGGGTTACTCCAGCAGAATCTGATTGCTTCACTGGAGGAAGTAGAGGAAGCCCGGGGCACCCAGGCCCAACTGGTAGATGCACGCCCTTCGGATTATTTCCGGGGTGAAAACAAGTCGCCAGCGGCCAGGGCACCGGGCACGATTCCCGGTTCACGAAGCCTGCCCCATGCGGATTTTTTGGGTGAAGGCGGTCAAGTCTGGTATCTCAACCAGGCCAGTATCACCGAACGGGTAAACCAGGCCGAACTGAACCCCGGCACCCGCACCATCGCGTTCTGCAACACTGGCCATTGGGCCGCCACAGACTGGTTTGTACTGAGTGAACTGGCCGGATTTGAAGAGGTTGCCCTCTACGATGGTTCCATGGCGGAATGGTCTCAGGACAGCAATCGTCCGCTCCAGGTTGCCAAAAAAGGATTGGGTAAAGTTCTGGACTGGTTTAACTGAGAGGCGACGTAATGACTGATTCCGCAGTTCTGCAGCCTGGTCTTCAACAGTCAGGCTGGCAGGTGGACCGCTTTATTGTATCAATCGCCCTGGTTGGCCTTGCCCTGCTGGGTGGCCTGATCTGGCTGGAAACGGCGCCATTCATGGTGGCACTGTTTGTGGTGGGCACGGTGCTTGGCATGGCGCTCTACCATGGAGCTTTTGGCTTCACTGCCGGCTGGCGCCATCTGGTGGTCAAAAAGCGCGGTGCCGGCATGCGGGCCCAGTTACTGCTGTTCGGCGTGACCTCACTGATCATGGTGCCCATGCTGCACAGTGGCCAGGAAGGTCTGGTGGGTGCGGTGGCGCCAGTGGGCACCTCTCTGGTTTTGGGCTCTTTCCTGTTTGGTATGGGAATGCAACTGGGTGGTGGCTGTGGCTCCGGCACCCTGTTCACCGTTGGTGCCGGTAATATACGGATGGTGGTGACGCTGGTGTTCTTTATCGCCGGTACCGTTCTCGGTTCCATTCATCTGCCCTGGTGGCTGGATCAGCCAGGGTTCGATCCGGTGCCACTGGTCAACACCTTCGGCGTCAGCGGCGCGATCCTGGTGCAGTTTGTCGCGCTCGGGCTGCTT
>NZ_KB889930.1 GCF_000372805.1 Marinobacter gelidimuriae | reverse complement strand
TTTGGAGCTGATTTCGGGTTAGACTCTGATTTTAATCGCCTGTCGATTCAATAATAGGCTGTCTCACGATTGGTAATCTTGGTGACTCAGAGGGTCATGATGGACTTTTGGGGCTTAAGTTGATGACATTGCTGCAAACGCGCCTGCCTCATTGCATTGAGCAAGTATAGTGGCGGCCTCTCTGCATTCAATCAAACGAAAAGAATTTAACTCTGTCTTCAGATATACTTAAGTCAGATGCCAATGCTTTTTTAGGAGATGTAATCAGGTGACGATGCCGCTGCTCGATAATGAGGTGCTTAGAACGTTTGTCGCGATTGCAGAGTGTGGAACGTTTACCGCTGCGGCAAAAGTCGTCCACCGAACGCCTTCGGCGTTGAGCATGCAAATCAAGCAACTTGAAAAAACCCTGGGCAAACGTCTGTTTGTTCGCGAGCCGCGTCAGGTTCGGTTGACCAACGACGGTGAGGTATTACTGGCATACAGCCGTCGGTTATTGCGACTCAACCAGGAAGCGGTAGAGCATTTCATCGCACCCGCGCTGGAAGGCAAGGTGGGTTTTGGTACCTCAGATGATGTTGGCACCCGGATTCTACCCGAGATACTCGCCCAGTTTGCGCGTTCCTATCCGGCTGTGTTGGTGGATGTTGTTGTCGGCTCAAGCAAGCAGAATCTGACAAAGCTGGATGCGGGAGAGCTCGATATGGTGCTGGTGACTGTGTCAGAACGCGTTAGGGGCCTTCGTGGCGAGGTTGTGCATGAGGAACCACTGGTTTGGGCAGGCAAGGAGGGTTCGTCTGCGTATCTGAACAGGCCCCTGCCGATTGCGGTGGCTCACGAGGGATGCGCATGGCGCCAGATGACATTACGCACCCTGGAGAACGCTGGTACTCCCTACCGGATCGCCTACACCTGCGAGCACTGCTCCGGCCAGGAAGCTGCGATGATTGCAGACCTTGCCGTTGCGCCNTTNCCCCTGAGCCTTGTGCGGTTACCGCTCAAACAGATTGTCAGCGACGACCTGCCAGAGATAGGCCGTTATCAGCTGGCACTCGTGCGCAGAGGCTCCAATCCCCTCAATGACGCGTTGGCTGCCCACGTGAAAAGTGCCTTTCAGAGCTTGCAATGATTTCGCCGGGTCAATAGTCAGACGTTAGCTGCCACTCAACTGAGCAGTAAGCTTTTGTAGTAATTCAATAATTCCGGACACCCGTTCGTCTCAACTGAGTCCGTAGCCTTGGCTTTTGATGAAGTAACGAGTCATCCAAGCACACCGGAAACACTCAACAGCCACGGCAGAAAAACCGAGTAAAGGAAAGCCGACAGCGCCATGGCAAGACCAGAGAATGCGCCCATCTGGGCGCTGACCTGGAAAGCCCGCGCGGTGCCGATACCGTGGGACGTCATGCCCATAGCAATACCTTTCACACTGTCGTCTCGAATACCCATCAAATCGAATAGCTTGGAGCCGATAACGGCGCCAATAATACCGGTAACCACCACCAAAGCCGCTGTGAGCGAAGGCAGGCCTCCGATCTGTTCCGATATCGCCATGCCTACCGGCGCCGTTACCGACTTAGGGGCCAGTGACAACTGGGTTTCAAGGCTGGCGCCCAACAGTCGGGCAATCGCCACCGAGCTGAACGCACCAACAACCACGCCGGTTACCAAAGCCACGGTGACCGGCAGCCAAACCTGTTTCAGTTTGTTGAATTGCTGGTACAGAGGAATAGCCAGCGCCACGGTGGCGGGGCCCAGCAGAAAGTGAACGAACTGGGCGCCATCAAAATAATCATCGTAGGACGTGTCCGTCGCCAGCAGAAACAGGATAAGTGCCGTAACCGACGTCACCACCGGGTTTAGCAAAGGGTTGGAACCCGAGCGAAGATAAAGACGGTGCGCCAGGCTGTAGGCCACCAAGGTCATGGTCAAGCCCAGCAGGGGTGACGCAGACAGATAAACCCATATCCTGTTCAGGTCTGGTTCAATCATGGTTCGGTTCTCGCCTGGCCGTCAGCCGGGTGACCCACTGCATCACCAGAGCGGTGACCGCCATGGTGATAATGGTGCTGAGTAACAGGGTGACACTGATGGGCAACCACTCGTTGCCAAGGCGATTGAAGTGAACAATAAGCCCCACCCCGGCTGGCACGAACAGCAGCGAAAGGTGGCCCAGAAGGGCAGTAGACGCAGGCTCAACGGCCTTGGCCACCCGCCCCCGTATCATCAACGTTATAAACAGCATGACCATGCCCATCACCGGGCCAGGCACCGGCAACCCCAGCAACCGAACACTCACTTCGCCTGCCAGCTGGTAGATCAGTAGCAAAGTGATTCCATTAATTAACTGCATTAAATGTCATCCAGGAATATCAGAATTAGCGAACGGCGGATGGCGTGATTGAAGATCGGATTAGACCATTCTCCTGCGTTTCGATGGCTCTGAGCGCTTCAGCAACATGAGCCACATGCGCCATAGCGGCCTTTTGGGCCCACTTGGCTTGCCGGCTGATGACTGAATGGTAGATCTGGCGGTGATGTTTGTCGATCTGCTGCTTGAATGCATCCCGGTGGCTAAGGTTGGCCACCGACGCCTGCACCGAGTTCAACATAAGGTCTTTCAAGCTGTTGAGCACGTGAATCAGCACCGGGTTATGGCAAGCGTTCACAATGGCCCGATGAAAGGCATGGTCGAGGTCCGCATTGGTGAGCGGGTCGGCTTTCTCCATGGCTTCGAAGGCTTTGGTAATCTGGTACTGGTCTTTTTCTGTGGCGCGTTCTGCCGCCAGATACGCGGCCTTCCCCTCCAGCTCCTGTCGCACCTCGAACAGATCATAAAGGGTGCGGGAGTGCTCCATGAACATCTGCATCAAAGGGCCGTTGTCCTCGGGCTCCGGCACCATATGCGACACGAAGGAACCTTTGCCATGCTGTGTTCGAATGATGCCCCTGCCCTGAAGCTCATGAAGGGCTTCCCGAACGATGGCGCGAGAAACCCCAAAGCGGCTTGCCAACTGCCGTTCGGAGGGAATCATCTGCTCCGGCGCAAGACTGCCGTCGAGAATCAGTTGTTCAAGGCGATACGCAACCGCCCGCGACATGGAAATAGGTCTTTCCTGCATCACTCAAATTAACTGGTCAGACCAGCTCTCCATGAAAAAAAATTTAGGTTTGCGGATAGCGCGCCTGCCAAAGAATATGGCGGATGCCTGCGTGCCTGTCTACAAAAACTGGTCTGACCAGCAAGTAAAGCGCTGGACTTGAATGCTGCTTCGAATCGAACATTAGGTTACAGTCACTTTGCAAAGCGTTGCACCCGCGAGTAATTCGTCCGGTGCCAATCGTACAGAGTGGTATAAACAACAACAAAGCCCTGCATCTGGAGTTTCTACGATGACTGACATCACCTACAAGATCGAGAACAAAGGCTCGGCGCGCCGCCGTGGCTTCCTGAAAACCCTCGCGGTGTCCGCCGCCATAAGTGCAACACTGCTCGCCAGCAGCGTTCAGGCAGCGACTACCTGGAAAATCCAGTCCGTTTGGGACGCAGGCACTGTCGGTTACGACCTGTTCAAAGAATGGTGTGACGGCATGGAAGAGAAAACGGGCGGTGAGCTCAAGTTCACTTGTTTCCCTGCCAAAGCGGTGGCAGCCGACAATAACGGCCTGTTCGAAGCCGTGCGTAACGGCGTATTGCAGGGCATGAACCCGTTTACCCTGTATTGGTCGGGAAAAATTCCAGCGTCGGTATTCCTGTCGTCTTATCCGGCCGGCCCCGATCAGCCACACCAGTGGGACACCATGTTCTATTCCCTGGGCATGCTGGAAAAAACACGTGAAATTTATAAGAAATTTGGCTTGTTCTACGTCGGACCGATTCAGCACGACGCCAATATCATTCACTCCAAGAAGCCGATTAACAGTCTTGCCGATCTGAAGGGCCTGAAAATGCGCCTGCCCGGCGGCATGGTGGCAGAAGTATTCGCCAAATTCGGTGTGGCAGCAGTCAGCCTACCCGGCTCCGACATCTTCCCGGCGCTGGAGAAAGGCACCATAGACGCTGCTGACTATGTAGGGCCAGCCGTAAACTGGGACCTGGGATTTTCCCAGGTTACCAAATACATTCTTATGGGGCCTCCCGGCGTTATGTCGGTCTACCAGCCGGTTGACCTGATGGACCTGACCGTTAACCTGCGAGCCTGGAACGCGCTGGATCCCAAGCTGCAGCAAACGGTGGAAGACGAAGTTCGTATCTATTCCCAGAAACACTACCTGGCTATCCAAAAGCGCAACATTGAGGCGATGGAAAAGTTCAAGGCAGCGGGTACCACCGTTACCCGCCTGAGCCAGGAAGACCTGCAGGAATTCCGTCGTGCCGCGATTCCGGTCTGGTATCGCTGGGCTAACAAGAGCGAAGACGCCCGCGAGATCTTCGACATGCAGCTCAAGTACATGATGAACGACACCGTTGGTTACATCACTGAGGAAGACATCAAGGGCATGAAGTAACACCCTTAGCGTCCAATCCAGGGAGAGCATGTGCTCTCCCTTTTTTCCATTACAACATCTGGGTATAACCAGAGGTAGTTCATCATGTCTGACCTGGAAGGCTTTGGCTTTGTAATGCCCCATTGGCTGTATTGGGGCTGGCTTGCGTTTATGCCGCTTATAATGATTGCACTGGGTCATTGGCGCGATACCGACCCACAACCCGCGACAGAACCGGAAATTCCGGTTGGAGGGGAACTCCAGGAACATCCTTCCGCATCTGCCTACCGGCCCTCAGACGAGAGCTTGTTCACTCGTGCCATAGACTGGATGAGTGACAAAACCGGTCTGTTCATTTCATTCTGGACCGTTAACGCGGTGTGCTTCTATTTCTTCGAAGTTGTCATGCGTTACATCTTCAATACCCCGACCATCTGGGTGCATGAGGCCAGCTATCTGCTGCTGGGCATGCAATACCTTCTGGCGGGCGGCTTTGCCCTGTTGCATGGCTCCCATGTGCGGGTAGACGTGGTCTACAACTATTTGCCCGTGCGCGGCCGAGTGGGTATGGATATTTTCACATCCATGTTCTTCTTCATGTTTGCGTTGGTGCTGGTACTGACCTCCTGGACCTACTTCAGCAACTCTTACTCCATGGGCGAAACCACCGTTGAAACCTGGGGCATCCAGTATTGGCCGGTCAAGGGCGTCATGCTGCTGGGCTCGGTGCTGATTCTGTTGGCCGGTATTTCAAAACTGCTGAAAGACATTTCAGTCTTTATTCGTCTTGGCCGGGAGGCATCTTAATGTCCACTCAAGCTGCCAACGCCAACCCTGCACCGAAAAACCCTCTTATCGGTAAGCTGGGCACCTGGCTGATGATCCTGGCGACTGTCGGGATCGGCTTTGTTATTTGTATCGAAATGATCAACATCCTGTTTTTCGACCCATACAGTGATGAGTTTTTTCTGTTCCGCCTTGCCGGGAGCCTGGCCAGTGTTGAAATCGGGCCACTGACGTATTTGATGTTTGGCTCGCTGATGGTTGCCCTGATGATGGGCCTGCCACTGGCGTTTGTAACCGGCGGCCTGGGCGTGATGTTTGTGTATCTGGTTGGCGACACGGCAATGCTCAACATTGTGCCAAGCCGTATCTTTCCGATGATGACCAACTCTGACCTGGCGGCCATTCCTCTGTTCATCTTCATGGCCTCTATGCTGGAACGAGCCGGGCTGATCGAGGAAATGTTCAGTGTGGTCTATAAATGGATGGGCGGCCTGAGTGGCGGCCTTGCGGTAGCCACCATTTTGGCCTCTACCATTCTGGCTGCAATGGTCGGTGTTATCGGTGCCGCGGTGGTTACCATGGGCATCATTGCCCTGCCTGCCATGCTGAAACGCGGTTACGATCACAAGATCGCACTGGGTTCGATCATGGCTGGCGGCACGCTGGGCATTCTGATCCCACCCTCAATTCTGGCCATTCTGTATGCCGTGGTCGCTCAGCAATCTGTGGGCGAACTCTACCTGGGTTCGATCATACCGGGCCTAATGCTGGCAACGACCTACATCGCCTATGTACTGATCCGCAGCTGGCTTAATCCAAAGCTCGGGCCACCGGTGCCGTTGGAAGAGCGGGTTTCCATGGGTGAAAAACTGCGCCTACTGAAAAGCCTGATTGCGCCGCTGGTGCTGGTGTTTCTGGTGCTGGGCTTATTGTTTGGCGGTGTGGCAACACCGGTGGAAGCTGCAGGTATTGGCTCATTTGGCGCCATGATTGTGGCCTGGAAACACGGCGCACTGTCTATTGCTGCGCTGCGGGATGCCTCTGTTACCACCACCAAAGCTTCTGCCATGGTGCTGTGGATTATGTTCGGCGCCTCGGTGTTTGTAGGCTTCTACATCCTGCAAGGTGGCCAGGTATTCATCACTGAAACCATTCTGGGCATCGGCCTGTCGCCGTACGCCGTGTTGTGCCTGCTGATGCTGCTGTTGGTGGTTCTGGGCATGTTCCTGGACTGGGTGGGTATACTTTTGCTGGCCGTGCCAATCTTTATTCCGATTGTTGAAGCACTGACTTTTGACGGTCTGTTCGGCTTCCCCGGCATTGACAGCTCAGACGTGGTGCTCTGGTTCGGGGTGTTGTATCTGGTGAATATGCAGATGTCGTTCCTGAGTCCGCCTTTCGGGTATGCGCTCTTCTATCTCCGCGGGGTATGCCCCCCGGAAATCTCGATGGCAACCATCTTCCGGTCGGCGCTGGTGTTCCTGGGGCTACAGGCACTGGGTCTGTTTCTGTGTATAGTCTTCCCGGCCATCGTCACCTATCTGCCGAATCTGGTGTACGGTTGACGGCTGGCACCTAAGAAAATCGAGGCCGCTAGATAGCGGCCAACTTAACCGTTTAAGGAAAATACAAAATGATCACATTGAAAAGACTGGACCAGCAAGACGCCCGCCTGTTGATCGAAGGCGCCGCCGCCAAGGCCCGGGAAATCGGCATCCCAATGTGTATCGCCATCACCGACGAGTCCGGTAACCTGATCGCTTTTGAGCGTATGGATGGCGGCAAAATCAGCAGTGTCATCGTCGCTCAAGACAAGGCTTACACCGCCGCCGCTGCCCGCAAGGCTACCCACGAATACAACGCCGCCTGCGTACCCGGCAACCTGGTATTCGGTATTCATACCTCGCAGGGTGGGCGTTTGTGCGTGGTCGGTGGCGGTCTGCCTGTTGTTATAGATGGCGAAGTGGTCGGCGGCATTGGCCTAAGCTCCGGTTCACCGCAACAAGATATGGATTGTGCCCAGGCCGGCATTGATCACCTTAATGCTGGTCGCACGTAGCACGTCATTGTGAGCAGGACGTAGATATAAAGAGAACTGCCCCACACAGGGCCGGAGTCGCGTAATGAACACTGACAGCAAACCGTTAAACACTGCCGCCAGCAAGCCTGGCAAAACCGAACTGGCAGAGATGTTTCGGAAGTTCATTGATCCACAATTCGTCATTACCGACGAAGAGACGCTCAAGCCTTACGAGTGTGACGGCCTGTCAATGTATTGCGTAATGCCGCTATTGGTCGTGCTGCCCGAGACCGTTGAACAGGTGCAACAGGTAATGCGCCTGTGCCACCAGCACGGGGTTCCGGTGGTTGCCCGCGGCGCAGGCACCGGCCTGAGTGCGGGCGCCATGCCTGACGCTGGCGGTGTGGTGCTGTCGCTGGCCAAGTTCAACCGCATCCTGCATATCGATCCGCTCGCGCGCTCGGCCCGCCTGCAGTCCGGTGTGCGTAACCTGGCCATCAGTGAAGCCGCCGCCGACTTTGGTCTCTACTACGGGCCAGACCCATCCTCCCAGATCGCCTGCACCATCGGCGGCAATGTGGGTGAAAACTCCGGCGGTGTGCATTGCCTTAAATACGGGCTTACCACCCACAACATTCTAAGCGTCGAGATGGTTACCGTAGACGGTGAGCGTGTGGTGATCGGCAGCGATGGCCTGGACAGCTGCGGCATGGACCTGCTGGCGCTGATTACCGGCTCTGAAGGCCTGCTGGGCATCATTACCGAAGTACAGGTAAAGCTGCTGCCAACCCCGGAAATTGCGCGGGTCATTATGGCTGGCTTCGGCACGGTGGATGAAGCAGGCGCCGCCGTCGGCGGCATTATTGCCCAGGGCATCATCCCCGCCGGGCTGGAAATGATGGACAGCCATGCCATCATAGCCGTGGAAGCCTTTACCGGCGCGGGCTACCCGGTGGAAGCCGCCGCCCTGCTGCTGTGCGAGGTAGACGGTACCAAGGAAGAAGTGCAGGAACACATCGAAAAAGCCGAAGCGCTGTTCCGGGATTTTGGCGCCACCTCCGTTCGTACCTCAAAAGACGATGCCGAACGGGCTCTGCTCTGGAAAGGCCGCAAGAACGCCTTTCCTGCCATGGGCCGGATTTCTCCGGACTACTACTGCATGGACGGCACTATTCCCAGGGCGCACCTCGGTCAAGTACTGAACGAGATGCAAGACATGTCAAAGCGATTTGGCCTGCGCGTCGCCAACGTATTTCACGCCGGTGACGGCAACCTGCACCCGCTGATCCTGTTTGATGCCAACAAAGAGGGCGAACTGGAGCGCGCAGAAGCCTTCGGCAGCGACATCCTCGAGCTCTGCGTTAAGGTGGGCGGCTGCATTACCGGCGAACACGGCGTTGGCGTGGAGAAAATTCGCCAGATGCCCCTGCAGTTTACGGACCCCGAAATTGAACAGCTTAATGCCGTCAAAAGCGCCTTCGACCCCCAGGGAACCTTAAACCCGGGCAAGGGTGTACCCACCCTGCGCAATTGTCAGGAATACCGAGCCATTAACGTTAAACCACAGGCCCCGGAAGTGCAGCATGCCTGATATCACCAAACACCTTCAGCAGCAGATCAACGACGCCCGTACCGAGGGCCACAAACTGGCCATCGTAGGCGGTGGCAGCAAACAGTTTATGGGCCGCGAAATCAGCGCCCAGCAACTGGACGTTGGCGGCCATAGCGGCATTGTTGACTACCAGCCGTTGGAGCTGGTTTTAACCGTCCGCGCCGGTACGCCGCTGAGCGAAATCGAAACCGCGCTGGCGGAGAAAAACCAGATGCTATCGTTCGAGCCGCCGTACTTTGGCGACCGCTCCACCATCGGTGGCACCCTGGCCTGCAACCAGTCCGGCCCGGGTCGCCCCTGGTGGAACTCGGTGCGTGATCAGGTGCTAGGCGTCAACCTAATTAACAGCAAAGGCGAAAAGCTGCGTTTTGGCGGACAGGTGATGAAAAACGTCGCGGGCTACGACGTCTCACGCACCCAGGCAGGCGCCATGGGCACGCTTGGCGTCATGACAGAAATCAGTCTCAAGGTTTTACCGAGACCGGCAATCACCCTGACCCTGTCACGGGAAATGGAACACTCCGAAGCCATACGTTTTATGAACGCCCGGGCCGCCGAGCCCAAGCCTTTATCCGGCGCCTGTTGGCTTGATGGTACGCTGTATTTACGACTGTCCGGCGCCCAGTCTGCGGTGGAAGCCACGGCCAAGCACTGGGATATACCGGTAATGGCAGACGGCGACACCTTCTGGCAGCAATTGCGCAATCAGCAATTAGAATTCTTTGCGGGCGAGCAGCCGCTGTGGCGCTTTTCCATAAACTCCACCGCGGCAACGCCACCGTTAAAAGGTCCCTGGCTGCTGGATTGGGCGGGCTCCCAGCGCTGGTACCGCGGCGATGGCGAAATGGCCACCATGGAAGCCCATGCCGAGAAAGCCGGCGGACAGGTCAGCCTGTATCGCGGCGGTGACCGCACTGGCGAAGTTATGCACCACCAGCAGCCCGCCCTGCAAGCCATCCAGAAACGACTGAAAAATTCCTTTGATCCTGACGCCCTTTTCAATCCCGGGCGGCTCTACAGCTGGTTGTAACCTAGCAGGTGCTCAATGAAGACCAACCTTGTTGCTGAATTTCAGAACACTGCGGAAGGCCTGGAAGCCGAATCCATATTGCAGGCATGCGTCCATTGCGGTTTTTGCACCGCAACCTGCCCGACCTACCAGGAACTCAATGACGAGCGTGACGGCCCTCGGGGTCGCATCTACCTGATTAAGGAACTGCTGGAAGGCGCTGAAGTCACCAGCAAAACCCGGGACCACCTGGACCGCTGCCTGACCTGCCGCGCCTGCGAAACCACCTGCCCCTCCGGTGTTCAATACGGCCGCCTGGTCGACATTGGCCGTGGTGTGATCGAGGAGAAGCTGGAACGCCCGCGCAGCGAACGGATGTTGCGGCTGGCGCTGCGCAAAGTACTGCCGTACAGCAGCCGTTTCGGGCCGCTGCTGGCGCTTGGGCAAACGTTCAGGCCCATACTACCAGAAGCCCTCAAAGCCAAGGTGCCGCCGCGACGCAAAGCCTCACCCTGGCCCACGGCCAGCCACCCTCGGGTGATGATGGGGCTGGCCGGTTGCGCGCAATCCTCCGCTGCCCCCACTACCAATGCGTCAACAGCGCGGGTGCTGGACAAGCTTGGAATTACTCTGGTAGAGGCTCCGAAAGCCGGATGTTGCGGTGCCGTCAGTTATCACCTGTCGGCCCATGAGGAAGGTTTAAACTTCATGCGCAACAACATCGACGCCTGGTGGCCCGCCATTGAAGCCGGAGCCGAGGCCATTGTGATGACAGCCTCTGGCTGTGGGGCCATGGTGCAAGACTACGGCCACCTGCTTCGCGACGACCCGGTGTACGCCCAAAAAGCCAAGCGCGTCAGTGAACTGATGAAAGACATCAGTGAAGTATTGCTGGCCGAAGACCTGGGCAAACTCGATCTGCAGGCTTCCACCGACAAAATAGCGTTCCACTGCCCCTGCACCCTGCAGCACGCAATGCAGAAAAATGGCCTGGTAGAACAGGTGCTGACCAAAGTCGGTTTTGACCTGGCAAAAACCAAAGACAAACACCTGTGCTGCGGTTCCGCAGGCACCTACTCCATCATGCAGCCGGAAATGAGTCAGAAGCTGTTGAAAAATAAACTCGAAGCGCTGACCCTGGACCAACCTGACCGCATCGTAACCGCCAACATTGGCTGCCAGCTCCACTTGGAAACCAAGGCGCAGGTACCGGTGCAGCATTGGGTGGAACTTCTGGACCGGTGAGTCCACTCCATTGCTTTCAATCGAATTATGTTATGATTTGAAGTCAATTTTTCGAATCTGTTAACCATGAATCAACCATGAATCCGAAAACACCTCAGGAAGAGCGGGCGGATATCAGAGAAAACCTCGGTGTCCGCGCTTACAAGCTGCTAAAGAATGACATTATCAAGGGTCAGTTCCACCCCGACGAGAAGCTACGCATGAGCATCTTAAAGGAGCGCTACGACCTTGGCATCGGGCCGCTACGCGAAGCCTTGTCGCACTTGGTAGCCGAGCAATTAGTCGTGGCCATCAGTCAGAGAGGCTATCGCGTTTCTCCTATGTCGCTTGCAGAATTGCATGATATTTACGATGCGCGTGCAGAGCTGGAAGCCATGATGCTTGGCTTGGCGATTGAACGGGGTGATGACAACTGGGAAGCGGACATATTGGCCCGAAACTATCAGCTCGCGAAAGTGAGTAAAACCCATACCCCCGGCTCACTGCTGGAAGTATGGGATGCCCGCCACAGCCAGTTTCATGCCGCTCTGGTTTGCGGTTGCCGTTCTCCTCAGCTAATGAAAGTGCGCGACGGGCTTTTTGATAAAGTTCAGCGCTATCGCCATGTCTGGCTGAAAGAAACCGTTTTTTCCAGCGAGGCCTTAGAAAAAAAGCGCCAGGAGCACGCTGCGCTCGTGGAGGTTACTCTTGCACGCCGCAAAGAAGAGGCCGAGAAGATGATGCGCGAACACCTGATGACGCCTGTGCCGATTATTACTGCAGTCATGAGGCAGCAGGATATTGCCTGAAAACTGCATTTTGAGACAGTGGCCAAGTACAAAAAAAGGGGAGAACAATATTGTTCTCCCCTTTTTTTGTACTACCTGTGGAGCAGACAATGCGTTTGTTAGAACAACAAACCGGGTAGCCACAGCGCAATGGCCGGAAAAGCCACAACCAGTGCAAGGCCAATAAGCTGCAAACCGACGTAAGGCAGCGCCGCGTAATAAATATCCACAATGGTGATGGATTTAGGCGCCACCGATCGCATGTAGAAAAGATTGTAGCCAAAGGGGGGCGTTAAATACGCTGATTGCATACTGAGAACAAACAGCACCGCAAACCAGGTGGTATCGAAACCCAGATCGCGCACGATTGGCACGTAAATCGGGATGGTGATGAACAGGATGGCAAAGTCATCCAGAAACATCCCCAGCGCGAAGAAGGTGGCCAGCATTATAATGATGACAACATAGGGCGACAGCGAGAACGCATCGATTAAGTCACTGACAATCATGTCAGCACCTAACCCCATGTAAATCCGGCTGAAAAATACCGCCGCTATCGCAATCCACAACAGCATACCAGTGATTTTTGTCGTGGTTAGCATAACGTAACGCAGCAAACTCCAACTCAGTCGCCCGTGCATGGCTGCTATGAGGAGTGCTCCGGCAGCGCCTACCGCAGACGCCTCAGACGGAGACGTAACACCACCAATAATGCAGCCCAGTACCGTTGTGACCAGAATACCGGGGGAGATGAGGTGGCGCAGAGAGATAAATTTTTCTTTAGCGGTAAAGCGCTCTTCTACCGGCGCTGCGGGACCGAGTGCCGGGTTCAAGCGGCAGCGAATGAGTATGTATGCCATGTAAATGCCCGCCAGCATCAGGCCCGGCATCAAACCCGCAGCAAACAGCTTGCCCACAGATTCGCGTGCAAGGAAAGCATAGACGATCATCACCACGCTCGGGGGGATCAAAAAGCCGAGTGCCCCGCCGGCCATAATAGTGCCAGTAGCCAGCTTTTTGTCGTAACCGCGTTTAAGCATTGCAGGCAGTGCAATGATACCCAGGCTTACGGTCGCCGCACCCGAGACGCCAGCCATAGCGGCGATAAGGGCACAGATCAAAACAGTACCTACACCAAGACCGCCAGGAAGCCGGCCCATCAGTTTGTGTATCATCTCAAAAAGATCGTCAGTGATCCCTGAGCGCTCCAGCACCAGTCCCATAAATATGAACAAAGGGAGTGCAACCAGCAGAAAGTTGTCCATAGTGCTGAAGGCTGACGAGAGCAGAAACTGCAGCCCGCCAGGGCCGAACATCAAATAGGCACTGCCCATGCCTGAAATCATGAGTGCCCAAGCCAACGGAGCACCGATTACCATCAGCACGATCATGGAGCAAAACATGATGGCGGTGATGGTAATGGGGTCTAAATTTGTCATCGGAAAAGCCCTTTCAGGGTATACCTGAATGTGTTTCTTATTGCGTCACAATTTAACATCATCGCGTTGCCTGTCTTACCGAGGGAGCCTTTACTATTCGCCCGTGTCAATTCTCGGGTCGTCAAAAGGCACGCCCGAAAGGCGGACTAAGGCACGAACAAGCTCTGCTATGGACTGCAGGATCAAAAGTCCAACAGCAACAGGGATTGTTGCTTTGATGGGCCATACCAATGGGCGCCATATGCTGCTGTTGGAGTACTCGCCTATCAGCCATGAGCGGTATGCGAACTCCGCAGCCATTTTGAAAAAAACAGCCAAAATGAGAATACCTAACGTAAACACGATCACGTCGCAAAAGGCCTGCCCACGCACCGGAAATAAACGATAGATAACGTCGCTGCACACATGCTGTCGATGAAGCAACGTATAACTTCCGGCCAGAATGCTCAACGCGCCGAAAAACATCGTTGCCAGCTCGTGCCCCCACACGGTGGGGGCGTTGAAAATATAGCGAGAAGCAACTTCATACAGCAGTACACCGATGATACCTAACGTTAGCCAGGAGGTGGCTCGGCCGACCCATTCGGAAAGCCCATCCTGGAAACGAAGATAGCGGGTAATCTTACTCACTGAGACGGCCTTTCACTTTGGCGTTCTGGATCAGGATTTCCACGGCGCGGGCGTTGCGCTCAGAGCGGGCAGCTTCTTCTTTCCAGATGGGAAGGGACGCTTCTGCAGTACCGTGGCAATAGAGCTGGATGATGTTATGCCGATTCGAAAGTGGGGATGCCAAACGGATGTCGCACACTTAAAATATTTTGACGTTTTGACAAAATGTCGATATTTTGTTTAAGTATTCCTTGCACCACCCACCGCCGTTATCTGTTTAGGAGTTTTGACGATGAGCCATTTCAATTGGGACGACCCGCTATTGCTGGAACAGCAGTTGACTGATGAAGAGCGCCAGATTCGCGACGCTGCCCATGACTACTGCCAGGAAAAACTCCAACCGCGTGTTCTGTCAGCATTTCGCGAGGAACGTTTTGACCGCGAGATCATGAGCGAGATGGGCGAACTCGGCTTGTTGGGTGCAACGGTATCACCGGAATACGGTGGCTCGGGCGTTAATCACGTTTCTTATGGATTGATTGCGCGCGAAGTTGAGCGCGTTGACTCCGGCTACCGCTCGGCCATGAGCGTGCAGTCATCGCTGGTGATGTACCCCATCGAAGCCTACGGCTTGGAAGACCAGAAGCACAAGTACTTGCCCAAACTTGCCAGCGGCGAACTCGTTGGCTGTTTCGGTCTGACAGAACCAGACCACGGTTCCGACCCCGGCTCGATGATTACCCGTGCTGTGAAAGTGGACGGTGGCTATTCTCTCACCGGCGCCAAAATCTGGATCACCAACAGTCCGATTGCCGATATTGCAGTGGTATGGGCAAAATCCGCTGCCCATGACAACCAGATTAAAGGCTTTATCGTCGAGCGAGGCACTACAGGATTCAGTACGCCGAAAATCGAAGGCAAAGTGTCTCTTCGTGCGTCTGTTACCGGCGAGATCGTGTTGGATAATGCGTTTGTACCAGAAGAGAATTTGCTGCCGAACGTCAGCGGCCTGAAAGGCCCGTTTGGTTGCCTGAACAAAGCCCGCTTCGGTATCGCTTGGGGCGTAATGGGCACGGCTGAATTCTGCTGGCACGCAGCGCGTCAGTACACCCTGGACCGCAAGCAGTTTGGACGTCCACTGGCGGCTAACCAATTGATTCAGAAAAAACTCGCCGACATGCAGACCGAGATCACCTTGGGCTTGCAGGCAGCGTTGCAGGTGGGTCGCTTGATGGATAGCGGCAACTGGGCACCAGAGATGGTTTCGCTGATCAAGCGCAATAACTGTGGCAAGGCACTGGACATCGCTCGTCAGTCCCGTGATATGCACGGTGGCAACGGCGTGTCGGATGAGTACGGCGTGATCCGCCACATGGTGAATCTGGAATCGGTCAACACCTATGAAGGCACGCATGACATACATGCGCTGATTCTGGGTCGGGCTCAAACCGGACTCCAAGCCTTTTTCTGATTTTTCTAACGGCAGGTGTGCACCATGGCAGGTCCCTTAAAAGAGTTGCGCGTACTTGATCTTAGCCGCGTGTTGGCTGGCCCCTGGACGACCCAGATTCTGGCGGACATGGGGGCCGAGGTCATCAAAATCGAAAAGCCCGATAGCGGCGATGATACGCGCCACTGGGGGCCGCCCTGGCTCCGGGCCGAAGATGGTCAGGAAACCCGCGAGTCTGCTTATTACCTCGCGGCCAATCGCGGTAAACATTCACTAACGGTGGATATCAGTCAACCTGAAGGTCAGGCGCTGATCCGCGAACTCGCTTGCCAAAGCGACATCCTGGTCGAGAACTTCAAAAGCGGTGGTCTTGCGAGGAAGGGGTTGGACTACGCCACGCTATCGGCGCTTAATCCAGGCTTGATCTATTGCTCGATCACGGGCTTCGGGCACACCGGGCCTATGGCAGAAATGCCGGGTTACGATTACCTGATTCAGGCCCAGGGCGGACTAATGAGCATTACCGGTGCGGCAGACGATCAGCCTGGCGCCGGCCCCAAACGCGTTGGTGTGGCAGTCGCGGATTTAACCACCGGCATGAACGCCACCATCGCCATACTGGGCGCGTTGTACCACCGAACACAAACAGGTGAAGGGCAGCATATCGATATAGCGCTGCTTGATGTACAGGTGAGCTGGCTCGCCAATCAGGCGCAAAACTACTTCTGCAGTGGCAAACCCCCGGTACGCACCGGTGATTACCACCCCAACCTCGTGCCCTATCAGCCATTTCCCACTTCTGACGGCCAGCAGATCATTATTGCCATCGGAAATAATGGGCAATTTCAGCGCTTCTGCGAGATCATTAATCATAGTGAGCTTGCCCAAGATGCGCGTTTTGCAACGAACTCCGAACGAGTGAAACACCGCGTCGAACTTATCCAGCTGTTAGAGAATGCAACCAAAACACGCACGCTCAAACAGTGGACAGTACTTCTCAACGAGATTGGCGTACCCTGCGGTCCGATTCAGGATATCGCCCAGGTATTCGATGATCCGCAAGTCCAGGCGCGCGGAATGCAGATAACACTCGATTCCGCTCATGGCCCGGTGAAAGGGGTGGCCAATCCGATCAAGTACTCGAAAACGACGATTGAATACCATAAAGCGCAGCCAACGCTGGGGGAAGACACTGACGCAGTGCTTGAGCGTGTGCTGCAAAAGTCCGCCAGTGAGATAGAAGCGCTAAAAACAAAGGGCGTGGTTTAGCGCCTAAAGCGTTTGCGCGCTTGGTTTGAAACCATCATGGCTCACCAGGAAGACCTCGCCCGGCTGATGACCTTGGAACAAGGCAAGCCAATTGTGGAGTCACGGGGTGAGGTTGCCTACGGGGCCTCCTTCGTGGAATTCTACGCTGAAGAAGCAAAGCGTATGGCTGGCGAAACCTTGCAAAGCCACGGTGTCGATAAGCGTATTCTGGTGTTTCGGGAATCAATCGGCGTGGTCGCGGCGGTAACACCCTGGAACTTCCCGCTGGCGATGATTACCCGCAAATGCGCCCCGGCGTTAGCCGCAGGCTGCACAGTCGTGATCAAACCCGCAGAAGCGACCCCCCTGACAGCTTTGGCACTTGTTCGTTTAGCGGAACTTGCCGGGTTTCCTGCCGGCGTCATTAACGTGATCACGGCCAGCCAGCCGGCCGCCGTGGGCGATGTCTTGACCACCGATCCCCGCGTACGCAAATTCTCGTTCACAGGTTCTACGGCGGTTGGCAAAAAGCTACTCGCCCAGTGCGCGGGTACCGTTAAAAAAGCGTCTATGGAATTGGGTGGCAACGCGCCTTTTATCGTGTTTGATGATGCCGATCTTGATGCTGCGGTAGAAGGTGCCATTGCTTCAAAGTACAGAAATTCCGGGCAGACTTGCGTCTGTACCAACCGTTTTCTGGTTCAGTCCGGCGTTTATGACGCCTTCGTCGAAAAGCTTGCAGCACGCGTCAAACAGCTAAAAGTTGGCAATGGATTGGACGCAGGTGTGTTGCAAGGGCCGCTGATCAACCAGGCCGCGGTTGAGAAAGTCGAAGCACATATTGCTGATGCACTGGAAAAGGGCGGGCGGTTAATATGCGGCGGCAAAGCCCATGCCCTGGGCGGCACCTTCTTTGAGCCGAGCATCATTGCAGATGCCACCAGTGACATGCGTGTGGCCCAGGAAGAGACCTTTGGTCCGTTAGCACCGGTATTCCGCTTTGACACCGACGAACAGGCCATCGCTATGGCGAATGCCACAAACTCTGGCCTGGCCGCTTACTTTTACGCAAAAGATTACCGGCGTATCTGGCACGTTATGGAAGGGCTGGAGTACGGCATGGTAGCCGTGAACGAAGGTATTCTTTCAACGGAGCTGGCGCCTTTCGGCGGAGTAAAAGAGTCTGGGCTTGGGCGTGAAGGTTCCCGTCACGGGCTAGACGAGTTTACCGAGCTGAAATACGTGTGTGTGGGCGGTCTTTAAGCACCGCTGCCGACTGATAAGGAAAAAGTTGATGAACAACGCGCAATTGAATGAACTAAAAACAAATATGTCGCTAACGGCGCGGCCAGCCCCGCCACACACTTTGCGGATCGTGCAGAGAATTCTGTGATTTGGGATGTGGCGGCGGTACAGGCCCAGGTAGCAAACCTGATGCACACGTGTCAGATCGTGATTCCCTATGCAGGGTAACGTGTTCCGTGCGCCCTACCCGGTGCCGTCTCTTGGCGTTAGCGAAGAAGAAGCCATTCTGGCGCGAAGCATGGCTCTGGGCGAGAAGCTTGGGCAGCGCTTCACACAATGGCAGGAGCAATTTGCCAGTGTTGAGAATGTGCGTCACCTGGGTTCTATGGCGGCCTTCGATCTGGTCACAGCATTCCGATAAACCAAACGCGGAACTGACGGCGGCCATGTGCAAGTTGGCGCGCGAGAAGGGATTAATCCTTATTGCCTGTGGCTTTTACGGCAACACACTTCGTTTCCTGATGCCGGTCACCATTGAAGAAGAGGTGCTAGACGAAGGCCTGGCAATCGTCGAGGCATGTCTTGCGGAGCTTGCGACTTAAGCTCTCGCACCTATACAAGCCATTCCAGCATTAACTATTCGGTTATCACATCTTTTCAGTGATGGCCGGTTTTCGTTATGCCAAAGAGCTGCCCTTAATGGCTGCGAACCGGCTATAGTAGAGACTTTTCCCGGAGGCAAAACATGAGCATGTCTGAAAGAGGGAGTGGCACCAGTGTTTACTCTTGGAAGATATCGGCGATACTGTCTGTAGCATCTGTTATTGGGGCAGTCGTCAGCTTCGGCGATGTCTCGCCAATCATCACAGGTTTGATGTTACTGGCCGCCGTTGGTTGGGCCTTTACCGCCAGGGACAACAGGCGCGAATTGGAAAAAAGCGAAGCCTAAACGTATTACCTACGCATCAGCTCATCGAACGCCAAGCGAAACGCGCTGATTGGCCGCGTAGCGAAACACGATCGTGCTGCCGTTGCCAAACTCTATGAAGCAACCGCTCCGAAACTGTTGGGTGTTGTGCCGCGTATTATGAAAGACCGCTCATTGCGCTAACCTGCAATTTACTGAATTACCTTGAGCACACCGGCAATTTCGCCGGACTCCCTTTCAAGCCGTTGAATCTGCCTTGAAGACGAGGTTACTATTTTAGAAATAGTGTCCTCCACTTTGTTATGTGCAAACGAATATCAATGCGTCTTCAGTATTGTTCGCGGAGTTCAATGGTTTTTCTGCTCTTCAAAAACTCGGTCATCTCTGCCACCGGCAACGGCCGGCATAGCAGGTAGCCCTGAAGTTGATCACACCCCTCCTCCGCCAAGCGAGCCGCTTGCTCGGGCGTTTCGACACCCTCAGCGGTTGACTGTAGCCCCAGACTTTTAGCAATAAACAGAACAGCCGAAACAATGGCTGCATCTTTCGGGTCCACAAGCATGTCTCGCACGAAGCTTTTATCGATTTTGAGTTTGCCTATGGGCAACTCCTGCAAAAGGCTCAAAGAAGAGTAACCGGTACCAAAATCGTCCAGTGAAATAGTGACACCTTTTCGACGCATTGCGTTCAAATCGCCGATGACTTCCGGCCGAATTCTCATCAGAGCGGTTTCTGTAATTTCGAGCTCCAGCTGCCAAGGGCGAAGCCCGTTATCCTTCAACACCTGGTCAACAATCGTGACAAGGTCTTGGCGCTGTAACTGTATCGCGGAGACATTGACGGAAACACACGCGTCGGTGAACCCCGCAGCCTGCCAGACACTCAATTGACGCCCCGCCTCACGCAGAACCCACTCACCCATTTAATCTCGAATGCCATCAAGTTCTCGCCTAAGGGTGAAGCTGTTAAGATCTCGACTGAGTTAGACGAAAATCGGGATGCCCCGCTCGGCGGTGGCGAGTTTTATTGATCATCTTCACTACCTGCTCAAAACGCCTTCCGCTATCCCTCTCTGGATTATGGGTCCCGTTTTGGCAGAACCTTCGAGAAAAGCCTGTTCTACGGAGCTGCGGATACTAAAACGGCACTAGCGGAAACCGCCTTTTACCGGTTCGTGTTTATTCACCACGTGCAGATTCCGTTCCCTAAACCATTGAAATCACAGCACACAATTTTTGAGTTTTCTGTAAAAACGAACAATGGGGTGCAACTGCAATCCCAAGACTGGCAGGATGTGCGCGATCAGCTTGTAAGCCCTGCAGACTACCGGTTTACGCAGGCAATCGGTTCCGCAATGCGAGAAAAAGTCTCAATCCTGATGATCGAACCCGATGGCTCGTCTACGGCCATAGAGTTTCCCGTTACGCATTTTCTGGTTTCGGGTCGAATCCCCCGACCTGTTTCGTAAAAAAAGCCGGGGCGAGGAAAGCTGGATACCTCATTTTTAGCCCAGGATAAACTTATCAAATGCGACCAGCGTGCTCGAATGTTAGTATTTACGTCAAATACCAGCTCGTTATGGAGCTATACCCGTGAATGACAATACGCACGCCCGAACCCAAGCGTACATGGTGTTCCGGCACCAGCACCCAGCCTGGAAGCTGCTGTCTGCCAGCAGAGGCCCGCTGGTTCTGAGCTGCCTGCAGTCCCTGCTTGAGCAAAATCATACTGATGTCCTTTTTGAAGACGCCCAGCAGGCACTCACCGACATTCTGGCTCAGCACGCGAATAATGAGGAATTTGGTCTGAAAACCGATGACCCCGCCGGGGAAGCACGTCGGGAATTACGCACCTGGATTCGACGCGGTTTAATTATTGAGCGGGAAGGTAAACTGATCGCTACTGACGCACTGCAAAAGGCGCTTGCTTTTGTTGAGGGTCTGGATGAACGCATCATGACATCAACTGCATCCCGTCTGGCGACCGTTCAGCGGGAAATCGAGAGTCTCGAGGTCCGGCTCAACCCCGATGCACAGAGTCGTGCCGACCACATCCGGCAAAAAATAAAAAATCTTGAGCTCGAACTTGCCGAGGTCGAGGCCGGACAATTCAAAGTGCTGGAAGGCGCTGCAGCAGCCGAAGGCATACGCGAAGTGTTTAACCTGGCCACTAGCTTGCGCGCGGATTTCCGCCGAGTTGAGGACTCTTATCGTGACGCAGACCGGCGCCTGCGCAAATCCATTGTTAGCGAACAGCACCACCGCGGCGAAATTGTGGATCGGCTTCTGGACGGCCACGACACTCTTTTGGAAACTGCCGAGGGCAAAGTGTTTCACGGTTTTCATGACCAACTCAGCCGCTCCACAAAACTCGACAACATGAAACTGCGGTTGCGCAAAATCCTCAAGCATCCCTCGGCACATAACGCCCTTAGCCGGCGACAACATGATGATTTACGCTGGCTGGTAATTCGCCTGGTGCAGGAGTCCGCAACCGTTATCAAGGCCCGAGCCCGCAGCGAACGTGACGTAAAAGGCTTTCTGAAAACGGGGTTGGCAGCGGAAAATCACAGAGTTGGGGAATTGCTGAACGGAATTCTCAACGCAGCGCTTGAGATCGACTGGTCCAGCCACTCCATCCGAAAAAGTGAAACACCCCTACCCCCTATCGCCGTAGCAATTCCCAGTTTGCCGCTGGTCGAGAAGCTGAGATTCAAAGCCGCGAATGAAGATGAGACGAAGGGCCTGGAGTTGGCAGAACAGAGTGTAAACCTGAACGACATAGACGATGATTTTTGGCGTGCCTTCGATGGTCTCGACCGGGAAGCGCTGTTTTGGGAAACCGTAGAATTGCTCAAAGTTACTGGTAAGCCCATGAGCATAGCCGATCTGGCCAGCCACATGCCCCCAACCCATGACCTGGAAACGCTCGCGCTTTGGTTAAGCATGGCACGGGAGGCAGAAGTGGCGATTTCCGATGAAAAAGAAACCGTCGATATAACGGACAGCAGTGGCAAAACGCTGCGATTTTACACCCCGAAGCTGGCTCTGACACAAGCCGCCGTGCAGTCCATTGATTGGGAACTATAACGCGATGCCTGATATTTTTGACCGCCTGACCGCCAAGGCAGAAGATCCAGGCCCTGATGGGCACGGCCAAGATGCGATGTCCAAATCAGTCAACAATTCCGACCCGCTGAGCCTCCCTGAATCGACAGCTCGATATACCTCTACGAATCTAAAATCAGCCGCGCAGGAACTGCTCAAATACGGTCTGATCGAGGCGGATCGGAAGCCCAATCTCTACGAGGTAGCCATTAACCAGACGGCAGCCATCAATAACATTCTTGAACCGCTGGATTTGAATCTAAAAATTGATGACATACGCGGCCTGGCTTTTCTGGTGGTGTCGGATCAGCTTTTCTCTGAAGAAAACGACGAATGGTCTCATCCTCTGATGCGCCGACAGCGCCTGACGATGGAACAATCACTGCTCATTGCGATTCTGCGGCAGCATTTCATCGCCCATGAGCAAGAATCAGGCATCGGTGCCAGCGATGCGGTAATCGAGCTGGATGAGTTGTTGCCCCAGATGCAATTATACCTTGGCGACACAGGCAGTGACGCGCGCGAGCAGAAACGTTTGCGAAACCTGCTGGATAATCTGAAAAATCATGGCATCGTCTCGGACATCGACACCAGCGAGCGAGTGATTATCAGGCCCATCATTACCCACCTGGCGAATCCTGAAAACTTGCAGAATCTGTTACATCACTTTCGCAAGCTAGCGGGCCAGGGCGCTGGCGCCGGAGGGAAAACCCCATGACACTGGCGCAAAATGACATGTTTGCCGTTGAGGTCAGGCCCTCGTCCACGTTCATTCTTACCCACCTCGAACTTTATAACTGGGGCCCGTTTGGCGGTCGTCACTGCGCGGACCTGGACCCAAGGGGCACTGCTATTATTGGCCCCACTGGAAGCGGGAAAACCACCTTGGTGGATGCGCTAATGACGCTGCTAACCCACCAGCCGCGCTACAACCTGGCGTCCACCGGAGGGCATGAGAGTGACCGCGACCTAATCTCCTATATTCGCGGCGTTTCCGGTGCCGGTAACAACTCCGGGGACAACAGCCACATTGCCCGCCCCGGTAAAACCGTGACGGGCGTTTCTGCCCGCTTCCACAATGGTGAAAAAGCTGTCCGTATCGGCGCCCTGTTCTGGGTTGAGGGCAGCAGCTCCGCCGCCAGCGATTTAAAACGGCTTTGGCTCTTTTCAGAGCGCGATGACCATGGGCTGGACGATTGGCTGAAGATTCACCATGAAGGTGGCGGCCCCGCACTTAAGCAGCATGTCAGAGACATCAGCGGCATCCAGATCAACGAGAGCAAGAAGGCCTATCTGGCTCAGGTTCGGCGTTTCTTCGAGGTTGGCGAAAATGCCTTCACTCTGCTGAACCGCGCCGCCGGGCTCAAGCAACTCAACAGTATTGACGAAATCTTCCGGGAACTGGTGCTGGATGACCGTGCCGCATTCGATCGCGCCGGCGAAGTAGCCGGCGAGTTTGATAATCTGGCGGCTATTCACGCCGAACTGGAAACAGCTCGGCGCCAGTACCAATCGCTGACTCCGGTTGCTGAGACGCACAAGAGCCATCAGGCGGCACATGAAGAGCTCAGCACACAGCAAACTCTGCTTGAGGTGCTGCCAGCCTGGTTTGCCCAGGCGGGCTACCAACTCTGGACGAACAAGGCGAGCGAGCTGAAGGGCCAGGTTGATAAGGGCTACTCTGGCGTCCAGGCGCTTGCGACAAGCGCCTGGACGCTCAAAAGCAAAGCAGAAACGCTCAAAGATATATACTTACAAGCCGGTGGTGCCAGCATTGAGCAGTTGAAAGAGCAAATAGACCTGCAGAAACGCTGGGCAGACGAACGCAAACGCTACGCCAATGACTATCTCAAGTTGGCAAAAAGCCTTGGTCTACGGCAGCAGCTGACATCCGAAGCACTGGCAGCCAACCAGCAGGCATGCGCAGAACAGCAAAAAATACTGGCCTCCTTGCAAGACGAACAGGGCGAAACCGTTCTGCAGCTGGGGATAGAGCACCGTAAATCCACGGATAGCATCACCGAACTCGAAAACGAAATGCAACGCATCAAGGCCCGCCCCGGCTCCAACATCGAAGGTCGATTTCAGGAGTTTCGCAGTGAATTAGCAGCGGCGCTGAATCTTCCAGACGAAAGCCTGCCTTTTGTCGCTGAGCTGGTGGAAGTAAAGCTTGAGCAAAAGGCCTGGCGCGGAGCCATAGAGCGTGCTCTCGGGGGCCATCGGCTGCGGCTTTTAGTGCCACCTGCCGCCATGAAAACAGCGCTGGACTGGATCAACCATCGTGACAATCGCCTTCACGTACGCTTGCTGGACGCACGAACACCACAAGCACCGGCACAATTTATGGACGATGGCTTTACCCACAAGCTGAACTTCAAACCCCACCCCAATCGCGAAGCGCTTAAGCACTTACTGGCGGGCATTGATCGTCACTGCGTAGCCGCCCCCGAAGACTTGCGCGAAACGCCACACGGCATAACCGTACAAGGTTTGATGTCCGGCAAACGCGGCTTTTTTGAAAAGCGCGACAATCAGCGGCTAGACAAAGATTGGATGACCGGTTTCGATAATCGGGATCGACTGGCTGCGCTGGCTCAGGAGCTTAGCCAGAACAAGCACAATGAGCTCCAGACTCAACATGATTTGACCGCTGCGCAGAAGACCCTGCGCGATACCAAGGTGAACATTGATCTGAACGCCAGGCTCACCGACACCCGCTTTAACGACATTGATCTGCCGAGCGCAGAAGCCGAGCTGAAAGAACTCTGCGCGCGTCTTGAAATGCTGACAGCGCCCGATTCCGATGTTGAAAGGGCCCGGCGAGAATACGAACAGGTTAATAACAGACTCGAGAACATACAGCAGGAGCTTGCCGCAGAGCGCGTTCATTGCGGCGTTCTGGAGGAAAAGCGAAAGACGGCGATCGCCCGCTGCGCGGAGATGCTGGAGCGAATCGGCAAGGGGCTGACAAATGAAGAACAGACGTTGGCCAACAAACACTTCACCACGCCCGGATCAGATCAAAATGAAAAACTGGATCCGCTGGAACGCGCTGAACGCGACCGGCTGGATAAACACATCAAAGCCCTGAACAAAAAGGTACAAGGATACGAATTGAACCTTACCCAGTTCATGGAAAAAGCTAAGACAATCGACACCGGCGCGCTCGCGGAAACCGGCAGTGAGATTCGCGATATACCCGAATATCTGGAAAGGCTGAGGGTTCTTGAGGAAGAAGCCTTGCCCGAAAAGCTGGAGCGTTTCCTGAACTACCTGAACCAGTCATCTGATCAAGGCGTTACTCAACTACTTGCCCACATCCAGAACGAAGTCGCGGTTATTGAAGAGCGCATCGCAGATCTTAATGAAACTTTGAGGCGGGTAGACTTTCAGCCCGGCCGATATCTGAAACTTGAGCCCAGGCGCGTCACCCACGAAACCCTGCGCACCCTGGAAAAAGCCCAACGCCAGTTAAGGGCTAATGCCTTGAAGGACGACCTGGGCGAAAGCCATTTTCTGGCCTTGGAAAACATGGTTGCATTACTCCGCGACGCCAGCGACAACAAACGCACCGTCGGCGCGCGCGCCCTGCTAGACCCGCGTTACCGTCTGCAATTTGCCGTTTCGGTGCTGGACCGGGAAACCGCAAAGGTTATCGAAACTCGAACCGGCTCCCAAGGCGGCAGCGGTGGTGAAAAAGAAATCATCGCCAGCTACATCCTGACGGCATCGTTAAGTTATGCCCTGTGCCCAGACGGCACTACCCAACCTTTGTTTGGCACTATTGTTCTGGATGAAGCATTTTCAAAAAGTTCGCACGCCGTAGCTGGTCGAATTATCTCAGCGCTCAACGAGTTTGGCTTACACCCACTGTTTGTGACACCCAACAAAGAAATGCGGCTGCTTCGAGCCCACACCCGCTCGGCGGTATTGGTTCACCGCAAAGACATGCAAGCAACGCTGACCTCCCTGAGCTGGGAAGAACTCGAGACCGCCGCTGAAAAAATGACTCGGAAACTCGATGAAATCCCCGGCTGACCTGGCCATAAAACTCGCCAGGCAATGGCAAAACGCCGACCTTCGGGAACAGCGCCTCCTCAGCGCTAATAGCTGGCCGCTTCGGCTTTCGATTGGCAAACCGAGCGGTCGGGCAATCACAGAAGATCTCAACAAAGTACGCCAGCACCTCCAGCGTTGGCGCAGCGTGAGCGCAGGGAAAGTTGAGTGGCAGCCCCAGCGCTTTCGCAACGCAAGTGAAGACATTGACGTCCCCCTAACCTGGATTCTGCATTCACCCAGTGATTGGGTTGAGGCAACAAATAACTCCGAAGTTCGGTTTGAGTATCAATGTCTTAGAAGACTGGCATCGGAAATATCAACAATAGAGGAACGCTTTCTTCCTACTATCATTCGCAAGCGCCGCCTGGTGCTCGACAAACCAGAAAACGAGGTAATTCAGGCAGCCAGACTGACTTCCCGTTTGACTCCGGGTTGCGCTGAAGGCAAACCTCTCAGGGCATTGTCGGTGGCTGGAATCGACAGCAAGTTTTTTGAACGCAACCGCCAACTCATTATCCAGATGCTGGATATCCTGTTCGATGGCCAAGTGAACGAGCAGGGGCTGGAAGCCTTCCTGAACGCGGAAGATGAGGGTCACCATTGGCTGCTGATTGTCGATCTTGATGGCCAACTGCTGCCTTTTTCACAACTCCGAATCAGAGCACAGGAACTCATACAAAAAGCATTGCCGGGCACAGCCATTTTAATCATTGAAAACGAACGCTGCCTTCATCAACTCCCAAAGCTTGAAAACACAATAGCCATACTGGGCGCAGGGCTTAATTTAACGTGGATGCGCGTAGCGTGGCTGAAGAAAAAAAAGATTGCGTACTGGGGAGACATCGACACATGGGGTTTAACCATGCTGGCTCGCGCCAGACTGCACCAACCCGAGCTGCAAGCCTTGTTAATGGACCAGGCCACATTTGAGTTTTTTTCGGATGGGAGAGCAGTTCCAGAACCACAACGAGCAGAAACAATACCCGCGACGGGGCTGACATTCGATGAAGTAAGACTTTATGATCAGCTATCGAATTCTATAAAAGGACGGCTAGAACAGGAATTTCTCCCACAATCTACTGTGAGTCGCACCGTTGCAGATTGGGCCCGAAGCGCTGTATGACGCCGGAACAGGTTTATTTTTCTGCAAAGTGATCTTCCTCGGATTAGAATAAATTTGGCAATCTATCTAAACCACTCACCTATAACGTTCACACACTCAGGAGCCTGCTATGTCCATCTGGGTTGATGCCGACGCCTGCCCGGTGCCCATTCGCGACATTATCTGTCGCGCGGCAGCGCGCTGGAAGGTACAAACCACGTTCATTGCCAACCACGTTGTTCCATTGCCACCGGGTCCGTTTGTTCACACCCGCCAAGTAATGCAGGGGTTTGACGTGGCAGACAATGAAATTATGGATCAACTTAAAGCCGGGGATTTGGTGATCACACAAGATATCCCCCTGGCCGCAGAAGCCATTGAAAAGGGGGCAGACGTATTCAACCCCAGAGGCCAGGCATTCACCAAAGAGAATATTCGCCAACGCCTGGCAATACGCAATTTTATGGAAGAGATGCGCAACGCCGGCCAGGTTACCGGCGGCCCGGCGCCCTTCGGCCCGAGCGACCGCAAAGAATTTGCGGACAAACTGGACCGCTGGCTGCAACGCAATCGATAGTTGTTTATCGAAAACTTTACCGTATGATGCCCACACAATAGTGTGGGCGGGCTTATTCCGCCCTGATCCACTCAACCCGTAACTCGAACGCACCCGCGCGCTTGTCGCCCAGTAGCAAGCCAATGGCTTCTACCTGTTCAACATCCAGAGGTGGGCCGGAAAGCGCGCGGCCACGAAAACGCGGGCTCAACTGGGCAATCGGTATAACCGGCTCCGTCCACTCGCCTGCGAGTGTCGGAAACTCGGCGGTATAGGCAATGGGTGAATGGCCATAACGGGCGTCGATATAAAGTCTGAGCTGGTAACTGCGACCATCGCCTTTCACCCGCAGTCGCAGCGAATGAAAGGCACTCACGTCAAACTGGTGGCCACTGCTTTTCACCGACGAAAAACCACCGTTGTTCTCCAGCGATATCTGTCCGGAAAAAACCAGCTGGCCATCCACAATTTCTGGTCCCCCGCGGGATTCGCCACCCATGACGCCGTCGTTAACCGCGTACCACTCAGGCGCGGGCGAGGTCGCAGAAAAATCCACCAAGGTGTAACCACTGTCTGCTTTTGTATTCATTGCCTCGCGCCTCCTAACAAAATCATTAAAACGCAAAAACTGCACCTATGTCAGCCACCATCGTCAGCATCAAATAAACCACGTCATCCTACCAGAGGAAATTAAGAACCAGCGGAATAGACAACACGGCCAACAGGGTTTGCCCGCTGATGATACCGGCCATCAGCGGTGCATCACCGCCCAGCTGGCGCGCAAGAATATAAGCCGAGGTGGCTGTGGGCAAGGCTGCCAGCAGAATCATGACCTGCACCAGCAAGAGTTCAAAGCCCAGAACGTAGCCGATGCCCGCGGCAATCACAGGCATCACCAGTAACTTAAGAATTGACGACATCACAAACGGCATCGAAGCGCCGCGCAACACGTTCAGTTGCAGGCCAGCACCCACCGTCATCAGGCCCATAGGCAAGGCCAGGCTGCTCAGTGGCCCAAGGGTGCCTGCCAACAGCGGGTGAAAGCCCAACTCAAAGTAACTCCAGGTAATACCCAACAGCGATCCGACAATCAATGGGTTGGTAATGATCATCCGCAGCACGGGCAGAAGCTGTATCCGCTGGCCAGCAGTCGTCAGCGAAAACATAACGATGCACAGCAGATTCAGCATGGGCACCATAATAGCCATCACGATGGCGGTCAGCGCCAGGCCCTCATCGCCCAGCAGCATACCCCCCGCCGCCAGTGCGACGTAGGAATTGAAGCGGGTGGCGCCCTGAAACACCGACGAGAATACTGGGCCACTCCAGCGCCAGAAGCGTTGGATAATAACCAGTATCAGAGTCATGGATGCCAGTGTTACACCAACCAAAACTGCAACATCCGCGTAAACCGACGGTGCTACGTGCGCCTGCCCCAGCTTGTACACCAGCATGGCGGGAAACAGAACGTAATAGGTAAAGCGTTCTGCCTGGGGCCAGAATTCAGGCCCGGGGAAATTCCAGCGGCGAAAAAGGTGCCCTAGGGTAATCAGCAGAACAACCGGCACCAATGCATTGAAGAAAACGTTCATTGCCCAGCCCTGTGAAGGAAAAAACTAATGCAAAGCTTGCTATAGTTTTACGGGCAGAACAACCGGTGCTTCGGCTATCGTGAATAAGGTTGTTATCCAGGCGCGCATCACAGCAAAGGATAGCCGCAGTTGACGTTCAGCCGGGCATCCTGCTGTTTACTGGTAACGCTGTACAATACGCTCCAGTTCACCCGCGGCGCGGGCTTCGTCCAGCGCTTGCTGCAGGTCTGCCACAATGGCCGGGTCGGTTTCATTGCTGAACGCCAGGTACATGGGCGTTTCACGGAACGTAAGAACCGGCTTCAGGCCGCTAACACCAAATTCTTTCTTGGCCACCAGCG
Source organism: Marinobacter gelidimuriae (assembly GCF_000372805.1). Lineage (GTDB taxonomy): Bacteria > Pseudomonadota > Gammaproteobacteria > Pseudomonadales > Oleiphilaceae > Marinobacter > Marinobacter gelidimuriae. The sequence goes on along the minus strand of NZ_KB889930.1, from coordinate 73,505 downwards.
GGCCAACCAAACCGTCCGTTACCCAAAGATCAGCCTGGCCCAGCACCAGGCGGCGGGTATTAACCTCACCCGAGGCTGCCATAATCACGTTAAAGCCCTGAGCGGTTAAATAATCCGACATGACATCGCCTTTGTAACCGGCAATCTGCAGGTCTTTGGCGTCGTTCAGCGAATTCAGGGTTATGTCAGAATCCGGAGCCGCGAACAAAGTCCACTGAATGGACGCCAGCGGGCCCACCCACTGGAACTGATTGGCACGCTCGTCGGTTTTTGCGGTACAAAACAAAGCGTGATTTTTTCGGCCCTGAACCCAGTTGTACGCGTAATTCCAGGCCCGCATTTTCATCATGTAATCATAATCAACCCGAGCCAGTGCGGCTTTGACCATGTCAGTGCAAATACCGGTGATGTCGTCTTCATTATGGGCAACCGCTTTGCCAGAAAAGGTGTCGTTATAGGGCGGGTATTTTTCAGTAAAAATGTACAGTTTCTCCGCACCTACAGCGGTCGCCGCCGCGCTGAATAACAGCAGCGACAATAAGCCGTAGCTAATTCCTTTCACAGCACGAGCGGTCAGAGAATTCATGGCGGTCGGCATTCAACATGTCCTTATCACTGGCTGGTTTTGGCGCACAAGTTGCACCTTAAGTACGTTGGAATTGGACACCGTAACCACTGCTGATTGCAACCCATGGCCCGCACCCGCCATTCCATCAACAAGCGGGTGACCGCAATGGCCGTGAACATCGACGTCAACAAACCAATGCCAATGGTGACGGCAAAACCGCGGACCGGGCCGCTACCGAACATAAACAGCAGGCTGATGGCAATCAGCGTGGTCACGTTGGAATCCAGAATAGTGCTGTAAGCGCAGCTAACAGGCCTAACAGTATAACCAAGCCATAAACCAGAGCTCGGGCTTTCAAAGATTTCATGGCACATCCTCACAGGCGACCCCTGCCGGCAGCTTTAACAGCAGCGGGCAGACGTAATAACGGGAATTTCGGGCAGTGCGAAAAACAGTCGTTATGGTATTAAGCTAGAGGAGGAGCCCGCAGAAGGGGCCAGAAGCTGGGGTGATGGCGAACAACATACGCGGCAACAGGATGAAAAACCACCACTTGGCTGCCAGCCGCCAGCAGCAACGCTAACAACCCGTAACCGAAGCGGGCGGCTGGCAGCAAAGCTTGGGAATGGCGTGGGTGCATGGGAGTGTCTCACAAGTTCAATCGCTAATATGGGGCCAGCGCTGTGAATCGTCAACTCAGTGTTTTCACTATTGTAATAGTGCTTCAGCTAAAGGCGACTGTATCCAGCAGGGAACTCCCCGCTCCGTTGCGAGTCACAACGCGCCAACTGCTGTCATTTTTAAGGAGTAAGGATGCTTTCCGTGAATCTGGGGCCACTTAGCTTGCCCATGGGCCATCTGCTGCTGATATTCGCCTTCGTAGTGGCGCTGATAACCGGTGCTATAGCCGGGCGTAAAGAAGGTGTCCCCATCGCCGGCACTCTAGCGGATATTTTTCTGGTGGCCCTGCTGACCGCGCGCATTGGCTTTGTTGCGCTTTATTTTGAATACTATCGCGATGACCTGCTGGGCATTATTGATATTCGCGATGGCGGTTTCAGTGTACTGGCCGGTATTGCCGGAGCCTTGGTTTTTATCGCCTGGCGTATGCGCCGGCACGCGCGAATACGCCGCCCACTGGCCATTGCCATGACAGCGGGCCTGATCAGCTGGGGCGCCATTGCCGGGCTCATCGCCCTGATGGAACAACAAACCGCCAGCTTGCCCCAGGCCAGCCTCGCCACGCTTGACGGCAAGCCCGTACAATTGTCTGAACTGGCGCCGGGCACGCCCATGGTGGTGAATCTGTGGGCCACCTGGTGTCCGCCCTGCATTCGCGAAATGCCCGTGTTGGAGCAGGCGCAGAAAGACAATCCCGGTGTTGCCTTTGTGTTTGTAAATCAGGGTGAGCAACCGGAAACGATTCGCCGTTTCATGCAAGAGCAGGGCTTAACCCTGAATAACCTGATGACCGATTTCGGTGGCAGTCTGGGCCGCAATACAGGCAGCCACGGCCTACCCACTACCCTGTTCTATAACGCAGAAGGCCGCCAGGTAAATGCCCACATGGGCGAGTTGTCCAATGCCACGCTGGCCCGCAGGCTCGAGCCGTTTAAGGCTCCTTGAGCCGTAACCAACCTATCTGACACTTAAGGAGAAACCGCCATGGCTTCACCCGTTACCTCTACAAGCGCCACCTATACAGCTCGCGCACTTGCACTGCGGACATCGGGCCGCTGGCAACCATTGTTAGTGTCGGCTTTGGCCGCAGCCACTCTGGGCGTTAGTAGCACCGCTTTCGCCCAGGACAGCTACCCACCTGCGGTGCAGCTGTTGATTGACCGCGGCGTAACCATTGCCGACAGTTTCGACGCACCCGGTGGCCTGACCGGCTACGCCGGCGATATGCAGGGTCGGCCAGTCGCGTTTTACCTGACTCCTGACGGCGACCATATTATTGTGGGCCCGATGCTGAACGCCAACGGCAACAACCTCACAGAGCCAAAAATCCAGGAACTGGTACAAGGGCCGCTGAATCAAAAGGCCTGGGCACAAATGGAAGACAGCGCCTGGGTACTTGATGGCAGCGCCGATGCGCCGGTCATCGTGTATACCTTTACCGACCCCAACTGCCCTTACTGCCACCGCTTCCGTCAGGCTGCAGAACCCTGGATTGATTCCGGCAAGGTGCAGCTGCGCCACGTGATGGTGGGCATACTGCGCGAGGATAGCCTGCCCAAAGCCGCTACTATTCTGGGCGCAGACGACCCCCAGGCCGCGCTGCGCGACAACCAGCAAAGTTACAACAACGGTGGCATAGAGGTGAACCGCCAGCTGGTCAGTGCCAACAACAAACGCATCACCGCCAATAACCGTTTGATGGGCGAACTGGGGCTGAGCGCCACCCCCAGCACCTATTACAAAGACGAAAATGGCGACATCCAGATGCAGCAAGGCTTACCCCGCCCTGAAGACATGCCGGCGGTGATGGGAAGCGCCCAGCCCTGATGGTTTTGCAGTGGTGTTTTATCGTCAGTGAGCCGTACTTTGATACGGCTTGTTGTTTGCCCCTGATCCGCAAGCAGTCTAGGTTTGATAGATAGGTTCAAAGTGTTTCATTTCAACGAGCTGATTGACCCGTCTGCCACTGACCTGCTGGCCGAGCTGGAGAAATGGGCCAAAGGCCTGAAAGCCATGCGGTAACACGGCACTCACCCGTTTTAAAAATGCAAAAGGCAGAGCCGAAGCTCTGCCTTTTGTACCAGCACCGCGTTAAATCTATCAGATCAGATCGTTCACCACGCTGATACGCACCGGCAAACCCTGGCGCACCGAGGCGCCACTGACGTTTTCCAGCCAGGTGGCGGTGCCGCTTTTACGGGTGGGGTCGGCAAAGCCCAGATCGTTCAGGTTCACGCCAGCGCCCAGGTATTCATTGCCCGGGCGCTTCTCGCCATCAATCACATGAGTACCCGCGCCCAGTTCGCGATGGCCATAGCCGTGCTCAATGCCCAAAGCACCCTGGTGTACGTGCTCACCCACCAGAGCCAAGGCAATCACCTTGCCACCGGGACTTTCGATGGCGATGGCGTCACCGTGTTTCACACCGTATTTTTCGGCATCTTTATAGTGCAGCAGTACCGGGTTATAAGGTTTGATCATGCGCAGCCGTTCCAGACCAATGGAATAAGAGTTCATCAGGTTGGACTTGAACGAGAACGCCAACAGCGGCCAGTCTTCCTGGGTAAAGTGATCCCGCAGCGCCGAGCCGTCCCAGAACCTGGGCGGATGAAACATAGGCGTACCCACCAGGCGTTTACCGCTGTAACTGTCGATGGTGGTGCCTACCTCTTCGTTGTACACGCACAATGGGCGATTCCAGGTATTGCCCAGTTTCTGCCCATTGTAGGCCTTTTCCATTTTCTCGAAGCGACCGCCGCGGGAGTACAGGTGCGCCACCGGGCCCACTTCGTCTGCCGTCAGAGTGCCTTGCAAGCGCTCCATTAACGGCTCAATGCCGGATGCGTGGATGTCCTCTGCGGAGGCATCTGCCAGTGGTTTACCTGCCAGCGCAATGTTCGCCGCCGCCCTTAAATAGTAGTCTTCAGCACGGTTTAACGGGTAACTCTTGCCGTCGGCGCCAGTGATGGCGTTGTCGCCAAAGCCCGGCAAATCAAGCCGTTTGGCCAACTCGATAAAAAAGCTGTCCATGCTGACCGGCTCACCGGCGGCGGTTTTTGCCTGGCGTGGCTCAACCACCGGCCAGCAGGCGGTGGTCATTTTGGTCACGGTGCCACTCCAGGCGCCGGTGAAGCCCCAGACTTCGTACATTACCGAATCCGGCACAATGTAATCCGCGTAACGGTTGGTTTCGTTGATAAAACCGTCCACAGCCACGTACAAGCCAATGTTTTTCGGATCTTTCAGCTTGCTTTCAATCATCTCGGTCAGGCCCGCCTGGCCGTACAACGGGTTTGCCATTACCCCGATCATCGCTTTGATGTGATACGGGTAGCCGTCAATACCGGATAACAGGTGCTCGGTCAGAATCGGCGGTGCCAGCTTGCGCCAGGGGGCTTTGGCCGGATACGGCGATTCACCGTTGGCCACATGGCGCTTGTATTCAGACGTCTTTTCATAAGGGAAGCGTGAGCGTGACAAAAACACGCCCTTGGGGCCGATCTTGCCGGGGAAGCCGTCCAGATCGTAGCGCGGGCCACTGCCCATGCCGTTGTACTTGCCACCACCCACGGCCACGCCGCCTTTGTGGTTGTAACTGCCGGCCAGCAGGTTGAGCATATTCACGCCCCAGGAGGCGTAAAAGCCGGAACCGGACATCATGCCGCCGTGAACGTCCGCTGCGGCCTGGCGGCCAAAACGGGCAAAGCGCTTAGCCAGGGCCTTTATGGTACCTGCCTCTATGCCACAGTAGTCGGCGTATTCTTCAATACTGTACGCTTGGGCCTGTTGGCGCAGTTTAAACAGCGAGCTACGCACGGTGGTGGTGCCATCCGCGGTATCTACCTGGCGCTCCACAAACAACTGCCCGCGGCTGGCGGCTTCGGCGCTTTCAAGATCGCCGGCGTTATTGACCACCACAGGGTGATCGCTTTCAGATCCTGCTTCGGCCTGGCCAAGGTCAGACAAACGCAGAAAGTGGCCGGCCCGTGGGTGGCTGTCGTCATCAATCACCAGGTGGGTGGCATTGCTGTGCCCTGCTTCGCCGGCGGCGTTGGCCGCGGTGTTGCCCGGCAGTGCCAGGTAATCCGCCGCGTAGCCGTTATTTTCCAGCATCCAGCGAATCAGGCCCATGGCCAGCGCGGTGTCGGTGCCCGGCAGAATGGAAATCCAACGGTTGCGATCGCTGGCGGCGTGGGATGCGGCCGCGTTCAGGGCCGGGTCTACCACCACGTATTCCAAAGAGCCAGTACTACGGGCTTGCGCCAGCAAGCGGCCCTGACGCTTGAACGGGTTACCGGCCTGGCTGGGTGCGGTACCAATAAACAGGGCAAATTTTGTATTGGCGAGGTCTGGTTTCACGTGGGCGTATTTAGCCAGATCGTTCATCAGCGCGCCAGAACCCATGCGGAACGCCAGGCCACAATAAGCGCCATGATGGCCGTAGTTGCGGGTACCAAAGGCGTTAAAGGCGAAACGCTTAAGCAGCGCGGAACGGCCGTAGTCGGTGGCCTCCATCATCAGCAGCTGGTTGGCTTTGGGACCGTATTCGGGGTTGTTGGCGTCCAGCGGGGTTTCAACGTCGCGAATGGCGCGCAGGCCATCTACCGCGCCTTCCGCAAACAGGTCACCGCCTTCCACAATCTCGTCCAGCAGCTGCTCGAATGAAACGGTCTGCCACTGACCACTACCGCGAGGACCCACCCGCTTCAGGCACTGCAACACCCGATTGTCGCTGGTGAGCTGGGCCATGGCTGCGTTGCCGCGAGCACAGGCGGTAGAGCGGTTCAGCTGGCCCTGATCCTGAAAACTGCTTAGTCCTCTCAAAGCGTCCAGCACCGGAATATCTTCGTCCAGATGCTCGTCTGCAGACAGCGGATGGTAAGGATTACCAGACACCCGCAGAACTTTTTCCTCATTGTTATCAATACGCACCCGCACGCCGCACTTGGTGGTGCAGCCGTAGCACACGGTAAACGCGATGCGCTGGTCCTGATTGAGTGTAATCTCCCCGGTTTGCGGGTCTACGCTGTATTCTGGCGCCAGGCTGTTGCCATGCAGGCGATCAGCGGTTTTTTTACCGGCGGTGCCGTTAATCAGGCCTTTACCCATTTTTTCCAGCGGGCCGTAGTAACCGGCCCCAAACGCTGCAATACCGCCTGCGGCGGCAGCACCTTTGATCAGATTACGACGATTCTTGTCCATTTCTAAACTCCTCAGGGCGCCGGCTGCGACCGTTATTGCGGCGGCAGCCGGCGCCGAAAATCAGTGTGCACGCACCTGCATGCCTTTTTTCCACGGCACCAGAATGTCGATAATCAACAGAACCGCCAGCCACAGGCCAAAGGTGCCGATAATGCCCATAAATCCGTAAGAACCGGCTTCTAGGGCGTATTGGTAGTAACCAGCCGTGTTTTTGGCTACGGTTTGCACTTCCATCAGCACCATCCAGCGGAAGGTCCAGCCTACGTGCAGCGCCAGTAATCCCACCAGCCAGGCGCCACCTAGCCAAACCTGCTTTTTCAGCACCACCGCTGCCGACAGCGCCAGCGCAATACCGGCCAACAAGCCCCACACCGCGGCGGCGGTCCACTGGGGCGAGTTTTTAATGGATGCAAAGGCTTGCTGAACCGACGGGCTATAACCGGTAATGCCCTCGGCCAGCCACAGGGCCGCGACCACCGCCGCCAGTATCATGCCAACAAAGATCACCGTCAGGCCCTGGCGGTTCACGTCTTCGTCGTTGCCGGTCATCAACCGGTTCAGCAGCAATACCAAACCCGCCGCGGCAATCAGCCCGGTGATCACAAACATCACTGGTAGCCACTCGGTGTGCCACAGCGGACGGGATTGAAGAACCGCCACTTCGGCGCCGGTGTAGAGCATGATGCCAAACGAAAACACCAGCGCGCCTAGACCAGCCAGCACCAGCAACCAACGCGGAGCGTGCCACTGGCCCAGGGCAATCCAACCGGACAGCCTGGCCATCCAGCCTTCACCTTGCGCCTGTTCCTGCATGGCGGGGCGCCAGGCCAGCCATGCGTAAGCCACCACTAGCATCAGGTACAACGGCAACAATAAACTGCCAATAGACATCCAGGACCAGGGCGTGATGTTGGTGTAGAAGTGCCAGAACCTTAGCGGCTGGTGCAAGTCTGCCAACAGGGCTACCGGGCCCACCAGAGTGCAGCTAACGCTGACCAGCAGGGCAATTTTAGCCAACGGTAAAAACCGCTGTTTGCCCAGCAGCAAACCAGGCACGGTCAGCATCAACGCCGAGTAGGAAATGGCGATCATAAAAAAATACTGCACCGCCCAGGGATACCAGGCCATGGCGTAGCGCGGTGTTAAAACCTCAATGACCATGGAATTCATAGCCCATCTCCTCACCTTGTGGGTCGCGGACATCCCAGAGTGCCGGCTTGGCGTCGGGGCGTGATATGAAACGGTCATCCATACCCAGATAGAACACATGGGGAGAGGTGCCCTGCTCGGGTTTCAATACCATCAGTTCTTTTGAGTGTTCATCAATCATCTGGCTGATCTGGCTGTTTGGGTCACGAATGTCGCCAATAATGCGGGCACCGCCCACGCAGGATTCCACACAAGCCGGCAACAAACCTACGTCCAAGCGGTGGGCGCAAAAGGTGCACTTGTCGGCGGTTTGGGTGTGTTCGTTGATAAAGCGGGCGTCGTACGGGCAGGCTTGCACGCAGTAGCCGCAACCCACGCAAACATCGTTATCCACCACCACAATGCCGTCTTCACGCTGGAAGGTGGCTTGCACCGGACACACCGGCACACAGGGGGGTGAGTCACAGTGGTTGCATAGCCGCGGCAACATGAATGTGGCTATGTCGCCGCTGTCTTCGTGCTCCACTTCGTACTGGGACACAATAGTGCGGAAGCTGCCCAATGGCACCTCGTTTTCAATGTGGCACGACACAGTGCAGGCCTGGCAGCCAATACAGGCGCGCAGGTCAATCAGCATGGCGTAGCGTTTGGCAGGATCGCCTTCGCGCCTTGGGGGTTGGTAGCGTTTGGCAGGATCGCCTTCGCGCCTTGGGGGTTGGTCGTTAATGCCCGCAGAAGCAATGCTGCTCAGCGGCACTAGAGCGGCACCCACGGTGAGCTTGGTCATTTGCCCCAGCAGGGCTCGGCGCATGGTGTCCATGGATTCTCCAGCGGTTCGTCAAGGCTGTCAGAGGTATTTGGTGAACAGGCTAACATTCACTGCCGGGCTTGATTTGACCTCCATCAAGTTTTGGGAGAGTTGATGCGACAGATAGGCACATCTGGCATAGTACTGTTGTATTTTTCAGCCTAAGAGGCCCCATGACTGCTATTCAAAACAAAGCGTTCAATGCATCCGTCAACCCGGTGCTTGACCTGCTTAGCCGCCACCGTTCTATCCGCAAGTTTACTGACCGGAAAATTCCGGCCGAGCTGCTGTCTAATCTGCTGCACGCCGGCCAATGCGCCGCTACCTCCAGCCACGTGCAGGCTTACACGCTGATTCACGTCGTCGATACCGCCAAGCGCGAGCGTTTGGTAGAGCTGACCGGTGGCCAGGGCTACGTCGCTTCCGCCTCGGACTTTTTCGTGTTCTGCGCCGATATGAAGCGCCCGACCGAAGCTGCCGCAAGAGCTGGCGCCGAGATAATTACCGGCACCACCGAGCAGTTGCTGGTGGCTAGCATAGACGCAGCAATGATGGCGCAGAACCTTGTGGTGGCAGCGGAATCTGAAGGGCTGGGCATTTGCTACATCGGTGGTATCCGTAATGACCCGGCTGCTGTTAGCGACCTGCTGGACCTGCCCGATCAGGTGTATCCGGTATTCGGCCTGTGTCTGGGTTATCCGGACCAGGATCCCCAGGTGAAGCCACGCCTGCCACTTAGTGTCATCGTGAAAACGGACAGTTACAACAGCGAACAGGACAACGCGCTGATTGATGGCTTTGATGCCACTATGGAAACCTATTACCGCGAGCGCCTCGGCGGTAATAAATCCAGCAACTGGTCGCAGCAGCTTAAGCCCCTGTTCACCAGCAAGCTGCGCCTGCATCTGAAGGAGTTTCTGGAAAAGCGCGGTTTGGGTCGGCAATAGGCGGTATTTGGGAATGGTAAATCGGGGACAGATTTGAAATCTGTCCCCTGGTTCCCGTATCAGGGCGTGACCTTCTCCCACACTGTCAGCTCTGACAGGCTGTGCTGATATTTATTGCGGGTTTCACGAATCACGAATGGCAGGCTGCGCGGCTCGCTCATCAAACGGAAGTGCGGTGCCAGCAGGTCTTTTAGGCCGTCCAGAGTGCTGTAATTTTCACCGTCTTTCTTGTAACCACCAACCCATTTGTCCCGCGGAGTGTATTCCTCCAACCAGGTATAGGGCGAAGCAATCACCAGCACACCGTTGTCGTTCAGACGCTCGTGAATGCGAGTAAGAAACTTCGCTGGATCGTACAGGCGGTCAATCAGGTTGCCAGCCACAATCAGGTCGTAGTTGTTGAACAACGGCTTCAGGTTACAAGCGTCACCCTGATGGAACGCCACACGCCCGGCGGACTCGGTCAGGCCCCATTCCTCTAAAGTGCGCTCGTGGTAGCTCACTAGGTCACCCTCTTCCGGGAGGGCGTAGCGAATCACTTTCTGTTCTGCCATCTCCACCCCTTTCTGGATGAAATTGGCTGAAAAGTCGATGCCATCCACATGCTCGAAGCGGGTAGCCAACTCAAAACTGGTGCGACCACAAGCGCAGCCAATATCCAGGGCGCGGCCGTAGCTTACACCACTTTGGTCAGCCGCTGAGCGCTCGTCGAGGGCTGCAATGCCCGCCATCGCCAGTTCTTTGGGAAAGTTGGCTTCGCCGTGCCAGTTTTCGCCGAAATTGAATTCCGAGTACTGGGCAAGGGTTACATCGTTTTCGTAATACGCGCTGGGGTGCTTCAATTCGGCCTCCGAAGCCACATAGCGGAATCCCGCATGCTGGAAGAAATGACGGCGGAACGCATAGCGGGCACTGAGCCGCGCCTCGTTACCGCAAGATATCCACGACCCGCCTTTAATCAGGTTGTGGCGATTATCAAATGTGGGTGTGGTGAAATCATCGTACAACGGATGCACCTCAAACCCTGCAAACGGGTACATCGGCGTTTCAGTCCACTGCCACACGTTACCAACAACATCGAACCACTGGCCGTGGCGGAAGCGGGTAACCGGGCACGAAGACGCGCCATGATCCAGATGCAGGTTCGCCGCAGCAGGCTCAGCGCCCACTTCGGCTACTTGAGCCACTTCGGCCAGGCGGTGCCATTCGTCTTCGGTGGGCAGTCGCACAGGGCGGCCGCTATCCACCGCTTTCCATTCGCAGAAGGCTTTGGCTTCGTGGTAATTCACTTCCGCGGGCCAATCCCACCGCATTTCCACTTCTTCGGTCATCAACCGCAGAAACCATTGATTGTGCCACACCCAGAAAGTGGGGTGACTGGCCTTGGCAAATGCACGCCAGCCCAGGCCCTCTTCGCCCCAGTAGGCATCTTCGCTGTAGCCGCCGGCTTCAACAAATTCCAGAAACTCTTGATTGCTCACCAGGTATTTTGATGCATCAAACGCGTCTACGCTGGCTTCATGGCGGCCATATTCGTTGTCCCAACCGTAATATTCACCGTCAACTGGAAGGCCCAGAGCCACATCGCCCGCCGCCACCGGCAGCAGTTCGTTCTGCGGTGCTTGCCCGCTCTGGGTATGGGGCGCCCACTCTGGCTGCGGCTGCACATACTCCAGCTTTTGCTGGCGAATCAGCACCGATGAGGTTTCCAGATGAATGCGCTCGTGATCGATACCCATCAAAATCGGCCAGAACGGGCTCTTCCAGCCCACCGGCACCTGTAAGGGCAAGGTGCGAATAAGATCCACCACCATGGCCCGAACTTTCTGGCGATAGGCCATAACCGCCGACACTTTAGGCCAGGCGTAATGGTCTTCGTTCAGGTCGTCCCAGCTCATTTCATCCACGCCTACCGCAAAGGTCGACTCCATCGCCGGATCAATGCGCTCGGGCAGAATTTTTGCCAGCACCAACTTATTGACAAAGAAAGTTGCTGTATGGCCCAAATAAAACATCAGCGGATGGCGCAGAGGTATCGACTTCTTAAAATAAGCGTCGTCAACGGCCAATGTTGTAAACAGGGATTCGTAGGTGTCAAAAGTGTCGCAAAAACAACGCTCGATTTCCTCGCGCTTTTGCTGCACGTCACCTTCGGCCAGATTGACCGTGCGGCTAAACGGCTCAGCCGGCTTGGTGGCAGGGTCCGGCGCGGCAACCAATTCAGCGGTTTTTTCAGTCACAATTCTCTCCTGATTCCTTTCTATTTCTGATTATTTCAGCGGGTTAGCCTTAAGCTCTGAAGTACCCTCAGGAAAATGACCCGCGGGCAAATACTGATTGGGGGAAATGTACGCTGATGCCCGGGAAACAGCTTCATTCGACGCGGACATTTTCTGCGTCAGAGTACAGATTCCACCGCCTGCGTTACCTGTTTGTCGCCGGGGCGCACGCTACTTGAGAAAGACTCCACTACCTGGCCACGATCGTTCAACAGGTATTTTGTGAAATTCCACCGCGGCGGCTGGCTCTGTTGATTAATATGGGCGAACACAGGCGTTGCGCCGGCACCGGTGACCGGCCCGGGGGCTATCATGGTGAAGGTAACGCCGAAATTTTTGAAACAGATGGTGGCTGCTTCCTCTTCGGTGTCCGCCTCCTGACGGAAGTCGTTGCTGGCAAAACCAACCACCACCAGGCCTTCTTTACCGTAGCGCTGATGCAGCTGTTCAAGGCCTTTGAACTGGTTAGTGAAACCGCAAAAACTGGCGGTATTCACCACCAACATTGGTTTGCCAGCAGCCAGCTCGCACAGATTAACGCTTTCGCTAGAATGAAGTTTCGGCAGATCGTGATCCAAAACCGCCGGGCAACCCGCTGTTTCATCTGCCACAACCGGCGCAGCTCCCCACAGCAAAACCAGTACAACGCTGACTGGCCATCTGAACATAATGTGTCTCCTGTTATGCTTGATAATAGTAGACGAACTTACGCCATGGTAGCCGCAACGGTTTGCTTCGCCGCCGTTCTTTGCCGCCGGGGAATCCATAAACGTTCAGGAGAAAAACAATGACATTACCAATTTTTCATGTATTTCTGTCCCACGGACTGGAAAGTGGCCCCGGCAGTACCAAGATTAAAGCTATGAAAGCAGTCGCGGAACAATACCCGGGCGTGGTGGCCGAAGCGGTAGACCATCGCAGCAGTAAAGACCCGACAACCCGCCTGAAGCAGATGCAGACAGCCATAAAGCGGTCTGGAGCTGACCCTCAGCGCACCGTTTTGGCAGGGTCCAGCATGGGCGGCTGGGTGTGCGCTCAAACGAGCGCCATGAACCCGGTACTGGGCTGTTTTCTATTAGCCCCTGCGCTGGCACTCGTGGGCTATCCACAATCCAGGCCGCAGATTTGTGCCACTTTCAGCCAAATTATTCATGGTTGGGAAGACGACGTTGTACCGGTAATGCCTGTGTTGGAGTTGGCGCAACAGCAAGGCATCAGCGCCCTTGTGCTGAACGATGGCCACCGGCTCGAAAACAGCGTACAGCGAATAACCCAAGAGTTTGAACGTTTTTTAAAAGCATGCCTGAAAGGCCATAATACGCCTTAATACCAAGAAGTTATTGACCAGGAAAAAGATAGCAAGCGAAGCTTAAGTTTTTATCTGTAAACTTGCGCTTCACTCGTTATTTTGCCAGTCTAAAGGCACAAGAAAAACCAATTCAGAAAAAGAAGCGGAGATTACGCGATGAGCAGCATAAGTAAATTCAAGAAACTGGCGGGCCTTTCCGCGCTGACGTTTGCGGCCCTGACCGCAGCCAACTCGGTGAACGCTGCCAACTGGCGTTATGCCCACGAAGAATACGAAGGCGATGTTCAGGACGTTTTCGCTTACAAATTTAAAGAGTACATCGAAGACAACTCCGACAATACGGTGCAGGTTTATCGCTTCGGTGAACTGGGAGAGTCTGATGACATTATGGAGCAGACCCAGGCCGGCATTCTGAATTTTGTAAACCAGTCGCCCGGTTTTACCGGGGCCCTGATTCCAGAAGCGCAAATTTTCTTTATCCCGTATCTGTTGCCTACCGACATGGGAACGGTGGTTACCTTTTTCCGTGAAAGTAAGGCTATCAACGAAGACTTCCCTAAGCTTTACGCAGAAAACGGCTTGAAGTTGCTGCAGATGTATCCGGAAGGCGAAATGGTCGTCACGCTCGACGAACCCTTTACGACACCGGCAGAGCTGCAAAACAAGAAAATTCGTGTAATGACCAATCCGCTTCTGTCGGAAACCTATTCCGCTTTTGGTGCCACGCCTACGCCCCTGCCCTGGGGTGAAGTGTACGGCGCGCTGCAGACCAACATGATTCAGGGCCAGGAAAACCCGATTTTCTGGATTCAATCCGGCGGTCTTTACGAAGTGTCACCTAACCTGGTCTTTACCGGTCACGGCTGGTTCACTACCGCAATGATGGCCAACCAGAACTTCTACAACGGCCTGTCAGATGCAAACAAAGAACTGGTGAACAAAGCATCTGACTTCGCCTTTGAAGAAATTCTTGTTCATATCGACGGCCTGGCCGATGAAGCTCTGGCAAAAATCCAGGCAAGCAGCGACGAAGTTACTGTTACACGCCTGAACGAAGAGCAGATTGCCGAGTTCCGCAAGCGCGCCCCACAGGTTGAGGCGAAGTTTGTTGAAATGGCCGGCGACAGCGGTCAACAACTGCTGAACCAGTTCAAGCAGGATCTGGAAGACATCAAAAAATAACGGATTGTTATTCTTTTTGCAGCCCCGGGCCCCGCGGGTACTTGCCTGCGGGGCTCAAAGACTAACCCCGCCCAGCCGGGGCATCTCCCCTACCGGCCGGGACTTTGCCACTCCGGAGCATAGCCCATGACCGAGAACTCCCCGGATTTAGACGACACTGGCCATTATGACTCGGGACTACCCGGTTTCTTGGGAACCATCGATGAGTGGATTGCCAAAACCGAGGCCGTAATGCTTGCCGCTGGCATCATTCTGATGGCACTGAACACCTGCGTGAACGTGATTGCCCGCTTTGTACTCGGCGAAGGCATGTTTTTCTCGGGCGAGATCAACCGCATCCTCATCATTCTGGTTACTTTTGCCGGCATTGGCTACGCCGCCCGCCACGGACGCCACATTCGCATGTCTGCAATTTACGACGCCTTTCCCGCTAAGGGCCGAAAAGCGCTAATGATTATTATCGCGCTGTTTACCGCCGCGATGATGTTCTTTCTGTGCTACCACTCCTACGGTTACATCGTTACTTTGTACGATCGCGGTCGGATTCTACCCGCATTGGGCATAGACATCTGGATGATCTATGTTTGGGCACCCATCGGTTTTGCTGTTACCGGCATCCAGTATGTGTTGACCGCCGTCAAAAACTTAACCAGTAAAGGCGTGTACTTATCCACCGGTGTGGTGGACGGTTATGCAGAGACCGAAGCCGAAGTTTAAAGCAGCCCGAATCAGACCAGATCCTGAGCAGACCACAAAAGGCAAGAATCATGGCAACAATACTGATGGTCATTATGATCGGGCTCCTGCTAATGGGCTTTCCGATGATGATCCCGCTGACAACCGCTGCTGTTGTTGGCTTTGTAATGATGTTCGACGGCTTCGGCCAGATGGGCACTTTTATTCAGCAGATGATGGGTGGCATTCGCCCCGCGTCGCTGATTGCGGTGCCGATGTTCATTCTGGCCGCAGACATTATGACCCGCGGCCAGTCGGCTGATCGCCTTATTAATATGGTGATGGCGTTTATTGGCCACATCAAAGGCGGGCTGGCTATTAGCGCAGCCACCTCCTGCACCCTGTTTGGGGCGGTTTCGGGCTCTACCCAGGCCACCGTGGTGGCTGTGGGTTCACCGCTGCGGCCGAAAATGTTGAAGGCGGGTTATTCCGATTCTTTTACCCTGGCGCTGATTATTAACGCCAGTGATATTGCGTTTTTGATTCCCCCCAGCATTGGCATGATTATTTACGGGGTTGTCTCGCAAACATCTATAGCTGAACTGTTTATCGCCGGCATGGGCCCGGGCCTAATGATTCTGTTCATGTTTTCACTCTATTGCCTGTTCTACGCCTATAAGAACAACGTGCCCACCGAACCTAAGGCTACCTGGGGCGAACGCGGGCGCGCCGTGCGCGATGCTCTGTGGCCACTGTTTTTCCCGGTTATTATTGTTGGTGGTATCTACGGCGGTATCTTCAGCCCCACCGAAGCAGCCGCGGTATGCGTGTTGTATGCCTTCTTGCTGGAATTCCTGATTTTCCGTTCGCTCAAGCTCCCGGACATTTATCGCATCGCTAAATCCACCGGCCTGATCACCGCCGTGGTGTTTATTCTGGTGGCCGTGGGTAATGGTTTTTCATGGATTTTGTCGTTTGCACAGATCCCTCAGGCCATTCTGGAATCGGTGGGAATCAATGAGGCCGGCCCGGTTGGTGTGCTGGTTACCATCTGTGTCGCGTTCTTTATTGCCTGCATGTTTGTGGACCCGATTGTGGTGATTCTGGTGCTGACGCCGATATTTGCGCCGGCCATTCAGGCCACAGGGCTAGACCCTGTGTTAGTGGGTGTACTAATCACCTTGCAGGTGGCCATTGGCTCCGCCACCCCGCCATTTGGCTGCGATATATTTACCGCCATCGCCATTTTCAAACGGCCCTATATGGATGTAATTCGTGGCACACCGCCGTTCATTGCGATGTTAATCGTTGCGGCTGGATTGATTATCGCGTTCCCGCAGATTGCACTGTTCTTGCGCGACCTGGCCTTTCCGGCCTGATCAGGAGACAACGGAATGTTCAAACGCATATTAGTCGCCATCGATGGCTCAAAAAACTCAATGACCGCTTTGGATAAAGCCATCGGTTTGCAAAAGCTGAGTCCTGACGTCGAAATCTTTTTGCTGTGCGTGTACAAGCACCACAGCCTGTTTGAGGCGTCTTTGTCCATCAATCGCCCTGACAGCATGGACATCCCCGACAAAGTGCTTTCAGAGTACGCCAAGGAGGTTGTGAATCACGCCAAAGAACATGCCAAGGAGCAGAACGCCGCTCATGTGCGCGGTTTTGTCAAAAGCGGGCGGCCGTCCAAAGTGATCGTACAGTTCGCCCAAGACAAAGAAGCTGACTTGATTGTGGTGGGCACCCGCGGCACCCATAGCGACAAAGACGGCATACTATTAGGCAGCGTGTCGCACCGGGTAACCAGCCACGCCAAGTGCCCGGTGCTGGTGGTCTGACTGGCCCGGCCTTAACCGCTGGAAGACACCTCCACGCGGTTGCGGCCATTTCGTTTCGCTCGATAAAGCGCCTTGTCGGCCAGCCCCATCAGCTTTTCTGGATAGCGTAATCCCGATTTTCTGGATAATCTGGTCCATTGAAAAGTAAAGACGGGCAATGCCGTATTCGGTTGTGTTGGCAGAAGGGTCCTCCGGTATTTCCAGCTGCAACAAACCAATGGTGCACACATTCCTGCCACGATCAGAGATTTTTTTAGAATATAAGGTACCACGGCCCTCGGCATCGAACTCACCAAACTGATAAATCTGCCGGTCGCCTTGCCAGACCTGCACAATCAGATCAACACTGAATATATAGAGCACCGGATCGTGCCAGTGGCCGGCCGGCAGTGTTACTCGGTACCACACGTTATTACGACCATTCCGGTCGGGCGGGTTTGAGCGGAAATCGATGGCGGACCACTGATCCAGGGCGGACGTTTCTGTCCATGTAGGGACACCGTTGGCGTCTATCGGGGAGTCGCCCCAGCGATATTCCCAGCCTTCGGTGACCAGTTGACTGGCAGCAGAGGCAACTGAAGAACCTATCGCCAACCAAAACAGGGCAGCAACAATGAGGCACGGGAGTGACAGACGGAGGGATGCCAAGAACATCGAAGAAAGCGGCCTTCAGGCTGTGGCGATCACTCGAGTGTAGATCATCACCATGTCTGCCGCCGCGGGGTAGCTGGCGCGATTGTTGGCAACCGCATCGTCTAGCAGCTCACGGGCAGGCAGCACCGGTGTCGCATAGCCGATATCGGTGCTGATCAGGGCAGCAATTTCCGGGCGCAGCACAAAGCTGATGAACTTGTGGGCGGCATCTGGGTTCTTCGCATTCTTCGGAATGACGAAGCTGTCGAGCCACACGATAATGCCTTCTTCCGGATACACGTATTCCAGCGATTCCAGGACGTCTTTGCCCATCACCGCTTCACCGTTCCAGATCATGCCAATGTCCACTTCGCCTTCCAGAAACGGCATGCGCGGGGCATCAGAATTGAAGGTTCTTACCGAAGAGGTAATTGCAAAACCCTGGAAACGAGTGGGTTTAATAGCTAAACAACGCTAAAGAAAGAAGAATATCTGGCCCTCATTTGTTAAAATGAGCAGCGACAAAACAGCAAAAAAACCCACCACTTGGGTCAGACTTTAATGAACCAGACACGCATTGGATTATCCAGTATTTGGAACCACTTTCAAAGCACTCTTTTCTCATGGCTAGAAGAAGATCTAGGCGAGCTAACCGATAAACAAAAACAACTGGTTGAAGCTTTGGAACTGATTCAAGTTGAAACACACCTGCCGTATGTGGGTCGAGTTCCGGGACGACCGCTAGAAAGCAGGTGTGCAATCGCTCGCGCTTTTGTCGCCAAGGCCGTCTATAACCGGAAGGCTGATTTACCAAGCGCCTGTAATGTGGGTAGCAAACGGAATAGTAAGGGATACAAAACGAGTTGGATTGGTTACAAACTTCACATTGATGCCAGCGATGGTGGCATTCCGATTAGCTGCCTGCTGACCTCAGCCTCACTGCATGACAGCCAGGTCGCCATTCCACTGGCAGAAGTGACTAGCCGACGATTCCTTTGTGCGGAAAAACAGATATTGAGCAATATTTGAGCAGATTGATGTAATAGCCCCGGCTTAAAGCTTTAACTGGGAATTTATCTCATTTATATTACCTGTGGCCTTGTTAGGCCTGTACTATCCGAGAGTTTTGCAATTGGCTCTAACATTCCAATATTTGTGGCCAGCTCTTTGTTGTCAATATCAATGCCATAAGCATCTCGCAGATAAGTTGGCTTTTCCTCCGGACTCCAATCAAAACGACTAAACGCAGAATAATCTGCACCTTTTAACATTGGCATTGGGTCATCCAGAGAAATAGACTGCGTAAACGCCGTCTCGTATTCAGTTCTAGTGGAATTTTTCTGATCAATCCTCCACCGAAAAGTCCCCAAGCTCCTCGGCGTGCGTTGAACAAAACATAGGACTCCGTTTCTTAAAATGGCTTCGAAAAGGTTCACTTGGCAATGAAGTTGAACATACAACTGGGGTGCCAACGAGGCCACACGTTCTGACAGAGCCTGCAAGCTATTTTGCCCAGTCTTATGCACCATTTTTTCTTTGTGAACGACCACCCTGGCAGCCTGTTCAAATTGATGTTCTGCTACTGCAGCAGCTTGGTTCAGCCCCGCATCAGTTGCCACGGCATAAAGCGCACCAGCCAACCCAAATAGCTGGTGCAAAAAACTGAAATATTGCTGCTCGCTTAAATTTTTGAGCTTGATCTCGGAGTTTGCAGGGGCGCCGGCTGAACGTTTTAGGGATGCAAGTATCTCTCGATAGCTGGCGCCGGTCACGTTCGGGGCTCATGTATGCGGCTACAGCATTGAACGCACCAACGGTTGGGGCGTCTACGAATGATCCCGATTCATCGACGAATATATTCATTCTTTTTGCCCGCTAACCCGTTTTTGACTCTGCCAAATCCTGGTGTTCCGCCTGTTTATTCGTTAACAACCGAGTTCAGATACGCCTTATCAGAAATGTTAGTCCACTGGCGCACCTGCTTTAGGTACTCCTGCTGGGAAGTAATGATTTCTTTTGCTAGCGGGTCTGCGTCGCTGGCCTCTTTCAACAGTCTTTCGGTAACATCGCGCAGAGCGCTGATGACTTCCGGCGGGAAGATTTTGTGGGTAACGTCCGGGTAATCCTGCTGCATACGGCTCCAGGCCACGCCGCTTTCATGGGTGCTCTGGATGTACATGTCATAGGCCGCAGTGCGCATGGCCACACGCAGAATTTCCTGCAGGTCTTCTGGCAGCTTGTTCCAGGTTTTCTCGTTAATCAGAAACTGGGTTTCAGCGCCGGGTTCCTGCCAGCCGGAATAATAGTATTTGGCAATCTGGTGAAAGCCCATCTGCAAATCCAGAGCCGGGCCTACCCACTCAACGGCGTCGATGGTACCGCGCTCAAGGGCGCTATAGAGTTCGCCCGGCGGAATGTTGGTTACCGCAACACCCAGCTCTGACATCACTTCACCCGCGAACCCCGGGGTGCGCATTTTAATGCCCTTCAGGTCATCCAATGAGGTGATTTCCTCACGAAACCAGCCGCCCATCTGGTTGCCGGTGTTGCCACCGGGAAACGACAGCAGGCCAAAAGGCTGGTAAACCTTCTGTGCCAGCTCCATGCCGCCACCGTGATAGAACCAGGCGTACTGCTCTGGCGCAATCATGCCAAAAGGCGTGGTGGTGAAGTACATGGCGTTAGGAATGCTGCCCTTATAGTAATAAGAGGCCGTGTGGCCCATGTCGTATTGACCGTTGCGCACCATATCGAAAATGCCAAAAGGCGCTTTATGCTTGTTGGACGAGTCAATACGGATCTTCAGCCGTCCGCCCGACATGGTTTCTGCCATCTCTGCCATGTGTTTGGTGGTGTCCCCCAATATGGGCGAGTTGGGGCCCCAGGTTTCCGCCAGTCGCAGGTTATAAGTTTCCTCAGCCAATGCTGAAGATGTCGCCAGGGTTGCGGCCAGGGCCAAAGTGGCCATATACAATTTGCGCATTACTGTTTCGCCTTTTTGTAGTTGCGGTTCAATCGTGGAATTTCCACTTCACCATAAGATGCTTAGCCATCAAAGCCAACCGTTTTCAGGTTGGGCGGGCGATAATCCGGATCGCGACGCCAGCGTTTGCCAACCGACTCGTGAAGCCGGGTTTCGATGTCTGACACCTGCAAAGGCCGAATTAATGGTCGGGCAAAACTCACGTTACTACCCAGTTTGGTGTCGTAGAATTCGCCTTTGCTGTCAAACAGGCCCATCAGGGAAAAAGGCACACCCAGGGCACCAACCGTATCCCACACGCCAACAAAACGAACCTGCCGGGACGGATGGCTGTGCGCTGCGCGAAAAGCCAGAGACTGCGCGCCTTCAGGTGCGTAGTCTCTTCCTGACTTTTTGTAGTGTTCAAATCCCTGCTGAATGCGCGCTGCGTCTACCCGTTTGAGAATGCCGCAGTTGTTGATCAACCCACACAGCGCCCGCACGGTGTAGGCCCCGCGACTGAAACCGAACAAATAGATTTCGTCACCCGGTGCGTAGTTCTGAACCAGGTAGCGATAGCCATCCAGAATGTTCTTGTGCAGGCCCTGGCCCGTTACTCCGCCAATTAGTGCGTTATGATACGAACCTATGCCCCAGTCATAAAACACCTGCTGTGGCAGGCCGTCCGCTGCGATAGGCGTTATCGCTCTGGCCAACCGCAAAACGTTGGTTGGGAAATCCCTCTGCAGGTCTTCTTCTGGCCTGTTCCAGGTGCCGTCTGCGCAAATAACAATCCGTTTGGCCATAGTGCTGTCCTCGTTAGCCACACGGCGTATACCTGTTATTTAGTATAGTCAGGCTCTGCGTTTTCGCCGTAGCGCGGATCTCGACCCGCAAGAGCGCTGCCCGATACTGAGTGTTTTGGACAGCGGCGAAGTATTTCGCAGCCAGCACCAGGCCAAACACGCCGGCCGCAACAACTATGTGACGGCCACAAATTTTTCGGAACCAGCGGAGTAAACTAGAGCCGGGTGCTCTTTGAGTCAAAGGTTAAAAGTGGCACAATGCTATTTTATTCAATTTTAGAATAACCTTATTTCAAAGCGAGGATTCACCATGAAAACCGTTCACGACTTGGTCGCCGAGGCCAAATTACACATTCAGGAAACGCCACTGGCCAATGCCGATGATGCTATCCAGAATGCAGATTTGCTGATTGACGTCCGCGACGGCGACGAGTACCGCCAAAGCCACATTCCTCACGCCATGAATATTTCCCGCGGTTTGCTCGAGTTCAAATTCAGCAACGACCCCACACTGGATAACCGTGGCCTGGGCATTGTGCTTTACTGCAAGAACTCAGGACGCTCGGCTTTGGCAGCCAAGGCATTACAAGAATTGGGCTATAGGAATGTACAGATTATAGAAGGCGGCTTTGAAGCCTGGCAGGCAGCGGACAAGCCGCAGGCCAAGCCAGAAATGCCCAGCTTCGATTAGCAGCCGGGTGCAGGCAATGGCAGGGTATAACAGGCAGGCCTAGCGAGCCTTGGTAACGGCCATGGTCAGGCGGGAAACGCAGGTTTTTTTACCTTGTTCGTTTTCAATCACTATGTCCCACACCTGGGTAGTGCTGCCAAGATGAATCGCTGTCGCAGTGCCGTAAACCCAGCCGTTGGTGACGGGGCGAAGATGGTTCGCATTGATTTCAAGGCCCACCGCCACGGTACCCTGATCGCGCAGGCAGTGGTTAGCAGCCATGCTACCCAAGGTCTCGGCCAGCAGAACCGAGGAGCCACCGTGCAGAACGCCAAATGGCTGAACAGTGCGCTTGTCAACGGGCATACGGCCCTTTAGGAAGTTGTCACCCACTTCCAGAAATTCGATACCCAGGTGGCTGACAGCGGTGTTCTGACAGCTCTTGAGCAGATCTTCTTTGGTCGGAATTCGAGTCCATATCGCCACGGTTTGAGCCTTGTATGAGTGAGTATTTTTACGTTTGCAGGGTTTGGAAGTAGTCTATCCAGATAGCAAGCGAACAGCCAGACTGCGGCCGCCAACGCGCTTAAACCACCCGCACCAACGCCTCCTTGAACCAACCAAGGCGCCCTGTTTCGGTAATTTGACGGCGCATACCGGGCACCGGGCGAATCATGAACAAGTCGCCGTTGCGGCCCACCAGGGTTTTGGGCACCCCGGTTTGCTTTGCCAGCCGGGCATGTACGGCCATATGCTCTTCTTCCCCATGAACGGGAATGGCAACGGCTGGCTGAACCCAGCGATACATGGCCTCAAGTTCTTCCTGCGCCGGGTGGCCGGACGCGTGTATCGGCAAGTCGCTCTGCTCGGCGGTAATAACCTTAACCCCCATTCCCTGCAGTTGGCCGATCAACGCGGCGATCAACTCTGCCCTCAAGCGCCAAATCCGTGAATGTCTGTTTGGAATTAGCCATGGCCAATCAGCGGCTGGTCGTCCAGCTTCCAGTCGCCGCTGTGGAAAATATTGCCTACCGGCGTGCGGATCATCAGCGCGTTGGGATCGGGTATGGAATGGGTCAGCGCCACCCACATGGTCTTCGTGGGCGTGGGTAATCACCAGGCCACAGAGCGTTTCGCGGCGATCGGCAATAAATGCGGGGTCTGCCATCTGTACCGGCGGTTCGCCGTGATGGTGCATGCTGCCGTCTGCCGCCAAACGGCCCGGTTTTGGGAAGGTTACGCCGCAGTCCACCATTAGCCAACGGCCATCGTGGCCATACAAATTCAGGTTCATGCCTATCTCGCCGGTGCCACCAAGGGGTAAAAACCACAGGTCATTGGAATCCGGCGTCATGATTAAAACTCTCTCAGGTTGAATTTTCGCCGCTATGGCACAAGCTATTATTGTACGGACAACACACCGTAACTCACTAATTGCTTAAAAAGGGCGGATTTTTATGAAGATCCTGATGGTTTTGACGTCTCACGATCAACTCGGCGACACCGGCAAAAAAACCGGTTTTTGGCTGGAAGAATTCACCGCACCTTATTACGTATTCAAAGACGCTGGTGCTCACATCACCATTGCCTCGCCCAAAGGCGGCAAGCCGCCAGTCGACCCGGCCAGTGAAGCCGAAGGTGCCTTAACAGACACCACAAAGCGCTTTTCAGAAGATGCACACGGTAAAGAGTCCCTGGCCAGCACCCGAAAACTCGCCGACGTGGACATGAACGACTACGACGCCATCTTTTACCCCGGCGGCCACGGCCCGCTTTGGGATTTGGCCAACGACAAGCATTCCATAGCGCTGATCAAACGCGCCTACGAGCAGGATAAAGTCATCAGCGCGGTTTGCCATGCGCCTGGCGTGTTCAAAAACGTAGAAGTGAAGCCCAACCAGAATATCGTCGGCGGCCGTAAAGTCACCGGCTTCTCCAATTCCGAAGAAGAAGCGGTTCAGCTAACCAAACTGGTGCCTTTCCTGGTGGAAGACATGTTGAAAGAAAACACCGGCGATTACAGCTGTGGCGACGACTGGGCACCTTATGTGGTGGTTGACAGCAAACTGATTACCGGCCAGAACCCGGCTTCCTCCGAGGGCGCGGCCAAGGCTGTGGTACAGACCCTGCTCGAAGGCTAAAGTTCGTAATGCCCAACCCTGGCTTGGCATTTTGCCTCGCTGGGGAACCCTCACTCCCATAATTTCCCGCCAATTAAGCATTAACATCCGCCAGTCTGTGCTAACGTTTTGACGAAAATCTCAACAGGGTGACTTTTTTATGAGCAATCCAAAGCATACCCTTTTCTGGATGACGTTTTTTCTGGCGATTGTTGCCGTCGTCGGCGTATTGATTCACCAACCGCTGATAACCGCCTTTATGGCCAACTGGGTTTTCAACCTGTTGATTCTTTGCGTACTCATTGTTGGCATCGGCCTCACCTATCGTCAGGTGTTCGTATTGTTTCCCGAGCTGCGCTGGATTTCCCAGTTCCGCACTGGCCAATCAGGCCTGTCAGTGCTGGAAGAACCCCGCCTGCTCAAGCCGCTGGCCAGGCAACTGGGCGAAGATTCAAAACGTGACCGTTTTACGCTCTCTACCATGTCACTGCGTACGGTTCTGGATGGCATTCATTCCCGCATGGATGAGCAGCGCGAGATCACCCGCTACTTTATCAACCTGTTGGTTTTTCTGGGGCTTCTTGGCACCTTTTGGGGCTTGCTGGGGACCATCAATGCGGTGGGTGCGGTGATTACCAACCTGGACATGGGCCAGGGTGATTTCAGCAAGGTGTTTGCAGACCTCCAGGCCGGCCTGCTAACACCCTTGCAGGGTATGGGCACGGCGTTCAGCTCGTCGCTGTTTGGCCTGGGTGGCTCCCTGATACTCGGTTTTCTTGATATTCAGGCCGGCCATGCCCAAAACCGTTTCTATGACGGGCTGGAAGAATGGCTGACCGGCGTCACCAACCTTCTGGACCCGTTCACCAGCAATGAACGCCAGCCATGATTGGGTCCAGACGCCGAAGCCGAAGCACCACCAATGTTTGGCCAGGGTATGTAGACGCCCTTTCGGCCCTGCTGATGCTGGTGATATTCATGTTGCTGGTTTACGTGGTAAGCCAGCTTTTTCTATCGCAGACGCTTTCTGACCGCAATTCCGAACTGGCCCAGCTGAACCAGCGGCTAAACGAAATATCTCAGTTGTTGGGGCTGGAGCAGGACACTACGGCTGCTCTAGAGCAGCAAATGCTCATGGTTCAAGACAGCTTCAGCGACAGTCTTGCCCAGAATGAAGACCTGCAGCAACGGCTGGAAGCGTCCCGCGATCAATTAATGCGGCAAACCGCCGACGCGGAAGCCCGGGCTGAAGATCTGGCGGGTATGAACCAGGAGCTGGATAACAAGGATGAGCTTTCCAACAGCCAACAAAATATGATCATGCGGCTATCCAACCAGATTGCATCGCTGCAGAACCAGCTACGACAGATAACCACTGCGCTTAAACTGCAAAAAGAAATGACCGTCGGTAAAGAAGACGAGCTGAAAAGTGTCAGCCGGCGCCTGAACACACTGCTGGCGGAGCGGATCAACCAGCTGGAGCAGTACCAGTCTGAGTTTTTCGCCCGGTTGAGGAACATTCTGGCCGCCAATGAAAACATCCGCATTGTTGGCGATCGCTTCCTGCTGCCATCCGAGTTGCTGTTCGCTTCCGGTTCGGCCCTTCTCGGCGCAGAAGGCAAACGCGAACTCGACAAGCTTGCCGGAGTGCTGCTGGATGTGGTTGAAACCATCCCCGCAGACCTAGAGTGGATTCTGCGCATTGATGGCCATACCGATCGGATTCCCATCAATACACCGCAGTTCCCTTCCAACTGGGAGCTTTCAACCGCACGCGCTGTCTCGGTAGTGCGCTACCTGGCCGATCAGAGCGTGCCGCAAAACCGCATGGTCGCGGCGGGTTTTGGTGAGTTCTTCCCGGTTGCTGATGGAACCACACCAGAAGCCTTACAGGAAAACCGGCGCATCGAAATAAAGCTGACCGACCGATGACCGGGGACAAACTTGACCGGGGACAGACTTAAAGTCTGTCCCCTATCCTGCTTCTTGGCCTTGGGGACAGATTTCAAATCTGTCCCCGGTCCTGAGAAGAAGCTTAAAAGTGAATCACTGTCCGAATGCTCTTGCCTTCATGCATCAAATCAAACGCTTTATTGATGTCTTCCAGCGGCATATTGTGGGTAATAAACACGTCCAGTGGAATGTCACCGCTCTCGGCTTTTGCCACGTAGCCCGGCAGTTCGGTGCGGCCTTTTACGCCGCCAAAAGCAGAGCCTTTCCAGACTCGGCCGGTAACCAGCTGGAACGGGCGGGTGCTGATTTCCTGACCGGCGCCTGCTACGCCAATGATGATGGATTCACCCCAGCCCTTGTGACAGCACTCCAGCGCAGCGCGCATTAGCTGCACGTTACCCACGCATTCAAAGGAATAGTCCACGCCACCATCGGTCATTTCGATGATCACGTCCTGAATCGGCTTGTCATGATCTTTCGGGTTGACCACATCGGTGGCGCCCAACTGCTTGGCGATGTCGAATTTGTCGGGGTTAATGTCAACAGCAATAATGCGCTCGGCTTTGGCCATTTTGGCACCGATAATCGCCGCCAGGCCGATGCCACCCAAGCCAAAGATCGCAACCGTTGCGCCTTCTTCAACCTTCGCAGTATTCAGCACGGCACCAATACCAGTGGTTACGCCACAACCGAGCAGGCACACTTTATCCAGAGGTGCTTCTTTGGGGATTTTTGCCAGCGAGATTTCCGGCAGCACGGTGTATTCAGAGAAGGTTGAGCAGCCCATGTAGTGGTAAATAGGCTCGCCCTTGTAGCTGAAGCGCGAGGTGCCATCTGGCATCACACCTTTACCCTGGGTTGCGCGCACAGCGCCACACAGGTTGGTTTTACCCGAGGTACAGAATTTGCACTCGCCGCATTCGGCGGTGTACAGCGGGATAACATGGTCGCCCACTTCCAGATTTTTCACACCCGGACCCACAGCTTCAACAATGCCGCCACCCTCGTGGCCCAGAATGATCGGGAACAGGCCTTCGGGGTCGGCGCCCGACAGGGTGTAGGCATCAGTATGACACACACCGGTGGCCACAATACGCACCAGAACTTCGCCTTCCTGGGGCGGTGCGACATCCACTTCTACAATTTCCAGCGGCTGATTGGCAGCGAAGGCCACGGCGGCACGGGATTTAATCACGGGATATCTCCTTGCAGGCAGAGTTAACGTTAGAGAGTTAAAAATAGAGAGTTACGGTTATTCCGGATACTGAGAGTTTGACGGATTATAGACGACCGGTCTAGTATAGATGCCATGACGACGAACGACACACGCAATCTTATTATTCAAACCGGCGCTGACCTTATCGGCACCAAGGGCTTTGGTGCGACCGGCATCAATGGCATCCTGACGGTTGCTGGCGTGCCGAAAGGCTCGTTCTATCACTATTTTAGCAGTAAAAATGACTTCGGCCTTGCGATCATTGACACCTTCGCCGAGGAATACGATGAAAAGCTAGACCAGATTCTCAACGACAGTAGTCGTTCCTGCGTTGACCGCCTGCGTGCCTACTTTGATACCGGCTTTGACAACATGACGAGTTGCGACTGCACCCGTGGTTGCCTTATTGGCAATCTGGGACAGGAGCTTGCGGGGCAAGACGAGATATTCCGTGTTCGACTGGACAAGGTGTTCTGCGCTTGGGAAAAGCGTTTTGAACGCTGCATTGCCGAAGCGCAAACTGCCGGTGACATTGATGCGAGCATTGATCCTTCAGATGCTGCCCGTGTTTTGCTGTCTGGCTGGGAAGGCGCGATTCTGAGATCCAAAGTTGTGAAATCGACAGAGCCGATGGAACGATTTGTTCGCGTATTTTTCACCCAGTGCCTCGGCATTGGCTGATTTTTTTTGGGACATCCGATAGTAGACTGGTCTAATTAATATTGGTTAACCTGACAAGAGTATATTTTATGAGCAACCAACAACTGAATGATCCGCTGTTTCAGCCATTGACTATGGGCAACCTTACATTGCCCAACCGGGTTTTGATGTCACCGCTAACCCGTTCACGTGCGAGCCAACCGGGCGATGTTCCGAACGACATGAACACGCAGTATTACCAGCAGCGAGCGAGTGCTGGGCTGATCCTGAGTGAAGCCACTCAGATTTCTCCCCAAGGCAAGGGCTACGCCTTCACGCCGGGAATTCATTCTCAGGAACAGATTGATGGCTGGAAAAAGATAACCGACGCGGTGCACCTGGCCGACGGTCGTATCCACATGCAGCTGTGGCATGTAGGTCGCATCTCCCGCCCCGAACTACAACCGAATGGTCAGTTACCGGTCGCACCTTCTGCCATCAAGCCTGAAGGCGCCAAAACGTATATCAGTGCCGATTCCGGCATGGTGGATGTGCTTGAGCCACGGGCGCTGGAAACCCACGAGATGGCCGGCATTGTCGAGCAGTATCGCCAGGGCGCACTGAACGCGCAAAAGGCAGGGTTTGACGGCGTTGAGGTTCACGCCGCCAATGGTTATCTGTTGGAGCAATTCATAAAAAGCGGCAGCAACCACCGCACCGACGCATACGGTGGCTCTTTGGAAAATCGCCTGCGCCTGCCGCTAATGGTGATTGAAGCCGTCATCGATGTGTGGGGCAAAGACAAAGTGGGTGTTCGTGTTGGCCCGACCGGCAGCTTTAACGGCATGCACGATGACAACCCCATCGAAACCTTTACGGCCTTTGCCAAACACCTGAACGACTTGGGGATCGCTTATCTTGAGGTGGTAGAAGACTCATTTCAGGGTAATCACGCCAGCGGTCGCCCGGAAGACATCATCGACGCGATTCGAGCTGTTTATAAAGGCACCTACATCGCCAACGGCGCCTACACAGCCGAAGAAGCCCGCACGCGCATCAGCGAAGGCCGTTGCGACCTGGTGACCTTCGGCCGCCCGTTTATTGCCAACCCGGACCTGCCCGAGCGATTACGCCAGAATGCCCCGCTCAACGGCTGGGATGACAGCACATTCTACGGTGGCGATGAGCACGGCTATACCGATTACCCAACACTGCAAGAACTCAATATTAGTGCCTGATCAGAATTTTCTGATCAAAACAGGAGAAAAACTATGAGCAACACGAACGATCCGATTAATGGCAAGATTGTCATCATCACAGGCGCCAGCAGCGGTTTGGGCGAGTCCACCGCCCGCCACCTGGCCGACCGTGGTGCCAAACTGGTACTGGCAGCCCGCAGGGAAGACCGTCTGAAGTCTTTGGCCGAAGAGCTGGAAGCAAAAGGTGCAGAAGCTTTGTGGCAGGTCACCGATGTTACCGATCGCAAACAGGTCGAAAGCTTGGCTGCAGCAACCAAAAAGAAATTTGGCCGTATTGATGTTCTGATCAACAACGCTGGCCTTATGCCCCTGGCGCCGCTGGACGCCCTGAAGGTAGACGAGTGGGAACAGATGATAGACGTCAATATCAAGGGCGTCTTGTATGGTATTGCGGCCGTGCTGCCCACCATGCGCGAGCAACACAGCGGACACGTGATCAACTTGTCCTCGGTAGCCGGGCACAAAGTATTCCCGGGCGGTGCGGTTTACTGCGCGACCAAATACGCAGTCAAAGCCCTGTCTGAAGGCTTGCGCATGGAAGCCGGTGACGAGATTCGCAGCACCAACATTTCACCGGGTGCAGTAGCCACCGAGCTGACCAGCACTATTACCGACCCCGATGCAGCCAAGGCAGCGGAAGATCTTTACAAGGTCGCGATCAGCGCCGATTCGGTTGCCCGCGCCATTGTCTACGCGATTGAGCAACCCCATGACGTAGATATCAACGAGATCATCCTGCGCCCTACGGCTCAAGAGATGTAAACCCGCTTTCGAGCTGGTGAAGTTCCGGGCGCGACCCCTCACAAAGCCCTTGTGGATAATCCTTTTAACCCGCAGAAGCGTAGTGTTATAACCATACGGGGCTTAATGAGAAATTTACGTTGCGCACGCTTTACTGGTTTACCAGAGATCTTCGCTTACACGACAACGCCGCCTTGCTGGCAGCGTCCAAGTCGGACATGCTGCTGTGCGTTTACGTTGTAGCCAGCAATTACGGGAACTGGCAGTATCTGGCGGGCGTGGGCGCCGATCCCCGCGGCCTGCGGCGGCTCAATCTGGACAAGCAAGCCCAGCAATACGACCCCAACGGTACCTTTATTGACCGCTGGAACGGCCACGCCGAGCAGCCCGTGGGCCTACACACCGTTGATGCGGCTGACTGGCCGCTTCCCTGACCCATCGGCCTTCAACCGGGACACGCTATGGCATTTATCAGTGAACGCACCGCCCGCAGGCAGCTGGAATCGGAGTCTGACAAGGTCAAACAAGCGGATCTTCAGCGCCTGTTAGAAAAGCAGCAAGCGGTAGAGGAAAAGGTCAAAAACAGTGGTAAGCTCGACCGGTTCACGACAGACATAAAACTGATGTTTTCATTGGTGCGAGACTACTATAATGGTCGTTATCGCAGCATACCGTGGAAAAGCATCGCCGCCATTGTTGGCGCATTGGTTTACGTATTAAACCCACTGGACCTGATTCCAGACCTTATTCTGTCCATCGGCTTTGTGGATGATGTGGGCGTAGTTGCCTTATGCCTGAAACTGGTGGAGTCAGACCTGCACCGTTATGCCGCATGGAAAGAACTGCAAGACGCAGGTTGACAAGGCCAATCACGGCGCACCGCCGTACCCGGTCAGCTCCATATACCCTTCACCACTGTGGCTGCCAGAAACGCTCACCGGGCTTTCCCAATAGAGAAAGAGCCCATTGTTGATATAGCGGCCAGAGGGCGCCGCCAAGTTGATATCCACTTGATATTGCGGTATCTGCAGGCGCCATAGATTGGGCGTAGCACCACTGAAACCCAGCGGTGTCAGGCTGAGCGCATCAGGCGGCAATGCCACCGGCTCGCCGGACTCTGGAATCCAGGTGCCCGACAGAAACCCACCGTTCTGCTGCCGTAACTGAAACGCCATTACCTTATCGCCAGAATCCAGGTGCAGAGCAAACCAATCCCAGCCCTGCTGCCCGGCTTTCAGAAACTGGCTGCTCCACTCCCGATCAAACCAGCCCCTGCCAGTCACCGTTTGGGTTTCGCCCTTGAGGGTCAGATCACCGCTGATGGCGATGTCGACCAGGCTAAAATACATTGAGCCCTCGCCGCTTGCGGACTTCGCGCTGAAGCCCTGATCGCCATGGGCCACCGGCTCGCCCTGAACTCGCAATAACAGATCGTAGCCCCACTCGGGCGTATTCACCTGCAGGCGAAAGGCGCCGTCAGGCTGTTGGGTCAGCTGCCAGTCATCAAGCCAGACATCTAGCGGGTTTGCCACAGCTCCGGCCTGGCCAATGTCGCCGCGGGCGAATTTTTCGGCAAACCTGTGTTCACCTTCAAGACTGACCGCCGCGTGGGCCATCCAGGCTGCCTGCAACGGCCACAGTTCTGCTGCCGGCGGCTCTTCTGACGCAGGGCGCGGCTCAATAGCCTGGCGAAACTGGGTCCACTGTACGCCCACCGGCTCGCCGTCTGCGGTTTTCAGATTGGCCGTTAAATACCACCATTCAATGCGATGTTGCGGATGCTGGCCCCAGTCATCGGGAAAATGCAACCGATCCCCCGGCCCAAGCTGCAAGAAGGCTTCACTTTGACCGCTATCGACGGCCTGCGCCAAGCCGGCGAAACCACCCGTATCTGGCTCTTGCGAACACCCGGCCACCAGCACGGTGGCGAACAGCAGCAAAACACTCGCGGCTGTCTGATACAGGCCTGTGGGCCATTTTTGAGTTTTTATCATCGTTCATCACCCCGCAGGCTGGCGGCGGAAACCGGTTTTGGGCCGCTACCGCCGAGCTGGCTACGCATCAGCAGCGTAATGCTGAGCCCGATCAACACACTCACAACCCCCAGCTGAAGCCAGAACCCGGGATAGATCGCCATGGGTAATGACCAGCCAAAGGCCAATGGATTAATTCGGTGCACCAGAACCCAGGTCAACCAAACGCCCAGGGGCAATGCCAACAGGGTAATCGACAGGGTCAGAGTAAGCGCCAGCCGGCCCAGCTGCGCCAGAACCTGGCGCCTGGTGAGTCCCCACACCTGAAGCAAGCGGAAATACCAGGCCCGGGTGCTGAAAAACACCCAGCCCATAATCAGTAAGGCAACCGCCGCCAGCACCAGAGTGACAAAGGTCATGGCGCGGGTCAGCAAAAACGTCTGGTCAAACACCGCATCGGCCAACTCGCGGATTCGCTTGTTATCACGCACCCGCACGCTTTTTACCTGCCACAGCCGTTGAAGGCCATCGGTTATCATCGTAATGTCGCTTGCGCCTGGGCTGATCGAAAAACTTTCAAACGCCGGCACAAACTCGTCCGGCAAGAGTTCAAGATTGATCAACACTTCCCCGGCCGGGCGGCCATAATCCGCATAAATCGCCAGCACCGGCAGTTCAAGCCGGGTGTCCGCCAATGTCAGCACCAGGGGATCTCCTACCGCCAGCGGGTAACGACGCGCCAGCTGCTCGTTCACCATAACGCCTTCACCTGCGGCAAAACCCTGCCAGGGCTGGTCACCGGCGGCCTGCCGCAGCCAAAGGCATCGCCAACCAAGGCCACGGCCTCATTCCAAATCCAAACCCAGTCAAAAGCTTCGCCGGTAGAGCAAACGGCCACACGGCCGCCATGCGCAGCAGCAGCGCCCGCACGTTCTGCGCCAGGCACACCGCCAGCACGATGGCCATCATGGTCACTATCGGCGTCAGCCAGTTTTCTGACTGGCCGGCGTACAGCGGCGTATCGAAAAGGCTGTCCAAAGCCTGACCAAAACCACCGCCCACAGTGCCCGCCAGAAGGCGCCCAAGCCACACACCCGGCACCACGCTCAGCAGCGCCAGCAGCAGAATTTCGACCAGTAATACCCGGTTAATGGCTGACGGCATAACGCCAAACCGCTGCAGCAGGGCAAAGCTGTCACGGCGCTGGGCCATGCCCAATTGGTACACGCTGCGCAGCAGCAAGGCCGTAATCAACAGCACCAAAAATCCCAGAGCGTCCAGATTCAGCAGAAAGCTGTCGCCCAACTCGCCGGTGTCCGGGCCTAATGAGAAACCCGTCATCCGATAATCTGCGAGCAAAGCGGATGCCGGCTCGGGCGGCACGATTAACAGGCTAAACCTTACGTTACGCGAGGCGACGTTTTGCGCCAGCGCGGCGGCTTCGCTGATGTCGATAAAGGGCTCACCGTTTAGCGTCGGGGTCCAGGCCGGCTCAGATTTTTTTGATGGCTCAGGGCTGTCTATTAGTTCAGGGCTGTTATTGCCGGCGGCAGGGGCGGTTTGCGCAAAGCAATCAGCGGCCAGCGGGTCTATACCCACCAGCCGACCGGCCTGCCCCGGGCGCTCTACTTCCAGCCAGGGTATTACGCACAGGCCGGCGCGGCGCAGAGTTACAAAATCAGCTACCGCCAGCGCCTGGCCATCAACGCGCTCTACCTGACTGCGTGCGGCCACGGCCTGCTCGCTCTGGCCCAGACTGGCTCGCGCCTGAGTCGTCAGGTGGTTCACGCCGGCCCACAACATGGTGGCCAGCATAATCATCAACGCCAATGCCAGCAGTTGCAGCGGGTGGCGGCGATAATGGCTGAACAGGGCAGAGAAAAGGTTTGAAAACTGGGACGCTGGAATCAGGGACTTTGGAATCAGGGACATGGAAGCTAAGCCCCCAGTTGAGCGAGGTCCAGGCGTTGGCCACAGCGCGCGGCCAATGCCGAATCGTGGGTGGCAAGCACCAGCGCGCAGCCGCTGGCGGCTTGCTGGTAAAACAGTTCACCTGCCACCTCAAGGGCGGTGCGGGCGTCCAGACTGCCGGTAGGCTCGTCTGCCAGTATCAGTGACGGGCGCATGGCAAACACCATGGCCAAAGCCGCGCGCTGGCGCTGGCCGCCGGATACCTGGTCCGGGTAGCGCTGCGCCAACCCGCCAATGCCCAGGCGCTTTAGCCAGTCGCCGCAATACTGATCGCTTTGCCCTGCAAGACTGGCCCGCAGGCGCACATTGTCCAGCAACGACAATGCTGGCATCAAGTTAGCTTCCTGAAACACCACGCCAATACGCTGGCGCCGCAGCATGGCCCAGCGTTGCTGGTTTGGCCCGCTTGCGCTCGAATCTGCCGCAAAGTGTTCACCCGCAATGCTCACAAAGCCGGCGTCGGGCTGCTCCAAGCCGCACAGAATGTTCAACAGGGTGCTTTTGCCAGAGCCGGAGCGGCCCATCAGCGCCAGGGATTCGCCCGGCGCCAAAGTCAGCTCAAGCCCAGACAGCACATTTACCGTTTGCCCGGCGCTGGCAAAGTGCTTACCCAGGCCGCGTACTTTCAGTAAGGGTTCAGTCACGCCGGCTCCCTGGCCCACCAGGCCCTCAGTTGATCAAGGTAAGACAGCAGCGCTGGAATCACCAACAGCACCAGCAAGGTGGATAAGCCCAAGCCAAAGGCAATGGAGGTCGCCATGGGAATCAGGAACTGGGCCTGCAAAGAGGTCTCAAACAGCAGTGGCAACAGCCCACCAATAGTGGTCAGCGACGTCAGCAATACCGCACGCACCCGCTGCACCACGGCTTCGTTCAGGGCTGCGTCAACGCCCAGCCCTGCTTCCCGCTGCTGATTGTAAAACGACACCAGTATGATGGCGTTGTTCACCACAATGCCCGACAGGCCAAATAGCCCAAACAGCGACAGTACCGTTAACTGCATTCCCATCAACCAGTGGCCCAGAATGGCGCCCACCAGAGCAAAAGGAATAATAGCCATTACGATCAGCGGCAGGCTCCAGGACGCAAACACCCAGGCCAGCACCACATACATCAGCGCCAAGCCAATGATCAGGCCGGTTTTCATATCGTCGATGGTTTCGCGCTGGTCGGCGGAGCGGCCTTCAAAGCTGTAGCGCACGTTGAAGCGGCTGCTGATCGCCGGCAAGGCTTCGGCTTCCAGGCTTTCAATGATGTCGCTTGTAGTGCTGACATCTGTGTTCAGCGACGCCGACACTTCCACCGCCAGCTGGCCATCGGCGTGGCGCAGGGCTTCGAAGCCCTGGCGGTGGTCCAGCAACACCACTTGGGAAAGCGGCACGAAGCGGCCGTCTGGCACCCGAATGGTCACTTGCGACAGAGTCGCCAGGCGCTCGCGCTGATGGCGGGGCAGTTGCACCCGCACTTCCATTTCATCGCGGCCATCCTGATAAATTTGCGCTACGCGGCCATCAAACGCTGCTCTCAGTTGGCGCCCTAAATCGGTGGTGGTCAAGCCCAGGGCTTCGCCCCAAGGGCTGACCTGATAGATCAACTGTTCGCGACCCCACGGCATATCGTCTTCTGCGTCCAGCACCCCCGGTAACACGGCCAGGGCCTGCACCACTTCTTCAGCGGCACGCTTCAGATTGGTCGCATCCGGGCCGGTCAGGCGCACGTTAATGTCGCTGCCAGGAGGGCCAGCTTCACGTTCGGTAATGCTCAGATTCTCCAGCCCCGCTGGCAATGGCAGGCGCGCGCGCAGTTCGCTGATAAATTCTGCGTTGCGCACGCTGCGCTCGTCGGACGGCACCATCTCGATCATCATCGAGCCCAGCTCTTCGCCATTGCGGGAACTGCCACCCGCGCCCAAGGTACCGCCGCGCGTGGTAACCGCGTGTAACAGCAGATTGCCACCCAGGGCCTCCTCGTTAGCGTTCAAGCTTTTCGCCATGGTGGCCATAAACTGGTCTACCCGGCGGCTGTCCGTGCCGGCAACAAAGCTGGCGTTGGCATAGAGCACCGAGGGTTCGGGCGTGGGGAAAAAGTTGAAGCCAATACGGCCTCCGCTGAGCAGCCCGACGGTCATAATAGCGAGGCCCAATGCAACGGCAAGCGTAAGCCCCCGATGGTGCAGGCTGTAGCGGGAGAAACGCCGGAAGCGGCCTTCGCGAAATCGATCGAAGCCCTGTTCAAAGCCAGACCGCAGGCGCCTGATACCCGCCGCTGGCGCCTGCACCAGCCTGGCCCCGGCGCTATTGCTGACAGCTTTGACTTTGCGCGGCACAAAGGCGTGACGCAAGTGCGCCGGCAACACCACAAAACATTCCAGCAGCGAAGCGATTAGCACACAGATCATTACCAGCGGAATGTCGCCCAGGATATTACCAATCACCCCACCCACAATCAGCAGGGGCGTAAACGCCGCAACCGTGGTCAGTGACGACGCCAGAACCGGCCACACCATGCGCTTTGCCGCACCTTCGGCTGCGGCCATTGATGGCTGCCCCAGCCGGGCGTGGGCATCGGCGTCTTCGCCTACCACAATGGCGTCGTCCACAATCACACCCAGCGCCATAATCAACGCAAATAGCGAGATCATGTTAATGGAGCCACCCACCAGCCACAAAATAGCCAAAGCCGCCAGAAAAGCCGTGGGAATACCGACAGCCACCCACAAGGCAACCCGCCCGGGCAGAAACAGATACAACAACAGTACCACCAGCAATAAACCGCCCAGGCCGTTGGTTATCAGCAGCGAAATGCGATCATCCAGCAGTTGCCAGGTTTCGTCGTACACTTCCAGTTGCAGATTCGGGGGCAAGGTGGCGCGGGTATCCGCCAGCCAGTCTTCCAGCACTTTAGCGGCTGCCAGGGAATCGCCGTCCTCGGCCCGCTGCAGCTGTAGCTCGACGGCGGGAAAATCATCGCGGGTTAGCGTGAGCGGGCTGTCGCGGGATTCCTGGCGGATACTGGCAATGTCCCCCAGGCGCAACTGGATACGATCACCACTGAGCAACGGAATTTCGCCGAACTGCTGTGGGCTGCGGGCCTGCTCTACCGCGCGCAATTCCCGGGTGGCGTCTTGCTGGCCCAGCAGACCGGCGGGTAAATCCCGCGATACGGCCGCCACGCGATCGGCAATTTGCTCCAGCGACAGACCCAGGGTTTCCAGTCGCTCCACCGGTACATCGATGCTGATCTGCTGTTCCGGCAGGCCGCGAATCGATACTTTATCGATCCCGCGTTGCAGCAATTCGTCTTCAAAACGGTAGGTCAGATGGCGCAGCTCATCGGCGTCCACATCGCCGTACAACAGCAAGCGCGCCACCGGCTCATAGCGTTCAATTCGCGAGACTCGCGGTTCTTCGGCGTCGGCCGGCAAATTATTGAATTCGTCCACCCGCTGGCGGGTGTCGTCGAGCGTCTGAATCGGGTCGCTGCCCTCCTGAAACTCCAGTGTGATGGACGACACTCCCTGGGCCGAGGTGGAAGTCATCTTTTTCAGACTCTGTACGCTGCGTAAGCGCTGCTCCAGAGGGTTGGTAATACCCTGCTCGATGTCTTCCGCGGAGGCGCCGCTCCACACCACGCGCACGCTGACCACATCCAGTGCAAAGGTAGGAAAGAACTGCACATTCATGCGAGTCAGTGCCAGCACGCCGCCCAGCAGCATCACCAGCATCACCAGATTGGCCGCCAGTTTGTGATGCACGAAAAACCCGATCACGCCGCGGCGCGGTGGTGGGGTACCGGAGCCGTTGGTTTCAGGCTTTTCAGTGGCGGGCTGGTCGGTCACTCGCTCTGCACTCCAGCGATGTCCACTTTCAGCCCGCTCATAGCGTTAGGCAGGTGCGTCGTAATAATACGCAGGCCGGGCTTCAGCCCATCACCGCGTACCAAGAGGTTACGATCGGCACCGGCACGGGCTTCACCTACCCGTTCCACCCGCAAGCGCTGTAGGCGTGAATCATCATCCACCGCGTACAAGGTATCGGCACCGTAAAGTGCGCTGTAAGGCACACTTATCACCTGTTCTTGCTCGGGGCGCTGCAAAGTCACTGGCAGCAAACTGCCCGGGCGCAGGCCGTCCACCACGCCCTCAGCCACCAGTATCGCTTCGGTGCCGGCAGCACTGCCAATACCGGCAAAGCGCACCAGAACAAATTCGTAGCGATCGTCTTCGGTCGTCGCCCTGAGCTGCTCACCGCGGTTCAGGGCTTGCTGCAACTCCCCAACAAACACGTCAGGCACCCTTGCCCGCAACTCAAGCCCCTGGCGCGGGTATAAACTCAGTAACGCCTGATTTTTGCTAACGCGGTCGCCAGCGGCAACCTGCACATCCGTAATCACACCGTCAAACGGCGCAATAACCCGCGCCCTGCCGGCATCACGCTCAATACCTTGCAGGTTCGCCTTGGCATTGGCCAGCCGTGCCTGCAGGCTGGCCAGGCGCGCTGGATGCTCGCTCAACGCGCGCTGGCGCGTGCTGACAGTCAGTTCAGCGCGGGCATAAGCGTCGGTAACGGCGTCCAGGGCTTCGCGGGAGGTGAGGTTGCGCTTGAGCAACGACTGGTTGCGTTCCAGTTGACGTTGAGCGCTGGCCAGAATGGACTGTTCGCTTTTCAGTGCACGCTGATCGTTGCCGTGGCGCAGCTGTTCGGCGTCAATCTGCGCTTGCAAGTCCGCCACTTCGGCTTGCGCCTGGGCAAGGGCTGGCGCCACATCGGCATCATCCAGGGCCACCAGCAGAGTGCCAGCGGCAACCGCCTGGCCTTCAGACACCGGGCGCTGGGCGATCTGCCCGGGCAAAGCCGCTGTTACGGTCAGCTGCTGCGGGGCAACTACCTGGCCGTACAACGGCAACAGCGGCGTAGCGTTTATTAGTTCCGCAGGTTGCACGGCCACCAGCCAGGCGCGTTCCTGGGCTTCGGCCTGAACGAGCTCCGGGCGGGTCATTCGCAATACCATAAACACAACAATGGCCAGCAGCAGAACAAGCCAGGGCAAAAATCGTTTTATCATCGGGTAAAATTTCCTGTTCAAATCCACCGCCGCCGTGCCATCACATAGTACGACAAAGGCACCACAACCACGGTCAGAAGGGTAGACACAGCAAGGCCGAACACCAGTGATATAGCCAAGCCATTAAAGATCGGATCGTTCAATATAAAGTAGGCGCCGACCATCGCCGACACTGCGGTCAGCGCAATCGGCTTGATCCGCACCGCACCGGCCTGTACTACAGCGTCTTCCAAACTCATGCCTTCGTCCAGCAGCTGGCGAATAAACACCACCAGCAGTATGGAGTTACGTACGATAATGCCGGCCAGCGCGATCATGCCAATCATGCTGGTGGCGGTGAATTCCCGCCCCAAAAGAGCGTGGCCCGGCATAATGCCCATCAGCGTCAGAGGTATGGGCGCCATGATCGCCAGCGGCAGCAGATAGGAACGAAACTGCGCCACCAGCAGCACAAAAATCATAAAAATACCCACGCTGTAGGCTATGCCCATATCGCGGAAAGTCTCGTAGGTAATCTGCCACTCGCCGCCCCATTTCAGGGCGCCGGCTCCGGGCAAGTCCGGCTGGCGAATGAAAAACTGCTCGGGCGCGTCTGCTCGTTGCTCCAGCTGGTCGACCATGGCAAACATACCGTAGAGCGGTGAATCAATAGCGCCTGCCATGTCCGCGGTCACGTAGGTAACCGGCAACAGGTTCTTGTGATAAATCGCACCCTGCCAGTCTGCCTCACGGATGTCCGCAATGCTGGCCAGCGGCACCAGCCCGCCGTCGCGGCTGCGCAGATTCAACGACAGCAAAGCCGGGGGACGGGCTTTGTCGGCGTCCGACAGAATCACCCGGATGGGCACCGGATATTTGGCGTGATCGTCGTGCAGATAACTCACACCACTACCACCCAGAGCAGTTTGCAGCGCCATTACCACCTGCTGCTGCGATACACCCAGGCGTGCGGCGCGGTCACGATCGATCACCACTTCCCACTGGCGGATCGGCGCTTCAAGGGTGGTGTCTATGTCTACCAGACCTGTCACATCCTGCATACCGGCGGCCACAGATCGCGCCAATGCAGCTCGCAGCTGCGGATCTACCGCATAAATTTCTGCCACCAGCGGCGACAATACCGGCGGCCCCGGCGGCACTTCCACAATTTTCACACTGGCGCCATAACGCTCGCCAATGGCGGTCAGCGGCTGGCGCAGCGATTGGGCAATAGTGTGAGATGGCTGGTCACGCCGGTCACCGCTACTGAAGTTGACCTGAATATCGCCCTGGTAAGGTTCAGAGCGAAGATAGTACTGGCGAATCAGACCGTTGAAGTTGATCGGTGCCGCGGTGCCGGCGTAAGTCTGCCAGTTGTCGACGTCTTCTACCGTTTCCAGATAGTGGCCCATTTCCATCAATACTCGCGCAGTCACTTCAACGGGTGTGTCTTCGGGCATATCCACGACCACCTGCAGTTCAGATTTGTCATCAAACGGCAGCATTTTCAGAATCACCGCCTGAAACACCGGCAGTGCGGCCGCACCCAGGGTCAGCAGGATAACCACCGATGCCAGCAGGCCACGGCGCAGGCGATGGTCCCCTAAAAACGGCACCAGTACGCGGCTGAACAGGCCCAGCATGCGGGGGTTCACGCCTTCGGCCGAGCTTTCGGAAGAGCCTTCAAAAGAACTGTCAGAAGAGCTTTCAGATTCGTTTTCCGGCCGCGCAAGATCGCCTTTTTTGTGGCGCAGCAGGCGCAGGGCCAGCCAGGGCACCACTATAAAGGCCACAATCTGCGACAGCACCATACCGGCCGAGGCGTTAATGGGAATCGGGCTCATGTAGGGCCCCATCAAGCCGCTGACAAACGCCATAGGCAGCAAGGCCGCCATAATCGTCAGGCTGGCCATAATGGTGGGCGTACCCACTTCGTCCACCGCCAGCGGAATAATCTCTTTGATCGGGCGGCGCGAGTTCTGGATACGGCGGTTGATGTTTTCGGTAATAACGATGCCATCGTCCACCAATATTCCGATGGAGAAAATCAGCGCAAACAGCGACACCCGGTTCAGGGTAAAGCCCCAAGCCCAGGAAAACACCAGGGTTAGCAGCAGGGTAATCAATACCGCGACACCCACAATCAACGCCTGGCGCCAGCCCATGGCGACCATTACCAGCAGCACCACGCACAGGGTGGCCGATATCAGGTCAGAAATCAGTTTACGGGCTTTTTGCGAGGCGGTTTCGCCGTAATCCCGGGTTACCAGCACCTGCACATCCGCCGGCAGGGCGCGGTTGCGCAGCAATTCGATACGTTGCTGAATGGCGCGAGTGATGTCCACTGCGTTTTCGCCAGGCTTTTTGGCGATGGCAAGGGTAACGGCCGGGAATACTTGCCCGGGCTGGCCAATAAATGTTGAGTCGGTACTATTCTGAAGAGCATTCTGGCGAGTGCTCTGATGAGCCGGACCAAAGCCCGTCATCACGCTTTGGTCAGCAACCGTATTACCGCGGCTAACGCTGGCGACATCCTCCAGATAAACCGCCGCGCCCTGATCCATACCCACCACCAGGCGGCGCACTTCGCCTACCTGGGTTAGCAATGTGCCGGCCTGAATCGGAATCGACAGGTTGTTACGGGTGATTCGAACTTCCTGGGAGCTGCTGTTCGCAGCCAGCAGTGCCTGTTGCAGATCGTCAACGGTCAGGCCAAAACCGGCCAGCAGGGCCGGATCAAAATGGATATCCACCCGGTCGGGTATGCCGCCCACGGTGTAGACATCGCGGGTGCCGGGCACCCGCTTCAAGGCCACTTCCAACATGTGCGCAAGGCGAGTGAGTTCTTCGCCGCTGTGACCGTGTTGTGGGTCGTACAGGGTGAGCGTCATTATCGGTACGTCGTCAATGCCTTTGGGTTTGACCAAGGGCTGGCTGGCACCCAGGTTGGCGGGTAGCCAGTCCTGATTGGAATACACCTGATTGTAAAGCCGCACCAAGGCTTTCTGGCGCGGTATGCCCACTTTGAACTGCACGGTAATCACCGCTTGGCCCTGGCGCGATACCGAATACACATGCTCAACGCCGACAATTTCACTCATTACCTGTTCGGCC
Source organism: Marinobacter gelidimuriae (assembly GCF_000372805.1). Classification (GTDB taxonomy): domain Bacteria; phylum Pseudomonadota; class Gammaproteobacteria; order Pseudomonadales; family Oleiphilaceae; genus Marinobacter; species Marinobacter gelidimuriae. Next base: position 31,767 of record NZ_KB889930.1, on the reverse strand, counting down.
GGGGTGACAATGGCGCTTTCCACTTCGCGGGCGCTGGCGCCAGGAAACTCCACCATGATATCGGCCATGGTGACACCAATTTGCGGCTCTTCTTCTTTTGGTGTGACCACCACTGCCAGAACACCCAGGATAATGGACAACAGCATAATCAGCGGGGTCAGGTGATTGTCCTGAAACAGTCTCGCTATGGCGCCAGATAGGCCAACCCCTGCTGAAGGGGTTGATGACGCAGCGGGAGCAGGCTGCGAGGAAGAGCCCGAAGGTGACGTCGGTGGCAGCGACTGGCTCACAGCGCTTGCTCCTGCGCTGGCGGGATTGAAAGGAGTACGCTACCCAGTAATTCGGTGGCATTGAGCACCACTTGCTCGCCAACGCTGACGCCCGCTAGAATTTCAATCTGGCCGTCAGCTATTTTGCCCGTGCGCACCTGACGCAGTCGCGGATTGCCGTTGCTATCCAAAACATACACAGCGCGCAGTTCACTACGTTGCACCAGACTGCTGGCAGGCACCAAAAGTGTTTCCGACCGGCTCACCGGCACCCCCACTTTTACTAGCATGCCGGGAAACAGCGAGCCATTCGGTTCGGTGAGTGCCATGCGTAAGCGAAAGGTGTGGGTTTTTGCATTGGCGTAGGGGTAGAAGGTCATTTCGCCGGTTTTCAGTACCCGGCCGTCAGCCAGGGTAACAGTGGCCTGGCGCTCGGCGCGGGCACTGGCCGCATAGCGTTGAGGCAAGTCCACCACCACCCGCAGCTGCTCCAGCGATAAACCGCTTAACAGGGCCTGACCGGGACTGACCGATTCCCCGATTTCCACGTGGCGCTCGGTCAGAATACCGCCGTAAGGCGCTTCAATACGGGTGTAACTGAGCTGTTCGCGGACCTCGACCATACCCGCATCGGCACGCTCCGCGCGGGCCTGGGCGCCGGCCAGATTATTGCGGGCCTGGTCAAACTCCTGGCCCGATACCAAACCTCGTTTGTGTACGCTTTCAATCCGGGCAAAACTTTGCCTGGCATCCGCCAGCGCTGCCTGAGCCTCGTTGACTGCCGCCCGAGCCTGGCTGACCCGCGCCCGCTGCTCGCTGTCTTCCAGCTGCACAATCAGATCACCGGGGCGAACCGAATCATCCACATCGAACGGCAATTGCAGCACCTTGCCGCTGGTCTGGGCCGACACGGTACTTTGTTGCACAGCTTCAATCACGCCATCCAGCAATACGGTGTCGGCCAAAACACGGCTTTCGACCGCCACTGTTGCCAGTTCGCCAGGCACAGACTGCGCTTGCGCGCTGCACGTAAAACCCCATAACAGCACGCCGACAACAGCGCCCACATAAGCCCGCAACGGGCGGCTGATCAGCTGATTGTTCACCACCGGATACTCCTTGTTTCGCAGCTTGTTCAACCGCGAACGCCAAACTGTAAAAGTTATTAGCTAATAGCCTCAGGTTATCAGAATACGGCTTGTGAGGACACCGCAACCCGGCACAACTATGACTATGACTATGACTATGACTATGACTATGGCTATGGCTATGGCTATGGCTATGGCTATGGCTATGGCTATGGCTATGGCTATGGCTATGGCTATGGCTATGGCTAACAAAAGCATAGCCCATGGCGCCAGCAACAACGGCACACGGCCGGCCATAAAAAAACCCGTGCACGGCGTTTCGCACCGGCACGGGGTAAAATGGTCATCCACCGGCTATTAAAGCGGACAACCCCCAATTTTATGAACTACCAGCGTGCCGTTAGCGCTGCCCGAACCGTGCGGCCTGGCTCATTTACACGAACTGCCTCGGTATTGAACGGATCACTGTTACGGCGGCTAACGTGGGGCGCCCAGGTGTTGTCAAACAGGTTGTCCAACGCCCAGTTAAAGGTCAGGTATCCGGTCAACGGATGGCTGCCTGACAGATTGAACACGCCGTAACCGGGTGAGGTTCCTGCGTCCAGGCCGGAAGCCAGATCAATGCGATCCTGGCGGCGGGCTAGCTGCCATTGGGCTTCGATGCTGTGGCCTTGCTGCTGCCAGCCCAGAGTCTGGACAAACTGCAGCGGCGGAATTTGCGCCAGAGCTTTATTATCGTCGCGATTTTCGCCACGAACGGCGGCCAGGGCACTGTTGCTGCTCCAGGTGCCGTCGCTCCAGCCCAGGTTGGCTTCCACGCCCAACAGGCGGGCGTCGATGTTTTTATAACGGGTATCTTTCGGCGTGGCTAGGTAACGCAGCACAAAATCGTCGACCTGATCAGCCCATACCACCGGCTTCCAATTCCACTGGCCGCTCTGACCACTGAGTTCCAGCTCCAGCTTATGATGCTTCTCGGTGTCCAGCTGCGGATTACCAATCCAGCTGTCGCTCATGGTGTTACGGGCGATATAGCGCTCGGTAACACCAGGGCTGCGCACGCTGCGGCTGGCCGTCAATGTTAGCCCCTGCTGGCGAGGTAGGCGCCATTCGGCGCTGGCAAAGCCACTGACATTGTCATCATTCACCTTAGCATTGCTTACTCCGTAGAGCGCCAGCGGGCTGGTGGGGCCCATACCAACCGCCTGATCCGCTTTGGTGGCATCCATTTCCACCCGATCATAACGCAACCCGGCACCCACTTTGGCCGCCGAGCCCAGGCGCAAAAAAGCCTCGGCGAACACGCCCACGCGCTCGCGCTCGACGCCTGGCCACATCAGCGACACGGCCTTTGGCATGGCCCCGTCCACATTCAATAGAGTGGCGTCCCAATCGTTGGTTTCCACGTCTACCCCGGCGGCCCAGTCAGTAAGGCTGGTAGGACTCTGGTCCAAAATGAAACGCAAACCGCGGGTTTGGGTGGTGGAATCTGTCTGCATTTTTTTCTTATCTGCGGGCAGCTGCCGCAGGCTGAAGTTATCCATGATGTGATCCACGTCGGCCTGCCAGGCCAGCAGTGACCATTCACCCTTGGCCAAGGGCGCACCCAGTTCCAGGCGATACAGATCGGTATCGGTTTGCGGCGCATCCATACCGGAACCGGCGTATTTCACATCACTTTCTTCCTGGCGACTGACCATGCCCTTTATGAAAAAGCCACTCTCTGCCGTCCAGGCGGCGTCAACCCGGCCTTCGGCGTTTTCATAGGCGCTGCGAACCTTGTTGCCATCGCCGTCTTCGTAATCGTTTGCTTCGTCGTAGCCGCCAGATAGCCTCAACCAGGCTTCTTCACTACCTACGGCTGCTGCAGCATTGACCAGTTTTCCGTTGCCATTGTCTGAGGCACCAATAGTCACCTGCCCAGTGGTCGCATTACCATTGAACTGCGGATCAGCAGTAGTGGCAATCACCTGCCCGCCGGCAATAGGACCCCACCGCAGGGTGCGGTTATTGGTTCTTACTTCCAGAGCCGGTGCCAACGCACTGCTCAGGCGGCTGGTCGGCGGATCCATCCGGTTGGGGCAGGCGCCTTCCACCCGAATGCCATCCAGCAGCACATCCACTCTTTCTTGGCTTTGGCCCCGTATAATCGGTTCCAGCCCACGGCCACCCATGCGTGAAAGAGAAACCGCCGGATCACTGGTTAAACGCTGTACAGGTTCACTCGCCATGCTGTTGGTGCCGACCTCAACACGCTGACCCTCGGTGACCTGAATCAGCAACGGGTCAACCGGATCAGCCTGCTGGCTGTGTGCATACAGTGGTAACAGGGTCAGACCGCCCAGTGAGCATATAACGAGACGTGGTAGTGGTTTTTTTCTCATTTTTCGTCCTTTACATCAGCACGTGTTAAAAATTTACGGCCAATGGTAACCACCTGAGCGGTAGCCCGCCTGTGGCACGTTGCCGCAGCTCAAAAGAGGCAACCCTTGTGAGTGCAGCGAACACATATCCGAGAAAACTCCATATGTATTTTCTTGCCATAGCCAGTGGGCTGGGATGAAATCTGCTCTCTATTTCTTCATGTTCTTTGGAGCACGGCCCGGGCAAAGCGGCTAACGCCGGCGGGGTTGCCACCTTCGGGCTGGAGATGCAGCAGAGCGCCAATCGCGATTCCTGAACCTTCGATTACACCCAGAAGCACCTAGAAGAAATCATGATCGAAATCCACAAGAGCTGCTATGAGACCGCTGCGAAAACTGGCAAGCGATCTGCTCAACCAAGCTCTGGTATGCTACCGCCAAGAATGACTCAACGCGCTAACGGGTAACCAACGCCCTATGGAATGGCTAACACTCTCCCAAACCGGCTTTCAAGGTGCCGCCCGCTATTTGCTGGGTATGCGTCTGGCTATAGTCACCATCATGTTACTGGCCATTGCGGTCACTGATGCCTTCCTAACCTTGAGCCACCGCGCCGAGGCCCTGCTGCTGTGCCTGGCCTATGGCGTGTTGGCCACCCTGGCCTGGCTGTGGTTCACCCGTCGCCCGCCACAATCCATACTGCCGGTCACCATGACGCTGGGGCTCGATCTGTTGTTGATAGGCTGCTGGCTTTATAACACCGGGGGCTACACCAACCCGCTGGTGTCATTACTGTTGTTGCCACTGGCTATCGCCCTGGTATTGGTGCCCCTGAATCACGCCATTGGCCTGACAATAGGCAGTGTGCTGATGTACACCCTGCTAATGCTGTGGCACCAGCCCATCAGCTCCGGCGCCAGCGCCGTTTCCGGCATGACCCACGGTCACGGTGCAAACCTGGCCCAGCTCCACCTGATAGGCATGTGGGTCACGTTTGTGCTGACAGCGGTTATTCTTGTGCTGGCGGTCGGCACCCTGGCGCACCAGTTGCGACGCCAGCAACTGCGGCTATCCCAAAGCCGCGAGACCCGCCTGCGAGATGAACAGATTATTTCGCTGGGGCTGTCATCCGCCGCTATTGCCCACCGCCTGGGTACCCCGATGAACACGCTAACACTGCTGGTAGAGGAGCTTAAAACCCTGCCACCCGACGCTGATATCAGTGCCGATCTGGAACTGATGTCGTCGCAGCTAGCGCTCTGTGGCCAGCATTTGCAACAGTTATCTGCATCCGCCATGCAGGCCAAACTGTCGCAGCTGGAAACTCTGAGCCTGGAGCAGTGGCTGCAACGCCTGCAGGAATCCACAACCTTGCTTTGGCCAGAGGCAAACATACAATGGCAACGACCGTTTCCGCCGCTTAACGTGCAGATAGACGCCACTCTGGACCAGGCCGTGCTGAACCTGCTGGCCAATGCCATTTCTGCCAGCCCGCAGTGGGTTGCCGTCAGCGCACGGGCCCCCGGCGCAAACTGCGTAGAAATCATTGTGGAAGATCAGGGTGCCGGCCTGGCATCGGCACTGCTGGATTCACCCGGCGCCAGCATCGTAAATTCGGAAACCGGCATGGGCGTTGGGTTGTTTTTGTCTAACGCCACCATCGGCCGCCTTGGTGGCAAGCTGAAGGCGCGCCCAAACGGCGCCGATGGACGCGGCACCACCATGATCATTGAGTTGCCGGCCGCGGAGTATTCTTTATGAGCAATCGGATGAGTAAGCCGTCATGAGCAGCCAGCCACTGTGGTTATTAATCGACGACGACGAAGCGTTTTTACAGATTCTGCAGCGCTCGCTGTTACGCCAGAATATCAAAGCCACAACCGCACAAACGGCCCAACAAGCAATCGCAGCGCTCGCCGACCACCACTTCAGTCACTGCGTTCTAGACCTTAACCTGGCTGGCGAAAGTGGATTGCAGTTGCTGCCCGAACTGCTAAGCTACGCACCAGACTTGGCGGTCCTGGTGTTAACCGGTTACGGCAGTATTGCAACCTCGGTTGAGGCGATGCGCCGCGGCGCCGTGAATTATCTGTGCAAACCGGTAACGGTGAACCAGCTGATCGCCGGTTTTGAATTCTTGAACAAAGCGCCGGAGGTACGGTCGGAACCGCCTTCGGTGGAGGAAATGGAGCGCGAACACATTCAGCGTGTTCTTGACGAGCACGACGGCAACATATCCGCCACGGCAAGAGCGTTGCATATGCATCGCCGGACACTGCAGCGCAAGCTGCAGAAGCACTCCCATTGGCGCAACTGAGCACAGGTTTTCTCTCTACACGCCTTGCCGCGACCTAGCGGTAACGACGCTGGTCCAGGGTGGTCAGGCGGTCTGGGTTAAACACCATCATCCCGGTTACAAACGCACCATTGGCAAAGCCCTCCGCAAACATCATCAGCGGTTCACGGCCGGTAATCACCGTAATCACCAGTGCCAGCAAGCCGGCCAATACGGCCAGCCCCCAGCCTAACATCAGCGTAACAAGGGTGATGCCAAAGACGTGAATGGACAGCCCCGGTGAGATACCGGCGCGCAACTGCCACAAAAACCCAAGCGCCACGGCAGCGCCAAAAAAGGTGTGCTGCAACGAGGTGTCTTGCCGTAACTTATGCCAATCAACACTGCGCACAGCCGCCAGCAAAATAACGGCGAACAGTAAGGCCGTAATCACCCATTGGGTAGTGGAAAGCAGGTTTTCGGTCATGCCCATATGTCTGGCCCGTCTGCGTAGTCAGCAGCGATCGGATACCCGCCGTGCTGATCTCTATCGGCTATGAATCATCGTTTTTGGCGCCAGTCACCAGCGCTTTCCAGCCCTCATGGGCGCTCAAAAATACGCCACCACTCAAGTGCTGACAAAACTCCGTGCGTTTGAGCCGGTCCATCACCGGCCCCTTCACATCTGACATGTGCAGGCGCACACCAGCATCTTTCAGGCGTTCATTAATCGCCTCCAGGCTTTCAAGCGCCGATGCGTCCACCAAATTCACGGCCGGGCACACCAACACCAGATCCGTCAGCTGTGGTTCGCGGTTCACAATGTCTAGCACCGTTTCTTCCAGGAATCGGGCGTTGGCAAAATACAGGCTCTCGTCTACCCGCAAAAATGTCACCGTCGGGCATACGTCTACTTTATGGCGCAGCACATTACGAAAATGCTCGCTGCCTGGCACCCGTCCAACCACGGCACAGTGGGGCCGGCTGGTACGATACAGAAACAGCCCCAGAGACAAGGCCACCCCGGTGATAATACCAGCCTCTACGCTGTGCCCCAGAGTCAGCACAATGGTGGTCAGCATGGCACCGAAATCAGCGCGCGAATAGCGGAAGGTGCGTCGCAGCGCCGGAATATCAATCAGCGTCGACACCGCCACTATAATAGTTGCAGCCAGCGTGGCCTGCGGCAACCAGGCAATAGCCGGGGTCAGAAACAGGGTAGCCACCGCAATACCCACCGCCGTATAGACTCCCGCCGCTGGCGTTTCGGCACCGGCGTCAAAATTCACCACCGAGCGTGAAAACCCGCCGGTTACCGGCATGCCACCGGAGATACCCGAACCCAGATTGGCTGCGCCTAGCCCGATCAGTTCCTGGTCGGGGTCAATTCGTTGGCGGCGTTTGGCCGCCAAGGTCTGGCCTACCGACACCGATTCCACAAATCCCACCACGCTGATCAACAATGCGCTCACCGCCAACTGCTGCCAAAGCGCCCAGTCGGCCTGTGGCCAGGTTAACTGTGGCAGCCCAGAAGGAACATGCCCCACAAGTTTTACGCCCTGAAGCTGCAATTGCCAGAACCAGGCCGCCAGGGTAGTCAACACTACCGCCAGAATGGGCGCAGTTTTGGTGGCCACATCGGCCAGCCGCGGTGCCACCCCTAACGCCAGCAGGCCAGGTTTAAGGCGAGTACGCGCCAACACCAAAAACACCAGAGTGCTAACACCCACTGCCAACGTAGCCAGATTGATGTCACTTGCCGATGCCCAAAGCGAACGGCCTATATCAAACAGGTTATGGCCTGACCCGGTTATCCCGAATACGTGCTTGAGCTGGCTCGCCGCGATCACAATGCCGGAAGCCGTGATAAAGCCCGAGATAACCGGGTGGCTAAGAAAGTTGGCCAGAAAACCCAGGCGTAACACACCCATTAAAACCAGCATCAACCCCGACATCAACGCCAGCACAACGGCGCCCATTATGTATTCAGCACTACCGGCCTGCGCCAGAGGCGCAAGCGCCGCCGCCGTCATCAGCGACGCAACGGCGACCGGCCCTACCGACAGGGTGCGGCTGGTACCAAAAAGCGCATATATCACCAGCGGCAATATGCTGGCGTACAAGCCGATATGAGCGGGCAAACCGGCCAACAAAGCGTAGGCCAACGACTGCGGTATCAGCATTACCGTCACAATCAGCGCGGCCACCAGATCGCTGCCCGCTTGCTGGCGGTTATACTGTCTGCTCCACTGTAATACGGGCAGGTAACGGGACAGGTTCATCAGCGGCTCAGAACAGATTTAAAGGGATTTTCACGTAGGCCTGGCCGTTTTCTTCCGCTGGGGGCAATTCGCCGGCGCGCATATTAATCTGCACCGAAGGCAGAATCAGCCGTGGCATATCCAGGGTGGCGTCACGTTCGTTGCGCATGGTTGCGAAGGCGTCTTCGCCGATCCCGTCGTGCACGTGGATGTTGTGCTCGCGCTGTTCCACAACAGAGGTTTCATGAGCGTAGCTGTCTCGGCCGGGCGCCGTGTAATCATGGCACAGGAACAGACGGGTTGTGTCTGGCAAGGCCAGAACCCGGCGGATTGAGCGATACAATACGCGGGCATCGCCACCGGGAAAATCGCAGCGCGCCGTACCGTAGTCCGGCATGAACAGCGTATCCCCCACAAACGCCGCATTGCCAACAACATACGTCAGGCAGGCGGGCGTATGGCCGGGTGTGTGCATGACCTGAGCCTGCAACCCACCAATAGCGAAACTGTCGTTGTCTTTAAACAGCCTGTCGAACTGACTGCCGTCACGGGCGAATTCCGATCCGGCGTTAAACGCCTTGCCGAAAATCTCCTGCACCTGGCAAATATGTGCGCCAATGCCGGTTTGCCCGCCCAAGTGCGCGTGCAGATAAGGTGCCGCCGACAAATGGTCTGCGTGCACGTGGGTTTCCAGAATCCACGCCACCTGTAAATTGTGCTCGCGCACATAGGCAATAATAGCGTCTGCACTGGCCGTGCTAGTGCTGCCCGCGGCGTAATCAAAATCCAATACCGAATCGATAATGGCACAGGCCTTAGACGCCGGGTCTTGCACCACATAACTGAAGGTATTGGTGGGCTCGTCAAAAAAATGCTGAACGGTTGGATTGGTCGTGGTCATTACTAAACTCCTTTCGAATCCGCAGATATCGAACCTCTAAATAGGCTCTAAGCATATACTACGATGGAATATATAATGAAGTGCTGTTTTCTTCTAAGCAGTCGAGCTGACAGAAGAATGTTGTTGCGCTATAAACTTTGACATCAAATTATTAGAGCAATAACCACCACCACCGAATCTGTGTAACAATAATTCCCTAACCCCTACCCCACATTCAGCCCGCAACGTGCCCGAGGCCATATCTAACGATGCCCTATCTAGATTTTCTCATGACCTACAGCAGCCGTTTCATCGACGGTACGCTGATCACACTGGGTCAGTTTGGGCTAGCCGCTTTGGTCGCCATTGTCGCCGCATTGATTTCGGGACTAATGAAAATGGCGCATTCAAAAACCATGCGTGCTATCGCTATTATTTATATCGAGATTTTCCGCGGCACGTCGCTTCTGGTGCAGCTTTATTGGTTTTATTTCGTGCTGCCGCTGTTCGGTTTCACCTTGGAAAAGTTCACCGTAGGCTTTCTTACCGTTGGGCTGTGTTATGGGGCCTACGGTGCCGAACTGGTGCGCGGCGCAATCCAGTCGGTTCCACGGGGCCAATGGGAAGCCGCACTGGCACTGAATATGTCACCGGCAAAGCGCATGCAACGCATTATATTGCCGCAGGCGCTGGTGGCCATACTTCCACCCTGGGGCAACCTGATGATCGAGATCCTGAAGGGCACCGCGCTGGTGGCATTGATTTCAGTCGCCGACCTGATGTTTGAAACACGCCAGGTCAACAACAATACCTACCTGTCAGCCCAAGCCTTTGGTACCGCGCTTATCATTTACTATATTTTTGCGCGATTTATGGTGACACCCATCATGCGCTGGCTGGAACGGGTGATGGCCCGCAAAATCGGACGAACGTAAATCATGCTTGACTGGAAAATGGACTTTACTTGGGAAATTCTGCCCCGCTTGCTACTCGCAGCGGGCAACACCATGCTGGCAGCGGGTGGCGGTTACGCTGTGGCGGTCGTGCTGGGGCTGGTGTTTGCGCTGGCCCAACGCACACGTTCCCGCACACTGACCTTCATCGTACGCGAGCTGGTAGAGTTTATCCGCTCGACGCCATTGCTGTTGCAGATCTTCTTCATCTTTTACGTGGGCCCGCAGTTCGGCCTGCGCCTGTCACCCTGGGCCGCAGGGCTAATCGCTATCGGCCTGCATTACGCCGCCTACCTTTCCGAAGTGTATCGGGGCGGCATTGAAAACGTGCCAAAAGGTCAGTGGGAAGCTGCCAGGGCTATTAACCTGTCAACCGTCACAACCTATCGACGCATCATCATTCCGCAGGCACTGCCGCCGGCGCTTGCGGGCATGGGCAACTATCTGGTTGGTATCTTCAAAGACACCCCAATGCTGTCCGTGATCGGGGTGGCAGAGCTGATGCACACCGCCAATTCCATTGGTGCGGAGAACTTCCGCTACCTGGAGCCTTACACCATCGTCGGCCTTATCTTTCTGGCTATTTCACTGCCAACCGCCTGGCTCATCCGCCGATTCGAGACGGCATTACGCCGCAAAATGGGACTGACTAGATGAAACACGACAAGAGACACGATCTAAGCCAATACCCACTAAGACTAGAGGGTGACAACGTGCCCATGGTGCGGTTTCAGAATGTGACAAAAAGGTATGGCAGCCTGACCGTGCTCGACGGCCTGAATCTGGATGTTGCAGAAGGCGAAATGGTCACCATCATCGGCCCTTCCGGTTCGGGCAAAACCACCGTGCTGCGGATGCTGATGACGCTGGAAACCATCGACAGCGGCGTGATCTATGTCGACGGCGAACCGCTGACCCACATGGAAAAGAACGGTCGCCTGGTACGCGCCAACGCGGCCCACCTGCGGTTAATCCGTTCTAAAATCGGCATGTGCTTCCAACATTTCAACCTGTTCCCGCACATGACAGCGCTTGGCAACTGCATTGAGGGGCCGATGCAAGTTCTGGGTCTGTCGAAACAGGAAGCGGAAGAGCGCGCACTGGAACTGCTGGATTTGGTGGGTATGGCTGACAAACGCGACCAGCACCCGTCGCGGCTGTCGGGCGGACAACAGCAGCGTGTCGCCATCGCCCGCGCGCTGGCCATGCGGCCGAAAGTGATGTTGTTTGACGAAGTGACTTCTGCACTGGACCCAGAGGTTATCAGCGAAGTTACCGGCGTAATACGCGGCCTGGTCGATCAGCACAACCTGACCATGCTGATGGTAACGCACCAGATTGGCTTTGCCCGGGAAATCTCGGACCGGATCTGCCTGTTCTTTGATGGGAAGATTGAAGAGCAGGGGTCGCCAGAAATGCTATTGGACAACCCCCAGAACGAACGCACCCAGCAGTTCCTGAGTGCTGTGTTAGAAGCGAACTAACCCGGCACCAAACATTCACCATGCTCTAACCAAGCTCTAGTTAGACTTACAGGCGTCTTCCATTGTCATGGCGCCGGGTAAAAACGCCTTGATGTATTCGTCAGGCGTTACGGTTGCCATCATTTCATCAGAACCCATGTAGTCCTTGAGTGCCTTGTTAAATTCGGCGCGGAAAGCGCTGTCTTCAGGGCGGAAACCAATACCAACAACCTGCCTTGCACGCCCTACAAAGACCTCTGGGTCAGAGATATCAAAGCTTTCATCCAGGTCTGCGGCGTGCTTTGCTTCCAGCACGTTAATAGGAACGGCGTCGGTGCGGCCGGTGCGCAGTGCAGCCAGGGCTTCCGTGGTACCCGGTACTTCCGTGATGCTGTTTTTGGGAACGCCAGCGTCTCTGGCATCCGCCAGTGTGTTGTAACCGGACGGCGCTACCATAGTCAGGTTCTGATCAATCAAATCCTGATAGGTTTCAAGATTTTTGGGGTTGCCCTTAGGCACCACAAAGGTATCTCCAAAAGCGCCAATCGGGTCCGAAAAATCCATGTTTTCACAGCGCGCCTTAACGATGTACATCCCGCCAGTCACTATGTCCACGCGGCCAGCTTTCAGGCTAGGAATCAGGCTGGACCAGTTGGTCAGAACAGGTTCAATGTTGGTGTAGCCCATGCGCTTGAGTACGTCGATGGCGATGCCGTTAACGAAACCTTTGGCCGTGCCGTCATTACCGGCGTAAGCCCAGGGCGGTGCTGCAGAAAAGCCCAGGCGGATCGACTCACCTTCCGAGATCCGTTCTTCAAGCGTGTCGGCCTGAGCCAAACCGGCTGAAACAATAACCCCCAGTGCCAAAGCCAGGGTTTTTGTCCATCGGTTGTTAAATAATATCATCGGGTTGCCTCGTTTTTTATCTCATTAATGAGTTTGATGATTATGACATAGATATAGGCACCTACATTTATTAACCACCGCCAGCACAGGCTGCACTGCTCAAGCTGGGGGCAATTCATCAGCCGCAACTGGCGTTACGCCACACCCGGCGCAGCCAATCCGGTATTATTCCCGGACTGATTCACATACGGAGTTCGCTTTGACAGGCCCAGATCCCACACATAAACAAACCACAACCGCCGCTGCCCGCGAGTGGCAGGCATTCTGGCTGGCCGTTGGATTCCTCACCCGTATACCGATGCTGGTATCGATTGATTATTCCCAGAAACTGATGAACCAGTGCAGCGTGTACTTTCCACTCGTCGGTTTGTTGCTGGGCGCCTTATACGCCGGGTTGTTTGCGCTACTGGGGCTGCTCTGCAGCCCGCTGGTCAGCATTCTGCTGGTGCTGTGTTTTCATCTGTTCATTACCGGCGCGTTTCACGAAGACGGGCTGGCGGATAGCGTGGATGCATTTGGCGGCGGCTATACCGTTGCAAAGCGCCTGGACATCATGAAAGACAGCCGCATTGGCACCTATGGCACGGTAGCACTGGTGCTGGCGTTAGCGCTTAAGGTCGCCCTGCTGGTGGAAAGCCATCACATCATGCTGGCGCTGCTTCTGGCACCGGCTATCAGCCGGCAAACGCCACTTTTGTTGATGTCATTCCTGAATTACGTGACCGATCCCGACAAAAGCAAAAGCAAACCGGTGGCCGAAGGCTTTTCCCGCCGACGGCTCTGGTACAGCAGTGGGTTTACCCTGCTGGTGGCATTGGTGTTCAGCGCCTGGCTGCCAGGCTTATGGCTGCTGGCACCGGTTGCGGTGGTTGGGGTTGCTCTGCTGTGGGGTTGGTATCTGAAGCGCCAGCTAGGCGGCTACACCGGCGATGCGCTGGGGGCCAGCGTGGTATTTTGTGAGCTGGTGTTGCTATTGGGGATGTGAACACCGCATTGACTCCCAATATCACGCCCTTATAGTAGAATGACTTTTAACAGGGACAAGAGAAAGGAATCAACTAACCTGTGTCGCCTCCAGAAAAATCCGTCGTCGAGATAGTCGAGGTTATCCGTCGCTCAGAGCAAGGTGTGACTCATCCATTTATTTGTCGGGGTGACGACGATAATTCGTATTTCGTAAAAGGGGTTGGTGCAGGCAGAGACAGTCAGATCAAGGAATGGATCGCGGGCAATCTTGCGCTAACCTTTGGTATACCCGTAGCGCCATTTAGCATCGTTTACGTGTCTGAAGAATTAATCGAATTACTTTCAGTCGAACATGCTCGTGATCTTGGTACTGGGCCAGCTTTCGGCTCAGTTGAGCAAATGGTGACGGAATTGTCGTACTCTCAAATTAGCAGCATCTGCCCGGAGGTTAGGCGCGCCGTCCTGTTTTTTGACTGGTGGATTTTCAATGCAGATCGCATGCTGACAGAGAGCGGGGGAAATCCGAACCTTTTTTGGGGGCCCGATACCCAGCGCTTAGTGGTCATTGATCATAACCAAGCTTTTGATTCAGAGTTCTCTAACGAAGATTTCTTTAAACTTCATATATTTAAAGATTGCGCACCGGGTATCTTCGATGACTTATTAGAACGAGACCACTATACTTTGAGAGCAGAGCAGGCTCTTCACAACTGGCAGTCTATTGTGAATCGTATTCCAGAAGAATGGCTCTATAGCGACCAGGAAATGACGATGAAAACCAACCTGAATCTGGACTCACTGCTTGAAAACCTTCAACGCTTCAACAACGGGGACTTCTGGAGCAGGAAATGACTAGGTTCGCGTGTCAATACGCCATAGTGCGATTTATGCCTTACATCGAAACCGGCGAGTTTGCCAATGTCGGTGTATTGTTGTGGATACCAAAAACACGTCACTTGAGCTTCAAGTTATTGCGTCGAAAATACGCCCGGATTACCCAGTTTTTTGAAGAGTTGGACAAAGCCGTTTACCTGAAAACCATGGCTAATATAGAGGCAGAACTGCTTAGAGTTCAAAGCATGCTGTTTCACAAAAAAACCACCGAATTTAGTGGTGACGGCATGGAATACGGCTTCCATAACGGCATATTCGACGAGCTGATTCGCCCCAGAGAAACCATCGCGCGATTCAGCGAGCGGCGTAGCATTCTTTCTGAAGATCCACAAAAAACCCTGCAAGAGTTATTCGACTATTACGTTGGCCGGAACTTTGTAACCAGGGAATACCAGGAAACTATTCTGGAAAAAGGTATCAAAAAACTACTTGAACAAAGCAACCTGGCTCGCCACTTTTCAAAACGGAAAGTTGAAGATCGTCTGTACAGCGTCACATTCCCCTTTGTCGAACAAGACGACGATAAAGCGATTAAGGTTATAAAACCGCTGTTTCTCGGGCAGGCGGACTCTACAGCAATTATCGAGCACGGCGGGCACTGGAAGCTAAAGGTAAACCAGCTGAGGAAGCGTAACTTGCTTCATGGCCCGGTTTTATTCCCGGTTAAAGGGCCTGAAGACGTTCCCCCTTCAGACATCAGGTTTCAGGCATTCGAAGAAGCACGGGATTCTCTGGCGGACGATGCCATTGAGGTGGTGCTATACACTGAAAAAGCCAGAATTCTGGAGTTCGCCGCTCATTAGTCGTTAAGCGCCACTTCAACCACTCAACGGTATGCCCGCAGCTGCAACCGGCAGCTCCAGCATTCACTCACTTCAAGATCCGCCGCTGGCCTGGTGCTGCTTGAAATTTTCCGCCTGCTCAAAAATCTCTTTGTACACCTCGTCACGATCCACCGGCGGGTAGCCGTGTTTTGCCAGCAGCAGAATCAAGCCAACTTTCAATTCCGCCTTGATGTCCTCGCGCTGGTTCCAATCGGTGTACTTCACCTTTTCCTGCACCACCACTTTCACCGCTTTCGCCAAGGGTAACAGCTTGTCTTCGGCATAGCTGAAGTCGTACTTGATGGCCAGATCTTTCAAAATGTCGTAAAAGGCTTTCTCTTCAAGATCAATGCCCAGTTCCTCAAAAGAACCGAGTTCCTGCTTCAGCGCCTGAATCAAATCCATGTAGCGGTCGATGATGTTATCGGTGAAATCGTCCAGCACAGTGCTGACTAACACATCGTCTTCCTTGCGTTCGTTATAGTGCTCCACCAACGCCTTAAGCTTCTTGGAGAAATCTACGCCTTTGGTTTTGTTTACCTTTTTGAAGTCATCAATGGCTTTCGCCAACAACTGTTGCAGCAACTTGATCTTGGTATTTGGCAGTTTGATCTTGTCGATCTTGGCCAGGTAATCGTCATCAAAAATATCGGTCTCGCCCTCGCTCTCACTGCCCATTTTGAAGATTTCTTCCACACCGTCACTTTTCAGCGCTTCGGCGACCATCTGCCGCACTTTGGCATTCATCTGAGCGCTGTCCGGCGCATTGCCACGGGTCAGTTTGAACACAATGGCACGCACCGCCAGGTAAAAATGAATCTGGTCACGCTCACCCTGGCTGATACCTTCCGAGCCGCTGCAAATATCGTAGGCTGCTTTCAGGCGCTTCACCAAGTGCATAAAGCGTTTTTCAAACTTGTCTGTGCCCTGGGCAAACTCGGCCGCCCTGTTCAGGCAGTGAAGCTGCGCCACCGGGCTGCCGTTGTAATAAGGCTGACTGTCGAACGAGTGAAACAGTTTGTTGAGTAGATCGAGATGGTCTTTCACCACCACAATGGACTGGTTGATCTCTTCGATATTCTGCTGATCCGCTTTGTTGTAGTGCGCCAGTGCCAGATTCATCTGCTTTTTGATGCCAATGTAATCCACCACCAGGCCCTTATCCTTGCCCTCAAACTTGCGGTTCACCCTGGAGATAGTCTGGATCAGGTTGTGGCGTTGAATGGGCTTATCAATGTACAAGGTGTCCAGAAACGGCACATCGAACCCGGTCAGCCACATATCCACCACAATGGCGATTTTGAAGTTGGATTTGGCGTCTTTGAACTGAGTGGCCAGATCCTTGCGGTAGTCTTTGCTCCCCAGCAGGTCGTAAAGCTCTTTTTCGTCATCCTGGCCCCGAGTCATGATCATTTTGACCCGCTCCAGAGGTTTGAGCGCTTTTCTTGCCTGGTCACTCAAATCTGCTCCAGCTTCACACACCAGTACATCGTTCCAATGGGGCCGTAAGGCAATCACTTCCTGAAACAACGCCCAGGCAATACCCCGTTTGCTGCACACAAACATCGCCTTGCCCTTGACCGATGACCCTTCTTCCACTCGCCTATCATAATGGCTCACAAAATCCCGTGCCAAGGCCCGCAGCCGGTCCGGGTCGCCCAGAATGGCGTTCATCTGCGCGCTGGCCTTCTTGCTTTCCTCGATCTGATAATCACTGGCGCCGTCGTCGGCACAGCGCGCGTAATAGGCTTCGATTTCTTCCAGCTTGCTGTTATCCAGAATCACCTTGGCCGCACGGCCTTCGTACACAATGCGCACGGTGATCTCGTCGTGTACCGACTCGGTCATGGTGTAGCTGTCCACTACCTCGCCGAACACGTCCAGGGTGGCGTCAATGGGAGTGCCGGTGAACCCCACGTAGGTCGCGTTGGGCAAAGAGTCGTGCAGATATTTGGCGAAGCCGTAGGTACGCTGCACGCCTTTCTCGGTTACGCGTACTTTCTGATCCAGGTTGATCTGGCTGCGGTGAGCCTCGTCGGAAATCACAATAACGTTGGTGCGATCCGTGAGTAATTGGGTATCTTCGGTAAATTTATGAATGGTGGTCAGAAACACCCCGCCACTGCTGCGGCCCCCAAGCAGCTCGCGCAAATTGGCGCGACTTTCCACACTCACAACGGCTTGGTCGCCAACGTAGTTTTTGGCGTTGATAAACTCGCGGGACAGCTGGTCGTCCAAATCGGTGCGGTCGGTAATCAGCACAAGCGTGGGGCTTTCAAAGGCCAGACTCTTCATCAACAAGCGCGCCAGAAACAGCATGGTAAAGCTTTTGCCGCAACCGGTTGCACCAAAATAGGTGCCGCCCTTGCCGTCGCCTTCGGGCTTTCGGTGTTGCAGGATATTGGCATACAGCTTATTCGCGGCGTAAAACTGCGGGTAACGGCACACCACTTTTACTTCCTGCTTGGACACATCCGGAAAGTAGATAAAGTGACGAATCACCTGGCGCAGCCGATCCTGATTGAACAAGCCCTCAATCATGGTGTGCAGGCTATTGATGCCATCCTGCCCAATGGTTTCGTTGCCGGTTACCTTGCGCCAGGTATAGAAAAACTCATAAGGCGCAAACAACGAGCCCATTTTGCTGTTAACCCCGTCGCTGATCACGCACAGGGCGTTGTATTGCATCAACTGGGGAATATCCCGGGTGTAGCGGGTGGTCAGCTGCACGTAGGCGTCGTGAAGGGTGGCTTCTTCCCGCACCGCGCTCTTGAACTCGAACACCACCAGCGGCAGGCCGTTAATGTAAAGAACCGCATCGGGAATGCGCTTCTCGCTGCCGGTGATCTCCATTTGATTCACCAGCTTGTAAATATTCCGCGGGCCACCGTAGTTTTCCGGCACTTCCGCCGCCAGCGTGAGCACTTCCCCCTCACGGGGCAGGCGCATCTCGGCCAGGCCCTGGTAATCAATCAACTGGATATACAGATCTTTGCGGCTGCGGTCTTCCCGTTTCAACAAGAAGCCGTCGGCGACCATCTTGTGAATGGCTTTGTTGGATTCGTACAAGTCCAGCGCAGGCAGGCTTTCCAGCCGGCGAATGATAGAAGCGACCTCCGCCCCGGTAATGTGATCGGCTGCGTAACGCTGTGTCAGAAACACCGTTAAATCGGCTTTAATCAGCACATCGGAGGGTTCACGCACCAGCGAAGGGCCGGGGCAATAGGGGTAACCCTGAGCCTGCAGCAGTTCGATGATGGCCTGTTCCAGCCGTGCCTCATTAAAGCTCATTATTTGCCCCTACGCTGTTTGGCCGTTGCGATGAGTCGAGTGTTTTATCAGGCTTTCGGCGAGTTTGCCTCCGCCATCATCAGAGACTCAATTTCTTTAAGCGTCTCACTATAGTCTGTGTCCGATTTAATGGGACGAATGTCCATAATTCACCTCAGATTGTCTGTACATCGATTTCGTCGTACTGCCGATGGGTACCGACAAAACGGATGTAAACCACTCGATATGGGTAGTTAATCCAAACCATCAACCGATACTGTATACTGCTTTGAGAAGAGGAGACAAAACATGAGCGCTCAATTATCACCGATCGTGTCCGAATTCGAGACCGAGGAACAAGCGGCCAGCTATGATCTCTGGTTCCGCGCCAAAGTGCAGGAAGCGATGAGCAGCACAAAGCCAAAACTGGCACATGACGACGCCATGTCGAAGGTGCGGGCTGAACTTGAAGAACGCAGGAAAGCCCGTGCTAACCGTCCGCTGGTCTGAGGAAGCCACCAGCGACCTTATTGAAATCATCGATTACATCGACCAGCGTAACCCCATTGCGGCGCTGTCTTTACACTCTGAAATATTGCGCACCGTAGAAAGCCTTCCGGCGGCGCCTCTGATCTTCAGAGGCGGGCGAGTAGCCGGCACTCGCGAGGCGGTTGTCCACCCGAATTATCTTGTGGTCTATCAGGCGGGCGTCGAGTTCGTCGATATCCTGCGAATTCTGCACGCACGGCAGGAATACCCTTAGGCGTTCCCCGCCCTATAGGCGCTCGCAAGCCACCCCCTTTGGCTCATCCATGAACCTAGTTATGAAATCAGAGCACCTCGGCGATTTACTGCTCGCCTTCGGGGATGCGGAGTTCGCCGGAGAGGAGTTTGGGGAGGAGGGTGTCGCGGAGCTTTGTAACCTTTTCGATATTCTCAGAGACGGACAGCACCTTTGAATATACCGCTTTTGCTTGTTGGTTAAAGGTGTTCAGTACTCCCGAGTTCGGTACCAGAAATGGAATCGGCCGAAAGTTCTTTTTGCTGATTTCCATAAAGGTACTTCCGTTGGCGCGATCCGTTATCTGCCCCATGTTAAAATGGGCCCATGAAAGCAGATACATGGCACCGTAACTGTCATTCGGCAACATAGCGATAATTCCCTGATTCACGGAAACTGGAATATTGCTGATAGCCAAATAACCAATAGGCGCCCTTGACGACATTAGCACTACGCCAGCGGGCAGCTGGCCAGATGTGATCTTTTGAACGCCAGCGTCGGTCAAATAGCGCTCTGTACGCGTCACGACAATCGAGTCGAGTCTCGACATGTCTTTTGGAGTGCAGAACGCATGAACGCCGTCATCCCAGAAAACGGGGTTTTTAGTGCTGGGAGTGCCGCCCCCCATTATCTCGACTTGCTCGCCGACAGCACTAACCTCCCACCCCTCAGGCACCCATCCCATTTCCTCGGTAAACACAAACTGATCCGGGAACTTCTGCTGAATACCGACAGGCAGGCGCTCGCGCTGGTCGCCCAGAGCTTTACGGGCCTCGGCGCGGGCGTGGAGAAGTTCGGGGATGGGATTGCCAGCAGCCAGGGCGTTGTCGATCACCGGGTCGAAATCGACGAACCAACTTTTGAACAGGGCTTGGGCCATGGTTTCTAGGGTGGTGTTCATTTGGCGGTTGAGGTCAATTTTGTCGTCGAGAGCTCCCAAAATCCCGACAATTCCTTCTTGCTCTATTATTGAAGGCAAAAGAACTTTCATCTTTTTCGCAGCGCCAACATTGAAGTGCTGCTGGACCGCACCGACTAGATGAGCTGAAACATGGCTACTCGCTGATGTATTGATGTAGTAGGCTAAAAAATGACAGTTCACTTCTGGTCCGCATCGCACTATCACCAGGTCCGAGCAGTTTGCCTCTTCAAGCCATTCAGGAATAACAGCACATGTTCCTGGCTTCCCTGTCCGCACAATGACTACGTCACCCGGGGCAAGCTTAGACTTTCTGACCTTTTCGTTAAATTCACGAGAGATATATTTCAGGTCTTCGGCGTTTATGGTCAGGTGATCTATATTTTTCGAGCGCAAAAATGGAACTCCCGAATCGACATATTCGGAAGTCATAGATCCAACAAAACCTACCGTAACTTCAGAGGCGATGTCCTCCAACAAAACCTCAGGCCACTCACTCCCCATAACCCAACCCCTCCAAATTACTCCGAATCACCGCGTCCAGCCGTTCCGCTTCCGCCATCTGCTGGTATAGGGTTTGGCTCAACTCGGTCATTTTCACTTCAAAGGGAATGCCGTCATCTTCAATCGCAGCTGCGCCCACATAGCGGCCAGGGGTGAGCACATAATCGTTAGCTTTGATGTCAGCCAGAGTGGTGGCTTTGCAGAAACCGGGTACGTCTTCATAACCACCGCCTTTGGCTTCGCCGCGCCAGGTGTGGTAAGTGCGGGTAATTTCAGCAATGTCGTCGGCAGTGAGTTCTTTGTGGGTGCGGCTAATCATAGAGCCCATATTGCGGGCGTCGATGAACAGGGTTTCGCCTTCGCGGTTACGGTGGTTGCTGTCGCTGTGGCCGGCAATGGTCTGTGCCTTTTTGTTCTTGGTAACAAACCACAGGCACACCGGAATCTGGGTGGTGTAGAACAGTTGGCCCGGCAGGGCGATCATGCAGTCCACCAGGTCGTTTTCAATCAGCTTCTGGCGAATGACGCCTTCGCCGCTGGTGTTGGTCGACATGGAACCGTTGGCCATCACAAAACCGGCGGTACCCTGGGCAGACAACTTGGACACCATGTGCAGTATCCACGCGTAGTTGGCGTTACCCGTGGGCGGCGCATCGTAACCAGCCCAGCGCGGGTCGGTGCTGAGCTCGTCTGCGCCGCGCCAGGCTTTCATGTTGAAGGGCGGGTTCGCCATGATGAAGTCGGCTTTTAAATCCGGGTGCTGGTCTTTGAAGAAGGTGTCCGCTGGAACATCACCGAGGTTGCTGGCAATGCCGCGAATGGCCAGGTTCATTTTCGCCAGTTTGTAGGTAGTAGCGGTGTATTCCTGGCCGTATATGGAGATGTCTTTCTGGTTGCCCTCGTGGTTGCGCAAAAACTTCACGGACTGCACAAACATGCCGCCGGAACCGCAACAGGGGTCGTAAATTTTGCCCTGATAAGGCTCGATCATTTCCGCCAGCAGATTAACAATGCACTTGGGGGTATAAAATTCGCCGCCGCCCTTGCCTTCGGTGGCCGCGAATTTGCCGAGGAAGTATTCGTACACCCTACCCACCAGGTCTTCTTCATTACCCTCTGGCCCGGCACTGCTTTGGTCACTCACAGTGGCGATGTTATTGATAGAATCAATCAGCGCCGCCAGCTTGCTGACTTCCAGCCCCATGCGGGAAAAGTAGTTATCCGGCAGTGCACCTTTTAATGACGGGTTCAGCTTTTCTATCGCATAGAGCGCAGTGTCGATTTTTATCGCGATGTCGTCTTGCTTGGCCTGTTTTTGCAGGGTGTTCCAGCGGGCGTGCTCCGGCAGGTAAAACACGTTTTTCATGGTGTAGAACTCCACCATGTCTACGTAGGCTTCTTGCCCCTCAGCAATCAGCGCCTGCTTGCGGGCTTCGAACTTATCACTGACGAATTTGAGGAAGATCAGGCTCAGCACTACGTGCTTGTATTCCGACGACTCCACCGTGCCGCGTAGCTTGTCGGCGGTGTCCCAGAGGCTTTGTTCGAAGGTGCGGGTGTTCTTTTTTACGGAGGAAGACTGCTTGCTCATGAACTGCCTTTATTTACGGACGCGGTATTAGGACCCGGTAGCAACGGTTCGAATAGTGGGCAATATGATAGCGCTTACCGGGAGTTTGGCCTAACTCTCTGCTGAACTCGCCGCTGGCAATCGAGAAACAAGTCCGCGGATGAGGAGACCACCCGCAGCCTTGCCTACGCGCTATAGCTTAGCCGCCTCTAATACTGGATATAACATCAGTATAGACCAGGCTAGCGGGATGGTGGCTGATCAACATGAGTAATCAGGTAGCTTTTTGCTGAGGCGGCTGACCGTTTGGTACCGCCGAATCAAACTATACTCTAATATGTCTATTGAGCGAGCGACCGCAGAACGACACCATAAAAGCGGGGCTATTCAGCACAGCCCGATCACTTGCAGGTGCGTTAACCCGTAAGATCCTGACTGCACATGAACCTCTACAACAAATTCTAAATACGGGAAGCGTGAAGCCATAAAATTTACTTTAACATCTTGATCATATCCGTTTATGACTTCACGGGCTAACAGTAGATTACGACTTACGGCTCTTGCCCAACGACTGGGTGATGCGATCCAACAGCATGGCCAGGATAACCACGGCGATGCCAGCCTCAAAGCCGGCACCCGGCTGCAGGCGTTGAATAGCACGCCACACCTCGCTTCCCAGGCCGCCGGCACCGATCATCGCGGCAATCACCACCATAGACAGCGCCAGCATGATGGTTTGGTTGATGCCCGCCATCACAGTGGGCAGGGACATCGGCAGTTGCACCTTGAACAGTTTCTGGCTGCGGGTGGCACCATAGGCGTCGGACGCCTCGATCAGCTCCTCCGGTACCTGTCGAATCCCCAGGGTGGTGAAACGAATGGCTGGCGGCATGGAGAAAATCACCGTGGCAAAAATCGCCGACACCGAACCGATGCCGAAGAAGGGAATCGCCGGAATCAGGTAGACGAAGGCCGGCAGGGTCTGCATGAAGTCCAGCGCCGGCATGATGACGCGATACAGCCGATCGGAGAGTGCTGCGGCGATGACGATGGCCAACAGGGTGGCGATCACCACTAGCGTCAGAGTCTCGATCATCGGACTCCATAAGTTCATGTTCCAGACTAGTGCCATTCCCAGGAGGGCACCGATGGCCAGACGGTAATTGGAGACCCTCCAGCAAATGCCGACGATGATCAATAGCAGCGCCCAGGGTGGCAACCACATCAGGGCGTCGTTGAGGCCGTCAATACCGTTCTGTGTAACTTGCGAAATACTGCGTGTCACGTTGGAAAACTCACTGGTCAGCCAGTCGAGACCGCCCTCGATCCAGTCGCCCAGCGGAATTCTTGGACATGTCTACCCCTTCGACGAAGCGCTTTACATAGTCGTCGGCAGGCTTGGTGAGAATCTCCTCTGGGGTACCGATCTGTACGACCTCGCCGTCCTTGAGCAGCACGATACGATCGCCGATGTTGATGGCCTCGTCGAGGTCGTGGGTGATGAAAACAGTGGTTTTCTGTGTGCGGTGCTGCAATTCTTGCAGCTCCTGCTGCATGTCACCACGGATCAGCGGGTCCAGCGCCGAGAAGGCTTCGTCCATCAGTAGCACCGTGCCGTCGTTAGCCAACGCCCGGGCCAACCCCACCCGCTGCTGCATGCCGCCGGAGAGCTGGTTGGGATAGGCCCCTTCCCAGCCATCCAGCCCCACCTGCTTGAGAATCTTGAGAGCAGTATCGCGGCGCTGCTGCTTTGCCACACCGCGGATTTCGAGGCCGAATTCGGCATTTTGTTGCACGGTACGATGAGGGAAGAGAGCGAAGTTCTGGAATACCATGGAGAAATGACGGCGACGGGCTTCCAGCAGTTCTTTGGCGCTGAGGCTCAGAATGTCTTCGTCATCGATGACAATTTCGCCTTCGGTAGGCTCGATCAGGCGGTTGAGGCAACGGACCAGGGTGGACTTGCCGGAGCCGGATAGCCCCATGATGACCAACAATTCGCCTTCATAGACATCGAAATTGATATTGGACAGGGCCAGTGTCTGACCCGTTTTCTCGAATATTTCGGGACGTTTGAGTCCATTATCACGAAGTTCCAGCGCCTGCTTGGGCCGGTTGCCGAAGACTTTGCTCAGGTTACGAACCCGAATCTTCACGTTTCGCTTATTATCATCTTGCATTGCAGGCTTGCTGGACCGTGTAGCTCTGATCGACAACCAGACTAGAAGCCTGTCGGACTCCTAGCTGTTTCATGCTCACGTACTCAGGAAACTGCTGTTTTGACGGCTTTCGACAACTATTTGTCGCCTTTTGTACACTTCTTGCTGCGCATTTAGGTGACACTCCTTGTAACGTTTTACAAGGAGATCCCATGAACCGTAATGTCATTCTGACCTGCGCCATCACTGGCGCCGGCGATACCACCGGCAAAAGCCCCCACGTACCAATCACCCCCAAACAGATCGCCGACAGCTGCATCGAGGCCGCTCGAGCCGGTGCCAGTGTGGCGCACATCCACGTGCGCGACCCCGTAACCGGCGGCATCAGCCATTCGCTCGAGCACTACCGCGAGGTGATGGACCGGGTTCGTGAGGCGGATACCGACATCGTCATGAACATCACCGCCGGCGGCGGCGGCGACTGGATTCCGGACGTCGAGGACCCTACCCGCGGCGGCCCAGGCACCGACATGCAGACCCCGGCCCAGCGTCACGAACCGGTGGCCGAGCTACTTCCGGAACTCTGCACCCTAGACTGTGGCAGCCTCAACTTCGACAATATGGTCTACGTCAACACCGCTGACTGGCTACGCGAGCACGCCCGCCTGGTACAGGCCGCCGGCGTCAAGCCGGAGCTGGAGTGCTTCGATCTGGGCCACGTCTGGTTTGCCCGCCAGTTGCAGCAAGAAGGCCTGATCGACGGTGACCCGCTCTTTCAGCTGTGCCTGGGCATCCCCTGGGGCGCTGAGGCCGATACCGAGACCATGCTGGCAATGCGCAACAAGCTGCCAAAAGACGCCAATTGGGCCGCCTTCGGCATCGGCCGCCACCAGATGCCCATGGTTGCCCAAGCAATGTTGCTCGGCGGCCACGTCCGGGTCGGACTAGAAGATAATCTGCTTCTTGAGAAAGGCGTGCTGGCCACCAACGGCAGTCTGGTTGAGAAGGCCGGCGGCATCATCGATGCGCTCGGCGGCCGCATCATGACGCCTGCCGAGACCCGCGCCCATCTCAAACTGCGCGACCCGGCCAGCGGCTTGATCGTCGAGACAGCTGCAGGAGGTGGTGCATGAATCAGCAACTAACCGTCATCGGCACCGGCGTCATCGGTAACGGCTGGATCGCCCGGGCGCTGGCCCAAGGCTGGGATGTGGTCGCCTTCGATCCGGCTGAAGACGCTGAAGTTCGCACTCGCGACTTCGTCACGAGTGCC
This sequence comes from Marinobacter gelidimuriae, assembly GCF_000372805.1. Taxonomy (GTDB): domain Bacteria; phylum Pseudomonadota; class Gammaproteobacteria; order Pseudomonadales; family Oleiphilaceae; genus Marinobacter; species Marinobacter gelidimuriae. The sequence goes on along the minus strand of NZ_KB889930.1, from coordinate 6,149 downwards.
TGGCCGTCGCTTGAGAAACTGGGGCTGGCCGAGAGCGCCGATCCCGCGCGGCTGACCTTCACTGACAGCCTGGAGACGGCCGTCAAGGGTGCCGACCTAATTCAGGAGAACGTCCCCGAACGTCTTGAGCTCAAACGTGAAATTCTCTCTGCGATCGATGCCGCTGCCTCACCAAGCGTGATTATTGGCTCGTCCACGTCTGGTTTCAAACCCAGCGATCTACAGCGGGACTGCCGGCAAGCGCCGGGACGCGTGATCGTCGCCCACCCCTTCAACCCGGTTTACCTGCTGCCGCTGGTGGAGCTGGTTGGCGGTGAAGCCACCAGCACCGAACAGACCGGCATCGCTCAAAAACTCTACCAGTCTCTGGCCATGCGGCCACTGATCGTGCGTCGCGAAATCGAGGGGCATATTGCCGACCGGCTGATGGAGGCGCTGTGGCGCGAGGCGCTGCACTTGGTCAACGACGGCGTAGCCACCACAGAGGAGATAGACGCCGCCGTGGTTTACGGATGTGGCTTGCGCTGGGCACTGATGGGCACTTTCATGACCTTCCACCTGGCCGGCGGCGAGTCGGGTATGCGCCATATGCTTGAGCAGTTCGGTCCGGCACTGAAGCTACCCTGGACTAAGCTCGAGGCTCCGGAGCTCACCGATGAACTGATCGAAAAGGTCGTCAAAGGCTCTGAATTCCAGGCCGCTGGCCGGTCCGTCGCCGAGCTCGACCGGCGTCGAGATGATTTCCTGGTTGAATTGCTCGATCTGGTACAAAAGTACTGGCCCGAAGCCGAGGGGCTCAAGGGGCGCATCTGATGGCATTACTCGAAACCCGCGTTGCCCCGGAATGGGTCGACTACAACGGCCACATGAACGACGCCGAATATGCCCGAGTATTCTCCTTGAGTGTCGAAGCGCTACTAGATGCTATCGGACTAGACGATGCCGGACGGCGTCGCCACGGCTACACCATCTACACGTTAGAGACCCACCTTTGCTATCGTCGCGAAGCTCACGAGCATCAGCCGCTCAACGTCGAGGCGACGGTGCTCGACAGCGACGCTAAACGTTTGCATGTATTTTTCGAAATGCGTGACGCCGAGCGCAGTCTGCTAGCCACCAGCGAGCAGATGCTGATGGGCATCGACAGCGAGGCCGGCCGGCCAGCGCCCTTCCCACCGCCCGTCGCGACAGCCATTAGCAAGCTGCCGAATCTCGCCGTCAATGCTTGGCCGCAGCTTGCCGGGCGCCGCATTGGACTGCCGAATCGGGACTGACGCAGCATGTGAATGCAGACCTTTCTCAAACTGAATTCTGCCGCCCATCTGCCTTGCGGCTTGGCAGTGTGGGCGGTAGACGTATAATTCACTTACCGTATAACTGGACTATTCTTCACACTTATCGGACTTGCCTGGGCGAGCTACCATAGCGCTGGCGGAAAGCCCTTGAGAAGCTGGGGCTCGAAGCGAAGCCGCAAGCTAAGCCCACCACCAGCACATCAAGATCGGTTTCTGTTAACAGGTGGTAAGCTCGTTCCAGGCGCAGTCCCAGATACCAATCGCGAGGCGAACTTCTCAACTCGTGCTCAAAAATACGTTGCAACTGGCGCAGCGAGACCCCGCTGCGCCGTGCAACGTCGGCAAGCGATAGCGGCGTCTCCAAATGACGTTCCATCAGATCAACAGCCTCCACCAGTCGAGCGTTGTGGGTGTCAAGCCGTCGTGCCAATGTCATACGCTGCTGATCGTGACGCGTGCGCATACGCTCATGGACCAACTGCTCGGAAACGTCGATGGCTAAACGCTGCCCATGGCGACGAGCGATAACGTCTAGCGCCATGTCCATGGCTGCTGTGCCCCCGGCACATGAGAAACGCCGCGCCCCGAGTTCAAAAAGTTCGTTTGAGGTGGCGATCGCTGGAAAGCGTTCCTTAAATGACGGCAGGCTCTCCCAGTGAAGAGTGACTCGCTCGCCATTCAACAGCCCCGCCGCAGCCAGCACGAAACAACCGGTATCGAGCCCGCCCAGCACGCAGCCGGCAGCGGACAGTCGGCGCAGCCAGCGTACCAGGGCGGGGCTCAGATAACGTTCGGGATCGAAGCCGCTGCATAAAGCCAACGATGGCAGATGATGCACCGCTTCGATGGTCTGATCGGCGAGCAGTGTCATACCGTTGGAAGCGGTCACAGAGCCTCCGTTCTCGCTGATCAGCATCCATTCAAAGAGCGGTCGGCCACTGATACGGTTGGCGATTCGCAGCGGCTCGACAGCCGAGAAGAAGGCCATCATCGAGAAGCGTGGCAGCAGAAGAAAACCGATTAGCTCGGGAGTGGGGCCGGAATAGTTGAGGCGCATGGGGCAAAATGTCAGAAAGGACGTGGGCTAAGCATCATGGCCGACCCTCGTCGCCTCGACAAGTAAAGGATGCCGGGGGTTAGTCGAAATAGGCCTTCACGACTTCAATAGCGGGGCTTCCATTATCCTTAGCCTCGACACTTGGTAACCAGCCGCGCAGCCTTTACAATCAACACAACGAAACCACGATGCCAAACCGGACGCGGTGCCCCTCCCCGATATCGACCCGAAGCCCATGAGACTCCAGCCCCCCATCCGCGTTCCGGAGCGAATCGGTTTCTTGCTGCTACCGCGCTTTGCGATGATGGCTTTCTTCTCGGCCATAGAACCGCTGCGCATTGCCAACCGCATCAGCGGGCGTTCACTTTTCGAATGGGATGTGATCAGCAAAGACGGTGGCCCGGTTAACGCCTCTAACGGCATGACGTTGGACGCCACCTGCGCGATCGCCCAGGCACCTGTAGTACCGAGCCTGGCAGTGTGTGCCAGCTTCGACCCCGAGGACAGCGTCAATGACTCACTACTCGACTGGCTACGCGAACGCGCCGCCTCAGGATGCGTGCTAGGTGGCATAGACACCGGCTGCTTCGCACTGGCCGCGGCCGGTTTGCTTGACGACCAGACGGTAACCCTACACTGGGAGTCTCTACCCGAATTTCGCTCCCGTTTTCCACGCGTTGACGCCGTCGAATCGATCTACGAAGTAACGCCCGAAGGCTTCTCATGCGCCGGAGGCAGCGCCGCCATCGATATGAGCCTCGACCTGATCCGCCGCCGCCATGGCGATAATCTTGTCAAGCGCGTCCGAGACCAGCTGATTCATGACCCTGGGCGACGACCAGCCAGTCGTCAGCGCGATCCCGTCATTCCTGACGAACCGGGCTTGCAAAAAATCATCGACTTGATGGAGGCTAACCTGGAGACGCCGTTTGGTATCGGCGAACTGGCTGCTAGGCTCAGCCTCTCCTGGAGAGGCCTGGAGAGGCTCTTCGCTCGTCATATGGGTATGTCGCCCCAGCGCGTCTATCTCGATATGCGACTGGATCACGCTCATCGGCTGCTGCGCGAGACCCGCCACAGCGTGATAGATATTGCCTTGGCCTGCGGTTTCGCCTCCGCGTCAAGCTTCACCCGCGCCTTCCGCCGTCGGCATGGCCTCACCCCAAGCGAATGGCGTCGGCGTTCCTGATTTGCCGATGCGCCGCTGCACCTGTCGAACTATGCACAGTCAGCGTCGAATTCTGTAGTGAGACGGCCTCCTATCGCTGGCATTCTGAGTGTCTTCCCATAACGCTCAGGAGCTCTCATGTCACTGAACAAACTGCCTCTTACGCCCGATTATGATGCTTGGCCGATCGACACCGACATCGCCGACGTTTCGTTTACGCCGCGCCTCGTCACGGTGCGCTGGAGCGACGGACGCTTCAGCCGCTACCACAGCATCTGGCTGCGCGAGAACGCCCCCGATGAGACCACCGTCAACCCGGCAACTCGGGAGCGCATCCTGGATCTGTCCACCCTGGCAGCCTGGCCAGAAATCGACGCCGCCAAGATCGACGCCGCTGGCGCTCTGTGCGTGACTTTCGCCCCAGAGAACCGTCGCCTGCGCTTTCATCCCGGCTGGCTGCGGGCTCACGACTATGACAATGCCACCGACTCCGAGACGCCGCTAGTGCCGATGAATACCTGGCTGGGCGGCCCCGAGGTCGCTCCCGACACCCTGGATGCCAGCGGCCTGCTCGATACCGCACCTGACAGCGATGCCGAGGAGGCGATCCTTGCCCCGACATTGGAAAGCGTGCTCTGCAAGGGGCTGGTGCGGCTACGCGGCCTGCCCACCGAGCCCGGCTCGCTCGAAAGCATCGCTCGGCGCATCGGCCCCGTTCGCCCCACCAACTTCGGCCAGCTATTCAACGTCAAGGCCAAGCCCGATCCCGACTCCAACGCCTATACGTCCCTCGCCCTGCCCCCCCACGTCGATCTACCGACTCGCGAATACCACCCCGGACTGCAGATGCTTCACTGCTTGGAGAACAGTGTGGAAGACGGCCAGGCGGTGATGATGGACGGCTTCGCCGTGGCCGAGGCTCTGCGCGACCGCCACCCCGAGGCTTGGGCGACGCTGACCCGGGTGCGCTGGTGCTATGCCAACACCGCCCGCACTACCGACTACGTCTGGTTTGAGCCGATGATCCGCCTCGACGCCCGGGGCGAGCTGCTCGAGGTGCGCATCGCCGACTTCCTGCGCGGCCCTCTACAAACCGCTTTCGAGGACGTCGAACCGGCCTATGAGGCGCTGATGATCCTGCAGCGGCTGTTGCGCGATCCGGCCTTCGCCATCCGCTTCACTTACCGCCCCGGCGACTTGGTGATCTTCGACAACCGCCGTCTGCTGCATGCCCGGGACGCCTTCGAGGACAGCACCGGCCACCGCTGGCTGCAGGGCTGCTACATGGAGCGCGACGAGGTGCGTTCGCGCTATCGCATGATCCAGCGCGCGCGCCGTCAGCGGCAGCTCACTGCCGAGACCTGATAGCGCTCAGTCCGCGTCTCGAGCCGCCGTTTCCCGGGGGGATTCGGCAAAGCGCGCCCGATAGGCCCGCGAGAAGTGCGCCAGGTGCTGGAAGCCGGTGGCCAGCGCCGCCTCGGTAGTCCGACAGCCGCTGCCGGCGAGCAGCTGCTGGGCGCGGTCCAGCCGCATCCCCAGATAGCACTGCTTAGGGGTCTCGCCGAAATGCATGGTGAACAGCCGCGTGAGCTGGCGCTGGGACTGGCCTGCCAACCGGCAGACCTCGGGGATCGGCAGCGCCTTGGCCAGATTAGCCTCCATCACCGCCAAGCTCTTCACCACGCTGCGCGGCAGGCGGGCATAGCGCACGTCGAGATCCACCGGCGCGCGCCAGGATGAAAGGCGCTGTTTCCAGCCCCCCCCAGCCAACCCCCATGGGCTGCAATACGGCGTAACACCGCATGATCCTGGGCGCTGACGTCGGCCTCTGGCTGATAGGACGACACCACCATCAGGCTGGCGTCATCAGGTACTCCAGACAGATCAGCATTCACCTCGATACTCACTCCATTGCTGGCCACTATGCCCTTACCGTCCAGCGAGCGCAGACGCCAGGCAAAGAGATCGCTGCCGAAGCGATTGGCCACCCGCAACGGCTCCAGCATGCAAAACAAAGTCAACATCGAAAAGTTGGGTAGCAGCCAGACGTCCAGGGTGTGTTGCGCCTGCTCAGGAGTGAGCAGCGGCGGCGAATCGGGTCGCGGATAGGGCCATAGAGTGTCGACAACGTCATTCATGGCCAGAATGATCAACATCGAGTAGGGTGAGGCGTCACCGCCCCATCCCTCTCACAGAACCGTACGTACGGGCCTCGTATACGGCTCATGTAAACAACTATCTCAGATCACTGAGACACAAACCCCTGTCTGTGTACTCGCCATATCCACCAATTTCATCTCTTCATAAAACCAGAGATTTGGCATGCCGAAGCTGGCTAACCCAGCCAAAGTACTTGGTTTTCTTGATGTTGCCGGCACCTGGGACCCATCCCTGGCATTGGTTATGGGTGGCGCCATTCTGGTTGGCCTGGTTGCCTTCAGCTTTGTCAAAAAACAGACTGTGTCTGTGCTCGGTTTTGATATGAAACTGCCAAAAACAACCGCAATCGACAAGCGGTTGTTTATTGGCAGTATTGGTTTCGGTGTTGGATGGGGGCTGGCCGGCTTTTGTCCCGGCCCCGCACTGGTCGCTTTCGGGGCCGGTGAAACCAAAGCTATCGTCTTTGTCG
>NZ_KB889929.1 GCF_000372805.1 Marinobacter gelidimuriae | reverse complement strand
TACCTGATTACGCATAAGAGTCAGCCATCTTTAGCAGCCTATAGGGCATAGGCGGTGTCCGGGCTGCTACTGTCAGGAACCGCGGAAGCATGGCTTTGAGATCGTAGCGCCGATTGAAGCGGTATTCGAACTCAGCGAGGTCGCGAGGGGCATCGAACAGATACTCAGCCTGAAAGGCCTGGGTGACTGGCGCTCTTCCGGGGTGCTGAATCTGCGCATCCGCCGGGGCAACAACTGGTTGAGCTGCAACGCAGCGGTCTCTTATGACAACCACCACTGGCTGGTAGAACTGGAACTACAGGCCGAGGCCCGGGATCAGAACGCGCTTTTCGACCAGGTTTTTATACCCACACGGGATCTGCTGTGGCAGCTTAACCGCGAGCAGGACCTACACAGTTACACCCAAAAAGTGGCAGAACCGGTGCGCCAAGTGACCGGTTACGATCGGGTGATGATGTATCAGTTCGATCACAACAGGGATGGCGAAGTGATCGCAGAAAGCCGTTCAGCGCAAATGAACAGCTATCTGGGAAACCGTTTTCCGGCGTCGGATATTCCGGCCCAGACCAAGGCGCTTAATAGCCAGAACCTGACTTGGGTGACCGCTAACAGAACGTGCGCCACGGTGCCTGTGCATGGCGCCCCGGATATCGGTACCGACCAGCCTCTGGATATGACCTATTCGGCATACCGTTCGCTGCCACTGGTTCACCTGGAATATCTCGGCAATATGGGTGTAGCAGCTGCTCTGACCATTTCGCTGACCCAGAATGGCAGGCTCTGGGGCATGCTGACGTGTCATCACAACAGCCCGAAAAATGTAACCCTGCGGGAGCGGGAGCTGTACGAATTTATCGGCAGAACAATTTCCATCAAGTTGCCGGATTTACAGCGCAATGAGCAGCAACCGGTTACCAGCCAAACGTTTCTGAACCAGACGTCTGAAGCCGTGGTTATTGCCGGTGCCGATGGACGGATCCAGTCCGTTAACCGCTCGTTCTGTGAAATTACCGGTTACACCTCGCAGGAAGCGATAGGACATAACCCTTCGATTCTGCAATCATGGATTCACACGGCTCATTTTTATGATGAGTTGTGGCGCTCCCTGAGCGAAAAAGGCCGCTGGAAAGGTGAAATCTGGAACCGCCGCAAAAATGGCGAGGTTTACCCTCAGCTGGGCAGCATTTCCATAGTCCGTAACGACGACGGCAGTATCCGCAACTATGTGGCGGTTTTTTCCGACGTATCCAAAGCCAAGGAGGCCGAAAACAATCTGTTTTTTGCTCAGAACCACGACCCGCTTACGGGCTTGCCCAACCGTCAGTACTGCCTGGACAAAGTCAGCCATGTGATTGCGGAAAGAGCTCAGGCTGTGCCGGGAGTTGCCGTTGTGTTTCTGGACATTGACCGATTCAAACTGCTCAACGATGCCCGGGGCCATCACACCGGTGATAACTTTCTGCGAGCGGTCGCCCAGCGCCTGGCCGAAGCTTGCCCGAAAAATGGCCTGTTGTGCCGCTGGGGCGCCGATGAGTTTGTGCTGGTGCTGGAGCAGGTCACAAACCGTGATCGCATTGCGGTTATTGTGCAGACGCTATTCAATGCGCTAGGGTCTGTTGACAATTCACATCGGTAGCCATAGAAACGCGCAAGCCAAAAGCACAATGCTCTCATAATTTCGAGCAAGCTTGTCATATCGGGTGGCAACGGCACGATAGTGCTTGAGTCTGGCAAACGCATTCTCGACCAGGTGTCTGAGCTTGTACAACTGCCAATCGAGCCCCTTGTTTCCTTTTATCGAGTTTTTCCTTCTGGGGATAATAACGCTCATTTCGAGGGCATCTGCCTCAGCGCGTATCGTCTGACTGTCTTATCCTTGCAACGATTTTTGATATCTGATCGACCCGCCTATACCGCCAACCTTGATTTGATTTTCCTCACTGGAGGCTCGGAACAAACGGTGCGAGTTTGATCGGTAGCACAGGGTCGGGTCATGGGGCAGCCCTGCCACCGTTAGTTTGAAAACTTGTTTAATGAATGCGAGCGAATAGTCCTCTAGACTTGGGCCGCTAACCGGAAGGCGCTATACTCCAAAAACTGTGAAATACTGGTAAAAACAATGAAAAACAATCAAACGGACCAGATTATGACTCTGGAGGAGCTGGCGAACTATTTGAAGATCTCCAAATCGACCGTTTATAAACTGGCTCAGGAAGGACGTATACCAGGGCAAAAACTTGGCAAACAATGGCGCTTTGGAAAGCAGGCTATCGATGATTGGCTCAGTCACCAAGCCCGAACAGAGGGTAGAGATTGATCATGTTTACACCTCATCAAAGTGCCTACTTCGCGAACTGGCTTACCCAAACCGGAAAAGTTGAAAATCGGGTCTCCCGGGCGATGGCATCTGCTCGTGTTGATATGAATCCCCATCAGATTGAGGCAGCCAGGTTTGCCCTGAAATCCCCTCTGGAAAAAGGGGTTTTACTCGCTGACGAAGTTGGTCTGGGTAAAACCATTGAAGCCAGTTTAGTGATGGCCCAGAAGTGGGCGGAGGGCAAGCGGAATATACTTTTGGTCGTCCCAGCGTCACTTCGTAAGCAGTGGAGTCAGGAGCTACAAGACAAGTTTGAGCTGCCTTCAATCATCATTGACAGCAAGGTTGCCGCTGCACTCAAAAAAGAGGGCACCCACAACCCGTTCTCCCATGAATGCAAGATTGTAATCTGCTCATATGAGTATGTTGCGCGCCAGAAAGAAAAGGTGCAGCTCGTCGATTGGCACTTAGTGGTCTTTGACGAAGCCCATAAACTCCGCAACATCTATCAGAATTCGGGCAATAAACGGGCGAAGACCATCGTTGAAGCGACTCAGTATGCCGATAGCCGCGTGTTGCTGTCGGCCACGCCCATTCAAAATAAGCTAATGGAACTCTATGGTCTGAGCCAGGTAATCGACGCCCATTATTTTGGTGATGCCAAATCCTTTCGAAAGCTTTACGTTAACCGCCAGAATGACAAACAAGCTTTGGAGGACCTTAAACAGCGGATAGAACCTCTGTGTCACCGTACTTTGCGGCGTCAGGTGCAACAAGAAGGGGGCATCAGTTTTACTAACCGCTACTCTCTTACTCAGGACTTTACGCCTCTGCCCGAAGAGTGGGAGTTGTATCAGAAACTCTCCCATTACTTGCAGGACCCGAATATTCAGGCGATTAGCCATCAAGCAAAGCACTTGGTCAGTATGGGCCTTCGCAAGATCCTGGCCTCATCCTCCTTTGCTGTGGCCGATACGTTGAAAGGGATGGTCGAGCGCCTGAAAGACAAGCAGTTGCTGAATGAAGAAGCGCTTTCGGACATCGAAGAAGCAGATGACTGGCTGGATGCTGAATTTGGAGATGATGAGACCCAGGCAACTACAAAAACAGATAGACTTCAGTACGAGATTGAGCAGTTAACGGAGTTTCAATCCTTAGCGCAAAACATTAGTGAAAACGCAAAAGGTAACGCCCTTCTGACGGTGCTTGAAAAGGCCATGGCGATGACTGAAAGCCTGGGAGGTCAGCGAAAGGCCGTTGTGTTCACCGAGTCATGCAGAACGCAACGGTATTTAAACGATTTGCTTGAAGACAACGATTATCGCGGTCGAACGGTGCTCTTGAACGGGTCCAACGCAGACTCGCGCTCGAAAGCCATCTACAAAGAATGGTTGGAAGAACACCGTGGATCGGCGCGGATTAGTGGCTCAAAACCGGCGGATATGAAGGCCGCACTGGTCGATTGTTTCAAGAGTGACAAAGCAGATATTCTTGTTTCCACCGAAGCCGGCGGCGAAGGTATCAACCTGCAGTTCTGCTCTGTACTGATTAATTACGACCTGCCCTGGAACCCTCAGAAGGTGGAGCAGCGTATTGGCCGGGTGCATCGCTACGGCCAGAAAAATGACGTGGTCGTTGTGAACTTTGTTAACCGCAAAAACCCGGCCGACCAACGCGTGTTTCAACTGCTTAATGAGAAACTTAAGTTATTCGAAGGGGTGTTTGGGGCGTCGGACGAAATATTAGGGGCCATCGAAGGCAACATCGACATAGAGCGCCGTATCTATGACATTTACCAGAAGTGCCGAACAGACGCGGAGATTGAGCAAGAGTTCGATCAATTACAAGAGAGTCTAAAGGACATTCTGGAAGTCAGAGAGGCTGAAGCCCGACAAACCCTGCTAAACGATTTTGACCGTGATGTTGTGGCAACGCTGAGAACACTGCGCGACGAAAGTAACGACTTTCTTCAGGAGTATGAGCGGGTCCTGCTGGATTTAGCGAGAGCAGAACTGCCAGCAGCAATTTTCAATACCAATCATTTTGCCCTGGACGGCCAACGGTATGACTTGAGCTGGCCTCTGGTCGAACAGAACGACTCGGAATTCTTTCGCCTGCAAGCGACAGAGCATTATCTTGCCTGGGAGCTTGTCCGCAAAGCAAAAAGCTATCGGTTGGAGCCCGCGCATCTGGTCTTTCAGTATGATCAAATGGAAGGCCAGTATGCTGCGCTAAAGGTGTATCTGGACCAGTCTGGAACCTTGACTGCCTTTGAGATTCGCTTTTCCTATAATCGAGGAAAGGACGTAAAAAACCAGCTGGTTGTTTTGGCGAAAACTGACTCCGGCGAGTTGCTCACGCCGGGAAATGCCGAGCACCTGCTCTTTGTTCCGGCGTATTCGAAGTCGTTGGAACGGATCATCGACGAAAATGAATTTGCCGACTATCAAGCCCAGGTGATTGACGAACAGACCCTCCAGACCGAAGCCGAACTTGATAACTATCTGGAGCAGGAGTCCGACAAGCTGGAGCGCTGGGCCAACGACCGGCGCAAAGTCTTGATGGAAACCGTGGATGAGCTGGCTGAAGACATTCATCAGCTAAAGAAAACGTCGCGACAACTGGCATCCACGGCTGAAAAGATCCAGGCGAAAAAAGAGCTGAGAAAGCTGGAGCGCAAGCGAGACGATGCTTTGCATGAATACCACGAATCCAGAAAAGTCATTGAGCAAGAAGAAGACCGCCTGCTGGATGAGGTTGCCGAAAAGCTGGAATTGACCTGTGAGGTGAGAAATCTATTCACCATTCGCTGGACTCTCACTCACTGAGCCTTAACGAGACATCAAGATGGATCAGGAAAAACTCGTCAAAGACCTGTTGTTTCATATTCGCCTGGGCGAAGACTCCAGTATTGAATTCAAAGCCGTCACTTATGAGGGTGAACGGCCCAAAGATCCAAACCGGGATAAAATGGCCCATGAAATTGCCGCCTTCGCCAATGGCCAGGGCGGACGACTTGTGTTGGGTGTGGTCGACAAAACACGAGAAGTGGTCGGTATTGCGGACGAGAAAGTTGCCAAGACCGAAGAGTGGGTGGTCAACATCAGCCAGAGTAATATTAATCCGCCGGTCAGGCTGGACACCCACCTGGTTCAGCTCCCGGACCATCGCGGTGATTTGAAAACGGTGATCTGCGTCGACATCTCAAGAAGCATCTCTGTACACCAAAGTGCGGGGCGTTACTATCAGCGTGTTGGCTCCACCAAGCAGGAAATGAAACCGGAAGTCCTTGCACGCTTATTTCAACAGCGTTCTCAGGCACGGCTGATCCGATTCGACGAAGCCCTGGTGCCAGGGACCCAAGTGGAAGATATTGATAAATCTTTGAAACAGCGTTTTTTGAAACCAAATACGCCTGAGAAAGAGCAGCTTCACAAGCTGCATTTAACCGCTAAAGACGACTATAACGAAGGCCTATCGGTCTGTGGTGTACTGCTGCTTACGCCTGATCCCACCCAGTGGTTGAACAATGCCTATGTCCAATGCGTGTTTTATAGCGGCACCGCGCGGGACGCGGAAGACCAGCTCGACGCACAGGATTACACCGGCCCCATAGACCAACAAATCAACGGTGCGGTGGATTTCGTTAAACGGAACATGCGTATAGAAGCCAAAAAACAAATCGGCCGGGTCGATATTCCGCAATACGATCTGGGGGCGATTTTCGAAGCCGTAGTCAATGCGGTTGCGCACCGCGACTACTCCATGACCGGTCGACGTATCCGTTTGCACCTATTTGCAGACCGTCTGGAACTCTATTCGCCAGGTGAGCTTTCCAACAGCCTTACCATCGATGGTTTGATGGAGAACACCGTCACCCGCAACGAAGCATTGGTAAACTTGTTGAGTCGCTACTATCAGGCCCGGGAAGAGGCAGGCCGCCAGGCGTTGATTGAACGGCGGGGAGAAGGCGTGCCCAAAATCGTCCACCGTAGTACCGAGCTGAGCGGCAAGGAACCCGAGTATCGCCTCATCGACGACCGTGAGTTGCTGTTAACTATCTATGCGGCCAACAAGGAATCCCGACGCTAAGCTTACATCCTTCCACCCAATGTCTTCCCATTGCAAAAACCAAGGACACTCGACGTACATGAGCACTCCAGACACCCAGATGAACGGCGAATCCCTATACCTGGCTGAGCAACGAAAGCAGGAACTGAAACAACTGTTCCCCGGCGTGTTCACCGAAACCCGCGATAACAACGGCGAACTGGTGGAAACCCTCGATTATGAGCGTTTGAAAGCGGAGCTGGGTAACTTCAGTGAGATCTACGACAACCGTCGCGAACGCTACGGCATGGACTGGCCCGGTAAACGGGATTGCCTGCGCCTGATCCAGGAACCGTCACGGGCCACCCTCAAGCCCTGCCGGGAGGAGTCGGTGGATTTCGACACCACCGAAAACCTGTTCATCGAAGGCGACAATCTGGAAGCGCTCAAGCTGCTGCAGAAGAGCTATTACGGCAAGGTCAAGATGATCTACATCGACCCGCCCTACAACACCGGCAAGGAATTCATCTACCCGGACAACTTCAGCGAAAGCCTGGATACCTATTTGCAGTACGCGGGCCTGAAAGACAACGAAGGCCGCACCTTCTCCACCAACACCGCCAACGAAGGCCGTTTTCACACCAAGTGGCTGAACATGATGTACCCGCGCCTGTACCTGGCCCGCAACCTGTTGCGGGAAGACGGCGTGATCTTTATTTCCATCGACGACAACGAGGTGGAAAACCTGCGGCGGATGTGTGATGAGATTTTTGGGGAGGAGAATTTTATTGCGCAGTTTATATGGGAAAAAAGGACGAACCGAGAAAATAGAAAAATCGTGTCTACACGCCACGATTACATAGTTTGTTACTCTCGCAATACATGGGAAAGCGACAAGCCTATATCTCAGCTCCCGATGAACGATAAGGCTTTGGCAAGCTACAAAAATCCAGACAACGACCCAAGAGGTTCTTGGAAATCTGATCCAGCTACTGCTCAGGCTGGTCATGGTACCAAAAGCCAGTTTTATGATTTGGGCGGGCCAAATGGAAAGGTGCACAAGCTAGAGAGCGGTAGATGTTGGCTTTATACCGAGAAAGTAATGGCGCAGGCCATCGAAGAGAACCGCATTTGGTTTGGGAAAAATGGAAATGGAGTGCCCAGAGTAAAGACGTACCTTGAGGCCAAGGAGAGGGGGTTAACACCAGAAACAATATTTTTTGCCGAAGATGTTGGAACGACTGAAGCAGCAAAGAATAAGATAAAAGAACTTTTTGGCGGCATAGCTGCGTTTGAGACTCCCAAGCCGGTTCAGCTATTGCAAACGCTATTAAAGCTTTCATCAAATCCCGGAATCGTGTTGGATTTTTTCGCTGGTTCGGGTTCGTTGGCGGAAGCCGTTTATGAAGAAAATATAACTGCATCTCGCACCAGATTTGTATTGGTTCAGTTGCCTGAGCCTTGTGACGAGGGTAGTGAAGCAGAAAAGATTGGAATGGCTACGATAGCTGATATTGCCAAAGAAAGGATTCGTCGAGCTGGCAATAGAATCAGGGAAAAGGTAACGGAACAGTTAGATCTTAACGGTTTAACTGGTAACGATTTGGGCTTCAAAGTCCTAAAACTCAACCAAAGCAACTTCAAACTCTGGCAAGCCCCCAGCAAAGACATCTCTGACGACGAACTGCTCCAGCAAATGGACCTCAACGTCGATCATATCGATCCCAATGCCAGCCAGGAAGATCTGCTCTACGAACTGCTGATCAAGGCCGGGGTGATGCCCACCGAGAAGGTAGAGCGGATTGAACTGTCAGGGCATACGGTGTTTTCCGTAGCGGAGGGCACGCTATTAATGCACCTGGAGGACGACATCGACCAGGCGCTGATCGATGTCGTTCTGGTCAAGGCACCCAGTCAGTTTATTTGCCTGGACAAGGCCTTCCACGGCAACGACCAGCTCAAGACCAACGCAGTAAAAACCTTCGAGGCTTTCAGCCAGGGCAAGGAAAAAATCGATCAAATCGATTTCAAAACTGTTTAAAAGGGGCTGGCGATGAAACTGAAGTTCAACCCCAACCTGGATCACCAACAGGGCGCCATTGAGTCCACCCTGGCCGTGTTTGATGGTTTGTCCACCGCCGGTGAACGCTACCGGCAACTGGGCATTGCCAATACGCTGGCCGTCGATCCGGACACATTGCTGGGCAATCTGCATAAGATTCAGGAACAGAATTTTATCGAGAAGTCCGCCCGCCTGTTTGAAGAGGGAGACGATTATCCCTTCCCGAATTTCTCGGTGGAGATGGAGACTGGCACCGGCAAAACCTACGTTTACCTGCGCAGTATTTTTGAGATGCACAAGCGCCTGGGCCTGCGCAAGTTCATTATCGTGGTGCCGTCTGTGGCAATTCGTGAAGGCGTGTTGTCTTCCCTTGCGATGATGAAGGAGCACTTTCGTAGCCTGTATAACAACGTGCCATTTGATCATTATGTGTACAGCGCCAAGAACCTCTCGAAAGTGCGTGACTTCGCCACCGGGAATACCGTGCAGATTATGGTGATCAATATCCAGGCGTTCCAAAAAGATGCCGGGGATATTGACGATTACCAGGCACTGACATCAGAGCAAATCAAAAAGCTGTCGGTTATTCACCGGGAGCAGGACCGAATGTCTGGGGTGAAGCCCATCGAGTTCATCCAGGACGTGCGCCCGGTACTGATCATCGACGAGCCTCAGTCAGTGGATACGACTGCCAAGGCAAAGCGCGCCATAAACCACCTCAAGCCCCTGTTTGCACTGCGCTATTCCGCCACCCACAAAAATCCCTATAACGTGGTGTATCAGTTGGGTCCGGTAAAGGCCTATGACCTGAAACTGGTGAAACAGATCTCGGTGGCGTCCATCCAGTCCCAGAGCAACGTCAACCAGACCTACCTCAAGCTGAGCAAGATCGGCTACAACGGCAAAGCCAAGACGCCGTCCGCCTCGGTGGTGATCTTTGAGGACACGCCAAATGGCACCAAAGAGAAAACCGTTAAGCTCAAACAAGGCACGGATCTGTCCGATCACACCAACCGTCCGGGCTATGCGCGCTATGTGGTGGATGAAATATACGCCGAGGCGGGTGTCGAATATGTGCGTTTCTCGAACAACGAGATCCTGGAGCCCGAGCAGGAAAAAGACGGCATCCACGACGATGTGCTCAAAGAGCAGATTCGCCAGACCGTAGAAGAGCATTTCAAAAAGGAGCGCAACCTCCAGAAGCAAGACCTGCCGGTGAAGGTGCTCTCGCTGTTCTTTATCGACAAGGTAGCTAATTATCGTTACTACGACGAACACGGCAATCAACAAAACGGCAAACTGGCCCGCTGGTTCGAGGAAGCCTATCAGGAGGCAGCGCGAAATCCGCTGTTCAGTGACCTGCCCAAGCGGGATGTGAAACAGGTTCACAACGGCTATTTCGCGGCGGTAAAAAAGCGCGGCAAAATCGTGGAATTAAAGGACACGTCTGGCACCACCGCGACTGATGCGGAAGTGTATGAGTTGATTATGAAGGATAAAGAGCAGCTGCTAGACGATGCCGAGCCGCTCAGGTTCATTTTCAGCCACTCCGCCCTGAAAGAGGGCTGGGATAACCCCAACGTGTTCCAGATTTGCAGCCTGAGGGACTTCGGCAGCGAGAAAGAGCGCCGGCAAACGCTGGGGCGAGGGCTGCGCTTGGCGGTCGATGCCAGTGGTGATCGGGTGCATGACCCGCAGGTCAACCGCCTGACCGTGGTGGCCAGTGAATCCTTTGAGGAGTACGCCAAACACCTGCAAACAGAGATGGAAAAGGACATTGGCGGCGGTTTCAAATTTGGCCGTGTACCTGCCATCGCTTTCGCGCCACTGGCGGTCAGTGATACCGAGTCCTTGGGGCAGGAGAAATCCAGGCACCTTTGGCAGGCCCTCAAGGCGGAAGGTTACCTGGATAGTCAAGGTGATCTTACCGCCAGGTTCCAGCCTGACGACCTCTACTTTCAGCTTCAGGTGCCTGCAGCATACGAACCACTGGAAAACGAGATTATCGACAAGCTGCGTGGCTTTATGTTCGCTGGCCGGGTACAGGATGCCCGCAAGCGGACCGCCGTGGCTTATAACAAGCGGGTAGAGCTGAATCCAGACTTCAAGGCGCTGTGGGAGCGTATTAGCCAGAAAACGCGCTACTCCATCGAGTTCAACACACAAGAACTGATTGACTTGGCCAGCTACAAGCTACAATCGATGCCGATCATTAAACCAGTGACCCTGACCATCGACCACACCCAGGCCAGGCTGACCGATGCGGGGTTTGGCAATGACCGACAGATTTCGACCACGAAAGAACGCTATGTCAGCTCCCACGAGGCGTTGCCGGATTTAATCGGCGCGTTGCAGGACCGGACTCAACTCACCCGGGGCACACTGCTGGATATCATCAAACGATGCGGTCGGCTGGCGGAGTTTAAAACCAATCCCCAAGGGTTCATAACGGAAGCCAGTCAACAGATCCATAAAGCGCTGGACGCGTTGCTCGTCGCTGGTATTCGCTACGAAAAACTCGCTGGTGAGAACTACAAAATGGAATTGTTCGAAGAGCCGGAACTGGAGGCCTATCTGGATCGCTCCTATGCAGTTCAATACGGGAATCAGGGTGATAATGTACAGACTCCCTACGACTACATCGAATACGACTCCCAAATTGAGCGAATGACTGCTCAGGCCCTGGACGGCGCGGAGAACATCAAGTTCTTCTGCAAACTGCCTCGCTGGTTCACCATCCCCACCCCCGTCGGGGACTACAACCCGGACTGGGCGGTGGTGCTGGATGGGGACAAAAAGGTGTACCTGATCCGCGAAACCAAAACTACCCATGACAGTGATAAGCGTCGGTTGGAAGAGAATCTGAAAATTCTTTGTGGCGAGGCGCACTTCAAGGCGTTGGGGAAAGTAGATTACCGTGTGGCGGCGTCGGTGGCTGAGGTGACGGCGTTTTAGGCAAAAGGAGCGCACAATGAGCTTTCAGGGACTGCAGGCAAAATTCAATCGGCTGCTTAAGGTCTGTTGACAATTGCTCGTAAGCCTTTGAAAGGTAAGAGCAAGCTCGTATAATGAAGTTCCGAAACAACAATCATACGAGCCCGCAATGCCCAGATACATGCTCACAGAGAAACTGTGGTCCAAGCTAAGAGAAATATTGCTTCAATTCAGTCTGTATAACAAGGCAGGTTTGCGCAAAACAGTCGAAGGCATTCTGTTCAGAATGCGGACCGGTGTGCCCTGGAGAGATCTGCCAGGCCACTTCGGAAAATGGAATTCTGTCTACAAA
>NZ_KB889928.1 GCF_000372805.1 Marinobacter gelidimuriae | reverse complement strand
GAACTGGGCGTGGCCGTGGTCTTCAGGCCCAGATCCAGACCCACGCTGCCAGTGCCACACCGGCGATCGGGTTTTACCGAGACAACCACGCAGAAATACCACCGACCTCGGGCGTCCTCAGAAAAGCAGCCAGAGCGNAATTTGTACTGAGACAAACCGTAGCTGTCCCAGACCCGATAATGCTGACCGTGGAACCGAACCTGCCCGTTGCTCCAAACCGCGGCGCCGGTGTTCACNGGCACCCAGCCGAGCGACCGGCGAACCCCNTGGGTTTTACGCCACGCGAGTTTGGATTTTCGGAACTGCTTGCGGCGTGTGACNTATTCCTGGGCAACGACCTGNAGTGTTTGGCTGTGAAGGCCTAGAAGCTTGCCGGCACCCTTGGTATAAGGATGAANATCGAAGGCCGACAGAAACTGNCCTCTCTCCCGAATGCTGCGATGACTGAGTTCATTCACAAAATTCCACACACNGTTAACAGCCGCGGCCTGACGGCGCAGCACATTAGCGTGTTTGTCCCGAACTCGGACTTTGAGGGTTTTGGTGAACTCAGTCATACTGTATATAACCACAGTGTTTTTACTAAGACAAGACCTCTGCCGAGGTCACGCTATCCATCCCCACCCAAATGTTAGGGAAGTCGCTCCCGCTCCACTTGAATCAATTGGATGGGGTATTTCGCGACTATGTTGATAAAATCATCCAGTAAGTTCACCAAAGTAAACCACAAGGTGCTTTTTGCTACGCAAGCGAATTGTAATGCCCTATATTGATGTAGCATAAACCATCGAATGTTAAATCTATGAGGGCATGTTGTGAGTGATGAGATCAGTCCAGACCAACAAACACTGTATGACGAGGTAGCCTGCGTTATAGAAACGCTGCCTCAGCGTTCAGTTATCTCTGATAGCACGGTTGATCACTGGATTCGGGGAATTATCAAGCGCGACCCCGAGCGCGCGGTCTGGCATGCCCACCGCGCTGCCGGGATCGGTGGATCGGAAGTCGGCGAACTCTTGCTGACCGCTATGGGTAAATCAAACGCTTACAATACGCTGGAAGACCTCTCGCGGATGAAGTTGTTGCAGCAGTTTCCGATCCCCCCTACGATTCACATGCTCCGCGGTACGGCCATGGAGCCCTTGGCGCAGCCTGTTTATCATAAGCTGTCCAACCACAAGAGTTTGCTGGAAACGCCGGAAATCAAAGAAGCCTTTTCCAAGCCCCATCCGGATTACCCATTTATTATCGGAAACCCTGACGAAGTTGCTCAGGCCGGAAATAAAGTGCTCGTTACGGACTTCAAGGTTCGTTCCAACCTGGATAGCGAGGACGCCATCAAGCTGATCAACGCAGCACAGGTGCACTGGTACGGCCTTCTGTATGAGGGATATTTCAAAAAACTGCCCGATTACTACGCGCTGGCTGAACTGGATATCCCCTCCAAGCTCATCGATGACCTGATGGCCCAGGAGAACCCAAACTTTCAGGCACTGGCTGACAACATCGCTGCGGTAAATGGTCCGGGGTTTGGTATGCAGGTCCGCACATTCCGCCATAATCCCGCAATCGCTAACAACCTGGTGAAACTTGCCCGTGAATTTTGGGAAAACCACGTACTGTCAGGGATCCCTTATCAAAATCCCCAGCCGCAAAAGCCGGCTGAACTAACATCAAACGACGAAAAAAGCTTGAATGAACTTCAGAATGAATTTTTGCGGTTCAAGCTGGCGGGCCAGGTCGCCAAGGATAAAGCCGATGAAATCCGCGTAGAGATCGATAACATCGCCAGTAAATATCAGGTCAAGGAGTGGCCTTTCGAGGTGCCCGGGATATCAGCAGGCTACACTGAGCGATTTGACGCTAAAGCGGCAGTGTCGGCACTGATGAGTAAAGGTGTCGATAAAGCATTATTAGTTAAACCGACTGACGTTCTGGATACCGAGGCCGCAGAAGTGACATTGCGCAATAACGACCTACTCGGGGAGCATGTGTTCAAACAGGGATTCGATACGCGGATGATCAAGGCTTCTTTAAAAGAAGCTGGATTGTCTGCCAGCCTGTTCCAGAACAAAACATTTCGGATCGGGATGAGTACCAAGAAAGTCGACACGGAAATTCGGGACCAGTTACAAGATCACATGACAGTGCACATCTCACGCTTTATGGCAGACAGCAAGGACGACAAGCCGTCCCTGGCTGGAAAATCGGAGGATATGACTGAGGCCGAGGATCTGGATCTGGAAAATATGTCGTTGGCGTGAGCCATGGAAAACGGGTTATTACACAGCCAGCCCGGTAACGCATTATTCATACTACAATAACTTATGTTATCCACAGAGTTTTCAGCATTTTCTGTGGAAAAGTAAACGCCTCAAGTGTTAGTAGCACGGAGATCATCATGAATCAGTTGGCACAGAAAGATATGGGGAATCAATCGGTTACTTTGATCGACGCGGAAGAGCGATTTCATGCAATGGAGTCAAAAATTCGGAAAATGGAGGTACTGCTGACCGACATTCAAAGCCATTCCCATCCTGGTGTTATGGATTTGATGCTCCAGTATTCGATGCTGCGAACCGCCCTGTCAAGAATCGGTTCACGCCTCAAAGGGGATGCGATTGCCAAGATCCACATCCGGGATCTGAAGATGCTTGGAAAGCTGGAAATTCTGGTGTTTGAATTTGAAGGCACATTGAGCGACGCCCACGCAGAATTGGCTTGATCTCACCATAGCTCTAAATTTGGCAACGTAATAATAAGGGGAACACACAATGACTGATGACTACGCAAACAGATCCTGGCTTGGCGACAACAGCACTGCCAGCCCTGGTTCTTCGGCCACGAAGTCTTCATGGCAGGAACGCGCTCGTGAAGGCCTCAATAAAACAGTGGAGTTTCTGGCAGAGCACGGCGTAGCAGTGGGCATTGCTGGCGGCAGTGTCTTGATGGCAATGGGCGCGACAGCGACCGCTATGACTGTCACGGCAGACACAATGATCGAGGCGAGCATTGCCCGTGAAGCCGCCGCCTCATTACTTACGGCAGGCGTACTGAAGCTGGCTGCTTTTTCTGGTGCTGAGTATGCGGCGAAACTGCACCTTAAGGGTGTCGAGTATCTTTTTGATGATGAGGCGTATCGCGAGGCGGCTTACGGTACTGATGGAGAGCCCATTTACGATGACCCGAGAAGCAGTAACCCGATCCGCAGCATGTCAGATGAAGCGGTTCTGGCGGAGCCTGTATTCCAGTCAGCCATTCGGAGCATATTCAAAGATCTGGAGCACGACCCGGAAACCCGCCACCAGATTTACGCAATGATCCAGAACAATCCAGGAGCGAGGGAAGCGCTGATGAATGCTCAACAGCAGATCGATCAGCAAGCAACAAACGATCAAAAACCCGGTTTGGTGGATGACATTGATTACTCGGACCTGGATTTGCCAGACGACTCACCGTCGTAACAGTCAGCACCATGCTCAAACTTCGGTCCCCGATATCAGCGGAAGCAGGCGTCGGTCCGATCAGCAAGCAACAATAAGGGTTCGCTGTGATAAAACCACCAAAAAACCACACTGGTCGGACCGAGCAAAAGCCGGCGTCTTAAAACACTGGAGTTTCTGGAAACCTATGCTCCAGCCCTACTCGCCACCTCGTTGCGGATTGCCGGATACGGAACGCTCATCACCACAGTTGCCGCGGCAGCAGGTACAACTCTCGTTGATACACAGACTGCGGGTTACTTGAGTGCTGCGGCACTGGAGTCCCGGCACATCTGGGAAATCATGAATGATATAAAGGACTTTTTAACCACTGGCGATGATCTGGAGTCCGAAAGCGCTCAGCAGAGAATTGAAAAGCAAGAGCAGACCGTTCGAGAACTCACGGAGACAGTAGGCGAGCTTTCCCAGGCCAACACGGACCTAGTGAACACAAATGCGGCGCTTGGCGATAACCTTGAACACGTGCTGGAATCCAGCCATTCCCTCCTGGAAAGTAACGGACAACTGCAGTCGGCCCTTAGACAGCATTACACCAGCGAATTGAGCAGCGCACAAATCAAAGGCCTGATTGAGTCTGTATCCTTTGATTTCGACCGGGAAGGCACCATCGTCCAATATGAGGAAGAAGAGGTGGCCCTTATCGACGAAGATGACCAGTCCCAAAGCTCCGGGCCGGGGCCCGGGTAACTCAAGTTATTGCGGCTTGGGCGCGTCGTGATCATCTGGACCGCCAGGCTCTTCAGCAGGTGTCTGGTCATGTTTCCGGTCCAAGGCACCTAGCTTATCAGCAATCTCAACCGCCCTACCGGCTGCCGGATTAACAACATAGAGCCCCGCCTTTGCAGCTTCCTTAAGGTATGGCTCAGCTGACTGCAACATGTTTTTGGCGCTATCAATGATGCTCGAGTCTCGTAGCTTGTCGGCAGTCTGATCGGTTTGGCTGGCGAACACACTGGGCTGAGACTGGCCACCGATACGATTCTCCAGGTTACTAAGTCCCTTCAGCTGATTCTGGGCATTGGGCGAGTCGCTACCCTGTACCTTGGCCAACAGTCGAGCAATCGTCGCACCGGACGCTTTCGGATCAGGCTTAACCGCAGAACCGGGTGTGGGGCTGTTGTCATTATCCATTTACTGCACCTCTTCTTGCTGCAACTCATTGGCAAGAACCTGCGATAGCATCAGGTTCGTGTTGCGTTTGAACTTCCAGCGTTGGTATTTGATAGCGAGTTGTTCGGCTTCCATTTTGGTCACTTCCCGGAGCGCGGAGCCGTGATCAACGAGAATGCGCCCAAGAACCTCAGAATCCCGCTGGCGATATTTCGCGACCCGATAGACAAATTCTTCATCGGAGCTGGCAAGATCGGGTGAAAACGGCTCGCCCATGGCGTCAGCGAGGTAGGAAGTGCCAAAGGTAGTTGAATGGGACCGGCGACTATTCATCACATCATCCATGACCGCCAGCACCATTCCTGACCCCATATCGTGCATCGTTCTTCTGGTACCTTCTGAAATACTTGCGGGCGTTGTGGCAGAATTGAGGATGGCCGCTGACTGGCTAGGGGTATCGATACTTAGATAGCGAATCAGATAGTCCATTCGTTCGTCATCGGATATTCCATACTCGTCAGCTTCTTGCCCGAGCAAGCGCTTGTGGTCAGAAACCATAATGGCGGGGTTAAGAATATCTGCAACGGAGGCGTCAGGGTGTCCACCTGCCTCAGCAACGTCCTTGAGATTCATGAACTCTCGGTTTATCTGTTGAAAACCCTGGTTATCAATATCGTTCGAGGTACGGTTAATTGCTTCGCTGGAATCCATTTCAAGGGCGTTACCTGGGGTGTACGAACCCTCCTGCACCCACTTCCAACCGGTTGCCAGTGATGTTGGCGTGGCCTGCGTCATGGATTGACCATAGGCGATGGTCGAGCAGTTGTGGCGGTCAGCCTGTTTTGCGAATTCGGATTCCCGTTGCAGGGTCTTCTGTTCTACGCGGGTTAACGGCACCCGACGCAGTTCGAGGGCAAGGCGTTTGGTCGAAGAGCCGATGACAGCAACAACGTGTTTACTGTGAGAGGCATACGCAACACTGACTGCATCCGACAGCCCTGGAAACCCATGCCCCGGGATGGCTACCGGAACATACGGTGGCATACCAGTGGCAGTGCCAACGGCGTAGGTTGAGGCTTCAAGCGCCGCTGTGATGGTACCGAGGGCCGAGGCGATAGCAACTTCACAAATAATGCAGGCATCCCGGTACCCATCGACATACGTTACTGCGCCCTGCACAGGGGGCGCATTGAGCGCCGATAATGAGAGTGTAATGCCAGCACATACAGACCATGGAGAGTAAAGGAATGGACGCATCATCAGTCACGCTCCTGCCGAAGTTTGGAGGCGAGTAATTGAGAGGTCAGTAGTGCCATGTGTCTGTCCTGCACCCAAAGTTCGTACTCCATAGATAGATGATCCATTTTTACCAACGCCAGGTCTTTCATTACCCCTTCGTCGTCTTTGGCGCTCACGTTGCCCACCCAAACCGGATCCTTGGTTCGATAAGTGGCCATTAACCGCAGCAGATCGGATTTAGATACGTCCACCTCCCCCGCCGTAAAAGCATCCGCGGCATTGGGTGAAATGCGGCTCAGCGTTTCCGCTACCCAAGAGTCGCTACCGGACTGCAGAACTGGGGCCTCGTAGCTAAGAATCTGCTGTGAAACAGTTTGCGGAATCGTCATTCGGAGGTTGTATAAATCGGCCTTGACGTCGTTTTTCAGCGCCACCGGTGACGTTGGATTTATAGATCGCGCGGGTGGATTTGGGTTCAGGGTTAAATTAAGAGCAGTAAAGGCGTTTTGTGTCTGTTCCGGAGTGAGAGCACCGAATGTGTTAGGACCATTAACAAGCACCATAGGGGCGGTCTTGATATCGGGCGCATTGCGAATTAAGCGCGCTGTCTGGGCCATAAATCGACTTCCAGTATCAATCCCTTCGGGGTAATCGCTGGTCATTTCATTATATGCGTAGGTTGAAGAGGCCAGATTCTCTTGTTGTAACGCGGTCAGCCGTTCAACAGTCGCAAGATCGCCTGACCGATCACCGTAACGACACTCATCTGTGGCACGCCGCGTCGGGCTGGCTTGGTTTATTAACGTCTCCATTTTTGCTTCGTTCAGCGGCATCTGACGAATCTCAGTCCCCAGACGCTTTGTCATTGAATCCAGCGCTTTAATGATCTTTTTTTCATTCGCAGCAGAGCTGGCGGTAACCTGACTACCTACTGACTGGAACCCTGTTGTCATTGAGGTGACAACGGCGGCAGAGCCAGCACCCATTAGCCCAGAAATGGTTGCAGCACCAATCGTTGCGGAAAAGATGCAGGTACAGGCTTGTGCAGGGGATGCTGTGATCACACTCACACAGAGTACACCGGCAACCGCTATTGCCCGACCCCGTTTATTCGACACATAGGTCGGCACTTTCATCGGCGATCTCCGTTGACAGAAGGCACATCGACATCCGAAGAGTCGCCAGTGCCAAGATATTCGAAACTCTCCGGACTACGACCGCCGGATTGGTCACTGTCGATAAACCCGTCATCAACGGCCGGCAGCTTATCGAGCTGATCACTAAAGATATCCTCGTAATCAACTCCGATATTTTTCCGCTCGCCCTCGATACTAAAGGGCGAATCGGATTCACCAAATCCGACATCCAAATCGCCGAGCCCCACGGGGCCTGTGACCGAGGCGCCCAGGCCGGCAAGTTGACCACCGATAGCGTCATTGAGAGCGCTGCAGGCTGCATCCTTGAGGCCATCAAGGATGGCGGATGTGATGCCGCTGAAACTGAATCCTACGTTGACACCGTAATCGTTGATGCAGGAATCTTCCTCCATATCCCAATCTTCAATCGGATCGGAATTGTCTTGAACGACCTTGACGGCGAGGGCCCGATTGAGCTTTCCGTAGTTTTTCCGCAGATCGTCGACTTGCGTGCAGAATGCGGAACGTTCCGTGCCGCCCTGACTGGCGCTTGCCGAAGGTGCTGTGGTTGCGACGGCCAGCAGAAGACTTACGCAGACCGATAAACGGCATTTCCTGATCGGGGGTGCTGCCATGACTATTCTCCACTGAATGAGGTTTTAAAGGAGTGCCGCTTCATCAGCCTTCCGGCTCCCGAGTTCTCTATGGCGGTAATGACACCCTCCACCCGATCCTTGGCGAAAATACGGCTTATCAATGCTGATCTTTCAAAAGCCAGAAACCGATCCAGAGCCAGATTGGCGGCCACGGATACTTCGCCGTCCTTTTCACTGTTAAGAAGATCGGTGACCACATGTAAAAAGTTTTCAATCAACTGTGGTCGTTGGTTGTCGCTTACATGCAAAAGCATCATGGCGGTCGACGTATGAAGGTAGGCCATCAGCTTAAAGGCTTCTCTCGGGTATGAGAGGCAATATTCAGTGATGGCGGGATGATCTTTAACGAGCTTCAGAAGATTGTCCATCGATGCACGAAAGCCCTCGGTGTTCTCGATAACCCAGGACTCTTTTTCATCCATCATGGCCACAACATCAGCTGCGGCTTCATTCACTGATGCCCAGTATTCATGGCGATCGGTAGAAGCTGGGAGGCCTTCTTTCTGAGCGTCAGGATTGCTCACATTTAATAGTGCGTAGTCCACTAAAAGCTCCTACCGGTGTTTCGTTTGGTAAATCGAATGCACTTTGTCGTACAGCGCTCCGTTTTTCCACGCTATTCTATTGCACAATGTACCTTAGTTTGAAATAAATCGGTGAGGGCGTGTTATGAAATCTGAGCAGAAGGCAGCCGAATCCCGGGTGGATGAGGTTGAGGCAGAGGATCATAGCCGCAGTGCGGAGTCTGTACCTGATAAAGAGCCCATCATTAAAAGGGCTCTAAAGAAAACCGGTCGTTTCGTCTCCGTGACGAGCGCGAGCGATGTTGTTTTCAGGGACGCAAAGCGCATGCGCCCCCGGTACCCACACATGTGGAAACAAGTGTTTTCTGTCAGCAGCTGGCGTGAGCATTTCAAAACAACCCGGCTGACGAAGCGTTCGTTGGTCGCCGATGTTTGGACCTCATTGATTACCATCTTGCTGGCGGTTGCTTTGACGGCTTATGGCCTAAGCCTGGCAGCTTCGCCCGCCTGGCAAAACGACGTGCCCAATATTAATAAGATCGGATTACTCGTGATCGTTCTCGCCGGCGTCGTTCAGGCTCTTTGTCACGTGGGTATCGTGATTTTCAAAATTCGTAATCGCATTCGTTACGGCGCGCAGGGTGCCTCTTTGCCTCCGGAGGCTAATAACGAAGACCCCAAGGAGAAGTGAGCCGTGTCCATTGCCTATCGGTTATTTGTCGCAATTTCGCTGCTCACCGCTGCCGTCGCGCGTGCTGATGTCCCCACCAACGAATCTGCCGTAGAAACAGGCGGCTTTGGTGCATGGATCATAGATTCATTGTTTGAAGCCGGAACGCTATCCACGATGCCGGATCAGCCAGGGATGATCGGCGCTGTACTTATCCCATTCAGTCTTAGCTGTATGGTTGTCGCAGCTGCGGTAATTGTGTTCAAGAGCGTCCAGCACCTTCTAATTATTGGCCAAGCTAAGGATGTTGAGAGCTCGCCTATCTCGATGACCTGGGCTCCGATACACATGCTGGTCTCGATTGCTTTGATAATGCCGCTGCCAAGCGGATATTCCATGGGTCAGTATGCCGCTATTTGGCTGGCCCACCAGAGTAATACTTTAGGCAACATGACAGCACAAGCCGCGGTCACCACGAATTACGGTGTGATCACGCAGGTGCCATTACCCGACGTCAGGCACGCTACAGAGGCTATCATTGATGCTCATTTGTGCAAGTCTATCTACAACGCAGCGGCGCGTTATGTTGAGAGCAACGGAGGAACATCAACTGAGGTAATGCCTCGTCCCATGCTGACGCGAGAACTTGAATCTGTAGCGGGACTTTCGGGACCCGATCTGAGTCAAACGCCAACATTGAGCAGGGCCGGGGTAATGTTCGAGCGCAACCGCGCAAACGGCGGGTTTCTCAATATAGGTCCCGGGCTAGGGAATTTCTGTGGCTCGGTGATAGTGGAATTTACAACTGACACCGAAAATTTCTGGTCCGATGAGGGTTTCTTCTCCGATGAGCCCGCCTCGCTACCCCGCAACGACGCTGGACAATTCCAAAGTAACGTGGACAGCTGCACCACAGGACCTATGTGCGTTCAAGGTCGCGACCTGACTGACATTGAAAACCGCAAACAGGCGGCTGTTGAAATGTTTGGGTCAGCCCACACCAAGGCCCGAGATGTGTTCATGAACGAAGCGTTGTCAGGCGCCTCTGCCATGAATGCGGTTGAAAAGCTTACCTACGATGTTCCGGATTATTTTGAAGCCCTGCTGGATAATCAAGCCGGCGATAATTATGTCGAAAAGCAACGGGAAGAACTGGATAAAATAGAGCGAGCGGCAGATGCCACGGTAAAAATGGTGGGGAACCTCCAAACCAAGGTATACGCCTCCTACGCGACGGCTATTAACACTTACACCGCTAACCGAAACGGGGTTGGAGATAGCTTCAGGGATTCGGTAGATCGCATTGGCTGGCCAATACTAGGGCTCTACTGGTTCCAGATGAGCACGTTAAACACCCGGATTCTGGAGGCGGTCAATTTTCGCTCGACAAGCACCGTTAATATTGAAAGCAAGATCGAGCAGATCGGAGCATTGATCGATGACGAAGCGTTCGTGGCCCGTATGCGCAACCGAATTGCTCGTTATAAGTCCGCTGTCCACAATAAACTGTTGAATACGCGGCTTGATGACAACCCAGGCAGCGGTGGAATTCAGAGTTCCGCAACGAATCCCAGCGTGAACGATGCCATGTCACATCTGAACAACGCAACACAGGCCGCCGATATTAAAAGCGCTTTTCCAATGTTTGCGGAAGAGCTTATCCGCTCAGCAGGAAAAGGCGTGATCAACTCGGAAGAGGGCATCATGAGCGCCATCGATGGGTTCGTGAAGGGCACCGTCTTCCCATTTCTGGTTTCTCCACTAAAGACTGATGACAACATGATTTCTGGCATGGTTTCCATGGGTCACAACATCATTATCGTGTCAGAAATCGGTTATTTGGCAAAGATTGCCGTCAACGCCTGGGCTGAGCAAACGGTTGAGGCCGCCGAGGAAGATGGGTTTGTAAAGAAAAGCTGGGATGCAGTCAGCAATCCTATGTCTTTTGCTACCGACTTCTTTTTAGTCAAAGTCATGAATTCAATGATCGGTACGATGATCAACGATCTCGTTAACTTCGTATCGAGCATGTGGTTCTTTGTCTTTTTGCTCGGGTTGTTCCTGGCCTTCTATGTGCCCGCCATTATCATGATTCAGTGGCTGATTGCCCTCGTAACCTGGATGATTTATATCATTGAAGCGGTCGTTGTCATTCCCTTATGGGGAATACTGTTCGTGGCGCAGATGGGAGAAAAGGCGTTCGCACCCCAGATCGCACAACAAGGTTTCGTCCACCTCCTCTCCATTCTGGTGTACCCGGCGTTCCTGGTGATCGGGTTCATCATTGGCTTGAAAATCGTGGATGTCGCCTCGCTGTTTCTTGTCGACTTCCTGATTATTGGCTTCTTGTCATCGACAGAAGGATTTACCTTCGGAATCATCTCGCTGGTTGCCGGGGTTGCTGTCGTCGCGATTGCGTCGTACCAGATCGTCTTGCGTGTTTTCTCTTTAATGCTGGAGCTTCACGACCGTGCGATCAGCTGGATTGGTAGCAAACAAAGCTTCGGTGAGGGCCAGACTGAAGACAGTGCTCGAGGAAATGTAACGGCCGTTATCGGTAAAATGGAGACCAAGGGGGTCGGACGATAATTCTTTGGAGTCAACGGGTAAACGAAGGCAAGGACGCCTTCGATCCATCCTGCTTGCCGCAGGGTACCCACTCCGAGCTAGGTGTGGGGTGAATGCGGTGCAGGGCGTTAGCCCTGCTGGTTCTTGATATAATCTTTGATGATTTCAAGGGGAGCGCCGCCACAAGAGGAAACGAAGTAGGCGCGACTCCAAAGAACAGGCTTGTGATACGCCCCTGTTAAATCCGNAAACTGCTGTCGCAGTCGGCGAGAGGTCACAGCTTTAAGCGAGTTAATCAACTTGGTGAGTTGCACGGATGGCGGGTAATTGACCAGCAGATGAACATGA
>NZ_KB889927.1 GCF_000372805.1 Marinobacter gelidimuriae | reverse complement strand
GAGCCAGTGGGCGGGATAGCCCCGGTCAAACAGAATCAGGCTGTGGTCAGGAGCATGCTTCAGGTGCATGCTGGCACAGCCCCGCTCATCCACATCCGGCGTGATCAGGAGGGTGTGCAGAGCCTGATCGGACAGCAGGTCCATCAGAACCGACACCCGGGCTACCGGCAACCCGTTGTGGGTTCCGAAGTGCCGGGCCAGTGGGTCTTCCAGCGGCAAGTGCATGCTGGAGCCGTCCACGGCCAGCAGGCGCAGGCCCTGCCAGGTCTTGTGTAGCCCCAGCTCATCCATCTGGGCATGCAGGGCGCTGTTGAGAGCCTCAAAGACGGACGCGCTAAGCTTCTGGCGGGCTTTGCTGAAGGCTTGGGCGGTGACCACCTGGGTTTCAAAGGCCGAGCCATTGAGCGTCTGAAAGAAGGCATCCAATTCGGTTTGCAGAGCGCTGTTGGGTTGATTGAGCAGAAACAGGACCAGATTGGGGAAGGTCAGATGGCGTTGGCGGGTAAAGTGTTTTGGATGGGTTCGATGCTGGGCAATAAACTCAGGGCAGCTCAGTAAACTGGTTATTTTATGTACAATTTTCAAAAAGGATGTCGGTTGAGTTGTCAATCGTTGTTTTTTTATTGCGCTCCATAGGGCATTTCCTCGTTGATGGGTGAGCTCTAATTATATGATATTTTTGGGGAAATGTCTTAAGTTGATGACATTGCCCAGTTACCAGATCACCCCACGGACGCTTCAGAACCACTACGGGATCAATCTTGGTACAGAGTCATTAATAATTAAGGCCCAGACGCGCGAGGAAATTTTTGCAGACAAGCTGCTCGCATTTGCTATGCGGCCAGGACGAATCAAGTATCGAGACGTATGGGACATTGGCTGGCTAGCCCAAAATGGTATTGAGCCTGCACTTGACCTTCTCAACGCCAAGCTGGCGGATCACGGGGAACTGGAAGATGACTTTCTGATTCGGTCGGACGAACGGTTAGGGCAACTGGTAAACGATGAGCAGCAACACAGAGATTTTGTTTTTGAAATGACGCGATTTATCCCTCCTGATCGCCTAGACCAAACACTTAGGCAGGAAGGGTTCTGGACGTACCTCTCCAACACGGTCATAGAGAAGGTGCGCCAGGCACAAAATCGGGTTGAGAGTGACGCCACTCATGACACAGGCCCTTCATTTTTGATGTAGGCTCGCGAAGGCAAAATCGAAAATCTAAATTGAAATTCAGGAAGATTAATGATGCTGGCCACCCAGCAGGGACTTTAATGGTGACCGAACATGACGATAAACCGAAAAAATAAATTACAGGAAGTTGTAAGCAAGGTCATCGACGGCCGGGAAGCTGCATACAGCCGTCAAAGTGCCCTTGCAGACGAATTAGAGCGCCTGATTGAATACGCCATGCTCGACGGTGAGGTGGAAAGCCGATCTCACCTGACGATCAGGCGTAGAGCGTCTATTTTCCAGGCGATTGAAAGCAAAAATCTCGGTGAATCTGAGTTTGTAGCTAAAGCACTCGCCACACCCACCCTCATAAAGCCACAAATGTCAGAGACCAACTCGGTCACGAGCCGTAAGGCGAGTCGGGCCATGAGGGTGAGAGCGCAGCCGGCCCCCGAATACAAGCGAAGGGCCGCGGCCCGCCCGAGGCGAAGCATCACCCATGCACCGCATGGCGTAATAACGTTTTATGAAATGACGCCCCAACGCTATGATGCAGATTGAATCAATCAGGGTAGTCACCTCCACCCGTTATTGAGTTGTAAGCGTCAACTACCCTGCAGTGGGACAGATGATTTAATTGAAAACCCTGCCCGAGAAAGCCGCCAGCAATTACCGAAGGGGTGACACAGTGGTAACCAGTTGTGTTTATGGTAAAGCATCAAAAACGCGCGATAGAGCTTTTCAGAGTGTCTTATGGATATGTTTTCTCGCGATTTTGGCAGAATGCTCAGAAACCAGCAGCAACAACGGCACTCTTGCTGGCACCGATGCGAACCAAAATGGCATTCGCGATGAGGTAGACAGCCATATTCGGACAGCTTTTGCGCTAGGTCCGCGGCGTGACGCAGCTGAGCAACAGGGTAGGGTTTTGCAGAAAGTCGTCATGATGACCAATGCTGATAAAGCGGAAACCCTCATGATGGAGGTGTCCCGCAGCATGGCGTGTCTTTACAGTGTGTTCGACGGCGGTAATGGCGCAAATCATCCTGCGGCAGTATCCCAGAGACTGGATGAGGAAACGTTCGATACGAATGCCCGGAAGAAAGCAAACGACCAGTTCAGTGAGGCGCTGGATGGCAGAACATGGACGCTACCACAGGGCGATACTTGCGAGTGACTTTCGAGTGTGGTTCTGGTCAGCCTTTTACAGAACGTCAATACCACTATTCACCGCCACCATCATTCCAAGTCATGGTGCTTGAAAGATCTTTCAGCCAATCGTAAAAGTCGTCGGGGAGTGGCGAAGATAATCGAAAGGCGGCTCCATTCCGGTCAGTGGGTATAGCGGTGGCATTGTCGGAGCGCAGAACGCCGTGTGTATCGATTACTTTATCCCCGATTTTAAAGCGCAAAGCCACACTCTCGCCGGCCTCGCCATAGATGCTTGTGAGCACAAGATCAACGACAAGATTTTTACACCGGTAGCGCCCAAGAATTAACGATGTTTTTATATCGTCAGCAAAGCTGAATGAAAGGCCCAACCTCATAGGCTCTTCATCACGATCATCATCCGTTTTTTCAGGAACGATAAGTTCCCATGTGTTGTCGCTACAAGGGTATGTGTAAAGCTCAAACATTCTGTTAGGTTTCACAAGGAATTCCGTTTGTTAAGCGTGTGCGAGCTATGGCAACGTTTTCTGCAGTTCACCGCGCAAGGCTTCAAGGTCACCCAAATCCACTTCATCACCCATGCCGCCGTTATCAGTCACCACGTACAAGCGGCTATTATCCTGAGTCAGAAACAGCACTTTGCCGTAAAACGCTGGCGTATGATGCGACTTCCTGCGTGCATCCTTAAGGTCGTGCTTTGTTTCTACCAAACGTTGTTTAGGCGCTTGGCCGTCTACATGGGACAGGCACACCACAAAGTCAGGGTAGAAGTAGTTTCGATGCTCTCCGCGCACCAACCGAACGGAATAGGGCTTTTTGTCGGGGTTACGGAACCACCATGGTACAAACCTATCGCGATCCAAAGCTTCTGCAAAGACGGGCTCGTCTTTGTTCATAGCAATGCTGCTATCAAATTTACCGGCAGTCATGACCTCACCACCAATCAACCATGCTTCATATCAGCGGTTTGAGCCATCCCGGCTCACCGCTGCTAAGAAAGCCCAGCAGATGGGACGCCTACCTAGCGTTGTCAAATGCTAGGAACGTGTTTAGCTTTTCCCCGTATCAAATCTTTTCACCATAACCGCGGTAATGCGCAGTACCGCGTGCGCTCATTGCCATCCTTGGCTTCGCTGGGCCTGTCTTTACAGAATATCCAGTTTTGGTAAATTTCTAACAATTTTCTGGGTTTTCAAGCTCACCGTAATCACTCGCAGAAACAGCTCAAGTGGGTATCGTGGATTCCGCATGGTCTCGGTGGTCCAGTCGTTGGCATCATTGACTATGCCGGACGTTTTGTCGGTAGTCACCGCCTGACGCTCCATGACCCACTCCAGTGCCGGTTTCCCGTTAACGACATAGTCGTAGGCTTCCTCTGGAATGTTCTCAATGGTGATTTTGCCATTGTAGATGACTCTGGATTTATCACCTTTTTTGGCAAATTTAATCTTGGTCACGTAGAAGTCAGCATCGTCTCCGCCCTTAACACCCTGTTCGGTTATTTTTAGGCCTTTCAATGATCCGTTGAGGCTTGCCTGGGTGTTCAATGCCACTGACTCATAGTTGAGGTGCAGCGCTGCCAGATCGCGGCCCGCTTGGGCAATAGCAGCGAAATCGGCATATGTTTTCATCCGAGGAATACGGGGAAGTTGCTTAACAAGGTTGTCGGCATAGCGCTCGCGGTAATCCTCACTGTGCAGCAGACCATAGGTGTAATAGAAGATGCTTTCCTTGCTGACGCTTCGTTCAGGGTAGGCCGACTGAAAGTGCTCCAAGGCTTCATTCGTAATGGCGTCTTTGCGCTGGTATCCAGCCTCGCCATCTTGGTTGAACATGTCCAATTTTTCTTCCTGTTGTTGATACAGGTAGAAAGGAAAACACTGCGCGTCACCTATCAAGTGCAGATCAGGAAGCGTATCGGATAGTAGAACGGAAAATCCTTTCGTACCTGACAGTGTCAAGCAAATAACCAAGTTCTCGCTATCTCGTTCAGGGAAGAGCTTAGGAAACTGTCCAATACGGTGGGTTATTCCCCCATTGAAGTAAGTTTTCTGCTTACTGAATGGTCGATATAGTGAGTTGTATTTTTTTGTATCGTCATACGTCAGTTTGTTGCCTCTTAAAAGCTCAGATTTTAGGCTGCTAGTCCAGCTTATTTTCGTAGGATCTAGGCAGATAAAACCATCAATATTTGATGGTTTCTTATCACTGAAGCGAACCAACTCCTGATTATAAAAGTCAATCATGGAAATTATATTAGCTTCGAGCTTAGTGGCTGAATAGTTGTAACACCACGTGTCTCGGCCCGATTCTGCACCTCTTGAGTAATTCTCAAAAACAGCTATCGCTGCCTTATCCTTCTTATCGCCCAAGCTGATGTAGGTATCAAAGTTGGGGTCACGCTGATTCAACCAGTCTCCAAACTCATCTGGCTCAATGGTCTGCCAGCCTTGCTGCTGGGTGATGCCTGCAATGCTTCCGAACTCGGAAACAATTTCCAGCTTCTGCTCACGGTTCAGGTAATCTCCGATGTCATGGAAGTAAATCTTTCCATGCTCGTTGGATTCTGGGTTCTTGACCAGGATAGAAATGGCAATAGGTGCACGACTGCCAGAACCAAAAATCTTCCCACCCTCCTTACGGGACCGCTCTCCTGAGGTTCGCTGATTACCCCTCAAGTGAAACACATACAGATTGCTGAACTCTTCAACCAGGCACCGACGTAGACCATCAGCGGTGTTGGCTTCTATGAAGCCACCATTGGTGACGAAGCCAATTACGCCACGATCCTTGATTCGGTCGGATGACCAGCGAATAGCGCGGATATACGAGTCATACAGAGCATTCTTGTTTGTAGCCGAAGAGCGAGCTGCATAGGTGCTACGAATCCGCCCATCCAGCTTCTGATATTGAACATTGGCGTTATTGTCATTAGCTGAATCTTGCCCTGCTGAATACGGCGGGTTGCCGATGATTACACGAATATCCAACGCCTGCTGCCGCTTTCGGCGGGCACTATTTACTTCGAGCAACTCATCGACCAAATCGGCTTTCTCACCCATCTGGAAAGTGTCGGTCAGACAGATACCATTGAATGGCTCGTATGCAGGCTCAAAGATCACGTCACTGTCTTCTTGGCCAGTGATGTTGCCGGTCAGGATGCCGTGATAAGTTGCTTCTATATTGATTGCAGCAATGTAGTAAGCCAGCAAAACCAACTCATTGGCAT
Source organism: Marinobacter gelidimuriae (assembly GCF_000372805.1). Classification (GTDB taxonomy): domain Bacteria; phylum Pseudomonadota; class Gammaproteobacteria; order Pseudomonadales; family Oleiphilaceae; genus Marinobacter; species Marinobacter gelidimuriae. Next base: position 6,749 of record NZ_KB889927.1, on the reverse strand, counting down.
GGATTTCGTTCTTGTACTTCTCGGGCAGACGATCTTCAGGAATGATACCGCTCTGAAGCAGGCGGGCAATGAATGTACCCGTGCCCGTGAAGGGATCGAGGATATGGACATTCTCATCGGCCATGCTGCTGTTGAATTCGATCCTGAGTACATCCTCAACCGAGTGGATGATGAAATCCACGACCTCAATGGGTGTGTAAACGATGCCAAGCCGCTCGGTCATTCGTGGGAAGGCATTTCGGAAGAATTTATCGTACAGCTCCACCACGATTCGCTGTTTTCCGTCAGCGCTGTTGATGCCTTCAGCGCGCATTTTTACAGACTCATAGAACGATTCTAGTGTGCTACGTTCTTTGTCTAGGCTGTGTTCGTGCAGCTTATCCAACACCTGCTGCATGGCCTGAGACATGGGGTTATTTTTCGCGAAACTGTATTCCTCAAAAAGTGCATCAAACACTGGCTTGGTGATCAAGTGTTGGGCCAACATTTCGATGATTTCACCATCAGAGATACTATTGTTCAGGTCGTCACGGAGTTCACCGGCAAACGCATTGAACGCCGCAATTTCTTCAGTGTGGCTTTTGTCTTCTAGGATCGCTTTAATACGATCGATGTGAGTGTTGGCGATCTTGGCAATGTCATCTGCCCAGTCTTCCCAATGGTGCCGGTTGCCACATTTTTTGACGATCTTGGCGTACAGCGCACGCTCAATGTCGCCGACTTCAAAGACTAATTCAGCCTGCTCTGTCGAGGGGTTCGGCTCTTTCGATCCAATCCCGCGCCCACCGCGTGCCTGGCCAGCCTTGCGTTCTTTTGTGGATTTTTTGGTGGCCTTTGGAGTCACCTTGTCCGCCACAGCCACCACTTCCATTTTGGAGGGCATATTGCCGTTGAATTCCAGTTTGTTGATCATGGCGTCAAAGCGGTCATCGTGTGACCGCAGTGCGTTCAAAACCTGCCAGACGACTTTGTAGGTTTCGTTTCTGTTCAGCGCCTCTTCTGGCTCAACACCGGCAGGAATCACTACGGGAAGAATGACGTAACCCAGTTCTTTCCCTGGAGCTAGCCGCATTACGCGGCCCACAGACTGCACAACATCAACCTGAGAAGAACGGGGCGTTAAAAACAGCACCGCATCCAGTGCGGGCACATCGACGCCTTCCGACAGACAGCGCACGTTGGATAGAATTCGGCAGGTGTTGTCTTCAGTGGTCGCCTTCAACCACTCCAGCTTTGCTTCTTTCTGGCTGGCATTCATCGTGCCGTCTACATGCTCGGCGGCACAAAGCATTGTCAATGCTGAGTCCAAGGGGGCATCAGGCTCTTTTTCGCGTATGGATGCGATTTCAGCTTCTTGATATTGGGCGACCACAGCACCAAACATTTCTGAGATTAGCTTGGAACTGACCTTGTGGTTTTTGCCCTTATACTCTTTATCAATGACCTGGCAGAAAGCCACGGCGCGCTTCATTGGGTTAGCCTGCTGACCGGCTACCTCAAACAAACCCTGCTTTGAAAGCGCCTTCCAGCATCCGACGATTTTTGCCGCATCATCGACTTTGAGCGAGTTGTCAGCGTCTTTAAGCAGGCTTTGCAGGCGCCGGTTAACGTGTGCTTCTTCAACCGCTAAAACGATGACCTTGTAGTCCACCAAAAGCTTACGTGCGACAGCTTCAGAGAAGGTGATGACATACAGTTCTTCACCGTACAGCGCCTTATCATCCATCGAGCATAAGGTGACGTTTTCAGTTTGTTTGGCATCTTCGCCGTAGATTCTGGGCGTAGCGGTCATATAGACACGCTTAGCGCTCTGGATGTAGTCGTTGTCGTGAACCCGGACGAACGCAGATTCCTCTTCGCCCTCAAAGGTGGCGCCAGTAGTCCGGTGCGCCTCATCACAAATGATCAGGTCGAACCCTGGGATTGGCTGACTGCCCGTGGTCTGGGCTTCGTTTATCACACCGATCGAGTGATACGTTGAGAACACCACCGTCATCGAATCATCAGCATGGTGGTCAGCCATCTGCTTTTGCAATGACAAGGCTTTGGTTGTTGCCGGGTATTGAAGGTCGCTGATGCCCGAAATTACACGGTCATCGTCTTTGCCTTGGCGCTTGCCCACGTCACTGTCCGAACAGACGGCAAAGCTCTTTAGCGGAACGGCGGATTCTTGAGTCCATTCCGTCAATGTTTGGCCCATCAAAGAAAGGCTGGGGACGAGAAATAAAACTCGCTTTCCTTTGCCCGCGATGTCCTCGGCAATTTTTAATGACGTAAACGTCTTACCTGTACCACAGGCCATGATGAGCTTGCCGCGGTCCGCCGTTTTAAGGCCAGACACCGCACCATTAAGAGCATCGACCTGGTGTTCGCGCAGCGTCTTCTGAGCCTTCAGAACGGGTTTGGTGTTCTCATGGTATTGCGACCAGTCGATGACACTGTTTTCGAGGTTGTGCAGATCAATCTTGGATACCGGTGGGTTTTGGCTTTCCAGGGAGTTCTGCGCATTGGCAGTCCATTGATCGGTGGTCGTAACGATAATTCTGTAGGTGAAAAAGCTTTTTCCTGACGCCGTAAAAAAGCTATCAATGTCATTCTTTCGGATAGAGTAATCGGGCGAGTAGTTCTTACACTGAATGGCGTGGAACTGACCATCACTGGTGATTGCGACCAGGTCGATCCCGGTGTCTTTTTTCGTACTAACGCCAAGCTCGGCACCGTACTGGTCAACCCAGCCCGAGTATGACAGCACGTCGGCGTACTGCTCTTTATAGAAGGGCTCTGTTTTGAAATATTGAACCATCAGGTTCTCAAAGCTTGTGCCCTTGTCGCGTTCGGATAGGGTCATTTCCCTGAACTGGGCCAGTATCGTTTGTAGTGCTGTCATCATCATTCCTTAATAAAATTGCCCTATCAGCAGTCTAGGACTACCAATTGTTGAAATCTAATTTGGTCAATAGGGTCCGATCGTTAAAACAGTGATCCACTGATTGACAGCCATTTCCGACCTGCCAAGAACGCCATAGCGCTTCGCGGCGTATTTTGTTGCTGCCACCTTGGAAAGACTTTTTTCATAAACCATTGCAAGTGCCCAGTGTTTTGCGACCGCCAGGGCTTAAAGGCTAGCTTGTGCATTTAATACAGATGGCTCAGGCTTTTTCGGACCGATGAGTGCGCAGTGGACGCCGTTACGGACTCCCAAGGTGGGCAGTCATAATCAGGTAGAACCGGACTATGTGATAACGACACGAGGCTGCTCGGGGCAGGAATGACCACATCAACGGTTTGGCGAGCCTCCAAGTACCAACCCGGGATGACTTGCACAAGCAGTTCTTCAATCAGGGGTTTGGCGAGCTTATATCGCCTTGCTGCTGTCGCTATCCCTTCCTGTGTGGACAGCTTCTTTTTCCCAAGCATTAATTCGGCGGCAAGCCCGGCCGCTTTACCTAACTTTTGTGTACTGGCGAGCTTGCGTAATTTAGCCCTGGCCTCCATAACCCGAGGCAAAGGTTCCGGTTTTGTTGTTAATGCCATACAACGCTCCTTGTCAGATCGAACGATCCCGGTTGGCCAAACGCCGCCTGGTTTCGTCAGCGTTAACGTAAACAGCCTCGGTAAATGCCGCACTGGCATGCCCAAGCTCTTCCGAGATATGCCGAATATCAACGCCAGCTTCGATCGCCATACTGGCGCCGGTATGCCGTAAATAGTGTGTCTCGTTTTTGATGGCCAGCAGGCGCGCGGCCTCTTCAGTCAGATTTTCATTGTCCATACGTTCTGCAGTCAGCTCAATGGCGGATTCAAAGGCCCGCTGAACCTGGCGCTTACCTAAAGCCCCGCCGCCGCGGTTTGACGGCAGAATAGGGTGGTTGTCGGTAGGCAGCGGCAGCGAGGGGACCAACCCCAAGTGCTCACGCCAGCGGCGCAGAAACGGCAGGTAGCCGGTTGGCAAAGTCACACTGCGGGTTTTGTCACCCTTGCCAAATACGGTGTATGACCAGTATTCCTCACCCTGAACGTTCTTAATGCGAAAATCCGAAAAGAGAGGCACACGTTCTACGCCATCATCCATTGGCCGCGGAGCAAGCTCACCCACACGTAAAAACAGACTTTTCATGGTAACAACCACAAAAAGTTCACGCTCATAGGCAGGATCTTCATTTGCGGCTTCCTGCAATGTTTTGAGCAGGTATGACCACTGCCAGTTGTTGAGTCGCCGAGCTGTCTTTTCATCAACATTGACAACCCCAGTCTTGGCTCGTTGATCACGTCGACGTAGGTTGGGCATCGGGTTTTTGGCCAGGTAATCTCTCTGTACCAGAAAGATGAAATACCGCTGCAGGACCGTACGGCTGGAATTTAGCGTGGCTTGAGTGGCGTGGTACCGGGCTTTCTCATCTTGCGTACGCAGGGCAAAGGGGCGCCATTTAGGATTGGGCACCCTTAACCCCTCTTTTTCCAGAAAGCCAGGGTAGATACCGCGAGAAACCCACGGAAGAGGTGGGGTTCTGAGCATTTTGAAGTAGGACTGAACTACCTCTTCATCAACCTGCGCTAACGATCGCTTAGCGGTTACCCACAGATAATTGAGGAAGCGTTGAACTTCACCGCGAAAGCGATTGAAAGTGCCTGGGGTATCCGAGTAGTCCGATACAAACCGCAGACTCAGCTGGAAATCTCTCAAAAGGTCTTCGGTTGGCGGCTGCAACTGCTCAAGAAACTCTCGAATAGACGGGTGGAACTCAAACTCGGCTTGAGAATCCAGATAGTCTTTGGTGTCGATGAGTGGATGCCCACGGAATTTAGACATAGAGCGTTTTGTCCTAGTTATTCAATAATGTGCCGGGAGCTGGCGGGTGCACTGCTAAACACCGTCCTTAACGGGCTTGGCCAATAAACAGGCCCTTTTTGTAGAGCTTCCACATGGCAGTGAACTGCGCTATCAGTAAACCAATGACCACCACACTCAAAATAATTGCACCGGCCCAGGTAACCGGCAATTCATCCCAAAAGAGATAGCCAATACCGAGAAGACCGCATCCCGATAACAGCAAAACAAAAATCCATGGCCACGGAGAGTCAGCCTTTTCTTGATTCTTACTTGGGTACGGCTTTCGATTCTGATTAACGATCATCGCGCGTTATTTCTTTAATAAGTGGCTGGCCAAAAATTCTCTCGCAGCAAAGGTTGCCTTGGCTCATACAGGCGCCGGATACGCCAGTGCTGGTATTTAGACGGATCGAATTCACTCAAGAGGGCCTCGTATTCAGCGCGAAACTGGATAGCCGACCGGAAGGCGTGAAGCATTTGATCAGGCGTAGAATCCATCGCCAAATGAAACGTTTTTGAGCATGGCCGATTGTTTCTTCTCCAACTGACCTGATACCGCCATGACCAAATCTGCCGGCGACCATCGAGATACGGAGCACCAGCGACACCCACGACGCCAGTTGTGCCGCCTTTCCGCCGTTCAGTTCTAAACGCAGGTTTGCCATCAGATTTGCGCAGGAATTGCTCGCGCAGCGCTTTGTTGTCATCGATAGCGGCTAGAACAGCGCCCCTAACACCACCGAACCTTGAGTATGGGTAAGAGCCGCCGTGATCTACGCGGTTTCGTTTAAAACGCATCTGGCAAAAGCTAGGCGCCGGAAACGAAAGGCCGTATCGGGTATCAGACAGTAACTCGCGCACCTCGGTAGGAATATGGGAGTCGGGCATGTTAACTAAAATCTTGCATTGTTGATGGAAGCGAAGGTTCACCCAGGCTCAATCGATCCTGTTCGCCAGCACGGTAAGCCTCCTGCCATATCTCGCCAGTCCAATGATCAACAGGGTAGGGGCTGGCGGTTATGGGGGTGACACCCGAGAAGCCAGCCTGACGGCCGCGGCTAAAAATTCCTGCACCATCGACTGCATAATCCAGATTCTGCTGATCACTCATAGCGACTCTTTCCTTGCTTTGGTTGAATTGCGGCTGTTGAAGCTGACTTCAACAGCACGAAGCTCGTCTAGCTTATGAATATGAAGATAGGTGCAGTATTGAATAAGCACATCCTTCGGAGTTTTAGTCTTGGGCAGGCTAATCGTGCAGTCTGGATAACGCAGAAACTGGGAGCATAGGATAAATCTCAATCGAATAGTGATATTTGAATGACCGAAGTGTAGTGCGGAAAAATTTCCGTGTCCAGTATCAAAAAAGAGTAGACACTGCTATTTTGGTTGCACATATCTTTCTATAGCAAATTTGTCCTTCAGCACAGTATTAGAGCACTTTTGGCTAGGGTCTGTTGACAATTCACATTGGTAGCCAGAGAAATGCGCAAGCCAGAGACACAATGCTCTCATAATTTCGAGCCAGCTTGTCATATCGGGTGGCAACGGCACGATAGTGCTTGAGTCTGGCAAACGCATTCTCGACCAGGTGTCTGAGCTTATACAAATGCCGGTCGAGCCCCTTGTTTCCCTTTATCGAGTTTTTCCTTCTGGGGATAATAACGCTCATTCCGAGGGCTTCTCCCTTGTCACGTATTATCTGGCTGTCGTAGCCTTTATCCGCTATCAGCACCTGCGCAGCGTCAATTTTTTCGATGAGTGTTGGCGCTTCAGTGCAGTCATTGATGTGACCGCCTGTAATGGTGAATGCCTCTGGCAGGCCGTAAGCATTCACCGCCAGATGCACCTTGGAGGTGTTGCCAGCCCTGCTTTTACCGATATTCTCGTCGTAGCCACCCGCGGCTCCGGCACTGTG
>NZ_KB889926.1 GCF_000372805.1 Marinobacter gelidimuriae | reverse complement strand
GGCACTGGTAATGCCCCCTCGATAGCCGGCAGCCGGTAGCATTGCCGCCGTCAGGGCACACAAATCCCTTGGGCCAGCGGTGCTGGAAAAGGGCTTCCTGGCACGGTGCTTCTGTGCCGTATTGCTTGAGAAAAGCCGGCAACGACAGGCCGGGCTGGAACTGGATTGGGTTACGTGCCATGAGATTGCCTCCTGTACTGTATATGATCAGTATATGCCAGTATGGCGGCAGCGTGGCTGATTAACGTGAGTAATCAGGTCAGTTTATGGTTTTGTGCTCCATATATCAAAGTCATCTCCCTGCCCATAGAGGGCGTAAATCAACCTCCCAACCCTCCACTCGCCTAAGGAGGCCCGCTTAATGCCCAAGTTAACGAACCCGGTACCTGTTCGTTACACCGTCTACATTCTTTGTGTTGTGACCTTTTTCATGTCGCTTCCGTTATCTCTGATCTACACGCCAATGGCGTTTGTCACTGCCCTCACGGGGCTCCTGAGCATGCTGGGGACCTACGATCTGTTACAGCGTCGCCATACGATTAGCCGCAACTACCCGATTATGGCCAATTTCCGTTATCTGTTTGAGGCTATTGGCCCGGAAATCCGTCAGTACTTCATTCAGTCTGACACCGACGAACGACCGTTTTCTCGCGAGCAGCGCACCATTGTGTACCAGCGTGCAAAAGACATTCTCGACAAGCGCCCGTTCGGCTCTCAGCTGAATATGTATGAGGAAGGCTTTGAGTGGATGAGCCATTCACTGGCCCCTACCCAGCTAAACACCTGTGATTTTCGCATGACCGTCGGCAAAAACTGCGCAAAGCCCTATAACACCAGCGTATTCAACATTTCGGCCATGAGCTTTGGTTCACTGTCGGCGAACGCCATCCTCAGCCTGAACACCGGTGCCAGAAAAGGCCACTTCTACCACGACACCGGCGAAGGCTCTATCAGCCGCTATCACCGCCAGCCAGGAGGCGACCTGGTTTGGGAGATCGGTTCCGGATACTTCGGCTGCCGCAACAAAGACGGCAGCTTTAATGCCGAACGCTTTGCTGAAAACGCCCAACTCGATCAGGTAAAAATGATTGAACTCAAACTATCTCAAGGCGCCAAACCAGGGCACGGCGGTATCTTGCCCGGTGCAAAAGTAACACCGGAGATTGCTGAGGCCCGCGGCGTTGAAGTGGGTAAAGACTGCGTATCACCTGCAGCGCATTCAGAGTTTTCGACGCCCATCGAAATGCTAGAGTTTATTGATCAGTTGCGTGAGCTGTCTGGAGGTAAGCCGGTGGGCTTCAAGCTCGCCCTGGGTCACCCGTGGGAGTGGTTCGCCATTGTAAAAGCCATGCTGAAAACTGGAAGACGGCCTGACTTTATCGTCGTGGATGGCGGCGAAGGTGGCACTGGCGCGGCGCCGCTTGAATTTATCAACCGCCTGGGCATGCCAATGACCGATGCCCTGCTACTGGTACACAACAGCCTGGTGGGCTGCAACCTGCGTGAAAACATCGCCATCGGCGCCGCAGGGAAAATCACCTCGGCGTTTAACATCGCCCGCACGCTGGCGCTTGGGGCCGACTGGTGCAACTCAGCGCGCGGCTACATGTTCTCGCTGGGCTGCATTCAAGCCATGAATTGCCACACTGGCCGCTGTCCTAGCGGCGTTGCTACTCAAGACCCAAGACGCGGTGAAAAAATCGATGTACCCCTGAAAAGTGAACGGGTTTACAACTTCCATAAAAACACCCTGGAAGCCCTGCAAAATCTGCTGCAAGCGGGCGGGCTGAACCACCCCTCCGAGCTAGGCCCGGAACATATCATTCGCCGGGTATCGAAAACCGAAGTTGCCTCCTATCTGGACCTGTTTCCGTTTATCGAGCCTGGTGCGCTGCTGAAAGGCAACACCGGCCTGACCGTATTCGACAAGTACTGGAGAGTATCTAATCCGGATAGCTTCGCCCCACCCGAATTCGTGTCCAAACTGCGAGAAACAAAATTACGTTAATGCGCGCTAAAACCCGCACATTTTCGCCGGTTGGTGTTTCTTTTTGGAATCTTCTCGTGTAATATTCGCTCCCGCTAAGCCACTGAGATTCCTCTTTAAGTCTCATTGGTCTACGCCGCCAAAACACCATTTTTGGCAGGCAGAAATTAGCAAATCGGGGCGTAGCGCAGCTTGGTAGCGCACTTGCATGGGGTGCAAGGGGTCGTAGGTTCAAATCCTACCGTCCCGACCAAATACCCTAGAAAATCCAATCACTTAACGGCGGTTGGATTTTTTTATGGCCGACACTTCTTCTCGGCCTTCGTTTTTGCCCCACCTTTTGCCCCACCAATAACGGCAAGTCGATTGATTCGAATTTTCTGAACCACGCCCACACCTTGCCTTGCCCAACCTACTCAAGTAAAACAACGGTATAACGAGTGGTTAGTAGCCGACACGCCCGCGGTCTTACCAGTAACACTCTGAAACAAACAAAACGCACGAAACGACACAGCCTGTCGCTCCGTGTCTTTACGCTGTATTAGCAGCCAAGAAAGCCGCTACTTTGCAAAGGGAACATCTGAACAATGCACAACACGGAACAGCAATTCCTTAAAGCTCTGGACGACAAACTCTGGAAAGCCGCCGACAAGCTCCGCGCTAACCTAGACGCAGCCAACTACAAACACGTAGTGCTAGGCCTGATCTTCTTGAAGTACGTCTCTGACGCCTTCGAGGAGCGCCAGGAAGAGTTGCTGGAGTTGTTCAAGACCGACAGCGACGACAACATCTACTTAATGCCCCGGGAAGACTTCGATAACGACGAGGAATACCAACAGGCGCTGATTAAAGAGCTGGAAGTATTAGATTACTACCGTGAAGTCAACGTGTTCTGGGTACCCAAACCGGGCCGCTGGAACACCCTGAAAGAGAAAGCGGTACTCCCCGTAGGCACTGTTCTCTGGCAAGACGATGTTGGCAATGATGTAAAACTGCGCTCCGTTTCCTGGCTGATCGACAATGCCCTGGAAGACATCGAAAAGAGCAACACAAAGCTCAAAGGCATTCTGAACCGAATCAGCCAGTATCAGCTCGATAACGACAAGCTGCTAGGCCTGATCAACACCTTCTCCGACACTTCGTTCACCAAGCCGATTTTTGAAGGTGAAAAGCTGGAGCTGCAAAGCAAAGACATCCTCGGACATGTGTACGAATACTTTCTGGGCCAATTCGCCCTGGCTGAAGGTAAGCAGGGCGGCCAGTATTACACGCCGAAAAGCATCGTCACCCTGATTGTGGAAATGCTGCAACCCTATTCCGGCCGCGTGTACGACCCCGCCATGGGCTCGGGCGGATTTTTCGTTTCCAGCGACAAGTTCATTGAACAACACGCCAGTGAACAGCACTACGACGCTGCTGAACAGAAAAAGCATATTTCCGTCTACGGACAAGAATCCAACCCCACCACTTGGAAGCTGGCCGCCATGAATATGGCCATTCGGGGCATCGACTTCAACTTCGGCAAGAAAAACGCCGACACCTTTTTGGACGATCAACATCCAGACCTGCGTGCCGATTTTGTGATGGCCAACCCGCCCTTCAATATCAAAGATTGGTGGAACGAATCCCTGACAGAAGACGCCCGCTGGAAATATGGCACTCCACCCAAAGGCAACGCCAACTTCGGCTGGATGCAACACATGCTGCACCACCTGGCGCCCACCGGCAGCATGGCTCTGCTGCTGTCCAACGGTTCCATGAGCTCCAGCACCAACAACGAAGGCGAAATCCGGAAACGCCTGATAGAAGAAGACTTGGTGGAATGCATAGTCGCCCTACCCGGCCAACTGTTCACCAACACCCAGATCCCGGCCTGTATCTGGTTCCTGACCAAAGACAAAGCCAACGGAACGGTACGCAACGAAAAGAAACGCAACCGGCAGCAAGAGTTGCTGTTCATTGACGCCCGCAACCTCGGCTTTATGCGCGATCGGGTACTGCGCGATTTCGCCGTTGATGACATCGCCAAAATCGCCGACACCTTCCACGCATGGCAGCGCGGTGATGGCTACGAAGACATAGCGGGATTCTGCAAATGCGCCAGCCTCAAGGAGATCAAAAAGCACGACTTTGTTCTGACACCGGGACGCTATGTCGGCGCGCAGGAAATAGAAGACGATGGCGAGCCCTTTGTTGAGAAGATGACACGTCTGACCGGGCAGTTGCGGGAGCAGTTTGCCGAGGGTGACCGGCTAGAAGCTGCAATTAAGCGGAATATTAGGGGGCTGGGGTATGAAATTTAAAACCAGTCGGGTTGGTGAAATAGCAGAAATTATAGATTCACTTCACAAAACTCCGAAATATAGCACCATTGGTCGACCAATGGTTCGGGCAACAGATGTGAAGTACGGTCCGTTAAAATTGGATGGAACGCATAGCGTTGATGATGAGGTTTATGAACAATTCTCACGCCGGTACAAACCATCAAGAGGTGACATTGTCATAACTCGGGTAGGGAGCTATGGAAATACTGCCTATGTAGAGGACATCGGTTTTGTCTTGGGCAGAATACATCTGCAATCATCCCCAAGATAAACCCACGCTATCTTTTCCTTGCGCTTAATTCACCTCAATTAAAACACCAGATAGACTCATCAGTCGTAGGTTCGACTCAAAAAACTTTAAGCCTAAAAGCAATTTCAAACTTGGAAATACCGAGATTTGATCGGCAGACTGAAGATTTTATAGCTGATGCTTGTGGCCAGTTGGACGACAAAATCCAGCTAAACCACCAAATCAACCAGACCCTCGAGCAAATAGCCCAAGCCATCTTCAAAAGCTGGTTTGTCGATTTGGAGCCGGTCAAAGCCAAAATCGCCACACTGGAGGCCGGCGGCAGCGAAGAAGGCGCCCTGCTCGCCGCCATGCAGGCCATTTCCGGCACCTCTCTATTGGATGCTGACGCATCCGCCACAGGCGCCTCTGAGAAACTCGCCCGCCTTCAGGCCGATCAGCCCGAGCAATACGCCGAGCTCCGCGCCACCGCAGAGCTGTTTCCGTCGGCAATGCAGGATAGTGAGTTGGGGGAGATTCCGGAGGGATGGGGCATTACTCGCACAGAAGAACTCTCCGAAAAAATTGCGATGGGTCCTTTTGGATCAAATATCAAAGTATCAACATTTGTTTCTTGTGGGGTACCAATTATAAGCGGTCAGCACCTGAAAGAAACGCTGCTCTCTGACAGAAATAACAAATTTATTACAGAGGAACATGCAGACAGGCTGAGGAACTCAAATGTGTACCCAGGCGATATAATTTTTACGCACGCTGGGACAATTGGCCAAGTGTCGCTAATACCTGAAGAAGCCGAATACTCCCGGTACGTGATTTCACAACGCCAATTTTATCTTAGAGTGGATAAGAAAAAAGCATCCCCAAATTTTATGCTGTATTTCTTTCGTTCATACCTTGGTCAGCATCTGTTGCTGGCAAACGCCTCCCAGGTAGGTGTTCCTTCGATAGCTCGTCCCTCCTCACACTTGAAGAATATAGAATTCGTCTCACCGTCATTCGAGCTAATGCAATGCTTTGAAACTATTTCTAAATCACTACTTTCCATGGCTGTATCGATGCGAAATGAATCTCAACGACTAACTGCATTGAGAGACGCCTTACTCCCCAAACTTCTCTCGGGCGAACTCTCCATTCCAGACGCTGAAACTTACCTTGCGGAAGCTGAGGAAACTGCCAATGTTTAAAATAGACCCAGCCGCCAACCGCATAAAACCACTAGAAGTAAAACGCTTCACCGACCTAGGATTTACCGAACGCAAGCACCTGCAAGAATGGCTGGAAAACTACCCCCAGGCGCTGTCCCCGGGCGAAGGTGACGAACTACTAATCATTCAAAAAGAATTTGACGGCTTCGACGACACTCGCGAGCGGTTGGATCTGCTGGCCATCGACAAAGACGGCAACCTGGTCATAATCGAAAATAAACTCGATGACAGCGGCCGGGATGTGGTGTGGCAGGCTCTGAAATACGCCAGCTACTGCGCCAACCTGAAAAAGCAGCAGGTAGTAGAGATTTTTCAGCGCTACCTTAACCAAAAAGCTCAAGTTGAAAGCGCAGAACCCGCCAATGCTGAAAAGATTCTGTTGGAATTTCTGCAAGCGGATGACTTGCAGTCGGTGCAGCTGAACACCCTGAAAAGCCAGCGCCTGATTCTGGTAGCCGCCCATTATCGCAAAGAAGTTACCAACACCGTGCTGTGGCTCAGCCAGTTCGGCGTTATTTGCCAGTGTTTTAAGGTAACGCCCTACCAGGCCGGCGCAGAATTATTCTTAAACGTGGAGCAGATAATCCCCACGCCAGAAGCGGAAGACTTCATGATCGGCATGATGGCCAAAGAAGCCGAGGAAAAGAGTGCCAGCCACGAGCAGCTTAATAGCCACCGACTGCGGCTGGCCTTCTGGGAGCAAGCACTGGATGCATTCAGTCACAGTAGCTGTAGCCTCTATAACAACATCAGCCCGAACAAAGACCACTGGCTATCGGCTGGCTCCGGGCTATCTGCAATGGTATTCAACCTAATCTTCAGCAAAAACGAAGTGCGGGTGGAGTTCTACATGTCACGTTCGCAAGCTGAAGCAAATCAGTTCGCATTTGATCGGTTGGAAAGCCAGAAGACACACATCGAAACAAAATTTGGCGCCGCGCTTACCTGGCAGCCACTGCCTAATCGAAAAGCCTGCCGAATCGTCTTTGCCAAACCGGTCAACGGCTACGACAAGGCGAACTGGCCAGAAATGATCCAATGGCTGGTGGAACATATGGTACGGCTGGAGCAAGCCCTTAGCGGCCCGCTGGAGAAGATTAAGCAGGACTTGAAAACCACAGACCTGAACAAGGAACCGGTTCAGGATGGGGAATAACGCCGGAATCTCTGGTAGCTTTGGATTTCGCGAGCAATATGCGCCGCCAAAAGGAACTCTAGACAAGGAACTGTCATGACTGAACAACAGGTACGGATTTTCACCTCAAGCGATGGGCAAGCCCAGCTTGAAGTAGCGATCGAGCGGGAGACCGTTTGGCTTAATCAGACACAGATGTGTGAGTTGTTCGGCCGCGACCAATCGGTGATCTCTCGCCACATTCGTAATGTTTTCAAGGAAAGCGAAGTTCCAGAGATGAGCAATATGCAAAAAATGCATATTGCTGAATCAGACAAGCCAGTGACTACTTATTCTCTCGACGTCATCATCTCCGTCGGCTATCGCGTCAAGTCCCAGCGTGGTGTCCACTTTCGACAGTGGGCGACCAGTGTACTCAAAGATCACTTGGTTCGAGGCTACACCCTAAACCAGCGCCGGCTCACGGAACGCGGCATTGAGTTCGAGCAAGCAGTTAGTTTGCTAAGCCGCACACTGACTAATCAAGGCATGGTTTCTACCAAAGGCGAAGCCGTTGCCCGAGTCATCAGTGACTACGCTCGTTCATGGACCCTGCTGCAAGGCTATGACGAACAACAATTGGCCGAAGTGGGTATCAAGCAGATTGATATGCAGCCACTAGAGCTGAACGAAGCACTGACGGCCATTGGCCAGCTGAAGCGAACCTTAATTGCCAAAGGCGAGGCCACCGAACTGTTCGGCCAGCTCCGCGGGGATGGCCTTACATCGGCCCTGGCTACCATAGAACAGGGCTTCGGTGATGAGCTGTTCTACCCGAACATTGCCACCCGCGCCGCTCACCTGCTCTACTTTGTAATCAAAAATCACCCGCTGGCCGACGGCAATAAGCGCTGCGGCTCTTTCCTGTTTTTGTGGTATCTGCGCCGCAACGCGTCCTTGCTGGCAAAGCCGGTTGAACAACTTATCAATGACAATACCCTAGTGGCATAGGCCCTTCTGGTTGCTGAAAGCCTGCCGGATCAGAAAACACTGATGATTCGGTTGATTGAGCATTTCATGATGCTGAAGGAGCCCGCCGAAGTTAAAGGTGAAGGGAAATAGGACTGAGATATGACGGAAGATCAGCTGGAACAACAATGCCTGGCGTGGTTTGCTAAGGGTGGCTGGGAGATAGCTCACGGGCCTGACCTGGCACCGGATGGCCCATCACCGGAGCGGGCCGATTACCGACAAGTATTGTTGCTTGCTGATCTTGAGGCGGCCATTCGCCGCATTAACCCTCACCTGCCCCAGAGCGCCGTTGAGCAAGCGGTGGATGTGGTGCGCAAACCGCAAAGCCTGGATGTGGCGATCAGCAACCGCGCCTTCCATCGACTGTTGCTGGATGGCGTACCGGTTGAATACAAACTGCCCAGAGCGTCCAATAGTGAGCCCGACAGGATGATTCACGATCGGGCGTTTCTGGTGGACTTCGGCGACGTGACCGCCAACCGCTTTCGCGCCATCAACCAGTTCACCCTCGAAGGTTCCAAGCAGCTTCGCCGGCCCGACATCATTTGCTTCATTAACGGCCTACCGCTGGCGGTGCTGGAGCTAAAAAGCCCCGGTGCTGAGAATGTCGACATTTGGGACGCCTTCAACCAGATCCAGACTTACAAAGACGAAGTAACCGACCTGTTCGCGTACAACGAAGCCGCTATTGTCAGTGATGGCTACCTTGCCCGTGTGGGCTCGCTCACCGCCAGCCAGGAGCGTTACATGCCCTGGCGCACCGTCAAGAACGAAGACGATAAGCCACTGCTAGAGTGGCAGTTGGAAACCATGGTGCGGGGCTTCTTCGACCGGGAGCTATTCCTGGATTACATCCGTTACTTTGTGATCTTCGAAACCGATGCCGAAAAACTGATCAAAAAGATCGCTGGGTACCACCAATTCCATGCCGTGCGTGAAGCGGTGCGGGCCACAGTGGTTGCCGCCAAGGATATGAGTGGCGGTGGCATCGGCGAAAAACGCGCCACTTACGGTGACGAAGTAGTGCCCGGCAGCAAGAAAGCCGGCGTGGTATGGCATACCCAGGGTTCTGGCAAAAGCATTTCTATGTGCTGTTACGCCGGCAAGTTGCTGCAACAGCCAGAAATGAACAACCCAACCCTGGTTGTGGTCACTGACCGCAACGACCTTGACGGCCAGCTTTTTGCCACCTTCAGTGCCGCCAAGGAACTGCTTAAACAAGAACCGGTGCAGGCAGAAGACCGGGACACATTACGCCAACTGCTGGCGGAACGAGAATCTGGCGGGATCATCTTCACCACGGTACAGAAATTTGCCTTGTTGAACGACGAGAGCGGCCACCCTATTCTGAACGACCGGCACAACATCGTGGTGATCTCAGACGAGGCCCACCGCAGCCAGTACGGCCTGAAAGCCACCCTGAAGAAAGACGGCACCTATAAGTTCGGCTACGCCCGCCACATGCGCGATGCCTTGCCCAATGCGTCATTCATCGGCTTTACCGGCACCCCTATCGAAAACGAAGACAAAGACACCCGCGCCGTGTTCGGGGATTACGTGTCCATCTACGATATTCAGGATGCCGTCGACGATGGCGCAACCGTGCCCATCTACTACGAATCCCGCCTGGCCAAGCTGGACATCAACCACGACGCTATCGAAGCACTGTCTGACCAGGTAGAAGAAGTCGTTGAAGACGATGAGGACATTGGCAGCCGGGAGAAAACCAAGGGCGAATGGAGTCGACTGGAAAAACTGGTAGGCGCCGGCCCCCGCCTGACGCAGGTAGCCGAAGATTTGGTGAAGCACTTCGAGACTCGCAACAGCACCATCGAAGGCAAGGCTATGATTGTCGCCATGAGCCGCGAGATTGCAGCCCATCTGTATAACGAACTCGTCGCCATTCGCCCGGAGTGGCACGACGATGACCCGGAGAAAGGCGCTATCAAGGTTGTCATGACCGGTTCCGCTGCCGACCGAGCCTTGCTCCAGCCGCACATCCACAACAAGAAAACCAAGAAACGGCTGGAAAAGCGTTTCAAGGACGTAAACAACCCGCTCAAGCTGGTGATCGTGCGGGATATGTGGCTGACCGGTTTCGACGCGCCCTGTTGCCACACCATGTATGTGGACAAGCCCATGAAGGGCCACAACCTGATGCAGGCCATTGCCCGAGTAAACCGCGTATTCAAAGACAAACCCGGCGGCCTGGTGGTGGACTACATCGGCATTGCCAACGAGCTAAAACAGGCCCTGAAAACCTACACCGACGCCAAAGGCAAAGGCTCGCCTACCCATAGCGCAGAAGAGGCTTTCGCCATACTGCTGGAGAAGCTAGACATCATCCACGGCATGTTCGCACCGAGCCCCAAAGGCAAAGGATTCGACTACGCCGGCTTTGAAACCGAGCCCTACAAATTGCTTGTGCCCACCGCCAACTACATTCTGGGCCTGGACGACGGTAAGAAACGCTTTCTGGATACCGTGCTGGCCATGAATAAGGCTTTCTCGCTTTGCGCCACGCTGGATGAAGCCCAAGCGCTGCAAAAAGAAGTGGCCTTTCTGTCCCAGGTGAAAACGGCGATCACCAAGTTCACCAGCGTAGACAAGAAGCTAACCGAGGAAGACAAAAAATCTGTTCTAAAACAGATCCTGGATAACGCGCTGATAGGTGGTGGCGTAACCGACGTGTTCGCCCTTTGCGGCCTGGACAAGCCCAATATCGGCCTGCTCTCCGAGGAATTTTTGGAAGACGTTCGGCAGATGCCCTACAAGAACTTCGCCGTCGAGCTGCTGGAAAAGCTGCTGAACGACGACATCAAAGCCAAGACCCGCAACAACGTGGTGCAGGAGAAGAAGTACGCTGACCGCTTGCAAGAAACCCTGCGCAAGTACAACAACCGGGGCATCGAAACCGCCCAAGTCATCGAAGAGCTGATCGCACTCGCGAAGCAGTTCCAGGCAGAAATGGAGCGGGATGCGGCGTTAGGCCTAAACCCAGATGAAATCGCTTTCTACGACGCTCTGGCCAGTAATGAAAGTGCCGTGCGGGAGCTGGGTGATGAGATCCTGAAGAAAATTGCCGTGGAGATTACCGACAAGCTGCGCAAATCCACCACCGTGGACTGGCAGGTACGGGAAAGCGTGCGGGCGAAATTGCGTATTCTGGTGCGCAGAACTCTGCAGCGTTACAAATACCCACCTGACAAAGCGCCGGCGGCGATTGCATTGATTATGGAACAAGCGGAAGCGCTATCAAATCACTGGACAGGATGAAGTAATGCATTACTACACGGAAAACTTTGATAACAAGCTGGACTCTATTGAAATCTACCAGCAATACCCGTTACTGAAACCCTTCGTTGGCTCTGACTACGGGACTATTTACCCCAAAATACTTTTGCGGAGAGCCACTATCTTCCGCGCGAAAGCACAGTACATATCGATACAGAAAGCTGGTACGAGAGATCAGAAGAAAACTTAAACCCTGAAGAGCAAAAGTGGATGCGCACCAGGGGTATTCTGAATAAATCTCTTCATGGCTGGAAAGCTCCAGGGCACGCTATTTACCGCCAGCTTGAGTCTGCTCTGATAAAGGCAGGTCTTCCGGCAAACGACAGCGTGTTTCGGCAGATCGCGTTTATGAACGCTTTCCAGAGGCCGGCCAAGACTGGCGCTTCCATTAAAAACTCAAAGCTGGACGTTGAAATTGCCGTAACTACCGTCGATCAGGTAATCGAAGCCATTCAACCAGATCACGTTGTGTTTGTTTCCACCAAGGCAAAAAGAACCGTAGGCAAACGCCTGAAGCAGAAATCAAAAGGGGTGCACCATCCTGCTTGCCCATGGTGGAACAGAAAACAGGATGACATAAGCAGCAAGCAACGCTTTATTGGGCTGATATCCGGGTATGTGAACGCAAAAGAGGAAACCTGATGACCTATGACGCAAGTTTCGATCAGGCACGCCTGGATCAACTCGCTGGACAATATCTAAACGATAGCAACATCACTGGTCGGGTGCTCTTCTTCAGTGAATCAGAAGTCGGCCAGCTAGACTCCGTTACCTTGCAGTTCGACGATGACGACTACGAAACCATCAAAAATTCTGGCTTCAAATTTCACCTGATGGAACTCCTGAACACGTTGCTTGAATATCGAGGCCAAAATAATCAGCCCAATGCCAGCCAAGGCATGGTGAATGTGGCAGGTAACATAATTTCCATAGAATGGTTGCCCAAAGAATCTGCTGAAGCATTCAGAAATGGATAAAACCGAAGCCTCTTCAGAACACCCATCAGTGCAATAACGATGACCGCGATCACAACGAGAACAAATAATGACTTGTGCATGGCAAAGGAGGCAGTGATATAGGCGACTTGAAGTTTGCATCGACAGCTAAAGGTCGATGAGGGCTGGATTTGATCCCAAAGTGTGTAACAATCATTGGGTCGTGCGCCTGCACGATTTTGAGGGGTATGGCGTCAGTTAGGACTGTCAAATCATTCTTGGCGTCATACCTTTCTCACCGACAGCATCTTTATAGCCCGAGTAAAACGATATTGCTTGGCTTATCTATTTCCAATCTCGTGAATGACCAGCCTGAATTGTGCAATGTTTTATGGATTTTCGATCTGAGGAAAAATCTGACTGTGTGGATATTCGGCAAATAGCAGCGCTTTTAGACCGGTGTTTACAC
>NZ_KB889925.1 GCF_000372805.1 Marinobacter gelidimuriae | reverse complement strand
GCACCCACCGCCATGAACGGCGGCACACTCCCCTCGAACAAATGCATCAGGGCTTTCGAGGCAGACACGTTCTGCTTACGCGCCGTCGACAGATAACTGCGCACGCGACAGAAGGATCTCGGCCTGGTACTCGGTAACGTAACGGCGGATGTCCAGATCAACGACCTGACGTTTCTCGANGCCCACAACCCGAAATGCGCCGCCTTTGGGTAAGGTGCGTCGATCCACTTTCACCCGCTGGATGGCATCCGGATCCTGAGACGGCGGCTTACGGCTGTTNGCACTGTGGGTGTTAATCCGCCCACTCAGTCTCTGGACCAGCACCATCAGCAACTCGATGGCCGTCCGCATGGAAGGCGCGACGGTTGTGTCTGCTTGGCGTTGTTGTCTGACGTCCGCCAGCGCAGCGTCGACATCAATGTTAGTGATCTTCATGGGTCTGAGTACCGTTGAGTGTGGCCTAAATTCATGAAATTGGGGCCAAAACCCTGTCAAGAACTTTTTTAGAAAATTTGAGCTGAATAGTTACAAAATTTCGTACCGATATTCAGCGGAAAGCGAATCCGCCGAGGGTTGTATCAAAGCAAACACGGGATCATAAACGCCGACATCAACGCTCTTAATATCCTCAGAAAAGCAACGGGTGACGCCTTAGGGTTAGCCTGTAAGGGGTTCGTGTCCAACCCCATAATGATGGATCTTATGCCACACAAATCCGTCGTTATTAGAAGGGAAAATGCGGCGCAGCCCATGGCCGCGTAGTAGGTTTACCCAGATACCAACTCAAAATCTTCGATTTAGTGTTGGTAGTTCACATCCCCATGCGGGTAACGTTTTCAATGGCCAGCTGTTTTTCCACGCTGAGCACCAGTCGGGCATCTTTGGCGACTTCGTCCAGACCGTCTTCGTAATAAATCACCCCGTGTTCGTCGGTGCTAATCACGTTGTTACTCTGCAATGCGCTTATAAAGTGGCGAAACAGGTTCTTGTCAAAAAATTCTGGCGCATTCAGACCAAACAGAATGGACATGCGCTCGGCTAAAAGAGTGCTTTGCTCCTCCAGTGCCTCTGTGGTGATTTTACCTGAGCCGTAGCGGCGTAATATGCCCACCACAATGTGATAGCGCTCCAGCGTCTGGATGATAAACCGCGACAGCAAGCGCAGGCGCACCATGGCATCAGTGCCGTCAACCGGTCGTGCAATCCGCCCGTCTTCTTGCTTTAGCAAAAGGCCCTGGGCGATCAGAACGTCCAGCCAGCGGTTAATAATATGGGTGACCTGCTCATCGCCCTGGTATTTCAGGAACAGCTCGTTCTGCAAATAGGGATAGGCGATGCTGGCCAGAAACACGATGTTTTCCCGCGCCAGTGAATGGCGGTTTTCAAACAGGCAGGCAATCAGTGAGGGCAGGGCAAACAGGTGCTGAATGTTGTTGCGATAATAGGTCATCAGGATCGCGTTGCTGCCTTGCAAAACAATAATGTCCCCCAGCTTTTGCGGCTTCCGGCCCACCAGCCCCATGGCTTCGGAATACGCCAGCCAGTCGCTGCCGCTGCCGTCGGGAAGGGTGACCGTGTCGGCGTAGGGGCAGGCCCGCAGCAGGTCTGCGCACTGGTCCATCAAACGAACCAGCTGGGTTTCACCCATGGCCGGGCGCTCGTTGCCCAGCAGCACGGTTGCGGCCATGCCAATAGGATTAACCGCAACCGCCGCATTGATGTTCTGCGCGACTCGCGCAGACAACGCGCTGACGGCCTGGTTCAGCCAGGGTGGCCGGTACTCATCGCCATAGGACAGTTCGCGCCAGTCGCTCTGAGTGCGGTCCAGCACCTCGGCCAAGGGGATGGCATCGCCGAAATTGAGGGCAACCCGGCCGAAGGACTTATTGAGTTTGCGTACGGTTTTGGCCAGGCCAAACACGCTTTCTTTAGGTTTTTTCCTGCCCCGTAGCTCGCCCAGATAGGAACGACCTTCCATCACTTTTTCATAGCCCACGTAAACCGGTACAAACACAATAGGTTTCTGGTGATTGCGCAAAAAGCTGCGCACCGTCATTGCCAGCATACCGGGCCGCGGCTGCAGCATTCGGCCGGTGCGGCTGCGGCCGCCCTCAACGAAGTATTCCAACGAGTAGCCTCGGGTCAGCATCACGTGCATGTATTCGTTGAACACGGTGGCGTAGAGCGGGTTGTCGCGAAAGCTGCGGCGCATAAAAAAGGCACCGCCGCGGCGCAGTATGGGCCCTACTAACGGCATATTCAGGTTGATACCCGCTGCAATGTGTGGTGGCACCAGGCCGTTCTGGTAAAGCACGTATGACAGCAGCAGGTAGTCAATGTGGGAGCGGTGGCAGGGTACGTAGATAACCGCGTTGTCGCGGGCAACGTCTCTGACTACTTGAATATTATTCACCGAAACGCCGTTATAAATGCGATTCCATAGCCAGGTTAGTAATACGTCCATAACGCGGACGGTCGCTACCGACATGTTGGCGGCGATTTCGTCGGCGTATTTGTAGGCTTTAAGCTGCGCTTTGTCTTCGGCCATGTTTTTCTGCGAGGCTAAGTCACGGACGGCCTGCTTTACGGCCTGTGTGCGCAACAGGTCTTCGACCAGTGTGCGGCGGTGTGACAGGTCTGGCCCTAATACGGCCTGGCGAACCCGGCGGAAATGAGTGCGCAGTAGCCGCGCCAGTTTGCGGCTGGCCAGTTCTTCGCTGTCGCGATATTCCTCCAACAGCGGCTGTAGGCGCAGCGCTTTGTCGAACTGCACGTAAGTGTTGCGGCCGTTCACCAGAATGATTAAAAACTTTTGCAAGCGGCCCGCCACCGACCAGGTGTCTGATAGCAAAAGTTTGAATAGCGACTTTTCTTTGTCCGGCGAGCGCCCCCAGAACAGCGATACCGGAACAATATGCCAATCTTGATCGGGGTTTTTGATAGCGTGCCGAACCACCGCCTTGAAGTGGTCAGTGGCTACCGGCGTTTGGCGCCCGCCCCGAAAAAGATTGCCCACGCGGTGGTACAGAAAAACAAACCAGGGCACGGCAGCAGACTTCGGCGCTTTCTTGCGGGTATCGTGGGGCAAACCTGCGCGCAGAACTTCTTGCTCTAACACCAGGTGACTGGACAGCGAGCTGTACTGCAACACGTAACACACTGGCTGCTGTGGGTTCAGGCCCAGAGCTTCGGGCGTGGCACCGGTAACCTGGGTGCGCACCCAAAGAAACAGGATTTTCCGAAAAATGGCGAGAATCAGGCGGCGAATGCCCTGGAAAAATGCCATGGGGTGTTGCTCCGTAGAAATTCAGCTGTCGAGTTTACCGGCTCGGCGCGCGGCGGCAAAGCGGCCCGTCATTCTGTACTGACGGTGCGGGCGCTGTCTGTGCTTTGGCCGCAGGCGCTATGATACATTAAAGCCAACAATTTCAGGGCCGGCGCAAACAGCCTGCACCGGTGTTATATCAGGATCGGGTTGTAATCATGTCTCAGAGAAACGTTCCAGCCTATCAACGCGCCCGCGAGCAAAGCGGTCGCGAGCTTGAAGCAAATTGGGTTACGGGTTGGGCGCCACAGCCGTTGCAAACCGGTGACTGGGTGTTGCGAGTAAGCGGCGATATGGTGCTGAAGCCCGCCAATGGCTGGTTGCAGACGGTGGCCGCCGATGAGGTGGCTTCGCTGTCCGCCAGTGCGGTTTCGTTGGGTCAGTTCCAGAGTCGGCCGCTGTTTGTGGTCAATCAGACAGACGGTGCCCTGGCAGGCCTGGAGCCCTGGCCGTTTCCCCATCAGCTGATGGCCGGTTTTTTTGCTGACTATGAAAGTGGCGAGCTGGTTTTGCAGCAGGATGAGCTGGCAGACGCAGGCTGGTTTGTGCCAGATCACACGCCGCCCATACCGCCATTAACCACCATTTCCGGGCAGCTGATTCATGATATGTCTGAGGAAATTCTGCTAGACATTGCGGGCAGGGCTAATCGGTGAACGAAGCGTCGCCCCCCAGTGTGCTGGTGTTTGATTCTGGTGTAGGCGGGCTCAGCGTGGCTGCCAGCATTCGACGCCTTTGCCCGCAATTGCCTATTGTGTACCTGGCAGACAACGCAGGGTTTCCCTATGGCGACAAACCCGAAGCGGAGGTCATAAAGCGCACCTGCAACCTGGTAACCAGCGCTCTGTCGCAGTTTGACTGCCAGATTGTGGTTATAGCCTGCAACACTGCCAGCACAGTGGCGTTGCCCGTGTTGCGCCAATGTGTATCGCAGGCGGTTGTGGGTGTGGTGCCAGCCATCAAACCGGCGGCGGCGATCAGTGTCAACCGCGGTATCGGGATACTGGCTACGCCGGCCACTGTGGCAAGGTCGTATCTGGACCAGCTGATTGCGGATTATGCGGCTGACTGCCAGGTGTGTCGTATTGGGCACCCAGGTCTGGTGCATTGGGCGGAGGCGCTGGCGCGGGGCGAACCCGTACCGCACGCACAGCTGGCTGAGGTTCTGGCTCCGTTTGAGCTCGCAGGGGTAGACACGGTGGTACTGGGTTGCACGCATTATCCACTGCTGCTGCCTGCTTTGAAGCAGGCAGCGCCCGGTGTGCGGTTTTGGGTCGACAGTGGTGATGCCATCGCGCGCAGGGTAGAGCAGTTGCTCGCCTTCTTAAAGTCGGCGCAACCGCAAGCGCTCACATTGCGGGTGCAGCCGGGCATACCGCCAAAGCCTTTGCAGCAGGCGCTGTTCAGCGCGTCGGCGCCTCCCGGAATAGAACAATTTATGACCGGCCTGGGTCTTGCGCCCGGTGCTATAGTGAGTTTGTGGGGCCATATTTAAAGCCGACGTCAGCTCGCAATTTGTCGTCTTGTTGGCGTCATTTTTTGCAACTTTGCCACACGTTCACGTTAATTAGTACGTTCGTCTAATTCAACAAAAGGCCATCGGCGTGGTGAACTGTAGGGAACTATGGGTATCCCGATGGCGGGCCGTTAGGTTCGTTCGCTCTGAATTTCAAATCCATAATGACAATAGACCAGGAAAAAGGGGAGCAACATGACTGATAAGCAGGTGTATCCGGTAACCCCGGAAGTGGCACAACACGCGCTGATTAATAAAGACCAGTACCAGGCGATGTACAAGCAGTCCATCGAAAACCCGGATCAGTTCTGGGCCGAGCATGGCAAGCGCGTAGACTGGATCAAGCCGTTTACCAAAGTCAAAAACACCACTTACGATTATAATGCGCTGTCCATCAAATGGTTTGAAGATGGAGAACTGAACGCTTCTGCCAACTGCCTTGACCGCCATCTGGAAAGCCGTGGCGACCAGACCGCCATCATTTTTGAAGGCGATGACCCTTCGGACTCCCGCAATGTCAGCTATCGCGAACTGCACGAGCAAGTGTGCAAATTTGCCAACGTGCTGAGAAGCCAGGGGGTTAAAAAAGGCGATGTTGTCACCATTTACATGCCGATGATCGTCGAAACCGCCGTGGTTATGTTGGCGTGTACCCGTATTGGCGCTATCCATTCGGTGGTCTTTGGCGGCTTTTCACCAGAAGCACTTGGCTCCCGAGTGGTTAACGGCAAATCCAACATCGTGATTACCGCCGATGAAGGCCTTCGCGCCGGCCGCAAAATTCCGCTTAAAAAGAACGTCGACGCGGCGCTTAAAAACGACGATCGCCACACGGTAAAAACCGTTATTGTGGTCACTCGTACCGGCGGCGATATTGCTTGGACAGAAAGCCGCGACCAGCGCTACGAAGACCTGATGGCCAATGCTTCGGCAGACTGCAAGCCCGAGCCCATGAACGCCGAAGACCCGCTGTTCATGCTGTACACCTCCGGTTCTACCGGCGAGCCCAAGGGTGTGTTGCACACCACCGGTGGCTACTTGGTGTACGCCTCCATGACCCACCAATACATTTTTGATTATCACGATGGTGATGTGTACTGGTGCACCGCCGACTTCGGTTGGGTTACCGGGCACAGTTATATTCTGTATGGCCCCTTGGTCAACGGCGCCACTACGCTGCTGTTTGAAGGTGTGCCCAACTACCCGGACAGCTCGCGCATGGGGCAGGTGGTCGACAAGCACCAGGTGAACATCCTGTACACCGCGCCCACAGCCATTCGAGCGCTGATGGCCCAAGGCGAAAGCTGCATGGATGGCACCAACCGCAGCAGCCTGAGAATTTTGGGTTCGGTCGGTGAGCCCATCAACCCTGAAGCCTGGAAGTGGTACCACCGGGTCATTGGCAATGGCGAATGCCCGATTGTCGATACCTGGTGGCAAACCGAAACCGGCGGTATCCTGATCTCCCCTCTGCCGGGCGCTACCGATTTGAAACCGGGCTCTGCGACCGTGCCATTCTTTGGTGTTCAGCCGGCCCTGGTAGATGCTGAAGGCACGTTGCTGGAAGGCGAAGCCGAAGGCAATCTGGTGATTATGGACAGCTGGCCCGGGCAGATGCGCACCATTTTTGGTGACCATGAACGGTTCATTCAGACCTACTTCAGCGCTTACAAAGGCATGTACTTTACCGGTGACGGTGCCCGCCGTGACGCCGATGGTGACTACTGGATTACCGGCAGAGTTGACGACGTGCTGAACGTATCTGGCCACCGCCTGGGTACCGCCGAGGTAGAAAGTGCCATGGTGTCCCATCCGAAAGTAGCGGAAGCGGCGGTGGTAGGTTACCCCCACGACATCAAAGGGCAGGGCATCTACGTCTATGTTACGTTGATGCAGGGCGATGAGCCGACCGACGAGTTGAAAAAAGAGCTGGTACAATGGGTGCGCAAAGAAATTGGCCCTATTGCCTCTCCGGACGTGATTCAGTGGGCAACGGGCTTGCCAAAAACCCGATCAGGCAAGATCATGCGCCGTATTTTGCGTAAGATTGCTGCCAACGAGTACGATCAGTTGGGCGACACGTCCACACTGGCGGATCCAAGCGTCGTTGACGATCTGATCAGCAGCCGTCAGTTAAAGTAGCCGTCATTCAAAGTAATCGCTCGGCAAGCGCCGGCACCGTCAAGGATACCGTGGAATGGCACAAACAATTATTGTCGCGGACGATCACCCACTGTTTCGGGCAGCATTGAAGCAGGCGGTGAACCAGGCAGTACCCGATGCTCTTACCGTAGAAGTTGACAGCATCAAGGCGCTGCAAGCGGCGGTAGAGACTCACCCGGATGCCGATCTGGTGTTACTGGATCTGAACATGCCGGGTGCTCACGGCTTCTCTGGGCTGGTGTTCATGCGCGGGCAGTATCCTGGCTTGCCGGTGGTGGTGGTGTCGGGTTCGGAGCAGTTGCAGGTAGTGCGCCGTTCAATCGACTATGGAGCGTCTGGCTTTATTCCGAAATCGGCGCCGCTGCCCACCATCACCAAGGCCATTCAGGACGTACTGCAGGGTGATGTATGGTTGCCTGAGGGCGCCGCGGACAAAATCGAACGCATGCATTCAGATGCCACCAATTTTTCCGAGAAACTGGCGTCACTCACACCACAGCAGTTTCGTGTGTTGGGTATGTTGGCCGAAGGCCTGCTGAATAAGCAGATCGCTTACGATCTGGAGGTGTCTGAAGCCACGATCAAAGCCCACATTACGGCGGTTTTCCGCAAACTGGGTGTGCGTAATCGCACCCAGGCTGTGATTGCCATTCAGCAGATGGAGATTGACCCGTCGGAGCAGTCGCTCTCGGGCAGCTAACCTAAAACGGATAACAAAAAGCCGACGTGCTGTCACAGCCGTCGGCTTTTTTGTTTCTTTCTGTTTTTGTTCGGCGCCGTATTTTCAGCCTTTGGCTGCGTAGCCCAATCCTTTGTCAACGCGATTGAACACCTCTTTATTCTGGTGCCAGCGATCAAAGTTCTGCAGGAACTGATCCACCAGAGCCCGCCGCCAGCCAATAAAATCGCCGGCCATATGGGCCGTCATGATCACGTTTTCCCGATCCCATAGCGGATGGTCGGCCGGCAGCGGTTCTTCTTCAAACACGTCCAACGCGGCACCGGCAATCTGACCCTGTTCCAGAGCGGCGATCAGGTCATCGGTTTTAACAATCGGGCCGCGACCAATGTTGATCAAGCGTGCGTCCTTGCGCATCGCGGCAAAGGCGGCGCTGTCAAAAAGGCCCTCGGTTTGTGGTGTCAGCGGTGCCGCAATGACCACGTAATCGGCTTTGCCAAGTTGCTCATGGAGCTGATCGTTGGCGTGTACCGCAACGAAGTCTGCATCTTGCGGGCGGGCGCTGCGGGCGATGCCATGGGGGTTCATGCCAATGGCCTTCGTTAGGCGGGCAATTTGTCGACCGATGGAGCCGGCACCCACCACCAGCACGTGTTTGCCTTCTGCTCTTTCCGTGTCGCGGTGCTGCCAGCGATGCGCTGACTGAAATCGCAACGATGCCGGAAAATCCTTGGCAAACATGAGGATGGTACACAATACATACTCGGCAATCGTGCGATCGAAAATACCGCGGGCGTTGGTGACCATCACCTTGCTGCTCACCAGCGCCGGGAACATCAGCGCATCCACGCCGGCGCTGGTGGCGTGAATCCAACGCAGCTCATCGGCGCAGTGCCAGGCCGCTTCCAGCGCTTCTGTGCGAAAATCAGTGACCAACAGCACCGAGGTACCGGGTAAGGTATTCTTCAGGGTTTTCTCGTCCCAGGCGTGACGTATTTCTACTCGCGATCGCAACGCATGTAACCCCTCGGGTTGCGGATCACCGGGCGCAGTCAGAATGGTAATCACCGGTTTTTTCTGTGTGGCCATGAGTGTTTTTTCCCTTGAGCCCTGGGGCTTGAAATGATTGGCGGGTGTGCTTACAGTCTGGACAGCACATGGGCTGGGGTCAACCTGCAGATGCGTGCTTGTAGAGCCTGCGTAACGAGACTAACCTGCAGTTCCAGCGGAACTTTTCCGTCTCATGTCGTCGCAGCTTGCAGGAGTTAATTTATGGTGGCGTCCGCCAACCACGAAAGCAGCCAGACCAAAAGCAGAACCGTCAAATACCGCAAAACCAAAGCCAGCTGGAACCCTGCTATGCAGGCGGTTCCCGTACCTGGTATCCGTCGTATGGTGAATCTGGCGGCCACCATGAAAGACGTGATTCATCTGTCCATTGGTCAGCCTGACTTGCCCACGCCAAAGCATATTATTGATGCCTATGTGGATGCTCTTCACGCAGGCCAAACCGGCTATACAATGGATGCGGGTCTGCCAGAACTGGTAACAGCTCTGCGCGACTATTATGGCAAACGCTACAACCGCAAGCTCACTCGCGACAACATTCTGGTGACCAATGGTGCCACCGAGGCTATGTACCTGGCCATAGCGGCAACCGCTGCGCCCGGGCGTCAGTTTCTGGTTACAGATCCGTCTTTTTTGCTGTATGCGCCGCTGATCCGTATGAACGGTGGCGAGGTGAAATATGTGCCTACTCACGTGGAAAACAACCATCAGTTAGATCCAGACGATATTATTCGAGCCATTGGGCCGCGCACCTTCGCCCTTATTCTGAATAATCCGAACAACCCCACCGGTGCGGTGTATCCGCGTTCAACCGTGGAAGCCATCTTGGAAGAATGCGCCTATCGCGGCATTCAGGTTTATGCCGACGAGGTTTACGATCACCTGATTTTTGATGACAATGAATTTGCCAGTGTTTTAACCTGCGCGGTGGATCTGGACAACATCATGTGCATCAGCAGTTTCTCCAAAACTTACAGCATGGCGGGCCTTAGAGTTGGCTGGGTAATCTCCAGCCAGGCGGCCATCAAGTCGCTGCGGCGCTATCATATGTTTACCACGTCGGTGGCGAACACGCCGGCCCAGTTTGCCGGTGTGGCAGCATTAACCGGCGATCAGCAGTGCGTAAAGGACATGGTCGATATTTACCGCGAGCGTCGCGACAAGGTTGTTGAGCTGATTGCCCAGACGCCGCATCTGACCGGCTACAAGCCGGGTGGGGCTTTCTATGCCTTTCCGGATTTACCCGCCCATGTGGATGGCACCGATCTGGCGTTGCGAATGCTAAAAGAAACCGGAGTCTGTGCCGTGCCCGGAGATTCCTTTGGCGAGGGTTGCACCAATGCCCTGCGTTTCAGCTTTTCCACCACCTGTGAAAAGCTGGATGCAGCATTTGACCGTATCATCCCGTGGATGGCAAAGCAGAATTTCTAGCTTTTTTGGCGGCGCAACAATAATGCCGAGCGGGCCTTGCCCGCTTGGCAGCCGTGGGTCAGGATAGAGTCCGAACCCACGGAGGCAACACTGATGATCGGATTTTCGAACACCACACGCTGGTTGTGTATTGTTCTGCTGGCTGTTCTGGCCAGCGGTTGCGCCAGCCTTTCTCCTTACGCGGTTTCCGAAGGTGAGCTTGAACGCCACCTGCAGGATGCTGTGCGCGACTACGATCGCAAGCAATTGCAAAGCGGCTCGCCATTAAGTCTGAGCTTGAATGACGCGGATATTACCCTTGGTCCGGACGGTCGCGATGTGGCTGTAATAGGGTTGAAAGGGCAAGTAGCTCTTAATGTGTTGATGGCAAAACTGCCAGTGGATATCTCGTTGAAGCTTGAGGGTGCTCCGGTTTATGACAGCGCTGAAAAAGCGGTGTATCTTCGCCGTTTACAGCTATTGGAAAGCAGCGTTGAATCACCACTGTTCCGCGGTGATCTTAAGCCCGTTACCGACACGGTTATGCGGGTAGTGGCGCAAATGCTGGAAACCATGCCGATATATCGCTTAGACGATAGCAGCATGGCCCAGCGTATGTTTGGCATGGTTCCCATGGATATCCGCGTAGCGCCAGGCCGGCTTGAGTTTGTTATGGCCGACTAGGCGCAGCGGTGTTTACTTTCAGGTCAGGCGTTTAACCGTGCACAAACGGCTGCGCCGATCTCGGCGGTTGATCGTCGCTTGCCGCCGTGCTTTGCCAGGTCTGCGGCTGTGGCCTCAAACAGAGCATGGCCTGCCGCGGCCATAGCCGGATCTTTGTGGGCTAGCCAATCCAGCATGCGCGCGGTGGTAAATAACATAGCTGTGGGGTCCGCAAGGCCTTGGCCGGCAATATCCGGCGCGCTGCCGTGAGTCGGCTCGAACATTGACGGCATGGTTGGGTCTGTGGGGTTCAGGTTGCAGGATGGTGCCACCCCCAATCCGCCGGACAGCACCGCCGCCAGATCGGTTAAAATATCGCCCTGCAGATTGCTGGCCACCACCACATCAAACGCCCACGGGCTCTGCACGAACTTCATGCAGGCGGCATCCACCAGCTCATGATGGGTTGCCACATCCGGGTACTCCAGGCTCATGCGCTCAAACACTTCAGTATAAAGATCACCCCAGTAACGCAAGGCGTTGCGTTTGGTTACGAGGCAAACCTGGCTTTCACAGACGCGGCCATCTAATGTCTGAAACTGGCGTGTCTCGTCGTGTTGCTTGCGGTGAATGGCTCGGGCGCGGGCCTGCTCGAAGCCGTAACGAATGATGCGTTCGCTGGCGAAATGGGTAAATACTTCAATCTGGGTAGCCACTTCATGGGGCGTACCCTGGCGCAGGCGCCCGCCCTGGCTGACGTATTCTCCCTCTGAGTTTTCCCGAATGACCAGCATGTCGATGTCGCGTGCGCGATCGTCCGCCAGATACTGGCGAGCGCCGGGCAGCAAGCGCGCGGGCCGCTCGCACGCCCACTGGTCAAAGCCTTTACGGATCTGCAGTAAGGGCGCCAGCGACACGCTGTCAGACAACAGATAACGATTGCGATCGGTCACCGGGCCAGGGTCGCCCAAGGCGCCCAGCAAAATGGCATCAAAAGCGCGCAATTGTTCCAGAGCGTCAGCAGGCATGGATTCGCCGTGTTGCTGGTGCCAATGGTGTGAAGGCCAGGGGAACTGGTGCCAGCCCAGATCCAGTTTGTAGCGTTGGCGTAGTAACTCAAGACAATTAACGGCTTGATTGACCACTTCCGGGCCAATACCGTCGCCGGGTGTGATAGCGATGTTGGTTGTAGCAGACATTCAAACTCCTTGGCCGGTAAGCAAAAAAAGCGCTACGTTAGCGTCGTTGTGATAAGTGTAGCTGTGATGGCAGCCAATGCCACTGGCTGATTCGATGAGTTATTTACGGCTAAGTTGGTAATGTGTCGTGATCCTACATAAATATACGCAAAGAGGGTAATGACGTTGTCTGAAAAACGACATGAAAAAAGCCGGTGTGACGAATGTGGCTGTGACGAAGGTTTGGATGTCGCTTTTTCATTCGCGCATCAGCTTGGTGATTGCCGGTCCGCCGAACTTGATCGAGGAACTGCTGGGCGCAAACCCTTTGCTTTAGCTGAGGGATAGGCGGGTCGCGTTTGTTGTTGCACGTAACTTCTCACCACGTCCAGCGAAGCGCCACCGGTGGACACCGCACAATAACTGGGACTCCAGAGGTGGTTGCCCCACAGCCAAGGGCTGATTTCGTTGTGGTAATCACGACGCAGAACGTAGGCACTTTTGCCTTTCAGTTTACCGACAAAATTCGAGATCGAATGCCGAGGGTGAACGCTCGCAATCAGGTGAACGTGATCGCCGTCACCGTTACATTCCACCAACTCCGACCCCATCTGTTCGCAGGTTTCTCGAAAGATCGCTTCCAGTGCGGTCAGAATCTCGCCTGTAAACACCGCACGGCGGTATTTTGCGACAAAGACTAGGTGAATTGTGTTTTTGTAGACAACGCTTCGGCCTTTTCGCCAATTCACTTCTTCCGTCATTTTACGCCTTCTAAGCTAGATTGTATTTTCCGTAGGGTGTAACTTTAGAGGATGATTGTAAAGCACGGAAAATCCATCGAGATCACCGATCAGTTGTCGCC
>NZ_KB889924.1 GCF_000372805.1 Marinobacter gelidimuriae | reverse complement strand
ATCCGCTGACGCTTCCGTTGCTCCCTGTGATCGCTGGGAAGCTTGCAAAGTATGTTCTCAATGAGCGGACGAATTCCGAGGACGACCCTCTGTTTTTGCGTATGCTCGCGCCTCATACCGAGCTGGCAGATCATTCTTCCATTTATGAAGTGACGAGGAAGGTCTTCGCAGCTGCCGGGGTGGACCGCACGAAGGTTGGGGCCAGCATCGGGTGGGCATCATGGTGTCGTTAAAGAATTCCCATATCCCTGTCGTGCCCAATGACACGACTTCATCATCGGCGACCGTCGCACCCTCAAACTGCCGGTCATTGATCGCGAAGCCGCGCATCATTTTCATGCTGAGCCTGCAAGTCCGGCATAGGGTTGAAAACCAACACGTCCACCCTCATCCCCTTGCGGATGAGGGTGGTACCAGTAGAGCCCTGCACGATCATCCACCAAAAAGCCGACGGACTTTGTGGCGCCCGGCTGGATAGAAAAACGCGGTTGACCGTCGACCTCCGGCGGCACGTGCAGCCCATGCCAGTGAACGGTTGTGGTTTCAGGAAGGTGGTTTTCAATATGGACCCTGACGCGCTGACTGCGGCGCAACCGTATCAATGGAGCCACTGTTCATCATTCCCGATTCGCCCATACGTCCAGGGTCGGACGAGGTGTCGGAAAACGCGAAAATGCGAACAGTATGACTGCCGTGTATCGGGTGATCTTCGCCATGGCTGAAACCTCATAACGTTATTTTGGTCTCTCAAACTAAACCTGCGAGTAGCTCAAAGGTCAATAAGAGATCACGGCCGCCACTGTTCAACCCGGTTCGCATCGAAATTCACGCTCCACACGGTGCCATCCCTATCCACAGCAACCGCAATTTCAGTCTGACCCGGTCCATCAGATTCGACACCAAAGGAGGTCAGGTAATCGCCGTCGGCCGTAAACTTCTGGATCCGGTTATTATAGAAGTCGGCGACGAAGACGCTGCCGTCCGGACCCACCGCCACGGAGGTTACGGTGGCGAACCAGCCCTTGAATGGTCCAAAGATGTTCAGTGCAAAGGGCCCGCCCCACTTGCGAATGACGTTGCCGTCGCGACCAAATTGCTGGACACGGTCATTGTATCCGTCAGCGACATAGAAGCCGCCGTCGGCGGTTAACGCTACACCGGTTGGGTAGTTAAACTCGCCAGCCCAGATGCCTTTCCCATTCCAGCTATTCAGCACTTGGCCGTTCGCATCAATATGCACGATGCGCTGACCATAGGTGTCGGCGATGAGCAGTGTGCCGTCGGGGTAGACGGCCACGCCGCCAGGACTGTTTAAGCCGCCTTCGACCTCGATGGTGCGCTTATGGCTACCGCCCAGTGTGTAAACGTGGATGACATCCTTAAAGTAATCAGGTATGTACACCCCTCCAAGTGCGACCGACAGGTTCATTGGCCGGTCGAGGTTGTCCTGACCAAAGGCACGTTTGAAACGGCCCTGTTTGTCGAATACTTGGATACGGCTATTGCGCGCATCGGCAACGAACACCTCGTCAGCTGTCACGGCAATGCCGGTTGGATCATTGAACTGGCCTTGGCCGCTGCCTTTTTCACCCCAACTCGCGGCCAGTTCGTAAGGCGGCTCCTGGTTCCAGTTGATTATGCCGCACGACGCTGAGAGCAATGTCACGAATGCGAGGGCTATGGCCAGGCGGATTGATCGAAATGTCATGGCGGAGTCCTGTAATGATCGAGCAGCGATCCGGTTAAAAGTTACGGCGAAAACCAACGCGGACGATGTAGTCGTCTTCCAAAGCGTCGCCGTTAGGATTGGCACTGACCGGCAGTTGCACCGTGCCCTCCACAATCCAACGCCGATTGATGTATTGCAGGCCCGGGGCCAGCAGCCATTGGGTGCCGCCCGAGTCCGGATCGGTGCCGTTGCCAACGTCGTCGCGGTTACGGTGCACCAGATTGGATTCCAGCAGGGCATAAACAAATCCCGGCGTGCCCGAGGTGAATGTCCGTGGCCAGATCCGATATTGCAGCGAAGCGTCGAAATAGGTCTCGTCACCGGCCGCAAAGCCATTGTGGCGGCCGTTTTCGCGATAGAGCACCTGCGCGTCGACCTGGTATTGCAGGGTCTGGTAGGTGGTGACTGCGCCAGCGAAGCCGTCCCAGGCACCATCGCCGGTTTGCAGCGGGCGCGGCAGTTCGCCGAAGCGGTCACCGTCGTTATCGTCACCGGTAGGCGCGGTAATACCGGCCACCGGAGCGATCCGAAAGGTGCCGCCGGTGAAGTCATGCTTGTACGCGGTATAACGGGCAAAAACCGTCGCGTCGCCAAAACCCTCGGTGCTGCGATTGACGCGGCCCATCGGAGTCGTCACGTCTAACTCCCGATTAAAGAAATAGGGCACCGCACCGAATACAGACAGGCGGCTGTTGATGCCGTACCCCAACACACTGACTAACGCCTGAACGGAGACGTCCCGGTCGCGCGGCCCGCCACTGGAGCGCTCGCGTACTACGGCCTGCTCGCGCCAGATGAACTCACCCTGGGCGACGGGCAGCGCGGTGTTGAAGGTGTTGGGGGCCGCCTGGGCGAGCGACGGTGCTATCAGAAGCGCCGCGACGGCGGTTGTTCCGGCCCCAAGGCGCTCGCAAATATTATTGGTCATCGGCTTGCTCCCCCTCTGCGCTTTCGAAAGAATCCAGTGTAAAGCCGGCTTCCTCGACCGCGGTGCGCGCCCTGTCTTCGGTGAGAGTCTTGCTCTCGGCCAGGGTGACCCGCACGACGCTGTCGCCAATATCAACGATCACGTTATCCACCCCATCAACCTTGTTGAGGCGCTTTTCAATACCAAAGGCGCAGTAAGGGCAGGCAACGCCTTTGACGCCGAGCGTGTATTGATTGGCGGCCAAGGCCGATAGACTGAACATTAACCCCGTGGTGAGAACCAGTAACTTTTTAAGCATGATCAATGTCCAGGTTGAGGATCTTCTTATAGCCTAATACCTGGAGTTACCTCCAGGTCAACACCTAATTCAGTGTCATCAAAGCCGAGTGGGCCATCCTGTCAGTCGGTCGAATTCAAGCTTTCGATAATCGGACAGCCCTTGTCCGTGCTGCGGCACAGGTTAAGCAGCAGTTCCAACTCGTACTGCAGTCGTTTGAGGTCGTCGAGGCGGGCTTTGATTTGTTTCAGTTTTTGCTCGGTGAGTTGCTGTACCTGTGGCCGAGGCGTTTCGGGGGCGCGTCGCAGTTTCAACAATTCGCCGATTTCCGTCAGCGAAAAATTACAGCGTTGGGCGCGCTGGATGAAGCGCAGCTGCGAGAGGTCGCGCTCGTCATAACGCCGGCGGCCGCCAGGGTCGCGGGCAATACGCGGCATCAGTTGTATCTTTTCATAGTAGCGTAGCGTATCGACCGAGAGGCCGGTACGCCGGGTGGTTTCGCCGATCAGGTAGGTCGTCATATGCAATCCACGCTGGAAAACAAGGTTTTCATTGGCAACAGACGCAGCCGTAGACGCTAGCCGGCTTTTTGGTCTGTTCAGTGGGTTTTGTCGAAGGCGCTGCAACTTCCATGCAACCGCAGGTCGCCAGATCGCAGGCGCTGGGCGCAATACGGGCGCGCTCGGCCAGCAGCAGGGTCTGAATCTGCTGGCGCAAACCCAGCAGCCGGGTCACTCGTTCGTCGATATCCTCCAGGTGGCTCTGCAAGATTCGTTGGTACTCGAGTTCCCCGCCCGGGCAACGGCCCGAGGCCGCCGGTTCCAGCAGGATGCGGATTTCATCCAGACCCAGTTCCAGCATGCGCGCGTGATGGATGAATTTGAGCCGGCCGATATCAGATTCGTCGAACACCCGGTTGCCGCCAGTATGCGACAGCGCGTTGTGGCGGCGGGCTTCGGGTATCAGGCCGATGCCCTCGTAGTAGCGGATGGTGCGCACGCTGATCCCGCTTGCTTGGGCGGCTTCGCCGATCCTATAGGTCACCATGGGAACTCCGTGTTCAATATTCATTTAAGATTACAACCTCTAGTGACTAGAAGTTCAAGTGCCGGCTACTCGAGACAATGAGCTTGTGTTTCACTCTGTCTCGGCCGGCTGCACTTCTTCCAGAAACCGCAGCCAATGCTTCGGTAGGCCGTGGGCGCGGGCGCCTTCGCGCAACAGAGTGATGTGACGCAGCGAGGGATTGCCGTCGCTGGCTTTGCCTTCGGCGATGTAGTTCACGGCGTGCAGCTTGCGGCCTTCGGTGTCTTCGGCCTCAAGCCAGAGGTGGCGATAACGGCGGCCGGGCACACCTTCAGTGGCATCCAGCCATAGTAGGTCCTTCCGTGTGATGCGGTAGAGCACACCCCAGACTTCCGCTTGCGGATCGGGCGCGATGTTGGCAGGCGCGGCGCGGCCGCGCGGTCGGCCCTCCAGATTGAAGCGCAGGCGATAGCCGGCAATGCGGCCCGGCCGCCATTCCAGCGGTTGCATGCGGCGTCTTTCGCGAAAGGCGCTGTCGTGCATGTTGGCGCCGAAGGCGAAGTACCAAATTGTCTCGTCAGGGTGGCCCTCGACGCGCAGCCCATGATAGCGATACCACGGCCGCGAAAGGGTCCATGACCGCGCCAGCTGCCGCCGCAGCGCTTTGCGCAATCGTAACATCATACCGTCATCTCCTTACCGTCAATAGGGCGCAGCCGGCGCGCGAAAAACCATTGCAACCCTGCCGCCACGCCTGCGGCAGCGAATACCGGCGCGAGGCCAGCTAGACTCACCAGCCCGCCACCGATGATCGGCGCCAACGCGGCCGGCGCGATCAGGGCGTTGAAATAGCCGCTGTAGGCTGGGCGCTGGTCGTCGGGCGAAATTTCCATTAGGTAACCGAGGTGGGCGATGGTGGCGCCATTGCCGACGGCGCCCAAGACGAAGAACACGGCCGCGAACCACGGCAGGGGCATGGTTTCGGAGTGCACCATGGGCAGATTCAACCAGGCGAGCATCGCCAGCGGCGCGACCTCCAGAAGGCGGCGTTTGCCCAGCCGGTCGCCCCACCAACCCCACAGCGGATTGACAACAATCGCTCCGCCGGTCTGAGCGCCCAGCAACAGCGCCACTTCGGCGTCGGATATCCCAAAATCAGCCGAAGCGACCACGTAGAACGGCAATGCCATCGACACCAGTCGTTCGCACCAGCCCGTGTAGACGAATAATCGAAAATGGCTGTCATTGCGGCTGATATCCAACCCCTGCCGGAGGAAATCGCGGAAGCGATGCGAATCCGAGGGTGGTAGTGGGGCTTGTGGTTCGCCCGCCCAGACAAAAGACAACGTCGAGACCAACAGAAGCAGTGCCCCGAGGAACAGGATCGCCGCATAGTCGGCGGGGAATGGCAGCACCTCAAGTAGGCCATGCGCCGCGGCGGCAACCGCCAGGGCCAACAGACCGCCGCCGAAAAAACGCGCGGCCAGCAGACGGCTGCGAGCTGCTGAGGGAACTGAACGCGCCACAATATCGTTATAGGGCACGGCGACGATCCCACTAACGAAGGCATAGAGCGTCCACAGTGCGAAGAAGGCGGACACAGCCAGGAAGCCAGGCAACGGCCCGGCCAGGGCCACCGCCAGCGCGACCCCCGCCAGGCAGGCGGCTCGGCCGAATGCGCCGAACTTGTAGAATGGCATCCGCCGGCTGCGGTGCTGTGCAAAATAGGCGACGAACAACTGTGGAAACAGCCAGCCGTAGCGCAGGATCGCCGCCGCGGCGCCAACTGCCAGGGCGCTTTCGGTGAGCCGATCGACCAACGCGGCGACGATCGTGCGGGGGTCGGCGGCGGCCGCACCACCCTGAAAGAAAATGCCGGCCGCGGTAATTCGCCGAAATCGCTGTCGGGTCTCAGGGTGGATTTGCGGCATGGGCCGGCTCCGCACGCAACTCGGCAAGGGTAACACCATGACGCCACAGGGTGAGCGCCCCGATCAGGCTGATCGTGAGCATGTTGGCTACGACCAGCAGTGTCGCCGTGGCCACCGCCTGTTCCCGACCCACGCCGAGCAGTTCCAGCGCAAATATCGAGCCCAATAGAAAGCCGCCGGGCACCCTTGCGAATCGATTCAAGATGACCAGGAAACCCAGGAAGACGAGCAGGAACAAATAATCCAGCGGTGTCAGGAGGAGACCGAAAGCCCGTCCGGCCCACAGGAAGTGGGTGGCCGCGATCAGCTTGATGACCAGACTCGCGGCAATGATGGCCAGCCACCGCCAGCGCTCCCGCGGCCAGACGACGCCCTCGGCAAACGAGACCATCAGGTCCTGCACCCGGGTGGCTATGCGCGGCGGCAAGCGGGTGCACTGGCGCAGCAGCCAGCTGGTCTCGGCGGCAACCTGACGCTTGTGGCGATTGAGCGCAAACAACAAGCCGAGGAATAGCGCCAGGCTCGCGCCGCCGCCGGCAACCAGGGCCAGACGAATATTGCCCTG
Source organism: Marinobacter gelidimuriae (assembly GCF_000372805.1). Classification (GTDB taxonomy): domain Bacteria; phylum Pseudomonadota; class Gammaproteobacteria; order Pseudomonadales; family Oleiphilaceae; genus Marinobacter; species Marinobacter gelidimuriae. Next base: position 6,601 of record NZ_KB889924.1, on the reverse strand, counting down.
CGGGTCGGGAAACGCGGCCAGAAAGACCACCAAAGCCACGATAGCAGTGAAGACCACCCCGTCGATCAGCCGGTCCAGGGCAGCTGTGGCCAGCACGGTGCTCGTTTTCAGCGCCTCGATACGTGCGATCAACCAGGAACGCACCAGCGGGCTGGCGCCGAGCGGTACCAGGAGATTGAAGAAATAGCCCACCATGATGCCGCCGAACAACCGCAGCGTGCCGACGCTGCATAGCGGGTACATCAACTGCCGCCATTTCCAGGCGCGTACCCACTGTTCGGCGACGATGACAGCTGGCACCAATGCCAGAAATAAAGGGTCGGCGCCCGCGAAGGTGGCCCGCAGTTCGGCCAAGTCGATCCGTGTAAACACCCAGGTGAAGCCGCCCAGGGCGATTACGGCCCCGGCGATGGACAGCCAGCGCGCCCGGCCGTTCATGTGGCCGTTTCCACTTGGTCCAGAAAATCCACATACCCGGCGGGCAGGCCGCGCTGCCGGGCGGCTTCCCGCACGATGCGCATGTAAGCCAGCGAAGGCCGGCCTTGCGGCGCTCCGGCGGATACCTTGAAAGTGACGGCCGGCACTGCGCGCCCTTGCGTGTCCAGTACCTCGGTCCACAAATATTCGTATTGGGGCCCCTCGCTGGCATCCAGGCGCACAAATTTGTGCAGCGGCAGTCGATACAACACGCCATGCACGGTTTCGCCCGGCGCTTCGACAATATTAGCCGGGGCGGATTGGCCGGGTTTGCGACCACCGGCCACGGTAAAGCACAGCCGCCAGTCGTCCAATCGCGCGATCTGCGTCTCGATCGGGCGCATGTGCCGGCGCTCGCGGAATAGCCACTCGTTCATGTTCGAGCCGAAAGCGAAGTACCAGATTGGAGCTTCCGGCATGGCCGGGGGTGGAACGCGCCCACGCCGCAATCTTACCCACTGGCGGCAAATGGACCACAAAAAGGGAGTCATAGCATTATTCCTTTGTGTGACGGCGACGACTTGTCCACCAACGAGCGATACACCATTGCCGGACAGATTGCTTGAGCGCTGACGTCAAAGGCGGTCAGCAACAGTTGCACGCTTGTTCACGGGTATTGACTTCGCTGTCGCATTCCGAACATTTGCATACCTCGAGCTCACCCTCCTGGCGTGTGAACTCACAGCCGCACTTCGGGCAGGTATATCGGTGCTTGTCGGCGCTTTCGGATGGTGTGTTCATGCTCCAGTCTCCATTGCTATTGGAAGTGGCCAGCATCAGGCGGGTACAAGACCTCAGCCTGCGCAATCGACAACCATATACTATACTCAGGCCTCCAGTCGCTGGAGGTTCAAGCGCTCTATGCTCGTACCTCAGGTTCGATCACCCACGCTCGCCACGGCATCGAAAAATATGTCCGGTCGCTGCCATAGCGAATTGATAAAAATCACCGTCACGCTGGTGGCCATGGCAACCATGGCCCAGACCGGGTAGATCAAGCCGGTGGCTGCTAATGGAATACCGATACCGTTGAATAAGAAGGCCAGACTCACGTTCTGCAGCATCTTGCGATAACCCCAGCGGCTGATTTCCCAGGCGGTAATGACCGCACCCACACGACCGTTGAGAATAATGATATCCGCGGCGTCGATGGCGATATCAGTGCCACTGCCCATGGCGATGCCGACATCCGCCTGCATCAGTGCCGGGGCGTCGTTGATGCCGTCGCCGACCATCGCGATGCGCGACTCACGTTGCATGGCACGCAGTACTTCGGCCTTGTCGGCCGGTAGCACGCCGGCATGAACGTCGTCGATACCGGCACGCTCAGCGATGTAACGGGCGGTGCGCTGGTTGTCACCCGTGAGCATGATCGTCCGGATGCCGAGTTCGTGGAGTCTGGCGATGGTGTCAATGGTATCGGCGCGCAGGGCGTCACCCAGGGCGATCGCGCCAAGCAATCGATGACCGCGGGCCACGACGATCACCGTATGGCCCTGTTGCTCGGCGGCTTCTATGGTATCTCTAAGCGCACTCAGATCGATGCCCAGCGAATCCAGGAACGCCGGGCTGCCGATCCGAATAACCTCGCCATTAATGTGAGCGGTCACCCCACGCCCGGACTCGGCCTGAAAATCTTCCACGTCGGGGAAGTTTACGCCCCGTTCCAGCGCGGCCTCGACCACGGCCCGGCCCAGTGGATGCTCGGACGCCGCCTCGACCGCTGCCGTGATCGCCAGCAAGCCGTCGTCGTCGCCGTCGAGACTTTCAATAGACCGCACCGCGGGTCGGCCTTCGGTGAGTGTGCCGGTTTTGTCGAACACGACCGCATCCACCGTGCGCAGTGCCTGAAAGGCCTCGCCGGTGCGCATCAACACACCCTTATCCGCGGCTTCACCCGCTGCTCGTACAATCGACAGCGGCGCCGAGATACCGACCGCACAGGGATAGCCCATAACCAGTACCGTCAGGGCGGCAAACACCGCACGTTGAAACTGGGGATCGGTCCCAAATAACAACGGCCCCAAGGTCCACGCCAGAAAGGCGAGGATCGAGATGGTCAAGACGGTGGGCGTATAGACCTGCAGCACGCGATCCACGATATGCAGCAAGCCGGGCTTGAGGGCACGCGCGTCTTCGACGCTGCTGATCACTTGGTGGAGAAAGCTCTCGGTGCCGACCGCCGTGACCCGGATCAAAAGCGTGCCATTGCCATTGATCGCGCCACCCACGACGGTATCATCCGTCGATTTATCAACGGGCATGGACTCACCGGTAATCAGCGCCTCATCCACAGCGGACGCGCCATCGATAACGATACCGTCGACCGGGATACGCTCGCCGGGTCGTACCCGCACCTGCATACCGGATGCCACTTGCTCTACAGGCACATCCCGTTCGTCACCCTCAGTGACGACGTGTGCCGTATTGGGTTGCAAATCCAGCAATCGTTTAACCGATTGTGCACTGCGCGTTTTCACAATCAGCGATAACCATTCGGAGAATATGTGGTAGGTAAGGACCATCACCGACACCGCAAAAAACGCGGCGGTGGGATAGCCTTCAGGCTGGAGAACGAGCCCAATGGCACCGCCAATCAGTCCCGCAAACGCGCCGATTTCCACCAACACATGCTGATTGAGAATGCCCCGTCGCAGCGCCTGTACCGCCATGACCAGCATATGTCGCGCAACGCCAAACATGATGCCCAATGCGAGCGCTGCGACCAGCAATGACTCAAAACCGGTCAGCACGCCACCGGCACGCAGGGCGAATAAGACGAGTCCGCCCACGGCCAGGCCACTGCTGCCCGCGAGTGCGGTGGTCGTGCCCTGACCGCGCAGTACCGCATAACCAAACCCGACCAGGCTGACATAGACCACCGCTGACAGACCGAGGGTCCAGATCGTGGTGGCGTCGACGATGAGTCCGACCGAGGCCAGGCTCATGGCGAGGGCAACCACGAAACGGTTGCGTTCGATGGCCAGCGCTTTTTCCTGGCGCTCGAAAGGTTCGACCTTGCGCGGATCACTCAGCGTATAGCCGATCTGTTGCAGCGTACCCATCAGATCCCTGGCATTGGCCTGGGTACTGTCATACTCCACGAGCGCCTGCTCGTGGGTCAGACTGACCGCGACGCGCTCCACGCCGGGCTTGCTGCCCAGCGCGCGCTCAATGGTGCCGGTACACAGCGAACAATGCAGCCCTCCGATATGAGCCCGCACGCGGTTGATGCCCTGGCGGTCAGTTGGCTCTTCGCTCCATGGCTCGAAGCCGTCTGTGTGGGTTGTGGTGTGTGTCATTACGATACCTCCGGTTATAAGTTGAAGCGCGTGCTAGATCAAAACGCCAAGGTGATGGACCAGAGACCCAGAGCGACCAGTACCGCACCGGTCCAGCGCGGCATGCGCCCGGCAAGGCGCGCAATCGCGGTCAGCAGGCGGCGCCCGGAACGCGTGAAAACGGCTAGTATTAGCGGGCTGGAAATTGCCAGCCCAAAAACGAATAGCGTCAAAGCGCCGTAGGCCACACCGGAGCCCGTGGCTGCCTGCGCGGCGGCGTCGCCCAGCAGGACCGCCAATAGCGGCGCTGCACAGGCCGGAACATTCAGCCCAAATGCAGCGCCCAGACCCACGCCGCCCGCCGCGGGGGAAATGTGCGGAAGCAGACGGTTCATCTGCCGAATTATCCAGGGCGCACCGCCGGCGAGATAAACCAGTCCCAGCACCACATAAACGCTGCCGAGAACGACCCATAGGCCATGCTGCACACCCAGAAAACGTGCGCCAATCAAGGCGGCAAGTACGCCGAGCAGACTCATGAAGACGGCCCGCACAACCGTGAAAATCAGTGTCTGCAGCCAGCGCTGGCGCTTGGGAAGCCGATCCAGGAATTTCAGAAAAATCAAATGGCTGCCGACCGAGCACGGTTCCACGAAGCCCAAGAGTCCGAGCCCTATCGCCAACAGCAGGCTTTGTAGCAAATCCATGCTTAGCGCTCCGTGGGCGTTGCCTTATAGCCGGCTGCCCGTACGGCCTCGGCCAGGGTCTCGGCTGAAACCTGGTCGGCGTCGTGCGCGATACGCGCCTGTTTCAAGTCCAAGGACACTGAGCAGCCCTTGACGCCAACCTGCTGCTCCAGCAAATGCTGAACGATCTGCACACAGCCCTCGCAGTGCATGCTGTCGATAGTCAGTACCGTGGTTTTCATGACTCGCTCCTGAAGTCGGGCGGCGTGGGAAAGCCGCCTTGTTAGATACGTCTTCAGGAGAACAATACAACCTGGAGCCAACTCAAGGTCAAGGAGATTTTTTTGGTGGGTTTACCACTGGGGGTTAACCGAGCCTGAGCGCGGTCACACGCATCGAAAACCGGGTCGGTTAAATAATACTTGGGAATAAATCCTGCATTGATGACGCCTTTTATTCCTGTAGTCTCCGGCTCGTTGACATGGCATGAGCGTACCGTTCCGAGATTACCGGATAATGTTGCCCACTGACTTCAAGGAGTATCACAATGAAACACATCATCACCTCATCATTACTTATCTTCGGACTCGGTTTCAGCGGCCTGACTCTCGCAGCCGGTACGTCGTCACTGGAAACCACCGCACAACCGAGCAACGTGACGGGAGTTGTCAAGATTCCCACGGTTACCATGGGCGAGAACGGTTTTGTTGTCATTCACGAGAGCAACGCCGCAGGCAAACCGGTTGTGCCGAATTCTGTCGGGTTTACCCGGATTACGAAAGGACGGCATAGCGATGTCATTGTCATATTGAATCGACCGCTCCAACCTGGCGAGAAGCTGTTCGCTATGCTGCATCGAGATACCGGCAAGGCCGGGGTCTATGAGTTTGGTCCGGGCTCAGTCGATGTCGACCAGCCAATTGCCGTTGACGGCAAAGTCGCCCTCAAAGCCTTCAACATCACCGCCACAAACGATGTGGTCAATCAGGCTCCGACAATGGGTCCCGCCCAACCCATCTCCAACCGGGACCGGGTCTACAGCGCCGACCAGACTTCCAATACCCTTACCGTTATTAACCCCGCGACCAACACCGTTCTCGGCACCTTGCCGTTGGGCGACCAGCGCCTGGACGGGGTACTCGGGCCGGTCGATACCAATGAGGTGAATGTGCACGGTCTGGGCTTTTCCCGGGATGGCCGTCATTTACTGGCGATCAGTGTCACCTCCAACGCAGCCCAGGTGATTGATGCGGGCTCCAATTCAATCGTACAGACAATGCGCACGGGGCGCGCCCCGCACCCCGCACGAAGGATTTATCAGCCCCGATGGAAAAACTGCCTGGGTTGCGGTCTGCGGTGAAAATGCTGTTGAGATTTTCGATATCGACAGCGGTAAGCGTGTCAACCGGGTTGTCACGGCCAAGGGTGTTTCCAAGGTCGTATTCAGTCCCGATGGGCAACGGGCGTACGTCAACCATCTGTTCACCAATGAACTGGTGGTGATCGATACTAAAACCCAAACCATCACCAATCGTATTGCCATTCCGAAGCAGGCCGGTGGTTCCGCTGATCTGGCAGTCACCCCCGACGGCAAGGAAGTCTGGCTGGGCCAGCCCATTACGGGCCACACCACGGTGATTGATACCGACAAGCTGGACGTGAAGACTGTGCTCGAAACGGGTCCGCGCACGAATCACCCCAATTTCGTGACACTTGACGGTGTCAACTACGCCTATGTGACCGTTGGCGGCGAGAATGTAACCAAAGTCTTCCGCAGGCCCCAGGATGGCAGCAATCCGGTTCAAGTCGATACCATCAAAAATAGCGGCGTTGGTCCTCACGGCATCTGGCCAAGCCCGGACAACACCCAGGTCTATGTAGTGCTGCAAAAATCCGACGCCCTGGATGTCATCGATACAGCCACTCGCAAGGTCATCAAAACTCTGCCTGATTAGCAATGAAGCTCAGCCGACCGGATGACCCGCTGAGGCCGCGGCGCGCAGCGCACGGCCGCGATGAGCAGCCGTGTCGGCAGCGCCCTGAGATCAAAGCGGCGGTTGAATCGGTAGCTGAACGCGGCGAGGTAGCGCGCCGCATACTTCTGGAAGTCGAAGGCATGGTACGTCCCCGACAGGCTGGTCTTAAGATTGCCAAGCA
>NZ_KB889923.1 GCF_000372805.1 Marinobacter gelidimuriae | reverse complement strand
GTACAGTTTTGGGTCTGAGTGTTCTGCCAACTCTGGCATTTGCTCAAGAGCGGGTGCGTGACACCACTGAGCGGAAGGCGCCATTGAAAGTGTGGGGCGCNCAATTTGAGGANTTAGAGTACCGCTACAGTGACAACGATGAAGAANTAGGCGTTTGGGATGCGGACTTTTTCTACGGCACCGACAATTTGAAGGCCCGCTTGCTCACAAGCGGCGAGTACTCATTTGAAGAGCAGGCTTACGAAAAGCTGGAAAACCAGCTGGTCGGTCAAATTCCCATCTCTGACTTTTTTGATGCCAAAGCCGGGATAAGGTTTGACACGCCCGAAGGCCCTGATCGCACATACGCCGTGCTGGGGGTCGCGGGCCTTGCGCCGCAGTGGTTCGAAATTGATGCGAACTTTTACGTGAGCAAAGATGGCGACACGTCCGCCGCTCTGGATGCAGAGTACGAACTGCTGTTCACCAACTACTGGATACTTTCGGCCACTCTGGATGCGACCGTGGCGTTCAGTGAAGATAGAGAGATTGGGGTTGGAACGGGCCTGGTATCGACAGAAACCGGGTTGCGGCTAAGCTATGACCTTATTGACCGGGCTTTCTCGCCTTACGTGGGTGTTGTTCACGAACGCAAGTACGGCAATACGGCCGACTTCGCCAGAGCAGACGATGGCAGTACAGAGGACTGGTTTGCGGTAGTTGGAGCACGGCTTACCTTCTGAAGCTATAGACGGGCCTTGGGCATTCGTCCTCGGCCTTTTTTTCTGCACAATTTGATGTAACTCAAGCTTTGGTCTAATAGACCGTTTACCCCTGCCATTTTCAGCTGGAGTTCAGCTTGGCGTGTTGTGATAGAGTCTGATAGCACCGGCTGACAGGGGAAAATCATGACGAAAGCTCATAAAGTAACAAATCAGGCTCAATTTCTGCTCCGACGCAAACTCGCAGTCCAAGGCCTTACTGAGATTCAGTGGGAGGACTTCATTCAGGAGCTGAATCATCATCCGTGCGTCGATTTTGCCGAGCGCAAATCGGAAAATCAGTTGATCGTCACCTTCGACGCAACCCATTGGTCAACCGACGCTCTGATTGAGCTGGTTGGGTCGCACGGAGGTCATTTGAAGGGCGGTTGGTGGGAGCGCAGAAAACTGGCTGGATACCGATTCAGCGATGAAAACCTCCGAGCCAACGCCAACCTTGATCCCTTCTGCTGTTCAAAAATTCCACCGATGAAAAAATAAAGGGAGTTTGAATGAGCAAGAACCAGGATAGAACCTCGCGCTATGATGAAGGCAGCCTGACGCTGCCAGGAACGGTCATGTTGGGCACCGGCGTCATGATTGGCGCCGGCATATTCGCGCTTACCGGACAAATGGCGCAAATGGCAGGTGCACTTTTTCCGCTGGCTTTTCTGGCGGCCGCAATCGTCATTTCCTTCAGTTCCTATTCCTATATCAAAATCTCCAACGCTTACCCGTCAGCGGGTGGCATTGGCATGTATCTGCACAAGGCCTACGGCGATCGCTTATCGACGGGGTTTAATGCCTTACTGATGTATTTCTCGATGGTGATCGCCCAGAGTTTTCTGGCCCGCACGTTTGGGTCTTACACCATGCAGCTGTTCGGAGGTGATGAAGGCGGTCGCATGGTGCCGATACTGGGCGTGTCGCTTATTTTGACGGCATTCATGATCAACCTTCTGGGCAATCGCTGGATTCAAGGCGTCGCTTCGTTCATTGGTATCCTCAAAATTGGTGGCATTCTGGCCTTTGGGCTGGTGGGCGTATGGTTGGCCGACAGCCTTGCAGTCGATTTTTCCAGCAGTGGCGATACCGGCGTTGTAGGCAATTTTCTGGGTGCGACGGCCCTCGGCATTCTGGCCTTCAAAGGTTTTACCACCATCACCAACAGCGGCGCCGAGGTGAAAGACCCGAAACGTAACGTTGGTCGCGCCATTGTGATCTCCATTGCCGCCTGCGTGGTGATTTACACCCTGGTGGGCTTTGCCGTTGCAAGCAATCTGTCCCTCGCCGAAATCATCGAGACCCGGGATTACTCCCTGGCTGCCGCAGCGCGTCCGGCACTGGGTGATTATGGTCTGTGGTTCACCGTGGCGATTGCCATGATGGCGACCGCTGGGGGCATTCTGGCCAGTATTTTTGCGGTTTCCCGCATGCTGGCCATGTTGACCGAGATGAAACTGGTACCCCACAGCCACTTTGGTATGCCGGGCAGCGTCCAGAAACACACGCTTGTTTATACCGTGGTGCTGGGCCTGGTTCTGACCGCCTTTTTTGATCTCTCAAGGATTGCGGCGCTCGGTATTATCTTTTATCTGATTATGGACATCTCGATTCACTGGGGTGTGCTGCGCTACCTGTATCAGGATGTGAAGGCCAAGAGGTGGGTGCCCGTCGTGGCGATCGTTCTGGATCTGGTGGTTCTGGGCGGCTTTGTTTGGGTCAAATTGAACTCTGACCCCTTTGTGATCGGTGTGGCGGTGGTCACGATGATTGTTATTGCGGTTGCCGAGCAGATATTCCTGAAGTCTTCCGCCAGACGTAAGGCGATGAACAGTGATGAGTCTAATGCACACCATCACTGATATTCACAGTGTAAACCGGAGGGTAATCCCATGATGGACGGCGATATGTTTGGAAACACCATGTGGGCCGGGCATTGGCTATGGATGTTGGTCATTCAAAGCGGGAGCGCAACACACATCAAAGGTAAATCCGAATGGACATTAAAACGTTTAGGGAGCTGATCGGCTGGACACGTGATCTGCATGCACACCTGGCGCGCTGCCTTTCACACTGTGCGACACGGAATGAGGAAGAACGGGCCAGGGCGCTTCTGGACTACCTGGCCGCTCATGAGTCCGAAATTGAACGTATTGTGAACGAGTTTGAACGCCAGGCAGACAACAATGCATTGGAAACAAGGGTTTATGACTACCTTTACCATAACCCTATTAAAACTCACCGAACCTGTGACGAGCCCTATGCAACGCTTGATTTCAACGGTATCTGCCGTGAGGTGTTCGATTTTCACGATCAAATAATCGATCTGTACCAAACACTGGTCGGGAAAGCAGAGATTCCGGAGGTCAAAGAGCTAATGGAGTCACTATTGACGATGGAAATAAACGAATCGAAGCGCCTGGCTAGTCAGGTTGGCCGGATGGACGATTTATGAATGAGTCCTTCAACCACGCTGGAGCCTGGGGCATTACACTGATCGTTATCGTTTTGGTGTCTTGGTTTTTTTATCGATATTTTGCGCCGAAGAACTGGCGGGAGTGGGCCGGTGCCGGTGTGGTGCAGGCCTTTATCATCGCGCTTTACGCCGAAATGTACGGTTTTCCGCTCACTATCTATTTGCTAGTACGCTTTTTCGGTCTCGACAGCGAGTATGTTAGCGCCAGTCTATGGTCGACTCTGGTAGGGCTTGGCGAAACCGGCATGCTGGTCTCAATGTTGCTTGGCTACGCGATCGCATTTACGGGAATAGGGCTCTTTATTCAGGGCTGGCGCCAGGTTCACAAGGCGCGAGGGGAAAATCGCCTGGTGACGGACGGGCTGTATGCGTATGTGCGGCACCCCCAGTACACAGGGCTGTTCATTGCTCTGTTTGGAGAAGGCGTGGTGCATTGGCCAACGCTCTTTTCGGTAGGCCTTTTTCCGGTGATCGTGCTGGTCTACACCTGGCTGGCTCGACGTGAGGAGCAGCAAGTACTGAAGCAGTTCGGAGACGCTTATCGCAACTATAGGCGGCAAGTACCGATGTTTATCCCTCGTTGGGGCAGCTGGCGCCAACTCGCGGCTGCCTCGCGAGCCAGCAATGATGACAACACGGTATGAGTCTCTACTTGATCTGGATACAAGATTTTAAATCGGGTCTTCCGGATTGAAGATGATAACCAAAAAAGGATGGTCGAATTATGTCCTCAAAAAATAGCACAACCCATTCCGGGGCGTCAGCGCCCGTTGTGGCCGCTACACAATACACCTGTCCGATGCACCCCGAAGTGGTCTCGGATAAGCCTGGGGATTGCCCAAAGTGCGGGATGCACCTTGTTCCATTAAAAGAAGCTGGTGACAAATCGCACTCTGGTCATGACTGTCATCACCATTCTGATAGCGACACAAAGACATCAGGTGATGATTCGAAGTACAACAAGCTGCCCTCCGGTTATGAAGGAACGGTGTATACCTGTCCCATGCACCCCCAGGTTCGCCAGGCCAAACCCGGGGCCTGCCCGCTTTGCGGAATGGGGTTGGAAGTTGAGTCCGCTACGTTGGGCGATGAAGGCCCCAACCCCGAACTCGTGGATTTTACCCGTCGCTTCTGGGTTGCGCTGGTTTTCGCTATACCCTTGCTGATTCTGACTATGGCCCCCTTCGTTGGCATCATGGCCATCCGCGACTTTTTTGGTGAACGCATGTCGCAGTGGATTGAGCTGGTACTGGCTACACCGGTGATTCTGTGGTCCGGCTGGCCGTTCTTTACTCGTGGCTATAATTCGTTTCGCACCATGAACCTGAACATGTTCAGTTTGATTGCTATGGGCGTAGGTGCCGCCTATATTTTCAGCATTGTCGCGGTGCTGGCGCCGGGTATATTTCCGGAGGGATTCCGCGGAGCAGGTGGTCACGTCGGGGTCTATTTCGAAGCGGCCGCCGTTATCGTGACTCTGGTTCTGCTGGGCCAGTTGATGGAACTTCGTGCTCGCGAAGGCACTGGCAAGGCCATTCGTGCGCTGCTCGATATGGCCGCCAAAACGGCGCGACTGATCAGACCAGACGGCACCGAAGCAGAAGTTCCCCTGGAAGATGTACAAGTTGGCGACCACTTGCGTGTACGCCCAGGTGATAAAGTACCGGTAGACGGCGTGGTTGTTGAAGGCCGGTCGTCCATTGATGAATCCATGATATCCGGCGAGCCCGTACCGGTGGAAAAGGTGGGCGGTGACAAGGTCACCGGGGCCACGATTAATGGAACCGGCAGCCTGGTGATGGAAGCAACCCGCGTAGGAACGGATACCACGTTGAGCCAGATTGTCGAGATGGTCGCCAATGCCCAGCGCAGCCGCGCTCCAATCCAGAAGTTCGCTGACATGGTGGCCGGCAAATTTGTACCGGCCGTTATTGGGATAGCGGTGCTGTCTTTTATCGCCTGGGCGATCTGGGGTCCGGCGCCGGCGCTGTCCTATGCGCTGGTGTCAGCGGTTGCCGTGTTGATTATTGCCTGCCCGTGCGCATTGGGACTTGCAACCCCCATGTCGATCATGACCGCGACTGGTCGTGGCGCACAACTGGGTGTGCTTATAAAGAACGCGGAAGCCCTCGAACGCTTTGCCAAAGTTGATACGTTGATTGTCGACAAAACCGGTACCTTGACGGAAGGAAAGCCAAAGCTCGTCGCGGTTTTGCCCGAGTCCGGCCACGATGAAACAGAGGTTCTGCGGTTAGCGGCCACGCTGGAAAAGGGGTCTGAACATCCCTTGGCTGAAGCGATTGTCGCGGGCGCCGAAGCACGTAATGTGACACTCGGTAAAGCCGATGATTTTGAGGCCATAACAGGGAAGGGCGTCAAAGGCGTGGTTGACGGAAAGCCAGTGGCACTGGGAAATGCCAAAATGCTGGAAGAGCTAGGGCTGAATGGGGGCCATCTAGTTGATGTTGCCAATACCCGACGTGACGAAGGTGAAACCGTTATGTTCGTTGTGTTGGATGGTGCGGTAGCCGGCCTGGTTAGCGTCGCTGACCCGGTCAAAGAATCGACTCCAGCAGCGCTGCGGGCACTTCACGGACTGGGTTTCCGGATTATTATGGCAACCGGCGATAATGAGCGAACTGCCAAGGCTGTTGCCGCGAAGGTAGGCATCGACGAGGTCCGGGCGGATGTTCTGCCAGAAGACAAAGCCAGGATTATCAGTGAACTTCAAAGCCAGGGCAAACGGGTAGCGATGGCTGGGGACGGGGTGAACGACGCACCCGCTCTTGCTCAGGCGGATGTGGGCATTGCCATGGGGACCGGTGCAGATGTCGCCATTGAAAGCGCTGGAATTACGTTGGTTAAGGGGAATCTGGACGGTATTGTCCGTGCCAGAAAACTCTCGGTTGCAACGATGCGCAATATCAAACAAAACCTGTTTTTTGCATTGGTATACAACGGTGCGGGTGTTCCCATCGCTGCGGGCATTCTTTACCCCTTTACCGGCATTCTGATAGGCCCGATTTTCGCTGCTTTTGCAATGAGTGCGTCGTCCCTCTCCGTTGTGATGAACGCCTTACGCTTACGACGCGAGAAAATTTAATGTCTCGTGAGATTAGTCTATAAATGATGGCAGTCTGGCCCTATTGGAGGTGCCGTGGTCGTTCTAAACATTTCGCGCAGGCCAATGGCCGCAGCCGTGCTCGCTCTAATGGTCTGGGGTGTAAGCTTCTTTCTGCATTTTTTCTGGGAAATGGCACAAGTACCGTTTTTCCTTGGTATGGCCGAAGCGCGTCACTGGGATGTAGTCTGGCTCTGTACACGTGCGACCCTCGGGGACGCGAACATAGCTTTTGGCGCTTACACGATGGCGGCGTGTTTATCCCGGGATTGGTTCTGGGTGACGAAATCCTGGAGCCGGTCGACTCTGTTGGTCTATCTTTGTGTCGGACTGATCGTGACGATCGTTTTTGAGCATTGGGCGACCGGAGACGGACAGCGGTGGAGCTACAGCGACAAAATGCCCGAACTTGCCGTGACCGGCACAGGCATATTGCCGCTCGCCCAGTGGGTGGTCTTGCCAATGGTGCTGGCCTATTCCACAAGATGGATGTTTCTTGGGTGGCTGGTTTCGAAGCGCACCGAACGCGAGTAGATCGAGCAAAGCGACAACCACGTTCGTCCGGAACGTTTCCGGAAAGGTCAACGTCGGTGTCATGACATAGGTCTATGAAGCGCTACGCAGACACATAATCGAGACAGCGCTTTGCTAGCGTACGAAAGGTTTTTGCCGCCCATGGTCCGCAGAACGAAGATTCAGGAACATGGTCGGAAAGCTCTCGATGTCTTTCAACTTTTGTAGACCCAACAGAACCATGGAGATCGAGATGAACCAACCCAGCGTCCTTTTTTGATAGTTCAACCAGCTGACGTGATGTGTGAGAGGTCGGCGATTACAGCTGAAACACGGGCGCAAAGCCACCTCCAGGCGTACGAAAGTTGGTGGTCTGGCCCTGGTATACACGGGCCGCAGCAAGCAAACCTTTTCCCGCGTAGGTGTAAAGGCGGATGTCGACCTTTCTCGTGGTTAAGGTGCCGTCAATTCTCATGGTTCGTTCCCCGGCAGGAACGAAATTCTGTGCGATATAGTCGCCTTCAAGAATGTTTTCGAAAACGCGCCGGGTCAATTTGTTGCCCCGGTAGACACCCTTGCTGCCGTGGCCGGCAACCGGCTTGAAGAAAAGTTCACGACGGGCACTCCACAGTTCTGCCGCGTCGCTTGCGGCAACCAGGCGGGTCTTGGGTACGGCGCTCTCCAGATATCCGGCCTCAGCCTCATTCAGCCCCCAATCGTGCAGGGTCTGGGAATCGGACAGCAGGATCAGGTTTCGTTTGTCCGCCATGAGCGCATGCACACGGGGGTTGGGGGTTACCACCACCGCGCCATCAAGATACGCCCGCCTTTTAACGCTTCATGAGCCGGAGCGTCCAGTGCGAAGTCCACCAGCCGGTTGTACACCATATCGATGCGTTTGCCCTTTGCGGTCAAGGCACCACCGACGTATTCAAGCTCCGACGGGTCGAGTATCAAGGTGTCGATGCCTCTGGCCTGGAGTAGCTGTTGCGCCAGCTGGAATTCGGGAAACATAAATTGGGTCTCCGGGGCATCGTCCACAATGGCCAAGCGGCTGGGCATCGAGTCAGTGCGCTGTTTCTGCCACTCCTGTTGAAACATGTCTAACACCGCGTCCTCAAATCCATCCAGCGCCTGCTTGGTCGCTGCGGTCTGTTGCGATGGGTCACAGCATCGATGTTGAGCCCGAGCCAGCACAACGTTGAGAAACGCGCCGCCGGCATTGGTGTTGATCTCGATTAGTTGAGGACCGTCGGGGCCCAGGTGAAAGTCATAACCCATGAAGGCGCCTATGGGGCCCGGATCGAAGCGAGCGATTTCCGGCGCCCAGGACAGGGCGCGTTCCCGATAGGACGGAAGCTTGGCGGCTGATTCGATCGCCTGAACGATCCGCTCCATCGTCTCTATGTCAGCCTGGGGGACGAAAACCGGTGTGTTCGAAAAAAGATGATCGAGCTCGGGGGCCGCTGATGCCTCGTTTCCTGCGTCCACGAATTGATTCCGGAGGCTCTCGTTGAGGGCTTTGCGGTCAAGAGTGATGCAGTAGCACTGTCGGTTGAGCCGATCTGCGCGGGTATTGGTTGTTTGTTGGTTATCCTGGGTCACGTCTTGCATTTGGAGCCCGTAGCGTAAGTAAGTTGTTCGGACTGTAGTTTCGGCCTTGATCCTCGTCAAAAAAGTACATGTTTGGCAACTTTTTTCAGGTCTATTTCAGCTTCGTGTGTTGGACTGCTAGAATACCAACTTGCTCCTAACTGAACCATTTAAGATATATCGTACCTGTATTAGTTTGGAGAAAGTATTTTAGATTTTGGAGGATTTTTATGAGTTGGTTAACAAAAAACAAGTTCCTATCCCTCAAGGAGATTTGTCATGATCATCAATTATAGAAGCATATTTCGCCGAATTCCCCGCATCTTCTTTGCGGCCGTCTATATGGTCCTGATGTCTGTACCTGCAGGAGCAGCCGGGTACGATAATGCTCTGAAGGGCGTTAAAAACTATGACGCTGTCTACGAGGTGAGCCAAGGTGATCCCAAGGTCGTTAACCCCGTTTTCATGGTAATAAAGAACTCCTACGAAGCACCTGAAGTGCAGGCGCTTGCGAAAGATCCCAACATCGCCATCGTTTTTCACGGGCCGGTGGTGAAACTGCTCTCGACTGACAGCGCACCGTTTAATAAGGCAGAACTGGTCGAGGTACAGAAATTCCAGGCGACTCTTAAACAAATGAGGAAGGACGGGGTGACGCTGGAAGTTTGCCGTTTCGCTTTGAAAGGGATGGGTGTAGATGAGGCGACGATCATTCCGGAGATCGACCCGGTAGATAATGGTTTCGTTTCGGTCATCGGCTATCAGATGCAGGGGTACGCGGTTGTCCGAATCCCCTAGACAAAAAAAGGTTGTTGGTCTGCGAGATGAAGTTCATCTTGAGATCCGCTAGCCAAGATTGATCGCATAAAAAGCGGGACACTCTGTGTGAGTGTCCCGCTTTTGTTTTTCTCCTGCAGTTGCCGGCGGTCGATACCGATGAGACCGAGAGTCGTTATGCCGATCGGCTTGTCCGCCGTCAGGTTCAATCCCGACGCGTGCGCGGATGGCATCAACCTGTGCGGGGCTCTTCGCTAACTACCAGCTATCGTCTAGTTCCCGGCAAAAGCCTGGCGCATATAATTGACGATGGCCTCAGCCTGCTCCTGGTTCAGTGAGCTCATGCCACCCTTGGCGGGCATGGCCATAGACGAGCCGGGGCTCTTGAATCCGTTCATGATGTGGCTTGCCAGAACATCGTCCGTCTTGGCGAGACGGCCGTCTCTTTTGGTGAAGTCAGGTACCCCCGGGAGCTTTCCTTTGCCGTTCTGGCCATGGCAGGCAACGCACGTCGTATTAAAAAGTTTCTCGCCTTCTTCGATACTCTCCGCGTGCGCTGAAAAAGCGATCGAAGACGCTAAGGCACCCACAAGAATGCCGGCGAACCAAAGAGGAGAGTGTTTCAATTGCTGTCCTCCTGATTTTTGGCGGGATCATTGCTTTTCTGGAGAAACGTCAGTATATCGCGAGCTTCCTGGCCAGTCAGGCCAGCACGGATGCGCATATGAAGGACGGTTGGCTCCCAAACATCATCCCTGAACTCGGCGGGATCGCGCATGTTATGGCATCGTGCGCAGTTGTCTGCCCATGACTGGGCGCCACGAACAAACGCCATCGGGTCGCTGTTGTCCTGGGCCCCTGCATTGCCTGCACCGATCAGCAGGAGGCTTGAAATAATGGCCATTTTGCCTGTACGATTGCGGTTAGTCTTTCTCATGTCCTATCTCCCTAGAAGCCGTATGCCAGTTGCACGTTCACACGGTTGTCGTCGTCAATGCCGCTGGCATCGAAGTTGTCAACGGTGTATGCCGCTTTAACAATGACATTGTTTGCAAACAGGTAATTGATGCCTGCCGACCATTGGCTGCGGTTTGCATCTTCGTTTGGTGTGTCCAGATCGCCATAGCGGACGACACCTTCCCACTTGGTCTCCGGCAGCCGGTAAGCGGCCTGCACATACCAGGTGGTGAAGTCCAGGTCGCCGGCAGCCGCGCCGCCTTCAACGGTGCTGCCGGAATCGCTGGCCACGGACTGCTGGACAACCTCGCCACGCAGCTGCAGGGTCGACCAGTTATAAATCGCGTCGGCACCGATCACCGTGTAATCACGGTCTGGCTCTCCCGGCGTCAGCTCGGACACGTCGAGGTGGTTTCCGCCAACGCCTGCTTTGCCAACTGCACCGGAGACGCCCAGCTCGATAGCGGGTATCGGCAAAAAGCCAAAACGACCGCCATAAACCATGTTGCCGTCGGTATTGGACGTGGTGGCTTCAGTTGCCATCTCCATCTCATGGCCATCAACCACCAAGGTTGGCCCGTTGGAAACGTAGGTGGCATAGTTGGCGCGCATCGAGCCGCTTAGCGGGATGCCGCCTCGCAGCTGGAGGCCAAGGTCGGACAGGGGTGCTGCGCCACCATGGCCAAAGCCGACGGGGGCAGTGGGTAGCTTGTTGATCCAGCCTGGATGGGCGTTTTGGCGGAACTGTCCGATAGGGCTCAGGAACTGACCCGCGACAAGCGCCATGTAGTCATTCAATACGAGATCGATGGTCGCGTACTCAAGCGCAACCGCTGTCTCACCGTTCTCACTTGCCTCGAATTCAAGCTCGCCTTCAAATAGAACGCGGTCGCTGAACTGGAAGTGAAAGATTGGGGAAAATTTTACCGCTGTAAATCCATCCTCTTGATTGTCAGAGCCCGCGATCCCGTCGACGTTGCTATAGCCGGCGATGTGAAGTTTGGACAGTGAGTCGAGATTGTTGCCGTCGACTTGCTTCTGCAGTGAGTTTAGCCGTGACTCGAGGCTGTCAATCTTCGATTGTGAGTGTTCATCGGCCAGTGCTGTGCCGCTGGCTAATGCCGACACAACGAGCGATAACGGAATCAAACGATTTCTTTTCATAGATACACCCTTTGGGTTAGGGACAAAGACAGCTGTAACCCCTAACAAGGGCAATGTAGTGGTTGCATTGCCATTCTCGTTTGGAGCATGACATATAGTTAACACTACGAAACTGAAACGAAACTGAAAATCCAAAAGGTATCGTTTGGCGACTTGATCCATGTCAGTTCACCGGCCCGAGTCTGGAGCTGTCACTACGATCGCCGCGAGCGATCTCTGCTCGATAACCCTTCATATCTTTGGCCTTGATTCTGGTCAAGAAAATACATGTTTAACGGCTGTATTCAGGCCTGTTTCA
This sequence comes from Marinobacter gelidimuriae, assembly GCF_000372805.1. GTDB lineage: Bacteria > Pseudomonadota > Gammaproteobacteria > Pseudomonadales > Oleiphilaceae > Marinobacter > Marinobacter gelidimuriae. The sequence goes on along the minus strand of NZ_KB889923.1, from coordinate 1,903 downwards.
GTTTTGTGTGTTGGACTGCCAGGTAATGACCACGCACGGTCGGAACCCTTGCCAGCGGGGCGGGGAAATGTACTGAAATCTTCCAATCTGAAAGGTGACACGATGAAACATCATTTTTGCAAACGCTGGCTTGTTGCGCTGACCCTCAGCGTTACGATGAGTTTTTCGCTGATGGCGGCTGCGGGTACTAGCCGGGCATTTGTTCCCATGGGGGTGGCCGATTCGGTGGGCGTTATTGATCTGGAAAGTCGTCAGATGACGTCGTCAATTACCGGAACGGTGAATACCCACGGTTCCGCACTGACCCCAGACGGGCAGTACCTGATTGTAGGCAGTCTGACCGCCCATGAAAGCCAGGAGCCTGTTAGCCGCCCGGAAGGCGTAACGGAAGACGAACACGCCGCCCATCATGGCGGTGGCGCCGCTGCGACATCGGAAGAATCGAATACCGGGCTGCTCTATGTGGTGGATACTGCTACGAATGCGATTGTTCGCAAACTGGAGGTTCCAGGGCCGGTGCATCATGTTCTGGTGACCTCGGATGGTCGCTATGCCGTTTCCACTCACCCCATGGGCGGCGGCATCAGTGTTGTTGATTTGAATTCCGGAAAGCTGGTTAAAACGGTGGCGACGGGACCGGCCCCCAATTACATGGTGGAAACGGACGACGGTCAGTCGCTTCTGGTCAGCAATAGCGGTAATGGCACAATCAGCGAAGTGGACACCAGCCACTGGTTCGTCAAACGCAACCTTCGGGTTGGTGGTGGCCCTGAGCATATGGTGCTCGCCCCCGACAACGAGCGGCTTTATGTCAATAACGGTACCTCCGGCCAAGTTGTCGTCGTTGAGCTTTCGAGTGGCACCGTGGCGGCAACGTACGAAGTTGGGGAGGAACCCCATGGCGTTGGTTTGAGCGAAGACGGCCAGGTACTTTACGCCACCAGCAAGGGCAGTAATCGGGTCGTTCGGATTGAGCTGGCCAGCGGAACTCGCCAAAGCGCGGCACTGGCGCCGGCACCTTATCACCTCGCTGTATCCCCCCGGAATGGCCAGCTGCTGATTACCAGTCGCACCGAGAGCAAGCTTTGGGTGCTCGACTCAGAGTCCCTCAAAGTGATTGATGAGATTCCGTTAGAAGGTATAGGCCATCAGATATCGATTAAGGGTGAAAAATAACGCAATGACAAACCAATCACTTTCATTACAGACCATCATCGGAATGGTGGTCGTTGCGATTCTTTGGGCCATCTGCTTTCCGTTCATAACGGTTGGTTTACCGGATGCGCCCCCCTTGCTGTTCGCGTCTATAAGAGCCCTGTTGGCGGGGGGTGTTTAATTGTTCGTAACTATTCAGCTGGTTTGATTTAAAACAGTCGTATCATTACCCGCACCCACCGCCATGAACGGCGGCACACTCCCCTCGAACAAATGCATCAGGGCTTTCGAGGCAGACACGTTCTGCTTGCGCGCCGTCGACAGATAGCTGCGCACGCGACAGAAGATCTCGGCTCCTTCAAAGGATCGAAAACAACCCGATATTTTCTGCTGCACTTTGAACATACGGATGTCTCGCTCACCTTGGTTGTTGGTAAACGGACCCTCTGGATTGTCGAGGAAGCGTAGCACATCCGATTCGTAGGCGATCAGCCGCTCCAGCAGGTTGCGGGCCCGCGTGCGTTTGAGCCGCCCGCGTTTGCCCTGGCGTTGGCTTTCATCCGGTGGCGGGCACTCTTTTTGCGCTTTTGCCAGGCAGCGTCGGTACACCTTACGCCACCGCTGCGCTTTGTCCGGTGGCAGGCCGCCGCCGCCGTCGTCGACGCTGTCGGTCATGATGTTCAGTAGCGTGTGCATCCGTTGAGCCCACACCTGTTTATCCTGCTCCCAGGCGCGCTGAAGTTCTCGC
>NZ_KB889922.1 GCF_000372805.1 Marinobacter gelidimuriae | reverse complement strand
ATCCGGATCCTGAGACGGCGGCTTACGGCTGTTTGCACTGTGGGTGTTAATCCGCCCACTCAGTCTCTGGACCAGCACCATCAGCAACTCGATGGCCGTCCGCATGGAAGGCGCGACGGTTGTGTCTGCTTGGCGTTGTTGTCTGACGTCCGCCAGCGCAGCGTCGACATCAATGTTAGTGATCTTCATGGATCTGAGTACCGTNGAGTGATGCATTATTATCGCACGACTTTTTCAGGTCGAATTTTTCGTCCTGAGCGCGGATTTGACGGGGTTTTTCAAATCGACGTCGCCCCGGGGATGGACAACAAAACGAAAGGGCCGTGAAGGGATCCTGGAGGCCTTGCGCGCCGCTTTATGGGTTTGCGTTGAGTGTGGCCTAAATTCATGAAATTGGGACCAAAACCCTGTCAAGAACTTTTTTAGAAAATTTGAGCTGAATAGTTACGATACTTTTTACGGTAGGGGATTTACGTTAGGGGTTTGAAAAACGGGTGTTGATAGGTTTATTCCTCGCGCTGAAGCGCTTTTCAGAGGCTTCTTTCCTTTGTCTTCTAAATAATTTTCGTTACTGCCCTACCGCTTTTAACCACTTTTAAAGCTAAATCCTTATTGTTCGGGCTTTTTTTTTGCGCGTTTGATATTTAGGCTTCATACCATTAACCTATATTCATTGAACGCTTGTTCAACTTTTTGGGTGATCGTTCAAACCTGAGCGCTATCGGCATTCGATCCGCTCCGGGGCGAAGAGCCACGGACAGCGCCTACCATCTTTCAATGCGCGGTTCACACCCGTGGCACTAGAGCCACCCTGTGCGGGCACCCTGATTGGAAAAATGCACAGCGCTAACGCTGTGACCGACAATCCATAAAAGAGAACGACAAATGAAAAAGCTTGTTTTGGCCTGTGCTGGCCTTGCTATCAGTGGCGCTGCCGTGGCGGCCCCGAACACCGAATGTCAAACCGTTCGTTTTGCCGATGTTGGCTGGACCGACATCACTGCCACCACCGCGCTGGCCTCCGAAGTACTGGAAGGCATGGGCTACGAGCCAAAAGCGAAAGTGCTGTCGGTGCCCGTGGCTTACCGGTCGCTCCAGAACAAAGACATTGACGTGTTTCTGGGCAACTGGATGCCCACCATGGACGCAGACGTGCGTCCTTACCTGGAAAGCGGTGATGTTGAAACCGTCATCACTAACCTGGAAGGCGCCAAATACACCTTGGCGGTACCGCAGTATGTCTACGATGCCGGTGTGACCAGTTTTGCCGACATTGCCAAGCACGCCGACCAATTTGACGGCCGTATCTATGGCATTGAGCCCGGCAACGATGGTAACCGTCTGATTCAGGACATGGTCGGCCAGGATGCGTTCGGTCTTGGTGAGTTCCGGCTCGTGGAGTCCAGCGAAGCTGGCATGCTGTCCCAGGTGGGCCGCGCAGTTCGTCGTAATGAATGGGTGGTATTCCTGGGGTGGGAACCGCACCCCATGAACGCCAATCATGACATGGCCTACCTGAACGGTGGTGACGACTTCTTTGGCCCCAACTACGGCGGCGCAACCGTTCACACCAACGTGCGCAAGAATTACCTGAACGAGTGCCCGAACGTGGGCAAGCTGCTAACGAACATGACGTTTTCACTGTCCATGGAAAACGAAGTGATGGGCGCCATTCTGAACGACGGCGAAGAGCCACGGGATGCTGCTCACACTTGGCTCGCCAACAACCCGGCCGTACTGGATGGCTGGCTCAAAGGTGTCACGACCTTGAACGGCGATGCAGCGCTGCCTGCCGTTAAGGCATCCCTGAAGTAGTACTGAAGAAAGCACTGATGAGAATTCTGTAGAGAATACTTTGGTGGCGCTCTGAACTGACCGGTTCAGGGCGCCCGATTGTGTAACGAACACCTCCCATTTCCGGTGTCGGCCAAGGCCTGCACCCAATAAGACTGAACACCATGAGCTGGATAACTAAGCACCAACTGCCTTTCGGCGACTTCGTCGAAGGCATTGTTGATTTTCTCGTCGTTAATTTCAGCGGCTTTTTCGACGCTGTTTCCGATACCCTGAGTAGCATGATCCACGGCCTGACAGAGGCCCTGTTATGGGTACCGCCTGGCGCTCTGGTATTGCTTTTTACTGTGGCGGCACACCTTCGTCATCGCCGTTGGGGATTGACCGCTTTTACCGCCTTTAGCTTTTTGCTGATTTGGAATATTGGTTACTGGGAAGACACCATGGCGACGCTGTCGCTGGTGTTGTACGCCACCCTATTGTGTGTGGTGATCGGCATTCCTCTGGGCATTTATGCGGCTCATAGCCGTTGGCTGTACAAATTCCTGCAACCGGTGCTGGATCTGATGCAGACCATCCCACCCTTTGTTTACCTGATCCCGACGCTGACTCTGTTCGGTCTGGGGGTGGTCCCTGGCGTGATCTCAACCGTGATCTTTGCCATCGCCGCCCCGGTGCGCCTGACTCACCTGGGCATCTCCCAGGTTCCAAAAGAATTGGTCGAAGCGGGCAAGGCCTTTGGCTGCACCAACCGGCAACTGTTGTTCAAGGTTGAGCTGCCCGCTGCCATGAGCTCCATTGGGGCCGGTATTACCCAGTGCATCATGTTGTCGCTCTCAATGGTTGTTATTGCTGCCTTGGTAGGCGCCGATGGCTTGGGTGTCCCGGTGGTTCGGGCTTTGAATACGGTCGATATCGGCAAAGGCTTTGAAGCCGGTCTGGCGATTGTGCTGTTGGCCATCTGGATGGACCGGTTCTTCCGCCAAAGTGATGCTAAGGAGACGTCATCATGATCGAATTTGAGAATGTAAACGTCGTCTTCGGCAAAAACCCCAAACGCGCGTTGCCGCTGATTGAACAGGGCCTTGACCGGGCCGCTATCCGTGACCAGACCGGATTAGTAGTCGGTGTGCAGAACGCCAGCCTGAGTGTCAAGAAAGGTGAGATTTGCGTTTTGATGGGGCTGTCCGGTTCCGGCAAGTCCAGCTTGTTGCGCTGCGTCAACGGTTTGAACGATGTCACCAGTGGCGCTATACGCATTAAACACAATGGCGAGATGGTGGATTTCACCCAGGCCAGCGATAAAGTTCAGCGGGACATTCGTACCCGTCGCATCTCCATGGTGTTTCAGAACTTCGCCCTGATGCCCTGGCTGACGGTGGAAGACAACGTCGCTTTTGGTCTGGAGCTGCAGGGCCTGGGCAAGGCCGAGCGCCGCAAGAAGGTCGCGCGTCAATTGGAGCTGGTTGGCCTCTCCGGTTGGGCCAAGTCCAGACCGGCCGAGCTGTCTGGCGGTATGCTGCAGCGGGTGGGGCTGGCCCGGGCATTGGCAACGGAATCGGAAATTCTGCTGATGGACGAGCCCTTCTCTGCCCTTGACCCGCTGATTCGTAACCAGTTGCAAGACGAACTGCTGACCCTGCAGGAAGAACTGCAGAAAACGATTGTGTTCGTCAGTCATGATTTGGATGAAGCACTAAAGCTGGGCTCGCACATTGCGATTATGAAGGACGGCCAGATCGTTCAACATGGCAAACCGGAAGCCATTGTGCTGCAACCCGCGAACGATTACGTCAAAAGCTTTGTTGCCAGCACCAATCCGCTCAATGTTCTGGCCGCGCGTTCCCTGGCGTTGCCTATCGGGCAGATACAGGAAGACGCCAGCGGTAATCGTTGCATCAATAAACGCTACGGTATCTGGCTACACACACCGGATGTAGCGGAAAAGGCGGTGGTCACCAGCGGTGGCCAAACCTTCCAGACCCAGCTTTGGCAAGAAGGTCAGGCCATCGAAAGCCTGGCCCAGCAGCCCACCCGCATCGCACCAGACACCCCCTTGCGGGATGCCGTGGAGATTCGGTACTTCACCGGTCATAGCCTGCTGGTGGAAGAGAATGGTCAGATCACCGGCGCCATCGGCGACCGGGAACTGTATCACGCGATGCTGGGCAAACATTTAGACGACAGCTAGGGCAGAAACATCGGCGGCTCAACTCAGCTACTACGACAACAACTCAGTGACGCGGGTTATTGTCGTCAGAGGACGACTTGTTATCGGATTTGCTGTCATCGGATGTGAGGTAGTAATCCTTTTCCTCGAATATTTTCACCTCAGGATCTTCAATGCTGTTACTGCCGCGGCCCCGAAAAAGCCAGAAAGCCACAACAGCGCCAATAATGATCAAAATAATCCACTTCATATCCCTTTCCTCCACACAATGAGATACCTTTTCTAATCACCTTTATCCTATGCCCATGGTGCCAGATCGCAAGCGTTTCCCATGACGCACTCGCTATTCGTTGTCGACTAAACGCACATAAGCAGCCGTTCAAATACGTGCGCGGCGAGGATTGATTCTTTGTATTTCCGGTAGTCAGCGAGATTCACCTCACCGTCAGGCTGCCAGCCAAACCCGGGCAACGCAGTTATATTGAGCAAGCGATTCTTTCAAAGGTTTTCGCAGACACCGATTATTCCACCAAAAAGCCCTGACTCAAGTTCGGGATTCGTACTGAGCATAAGCGCATACTGGCCACGTTATGACTCCAAGGAATCAGTGATCACTATGCCTAGCTGCTATAGTTGTCGGAAAGTATTTGAGCCTTCAGCGCTAAGGATTTCGTATTCGAAAAACTATTGTGAGGGTTGCGGGGTTGGCCTGTTCGGTGCGGATTACTTCGGTTTCTCCGAAAAGCCTAACCCGACGGCTCAGAAAAAAATAACCGTCTATTTAAAAGTGATTTTTGTATGGAGCACGGGATTTTGCTTACTGGTTTTTCTTTTTTTTAGTATGTCCGCGCAGAGCCATGCACAGGACAGCATACGGGATAACGCGAGAGGTAAAGAGCTTGTTTAGCCACGCGAGCGAGCGTTCTGGGCTTGATCAGGGCCTCTACAGGTAGCCGTCCAAAGAGCCAACAAAAATCGCGTGCCCTGCGCGCTTGGCCGAAAATACCCAATGCAGGCTTTTCTATTGCATTCCCCCTCTCCTGCTACTAATATTTATCGTAGAACAGCTTGACGGGGTGCCGGTGAATCCGGCTGAGATGGTGCAGGGTGTAATCGTATTAACGGTTAACCAAGCACTGGTCCCGCTGAACCTGATCCGGCTAATGCATTGCCACTGGCAACGCGGGTACCGGCGTAGGGATCAAGCGATGGCCTTGGCTTAATTTCATGCCTATCTTCTCCGCCATTTCCTCGATCTCCTTCGCTCGCCCTCCGGATCATTGCTCCCGGAGGAATCACCGATCATGAGACACCGTTTTATTAATGTTACCAGCGACTGCCAGAAAGATTGGCACGCCTGCGCCCTAGCTGCTTTTAAAAGCCTTACGTTGCCAGACCTACCCACGCCCACCACACTGCGCGGCGCCCAAAACCCCTTTGATGCCTGGATTGGCATCTACGAAAGCGATGAATTTCAGGCCGCCATGCCAATAGAGCTTGGATGGCTAAGTACACGCCTGCCTGACACCTCCCCCCCGCCCGCCTTGTCAAACTTAGCCAACGAACCCAATACAACAACCACAATTAGAACTAAAGGAAGACGACCGTAATGAGTAAAACTAGCCACTTTTTAGCCAAAACAGCTCAAGTCGATGCCGCTGCTATTCAGCCGCTGCCCGGCTCGCGTAAGGTGTATATTGAAGGTTCACGTCCGGATATCCGTGTGCCGTTCCGGGAAATCTCGCTTTCGCCCACCAAAACCACAGGCATTGATGAAGAAAACCCGCCACTGTTGGTCTACGATACCTCCGGCCCTTACACCGACCCAACCGCCAGCAACGATTTACGCCACGGCTTACCCCCCCTTCGCCATGCCTGGATTGAAGAGCGCAACGACACTGAATTCTTGGCAGGCCACACCTCGGAGTACGGCAAGCGCCGAGCTAACGACCCCACCCTTGCACAACTTCGCTTTGATTTGACCCGCACCCCGCTGCGGGCGAAGCCAGGAAAGAACGTTACTCAGCTCTACTACGCGCGCCAAGGTATTATTACCCCAGAGATGGAGTTTATTGCCATCCGCGAAAACCAGCGACGCCAAACGCTGGGCACTGCTGAGGTTGAGCGTATTTTGGGCCATCAGCACCCTGGTCAGAACTTCGGTGCCAGCTTACCAGAGGATATTACACCCGAGTTTGTGCGCGACGAAGTTTTCCGTGGGCGCGCGATAATTCCCAATAATATCAATCATCCGGAAAGCGAACCGATGATTATTGGCCGTAACTTTTTAGTCAAGATTAACGGCAACCTGGGGAACTCCGCAGTAACCTCCTCCATTGAGGAAGAGGTGGATAAGATGACCTGGGGCATCCGCTGGGGTGCGGACACCATTATGGATCTCTCGACTGGACAGAATATTCACGAAACCCGTGAATGGATACTGCGCAATTCGCCGGTTCCGATTGGCACTGTGCCGATCTATCAGGCGCTGGAAAAGGTCAAAGGCGTTGCTGAAGACCTCACCTGGGAAGTTTTTCGCGACACGCTGATTGAGCAAGCCGAACAGGGCGTGGATTACTTTACCATTCACGCAGGTGTGCTATTGCGCTATGTCCCGCTGACAGCCAAACGGGTCACCGGCATTGTCAGCCGCGGCGGATCCATTATGGCCAAGTGGTGTTTGTACCATCACCAGGAGAGCTTTCTTTATACCCACTTCGAAGACATCTGCGAAATCTGCAAACAATACGATGTGGCGTTTTCCTTGGGCGATGGCCTGCGCCCCGGTTCGGTGGCGGATGCCAACGACGAAGCCCAGATGGCGGAGCTTAAAACCCTGGGTGAGCTAACACATATCGCCTGGAAGCATGATGTACAGGTGATGATTGAGGGCCCCGGCCATGTACCCATGCACCTTGTTAAAGAGAACATGGACAAGCAGTTGGAATACTGCGACGAAGCGCCTTTCTATACCCTGGGGCCGCTTGTAACCGATATCGCACCAGGCTACGACCATATTACCTCTGGTATTGGCGCGGCGATGATTGGCTGGTTTGGTTGCGCGATGCTCTGCTATGTAACCCCGAAAGAGCACCTTGGCTTACCCAATAAAAATGACGTTAAAACAGGTATTATTACCTACAAGATCGCAGCCCACGCAGCGGACTTGGCCAAGGGGCACCCTGCGTCCCAACGGCGAGATAACGCACTTTCCAAGGCACGCTTTGAGTTCCGCTGGGAAGACCAGTTCAACCTGGGGCTAGACCCTGACACCGCGCGGGAGTACCACGACGAAACCCTGCCGAAAGATTCCGCTAAAGTGGCGCATTTTTGTTCTATGTGCGGGCCGAAGTTCTGCTCCATGAAAATCAGCCAAGAAGTCCGGGATTATGCCACCCAACACGGGCTTAACGGTAGCCAAGAGGCGGTAATGAAAGGCATGGAAGAACAGGCAGAAAAGTTCCGCCAGAAAGGCAGCAAACTGTATCAAGAGGTATAAAGTAAGAATTCTGGGGCGTATTGACGGCGTTTTCGATACCGGCGGGTCACGCTTACGCTGTTCATGGTTAGTGTCCACTAAGGAATAAGTGGACACTATCTTACCGACGGCGGCACCAGGCTCAAAATGGTATTGTAGGGTGTGTATGGCGAATAAATATCGGCTTGTTACGCCTTCGCTTTCCCCTGACAATACCTCCGTTTTGGGTAACACAGCCCATTGCAGCACATTCGCATTTTATACTGGGAGCAGGCATGTTCAGTCACATTATGGTTGGTGCAAACGATGTTCAGGAATCAAAGATCTTTTACGATGCTATTCTTGGCTCTTTAGGGCACGATTCTGGTTTGGTGGATGACAAAGGGCGCTGCTTTTATAGAACGAAAAGCGGCACTTTTGCGATAGGAAAGCCGATTGATGGCGAACCCGCTTGTCATGGCAACGGCACCACTATCGGCTTTTCCGCAGAAAATTCCGCAACAGTTGATGCCTGGCACTCTGCCGGTATTGCCAATGGTGGCACGTCATGCGAAAACCCACCCGGCCTTCGCGGGGGAACCAACGGAACCTTATATATTGCCTATTTGAGAGACCCCTCGGGCAACAAAATCTGCGCGCTATATCGGTAGAATGGGTTTTTTTGAACCACAGTTTATGTTTAGGCAAGTGGCGGGTATAGATGTACAAAAATCGAGATATTATCGCGCGTCTGCGTGAGCAGATTCCATCGTTCGAGTGTGTGGCGGGTTGTCACGATTGTTGCGGGCCGGTGACGACGTCTTCGGAAGAAATATCGCGCCTGCCTGTAAAAACTGACGCCGAACATGAAGCCGCACTTGGTGACCTTAGCTGTGTGCACCTCGGCCCCAATGGTTGCACGGTTTACGGGGAGCGCCCTTTAATCTGCCGGTTATTTGGCACAACACCCAGTATGCCCTGCCCTAACGGTCGCCGTCCCGACGTCATGATTGGCGCCAAAGTTGAGCGCCAGATCCATCACTACATTGCTAATACGCGGCAAGTATTGGTGTAGACTCAGTGCGGTATGTTCATTCGATCATTGAGAGAGAATAATAATGACAAAAGCCATTCGAGCATCTGATACGCCCTATGCAGTGGAAGTGGAATCTGGCAAAAATTACTTTTGGTGTGCTTGTGGTAAAAGCGCAAAACAGCCTTTTTGCGACGGTTCTCATAGTGGCTCAGATTTTAGACCCGTGAAATACGCGGCATCAGAAACGAAAAAGGTATTTTTTTGCGGCTGCAAATCAACAGCATCACAGCCAATGTGTGATGGCAGCCACAAGCAAATATAACAAGCCCGTCAAACCCATTTGCGGCGCTCGCCGGAGCACATACCCGTTGGCGCGTTCCGCCCTTTCGCCAGCAAGCAAATGCTCCTTGTGGGAGTAATGGACAGGCTGACGTGGTGGCAACAAGCCGTCAGATAGAGCGTTTCTTATGCGAATAATCATTCTGACAACCCTCGCCATGATTGCCTTTGCCAGCAATTCGGTGCTCGCCCGGATGGCCCTGAAACACACGGATATTGATGCTGCGAGCTTTACGGCGATCCGTTTGATTTCGGGTGCGATTGTTCTGATGCTGGCCGTGCGGATCAGCAACCGGCCCAGGGGCGGCAGCGGAAGCTGGTGGTCTGCTGCCGCCTTGTTCGCCTACGCGGCGGGTTTTTCATTTGCCTATGTGAGCTTGCCCACTGCCACAGGCGCACTGCTGTTGTTCGGCGCGGTTCAAGTCACCATGATTGTTTACGGTTTGTGGGTGGGAGAACGCCTGCTCAAGCTGCAATTAGCCGGCCTTGCGCTCGCTTTTGGCGGGCTATTGCTGTTGTTTTTGCCTGGTTTGTCAACCACACCGCCATTGGCCAGTTCCCTCTTGATGCTGGGAGCCGGAGTTTGCTGGGGTGTTTATTCTCTGCGCGGGAGAGGCGCAGGCGACCCCGTTCGCATAAGCGCCGGGAACTTTACGCGCGCCGTTGCCTTTACGGTCGCTTTAAGTATTTTCATGCTGAGCCGGCTTTCTTTGGATGTTGCGGGCATCTGGTACGCAATTATCTCAGGTGCGCTCACGTCCGGGCTGGGGTATGTTGTATGGTACATGGCAATGCCCATGCTAAAAGCCACGAACGCGGCGATCATACAGCTCAGTGTTCCCGTGATTGCAGCCGCAGGCGGCATTGTTTTTCTGGACGAATCTATAACCTTGCGATTGGCGCTGGCTTCCGGCGCCATTCTCGGCGGAATCGCGCTGGTCATTATTCGAAAACAACCTGCTCAGGTTACCCAGCAAGATATTGGAAAACACTTTAATGCTAAATAACAGAAATGATTTTAATGGCCAATAAAGAATTTATTTATCAGCGCATTCGTATTTATGTTGGAAAAGACTTTGACCCAACTGTTGATAGCCAAGTGGAAAATATTTTACGCTCTAAATTCAACATTCACTTGCCCCAGAGAACATCTCTGAATGATTCTCTAGCATCGACGAAAAGTGATCATGAAATTGTCGGTCTTATTTTGCAGTATCGTACAGCCGGCTAATGGCTATGCGCCATGCGGCTAAATACTTGAGCGACATTTTACACGCCTGGCAATCCGAAAACCCCGCCCCATACGTATCTGTTTTTTTGTCGATATCAAAACAGGGCACCCCACCGGCGGGCGCCCTCTCTTAAAGGAAGTCCCCTTTTGAAGCGTTTTGCGCTCACGTTGTTGCTGTTTAATGGTCTGTTGCTGGCGTTACTGTTGCCGCGTTACCCATGGATTCCCTGGGTTGCCGCCGAGGCGCTAATGGTATGTGCGGTGTTTAGCCTATTATCGCCCTCTTTATTTACCCGGGTGCTGGCCGGCGTGGTGGGTACGCTGTACGCCGTGTTGGCGTTATTTACGCTGAGCGATCTGCTGGTTCGCCAAAGTCTCGGGCGGGGACTCAACCTTTATCTGGAACTGGGAGTGGTCGGCTCTGTGGTCGATCTGATGCTAAGTAACCTCGGCACTGGCCTTTCATTGCTGATATTGCTGGCTTTACTGCTGGCATTTTGCGGCTTGGCATTCTGGGTAAGCAAACTGCTAAGCCGCCTTGCCGGCGGCCCGCACTCCGGTTTTGGCAAAGCGGCTTTTGCCACCGGTTTGCTGGTGGTGGCGGTGTCATTTGCGCCCCAGTCGGTGGTGAGCCTTAGCGCTGCGCAGCTAACAACCAATCAGATACAGCTGGCTATCGACACCCGTCGGTCAACGGCTGAGTTCAGCCAGAGTTTGGCGAACGATCCGGCGGCAGGAAAGCCTGTGGCCCTGACCGGCCTGGCCAACACCGATGTAATTTTCGGGTTTATCGAATCCTACGGTATTTCCAGCCTCGCAGACAACCGCTTTAAGCACCTTATTGGCCCCCGTCTCGACAAAATGGAAGCCGCCGTTAGCGCAGCGGGCCTGTACATGGTGTCTGGCCGCTTGCGGTCACCGGTGCAAGGCGGGCAATCCTGGCTGGCGCACGCCACGATGCTAAGCGGCCAGTGGATTGATACCCAGCTGGACTACGAGATTTTGCTAGCCAGCAACTACCCCACACTGATAGACGATATGGCGGGAACCGGCCACGATACCGTCGCGGTGATGCCGGCTATTACCCAAGACTGGCCAGAAGGCCAGGCATTCGGCTACAACCGTATTTACGAATCCACCACCATGGATTACCAGGGGCCTCCGTTTAACTGGGTGACCATGCCGGATCAGTACACTTGGTCCTGGTTTCAGCGCAGCGTTCGTGAACAAACCGTTGGGCCGATGTTTGCAGAAGTCGCTCTGATCAGCAGCCATGCTCCCTGGGTGCCTATTTTACCGGTGCTGGACGATTGGGACAGTGTTGGCAACGGCACAGCATTCAATCAGTGGGAAGGCGCCGGCGAAACACCTGCCAGCCTGTGGCGGGAGCCTGAGCGAGTTCGTGAACACTACGCCCTTGCTATCGATTACGCGCTGAACGTGGCGACAGGCTATGCAACGCGCCATGTAGATGAGAATACCCTGCTGGTGCTGTTAGGCGATCACCAGCCGGCACCGCTGGTGACCGGCGAAGGCGCCAGCCGGGACGTTATTGTTCACGTGATCAGCGGCAATCCGGAATTACTTGCGCCATTCCTGGCGACCGGAAGCGGGTTGCCCGGCTTTCAACTGGGAGCGAAACCAGACTTGAATCAGGATGGCCCCAGCATGGCAAGCGTCCGCCCGTTCATGCTCAAGGAGTTCCGTCGAGCGCCTCTGAGCACCGAAGTGGCCTCTGTGAAGGGTGTTGAGCAACAGTGAAAAAAAACGCCTTCTGGCTGTCACATCTGTTTAACTTTGAAGGATTATCCTCAACGCTCGTTCCAGTGCCTGGCAAACCCTAAGGCCGGTCTGGACCCAGCCCCTTCTGGGAGCACCCGATGCGGATAACCTTTTAGGAACGGGCGCTGCCGGTGGTGTGCCACTTTACGGTTGTTGTTGCGCGGCCTGTTCCGTCGCCAAAACGAACGCGACCTTTGCGCGCGAGCCCTGCTCTGCCCTGATCGAATCAGGAACCACCCGCATTCTGATTGATGGCGGCCTGATGGATCTGCACAAACGCTTTGCTCCCGGCGACTTGGACGCCATTGTGCTGACGCATTTTCACCCTGACCATGTTCAGGGGCTGTTTCACCTGCGCTGGGGCAAAGGGCCGAGTATCCCCGTGTTCATGCCGCCTGACCCTGACGGCTGCGCCGATCTGTTCCGCCATCCTGGCATACTGGATTTCAACCCTCAAAAAGCGTTCTCTGCATTTGAAATCGGTGGATTAAAGGTCACACCTGTGCCATTGATCCACTCGAAGCCCACCTTCGGCTATGTCTTCGAAGTTACGGGTGGCCCCACGTTTGCCTATCTGACCGATACTCGTGGCCTGCCCCATGACACCCAACACTTTTTACAAACAATGAAGCCTGATGGACTGGCAATAGACTGCACATTCCCGCCGTCTGGTCAGCCGAAAGGCCATAACGACTGGACCATGGCTCTGGATTGCATTCAAACCGTAGATCCGGCCCGGGCATGGCTCATCCACATCAGCCACGAGCTGGATAACTGGCGCCAGAGCACGAACCCGGACTTGCCGAATCGTATAAAGGTTGCCCAGGACGGGGACCGGGTAGATTTCACACTCCCGTCTTAAGACTTTCAACTGCTTTTCATCAGAATGACATCTAAACGACATCGAATCGTCACAGCCGCCAGAGACACTACCTGCACACGTTGGAAACACGACAGGGTAGGCGATCTATGGGTCCCGAAATTCAGGTTCAAGGTTTGTGAACTACTCGTGACTCAAGCCACGAGCTTCTAAAGGACAAGAATTTTCTCTCGTCTGTCGAGAATTCAGAGCATCACTGATTACCGCCTGAATGCCAGGTCTTACACAATCTCCGCTTCCTGAAGACGCCAGTTCTTGCGCCTTATTCGTTTTCTTTCGTCGCACTTTGAGGGTTCGGGGTGTTTTCTCTATCGAAAACGCCTCACTCCGAACGTGCGTGATGCCTCGTTTTTTGATAACACCCGCGGCGTTATCATCGGCGTTGGCGGCAAAACCGCAATTCAGGCACTGGAACGTCGCTTGCGACGGTCGGTTGCCTTTTTCAGTGTGGCCACACTGAGAGCATTCTTGGCTGGAATAGTGCGGTTTTACCCGCACCATCAGCTTGCCACGGTCTTTCAGTTTGTACGCGGTGAACTGGCGAATCTGGCCCATGTTCACTGAGTGGATGGCTTTATTAAGCCCACGCTTCGCGCTGGCCCCGCTGGCCAGCCAGCGCCCGGTGTCTTCACAGAGTTTCGCTTTGGGTTTGCGCACCATATTGCTGATCTTGATGTCTTCAAAAGCCGCAATGAGCGGGGTGTTATCCGCAATTTTCTTGGCAATGTGGTGCGAGTTGTTGTTCTGAATGTGTGCTCTTTTTTCACTACAGCGGGCTATGTGTTGCTGAGTCCTTTTCTCGCCACCGGTACGCTTTCGCTTCACGGTGCTGGCTGTGCGGTCGTTGGCGCGGGCCATTCGAGCGTATCGACGTTGATACCGAGCGCGGCGATCTTCCAGTTTAGCCAAAGCCACAAGAGCCTCGCCCGGCAAGTGATACACATCGCCCGATGACCCTGTGACCTGGCGTTTCACGCCCAAGTCAAAGCCTTCTACTTGGCTTTTCAGTTCTTCATCGGTGAGCAAGGCGGCGTACTGCCGAACGGCGCTCTCGCTCTTCACCTCCAGCTCTTTGTCGAAACTCATCGACAACCAGAATCGGCGTCCTTTGCGTGACACATACAAGGCCTTGCCCGCGGCTTTCGCCGCGAACGGCATGACCACGCCGGTCAGGTACTGACCGCGATGGCGTTTGCCAGAATTAACCTTCAACTGAATCAGGCAGCGGTCTTCGTCTAACGNNTGAACGTCGAACAACTCATTGGTGACGTAACAGTTCCGCTTTTTGTGCTTCGCCCGAACGGTGGGCCGGCTGCGTAGACCTTTGAGCGAGGCCTGATAAGACTCAAACCATTTGGCTCCGGCATTGCGGCGGATTTGCGCGGGAAGGTCTT